>NZ_JRPE02000054.1 GCF_000765825.2 Helicobacter magdeburgensis
AGAAAGCAATATTGACAGCCTTTTGTCTCAAGTAGCACAAGCCCAGCGAGAGCAAGACAAAACCACACAAACACCGCAAGAGAGAATCCAAGAAAAACACATTGAAGTGGCAAAGCAAATGCAAAGACAGAAGCCAAAAAGTAGGGGATTTAGTAGATAAAAAGGGACAATAATTTAATAAAATATGTCCTTTATTAACAAAAACTAGCTAAAATAACATCGCCCCTAGCAATAGGGGCAATCCAGTGTCAAAGGGGGCTATTATGCGAAGCCGAACGCATAAACGCCCAACGCTTGAATTATACCTAAATTTTAGACTCTTTGGGTTTAGAATCAAAGTAAAATACAAGCGGTAAGCGTATAGGGGCTTTATGCGCCCCTCCCTTTAAGCTGGTAAAGCTAAAGGATTCTACCAATGATTACACAAGCTCCTAAGAAAAAATCCATTAAAAGAAAAACCCAAAAAGCCATAGTAACGCAAGATAATCGC
>NZ_JRPE02000055.1 GCF_000765825.2 Helicobacter magdeburgensis
AGAAAGCAATATTGACAGCCTTTTGTCTCAAGTAGCACAAGCCCAGCGAGAGCAAGACAAAACCACACAAACACCGCAAGAGAGAATCCAAGAAAAACAAATTGAAGTAGTAAAGCAAATGCAAAGACAGAAGCCAAAAAGTAGGGGATTTAGTAGGTAAAAAAGAGTAATATTTTACATTATATCTCTTTTTATTAACAAAAACTAGCTAAAATAATATCGCCCCTAGCAATAGGGGCAAATCCAACTAAAGGCGTTACTATGAAACGACATAGCAAACGCTTGATTGCATTGTATCTAAATTTTAGGCTCTTTGGGTTTAAAATCAAAATTAGATACAAGCGGTAAGCGTAGGGGCTTTATGCCCCGCCCTTTAAGTTGGTAAAGCTAAAGGATTCTACCAATGATTACACAAGCTCCTAAGAAAAAATCCATTAAAAGAAAAACCCAAAAAGCCATAGTAACGCAAGATAATCGC
>NZ_JRPE02000010.1 GCF_000765825.2 Helicobacter magdeburgensis
TAAGCGATTGCAAAAAGCACAGAATCAACGCTATATGAGCGATGATTTAATCCATACCTTACTTGATATTGCAGGAATTGATATGCAGGGCTTTGAATCCAAGCGGAGTTTAATAAGTGATGATTTTGCAGGGAATCGCCCTAGAATAGTTGGCAATGAGAATGGAAGAAAAGATTATGATAAAGACTTGATTATGCCCTAAATACTTCTTCCCATAAAGGCATAATAGCTTCTTTTGAGAATCTCTCTTTGACTCTTTGCTTTGCTTGTAGTCCCATAGATTCTCTTTTGTCTTTATCACTCATTAAGTCTATAAGTTTGTCTGCGTAGTCTTGTAAGTCATTATCTTCTATAAGATAACCGCTTGTGTGAGATTCTATAATATCGCTTGGACCCGCAGCAATATCAAAAGCAATACAAGGTAAGGCATAAGAGCTAGCCTCCACAAGCACCATACCAAAGCCCTCAAAATGGCTAGTCATCGCATAAATACTTGCGTTTAGATATTCAGATTCTATATCTTTTGTAAAAGGTTTTAGGATAATGGTGTCTTGTAGGTTTTTTTCTAGAATCTTTGCTTGGATTTGTTCTTTCATTACTCCATCGCCGACAATAATGAGCTTCCAAGATCCTAAGTCTTTTTTGTGCGTTGCAGTTTCCGCCCTTTTAAGAGAGTTTGCCTTTCGTGCTTCGTCATTTATGTTTAATAAACCCCTTGCACTCAAGGCTTCACAACTCTTAAAATCATCGCAAACTGCCTCCGCACTAAGTCGCTTAGAATCTAAGGTTGTTTCGTGGCTGTCATTTTGAATTGTTATCTTGTCATATTGAGTGCGTAAGCACGAAATATCTTTTTTAGATTCTGTGTTAGATACTTCGCTTTGCTCAGTATGACAATATATAGCTTTTATTCTCTCTTGCACCTTTTCCCAAATATCTATAAGCCTTAAAAAGCCTTTTTGATCACCCCTATCCATACGCCCAACGGATATGATTCTATGTTGATTAGAATCTGTGTTTTTTTGTGAGATAAAAGGCAGAAAGTTTGGGATTACTTTAACATTTTTATGATAGCCTTGCCATTTGTTTAATTCACGAGATGAAAGCACGACTAAGGTATCAAAGAGATTAAATATCTTTTGCTTTCTTTTATCTATCTTTTTTGGTGCGTTTAGATGCCATAGGCGGATATATTGTATAGAATCTAGTTTAGCCTTTGGGATATACCAGCCATCATTTGCTAGGACAATATCAGGCTTTTCTTGCTGTGCGATTGTATCTACTTTTTTGCTTAAGATATATCGATAAATGCTTTTATTAAAAAGCTTTTTAAATGGGTTTTTACTCTTTGGTGTGGTATGTGATAGAAAGCGGACATTGATATTTTTATGTAATGTAAAAGGGATTTCATCTTGGAATCTAAAAAAGCTAATAACACTCACTTCAAAGCCTATCTCACTAAACGCATTAGAGAGATTGACACACACTCTCTCGCCCCCGCCAGATTCTGCAATATCTTTGAGAATGATGAAAAGCTTCATTTTTTATCTTGTTTATCTAGCTCATAGAGTTTCGCATAGCGGAAAAACGCACCACTAGCGTTTAAAAGTGCAATGATAAAGCCCTTGTATCCATATTTAATCCCTCCACGCAAAAAATAATCTTTAAAAAAAGTCAGCCAGAATCTTGCAATAGCCCCCAGCATACTAGCTTTTTTCTTATGCCTGTGTTTTTGCTCCGCAGAATAGCTTGTGTAACGATTCATTTTTGCGATGATGGATTCCATATTAGGGGCAGCATAATGCTTCAATCCACTTGTAAGTTTAATAAGCTTGGCATTTTTGGGCAGTATAACACTCTCGTGTATGATGTTGTCATTAAAGCGTGTGAAAGTTTTATTAAAAAGTCGCCATACATAGTCGGGATACCACCCACACGCCTTTATCCACTCGCCATTGTAGAGATTTTTGCGTGGCATAGCGTAAATGTGGTGGGGCTGCATAGAGCTTAGGGCTAAGCGTATCTGCTCTAAAGTGCTAGATTCTAAAATCTCATCAGAATCTACACTCAAAATCCACTCGTGCGTAGCATAGCTTATGGCGAGATTTTTTAATGCACCAAAGCCGATGAACTCGCTTTGATAGATTTTGACATTAGCAAAATTTTTCGCAATATCAAGTGTGCCATCATCACTGCCATTATCAAGCACAATCACTTCATCAAAATCCACTAATGCCGATAAGCACTCGCTAAAAGTACTTTGAGCATTTTTGACTAAAATTGTAACGCTTATAGGGAGCTTTTGCATTTTAGAAGCTAAAGCTGCCGCCTAGGCGGAGGTTAATGTATTGCGGAATGGGTGTGCCATCAAGCTTAGTGGTCTTTGTGCTTACTTGCAAGGCAATATCTAGGAATCCTAGCACATTTAGCCCACCTGTAAGAATAAGCCCGGTATCTTGTCGCAAGTCTTTCATCGCACCTAGCCTTAAATCTACAACCTTAAGATCAAAGCCCATGCCTCCACCGATCATTTGGCTTTGTTGTTTGACATTGCTAAAAGCAAGTAAGTCATTTGGAGTTAAATCCGCGTCAAAGGCGACATTTAAAAACTTAGAGTTGTAGCCTAGCCCCATACGATATTGCGGCTTAATGGTGATATTATTGAGACTTGATTCAAAAGTAGGGGAGTTTAGATTCTTAGCCACAAGCCCAATCGTGAGATAGCGAAACTCCGGCAAATCAAGCTCATAAAGCACCCCTACATCTACGCCAAAATTATTTGATGAAATAGTATTTTCAAGTGAAGCAAGGCTTGTAAGCTCCTTTTGAAAATCTGTATTTTTATTGATATTAATCTGCTTTTGTGTGCTGATGGCATTCATTAGCTTACCGGTTATGCCAAGATTCAAGTTGCCGTGCTTAAGGTAGAATGTCCTTGCATAGCCGATTGGCACTTCAGAGAGCATAAGGGCGGTGGTAACAAGCTTGTGTGCATCGCTATTGCCCTCTAGTGAAGCAATAAGCGAGTATTTATCATAATCAGCCTTACTAGAAGCCTTGAAGCTAAAGCTCCCGCCATTATCTACAAGCTCGTAGTAGCTATTGCCACTATTGATGATAAGTCGCATTTTACTAGAATCTGCGTTGATAGACATACTAGAATAGGCTGAAGCGAAATACGCCACGCCCAAAGAACCTAGCTTTTCATTCATCGTTTTGCTTGAGATTTGTAAAATCACGCCATTTTGGCTAACGATATTAAGATTATTATCCTTTAAAATCTCCTGCATTGAGCTAATGTCTTCTACGGCTTTATCTAAGCCTTTATCACCACCTTTATTTATGGTGATATTTTGCAACGCATCTTTGATCGCTCCACTACCACCACCATTGCTAAAGTCAAGATTCCCATAATCAATATTTCCCACGATATTATCAAGCAAATCTTTTTGATCCTGCGAGATATTTTGGTTTTGATTGACTGCCCCTAAGATTCCTTGAATCAAACTGCCATAATTGCCATCGGGGTGTTGTTGCAAATAGTTTTCTAAATCTTTCTGGACATCACCTGTGCCCTGCCCGCCAAGAGCTGTTTGCAATCCTTCTTTTATAACATCTGTTATAACCCCAGCACTTGGCACACCACCTGCTCCAGCATTTGTGAAAGTCGCTATAAGTCGCTCTGCGGTGTCGGTCATATTATTTATATCAATAGTGGTGAGTTTAGCAAGATTCTGTTCTCTTAAGCCTACGCCAAGCGAGTAGCCAAGCTTGACTTTTGGATCGGAGCTTAAAAGGGCGGGATTGTAGTATAGCCCCCAAGCGGAGTGCTTGAGTGCTACCCCTGCTCCGCCCATTGCCGCAGAAGTATTGCCCATTGAGCCAAATTCCAAGGCACAAAGCTGGCTTACAAATAAGCTACTAAGTAGGATAAACCCAAAGAGTCTTTTCATAAAGCTACACCTTATTTTGAAATTTGATTTTGATTTTGATTCATTTTAATTTTGACTTATTTTGCCACCAAAACAGGAATAGGCGAAGAATTAATAAAGCTGTTTTGATGAGAGTTAAAGATTCTGTGTAAAAGTGAAGATTCACTCGCACCAATCACAAGCAAATCATACTCATTGATGATTTCTAGCACGACATCAACGGGATTACCGGTTTTTAGAATCTTTTGGCAAGTAATGCCTTGTTTATTAAACTCCGTTTCAAACTCATCAAGCATTGCATTTGACTTTTCATTCTCAATATTTTCAATCGTGCCATAATCCACAATCCCACTTTCCGCATAAACGATGATTTCAGGATTCACGTGAAGCAGTGTCAGCTCAATCTCATCTCTATTGCCAAAAAAGCGGATAATAGTTTGAATAGCTCTCCTGCATTCTTGTGTGTCGCTCACTCCAAACAATAGCTTTGTCATATTCACTCCTTTGAAGTTTTAATTTGGGGTTTTAATCATTGAAAAAATCCATTATATCACAAAAATCGGCATTATACATAATTACCTTAATCGCACTGCCCTTTGCGTAGCTCATAGGTTTTTGGCTAGGATTATCAAAAAGGGCAATGGCATTGTTTTTCCACATTGTAGCAAGGGAGCTTGAGCCGATTTTGCCGTTGTTATAGGGCAGGAAGCGAGAAGATTCTATTATGCCTAGCAGGGCTGAAGTGGTATTCGCCTTAAGATTTAAATCTGAATCTAGCTCAAAAGTAAAAGCTTTTGGATAAAAGGCACTGCCCCCTTGTAAAGATTCTAAAATCGGCAGAATTAAAGTATGTGTATGTAAAAGTAGGGCTAAGGGATTGCCCGGTAGCAAAATAATGATAGTATCTCCCAAAGTAGCCAAGCCAAGATGTCGTCCGGGCTTGACATTTACTCCATCAAATATAAATTTCGCCCCAAGCTCAAGTAAGGCTTGTTTAATCAAATCCGCATCGCCTACACTCGCCCCACCGCTTGTAATGACGACATCAAAGCTTTGAAAAGATTCTATTTTCTTATGCAAAGCAAGTTTGTCATCTTGTAAAATCCCTTGATAGCTACACGCAAAGCCACGAGAAGCTAAAAGTGTATAAAGGCTTGTGGCGTTTGTGTTGTAGATTTGATACGCTTTAGCGTGTTGGTGTGGCTCAATGACTTCATCGCCACTTGAAAAGATTCCAATTTTGAGCGGCACAAAGCTTTCTGTCTCGCTTATGCCTTGTGAAGCAAGGATACTTAAATCAAGGTGATTGAGCCTTTTTCCCTTGCGTAAAAGAAGTGAATCTGCTTGTATCTCTTCGCCTTTGTAGCGGATATTTAGCCCTTGATGCAAGGGCTGTTTTAGGCTGGGGAAGCTGACTTTGCCTTGTTGCTCTTGTGCCATTTCTATTTGGATAACCGCTTGGGTATTTTGCGGGAGCATTGAGCCTGTCATCACTTTGTAGGTTTCCCCTTGTGTCAGCGTGATGTGCGTGCTATTATCCCCGGCTAGAATCTTGCCGCGATTGATACAAGTTTTATCATAATCTTGCAGTAAAATCGCATAGCCGTCCATTGCGGAATTATCAAACGCTGGAATCGCCCTAGAAGCGAAAATATCTTGACTTAAAATGGCATTATAAGCGTTAAAAAGCTTGATTTTATGTGTGCGATTTGTGCGTGGTAGGGTAGTGCCAAGCTTTAGGGCTTGAGTGAAACTTATCATTTTTACTCCTTTTTAAATGATGTGGGATTCAAAATTGTGCAAGATTCAAAATTGTGTAAGCTGCAAATACGCATTGCTTAGGCGTTGTGTAATAGAATCTAGCTTTATTTCATCATTATAGCTTATGCTTAAAAGCTCCCGTGTGCTTGGCTCATCATAGCCTTGAGAAGCAAGCACAAAAGATGGTTTGGCATTACCAAATAAGCAATCCTGTCCATTAATGGCAAAAATGCCCTCCACACTCAAAGCCTGCAAGAGAAGCCGTGCTTTGATATGGGAAAATCGCAGAGGCAGGGCATTTGGCAGGGTAGATTCTAATGGGGCAAAAAGGGAGAGATTTTCGCCCAAAAGATTTTTGAGCTTTGTGTAAAACTCGTTTTTGCTATCTTTGGGCTTTAGGCTTTGAAGTATATCTTGCAGGGCGATATATGCGGCTTTGTAGAGATTAGGACGCAGGAGCTGGAGCTGAAAAAACTCATCTAAAATATGATTGTTTTCTAGCTTATTAAAACTACTTAGGATAAAACCGCTAGGGCGGGATAAACCTATGTTTTCAGCATTGCATAAGAATAGAATCTGCGGGTGGCTAAGTGTGCTTAAACGCTTGAGTTGTGTAGAATCTAGCACACTTGCAAGGAGTGAAATATCAAGGAAAATAAACGCATTTGGATAAGTGTGTAAAATCACTTCAAGCAAGGATTCAATGGGATTTGTAGTCAAAATATCTTGATTGACAAAGGGCAGGAAAAAAGCAAGATTCCTTTCATTTGGCAGTGGCGGAATGCTCTGTATAACGCCTTGTTGGTTTGGGGAGATAAGCTTAATGCCTTTGCTGACTTTCGCGGCATAAAGGCTTTGCTGATGCAAACTAACGCTAAGGACTATGTGAAAATGATGTGTTTGCAAAATGGAAAAAAGTGTAAAAAAATCACTGCTTGTGTAGTTGAAGCTATGGGCGTGGGTTTTAGAAAAAAGTGAGGCAAGGTTTTTAGAATCTTGGCTTAGTTGTGAAAGATAGGCACTATCAAGCGTGTTTGGATTAGGGACATTTTGTGAATGAAGCAAGGCATTTGCTTTGTGATTTTGTGGGAAGTTGGCTAAAAAATCAAGGCGGATTTCTTTTTCTTGTTTCATTGTTATCCTTTTGGTTGGTTGGAATCTTTACTAGAATCTTTGTAGGCTCGGTTTTGTGGGGCGTATTTTAAACTGCGTTTATTATCCTTACACACAATGTCATCAAATTTATCAAGGTATTCTAAATACGCGATAAGGTATTTTCGGCTTAAGTGTGTGTGGTTTCGTAACAGATTTACATCAATGTAGCCATTTGTCTGTAAAATCTCACGCATTAAGCTCACAATTTTTTGCAGGGCGGTTGTGGTGATAAAAAGATTATGCGTGATACGCACGACTTTTTGAGCGTGAGTTAGGGCTTTTAGGGCATTATCGCCTAGACTCCTATCAATCTCTAGCTCTTCATAGAGATTATAGGGTGCTAGGGGTGCGTAGCCCTGACTTGCTAAAGATTCTAAAATGCTTTGCTCTGCGTAAGTGTGGATATTTTGTATTTGACACCATTGAGAGAGATATAAACCATTTTGATTTTTTATCTGCCCTTCTTTTAAAAGCTCATCTAATGCCCTTTGACACAGGGCAAGGGACGCCCATTTGAGCTTATTATTTAAGCTTTGAGCGGATATAAGGGCGTTTTTATTGCGTGAGAAAATCTCTAAAATATGGGTTTTGAGTGTCTCTACTTGGGAGAGTGGATAGAGTGTTAGGGCTTTTTCATCAAGGAAAAGATTTAAAGTTTTAGCAATCTCTAGGCTTTGAGCGTGGCTTAGGCAAAATCGCTGTGTGGAGCTGACAAGCCCAAAGCCCTTTTTGTGAATCTGCGTTAAGAGATAAAAGCTTTGTTTGAAGTCTTTTTTTGCTAGGGATTCTAAAAGGATTAAACGAGTGTGTTTTTTGATAGGATCGGCAATGGGGTTTAAGATTATGCCACCACAAAGCGTGTCATTATCATTGCGTAAGATAAAGCGTTGGGAGTAGATTCCAAAAATGGGGGTATCGGTTTTGAGTGTAGCAAGGGTAAGCGGGGCTTTACCAAAGGCGTGTGAAACTATAACTTTTGAATCCATATTTGTTGAATTTGTGGCGTTTGAATCCACAAACTTTGAATCCGCAATTTTTGAATCTTTATGCGTGGTAAGCACACAAACTTTAGCCTTGAGTTTAAAGCTACCGATATGGAGTGTATAAGTGGCGTTGTGCCTAACTTCCCCAAAAATCCCCACATCAATGCTATCAAACCCACGCAAAAAGCCCTTCTTTGAGATGAGATAGCCTCGTTTTAGCTCATTATGACTTATCGCGGATAGATTGAGTGCAACGCGTTGTGAGGGATAGGCTTTGAGTGCTTTTTGCTTATGCACTTGAATGCTTTTTAGGCTCACTTCCTTGGCTTTGTTGTAAATATAGAGCTTTTCATCAATATGGCATTCCCCACTTAGCACACTGCCTGTTACCACGCAACCCGCTCCTTGAATAGCAAAGCTCCTATCTATGTAATACAAAAAAACTCCATAGTCATCTTTTGGCGGTTTGGGGATAGATTCTAACCTTTGTTTTAAATTTTCAATCTCTTGTGTGCTAGGCGTGGGACATAAGCTCAAAGCAAAGATAGAATCTAAGCTCATATCAAGGGGCTTGAAAAAATCTTTGATTGTAGATTCTAAGTCTGCTAAGTCTTTTTGCTTATTTTCAAGCTTATCAATTTTAGTTATCACGCAAATACAGCTTTTTGCCCCTAGCAAGTTTGCGATATGTATATGCTCCTTGCTTTGAGGCATAATGCCTTCATTTGCCGCAACTACAAGCAAAAGCACATCAATGCCAAATACCCCAGCAATCATATTTTTTACTAACTTGCTATGTCCGGGGACATCAATGAAAGCGACATTGCGGGAGTTAAACTCAAGGTTTGAAAAGCTCAAATCCAGCGTAATGCCCCTTTGCTTTTCCTGCTCTAAGCTATCGCCATCAAAGCCATTCAAAGCTTTTATAAGCGTGGTTTTGCCGTGGTCTATATGCCCAGCAAGTCCCACTATAATATCGTTGTGAATGTCATTGTGATTTTGCTCTATGGGCTGCTTAGTCATTGCTTTGCCCCAAAACAGATTCTAAAATCATCACAATCTTTTCTTCATCGTGTGGCAGTAAAGTCCGCATATCTAGCAGGATTTTATCTTTTTGTATGCAGGTGATAAGCCCTTGCAAACGCAATTTTTCTTCAAACGCTTTGGCATTTAGAATCTTGCTTTGCAAACTCACTCCCCAAGATTCAAACTCAATATGCGGCACACTCCCGCCCCCTGCAAGTGAAGAAAGCATTAAGACTTCCACTTGCACTTGTTGGCTAATGCGAGATTGTGTAATCAGGCTTTGTAAAACTTTTGCCCTAGATTCTAGCTTTTCTAGCGGGATTAAAAGCATATTAAGGGTTGGGATTTTGTGATGGGCTTTGTCTTTGTAGGCTTGGAGCGTGGCAATAAGGGCAAGAATGCTAAACTTATCCACCCTTAAGGCGCGTAAAAGCTGATTAGCTTTGAGCTGTTCTATAAGCTCCTTTTTGCCAAGGATAATGCCAAGCTGGGGACCGCCAAAGAGCTTATCGCCACTGAAGCTAAGCAGTGATGGTTTGTATTTACAAATTTCACTCACACTTGGCTCATCTTGTAGGCTTAAGATTCCACAATGTCCGCTGCCTAAGTCAAAATAATCAATAAGATTATGCTTTTTAGCTAAAGTGATAAGCTCTTTTATATGGCAGTCTTTGGTAAAGCCAACTTGCTTAAAATTACTTTGGTGGGCTTTCATAATCATCGCTGTTTTTTCATTTATGGCGTTTTCATAATCGCGTAAATGCGTCTTATTTGTCGCGCCCACTTCGCGTAAAATACTTGAAGCACTTTTCATCACTTCTGGGATTCTAAAGCTCCCACCTATCTCTACAAGCTCCCCACGCGAGATGATGACTTCTTTATCCTTAGCAAAGGTATTTAGGATTAAAAGCACGCTTGCGGCGTTGTTATTCACTAGCAGGGCGGATTCTACGCCAAACATTTGAGCTAGAATCTGTGTAGCGTGGATATATCGCTCCCCCCTTTTACCCTTGTGCAAATCGTATTCTAGCGTGTTGTAGGCGGTGAGTAGTGGGGTGATTTGCTCCATAATCTCTTGTGAAAAGACACTGCGTCCAAGGTTTGTGTGAATCACCACTCCTGTGGCGTTTATCACACTTTGCATTGTGGGGGCTTGAGCTTGCAGGGCTTTAGCTTTTATCGTTTTAGCGTGTGTGTTTAAATCTGTATTTGGGCTTTTTCCTTGCGAGATAGAATCTCGCAAAGTTTGTAAATACTCATAGATTAGGGGCAGAATAAAGGCTTTATCAAAGTCTTGTAAATCAGCGTGGGCTAGAAGCGTATCAACTTTAGGGATAGAACGCAATAGGGCTTTTTGCGTGGGTTGTAATGTGTCTTGTCGTGTGTCTTTTGATATGTGTTGCAATGAAAATCCTTTGAACCTGTTTGTGCTTTGTGCAAACAATGTAAGTAGGATTTTATCTCAAATACTTAACATTTCAAATAATTTCATTGTGTGAAAGGGCAAAAATGGCGGTGATTTATCTTGCTGGTGGTTGCTTTTGGGGAATGCAGGGCTATTTTGATAGGCTTAAAGGTGTGCTAGATTCTAGCGTGGGCTATGCAAATTCCAAGATCGCTAATCCAAGCTATGATCTTGTATGCAGTGGGGCAAGTGGGGCGGTAGAGACTTTGAAGCTAGAGTATGATGAATCTGCTCTGCCCCTGCGTGAGATTATAGAGCGGTTTTTATCCATTATTGATCCTTGTGCGTTAAATTATCAAGGTAATGACAGAGGCACACAGTATCGCAACGGCGTGTATTATGTGGATTCTAAGAGTGGGTGTGTGATAAGAGAGTGTCTCAAAAAATGGGAGCAAATTCAGAATCGCAAGGCGGTTACAGAGATTCTGCCTTTAGCTAACTTCTATGAAGCAGAAAGCTATCATCAAAAATATTTAGAGAAAAATCCAAATGGCTATTGCCATATTGATATAGAATCCGCCCTGCAACACTTTCAAGGTTTTCTTTCGTAGAATCTAGATTCTGCGTTGTCTCTTGTGCGCTTTTGCGGGAGTCTGCAGTGTCGGCTCGGTCATTTTGCAAGTATGGATTTGTTGCTTCGCAACTGTATGCGTTTGAGCCACTCCCTTCGCCTCCACTTTGACAACCCGCAAAATCATCGCAAGATACTTCCGCAGTCGGCGTTGTGGAATTTTAGTAGAATCTAGTTTCTACTAAAGCCTTAAAATGTATATCGCCCTTCAATAAATGCACTCCGCCCCTGCCCGATAAGGAAAGCATATCCTGCAATTTGATCGCTAGAGTCGTGGTTATAGTAGCTATAATAGAAAGTATCAAAGACATTTCTCACCCCAGCACTCAAAGAGAGATTGCTAAACCTCGCATTTAGCCCGATGTCTGTAAGACTATAAGGCTTTATCTTTTCTTGCGTAATGTCATAGCTTGTGCCAAAAAATGTATTATTTGTCCAAATGCTAAAGATTCTATTAAGAGCGATATTTGCACCGATTGTGGCTTTGTAGTTACTCACATATGGTATTTTGAGATTGCTGACATTTGAGCCATTGTTTTGTAAGATTTTCGCATCTACATAGCTAAAGCTTTCACTTAAAGCTAACGCTCCGCCAAAAAGATACTGCTCGGAGAATAGCTCTAAGCCTACACGCTGTGTTTTGTCATAGTTACCATAAGTTACACCGCTGACAGAGTGGGCGTTACCCTGCGTGTAAAATTCATTATTTGTCAATGTGTAGAACGCACTTGCACTCAGCATTACAGAATCTCCCAAAAAGTCTTTTATGCCTAGCTCAAAGGTATCATAGGTTTCTTTTTTGAGATTTGTGGCGGTGTAGGAAGCCCTGTTTCCGCTGCCATTGCGTCTAAGCATAGAATTTGGGCTAGGGGAGAAGTAGCCCCGCTCATATTTGGCATAAAGATTTCCAGAATCTGAATAGCGATAGCTTGGCGTTAGCTCTAGGGCGTAGTTATGAAGTGAGTCTGTGAGTGAGCCTAGGGTTGTGTATTTTGATGGCATACTACTATTAGTCATTGTGATTGTCATATCATTAAAATAGCTCACATCTATATCATAATATGCGTATTCATATCTCGCCCCGCCTGTGAGCGAGAAGCTTTTGCTAAAGTCGTATTTTTCTAAGGTATAAAGGGCATTGCTCCATTTTGTGCCAACAAATGGCACAAGGATTCTATGCTTGTAGCCTGTAACTGTCTGCCCACCCGGATTCATTGACACATTTCCGCTCCAATCAATCATTTGATCCATCGTGCGTTTGCCACGATTCCAAATAGATTCTGCTCCTAGGATAAAAAGCCCATTTGTGTGTTTGAGATCGTATTTTGCGGTGATTCCAGCTTTTTGATCATCAAAGAGAGAGCCACTTTGATCTGCTGAAGCATTGTTAAGCACCATATTCATATAGCTAAATGAACTTAGCCTTGTAAGAGAATCTACATAGTTGATACGATTGAGATGATAGAAAGCTTTTACATCAAGCTTTGAGTTTTCGCTTAGCTCACCCTTGTAGCCAAGACTCACATCAAGGCGTTGCTGTGTGTTATGCAAACTGCCATTGCCGGGCGTTTTCCTATCATCTTTGCTTGGGTTTTTAATATCCATAAAGGAATTATTCGGGCTTGTGCGGATAATGCCATTAAAATAATCCACATCAAAGCTTAAGCTATGCCCCCCCCCCTGTGAAATATCATATATGAGTCCCATATTTGCTTGTGCGCCACTTGTTTTATCTCCACTTCTAGGTCCGCCACGATTAATATATGCCGCACCGAGTGAAATATAAGTCCTATCTCCAAGTTTTGTGCCAAACTTCGCATCGGCATTGTAGCTATGTCCAGTTGAAGCTATTGTGTTGCCATAGCTTAACCCCGCTGTGAAAAATGGCTCTTCATACCGCCTTTGCGTGATGATATTGACTACTCCGCCGCGTGTGCCATTCCCATACATCACTGCCCCGCCACCGGGCAGAATCTCAATAGATTCTATACTTGAGGGGGATAGGGTATTAAGCGGAGTAACGCCGTGGCTAGAATCTAGCATATTGGAGTAGATTCCATTTATCAGCACCTGCACGGAGGTGTTAGCACGATTGCCCTGTCCGCGTAAGTCAAGGTTACTTCCTAAGCCCACATTACTTAGCCCCACAAAAGGCGTGTAGCGGAAAATATCTTCAGTTGAGCGATAGCCTTTGTCTGCGATACTCTCTTTATCTATCTCATACACATTGCGGTTTAGCTCATCAAGCTTGGAATTCATCATCGTGGCTTTGACTATGGAAGTATCAAGCTTAACTTTTTTTTGAGCTTCTTTTTGGGCTTCATTTTGAGAATTAAAATCATCACTAAAAGCATATTGTGTAATGCTACTCAATGCGGCAAAAAACAAGAGATACTTTTTCATCATATTTCCTTTATAGTGTGGTATATAAACCTTTTTGTAGATTTATGGAGTGGAAGTATAAGATTCTAAATTTAAAGTTAAATAAAAAATATGAGAATTATTTTTATTTTATAAACAAAATAAATAAAAGAGTAAGGCAAGAGAAGTGTGGGTAAAAATGAAACAAATCCGCAGAATCTACTTTACAAACTCCCTTAGAAACCACCTTAACCCCCCCCACCCCTTAGAATCTACTTTAGAATCCGCCTTCTGCCTTAGAAGTCCCCTTAAAATTCTGGCTTGAGTTGTTTTTATTGCGATAGATAAGCGTAAAACACGCTAGATTCTAGCTTTAAAATACGCTGCTTGTGGCAGGTTGCTTTGTGTCATTGAATCTACAATGCTTTTGCTATCAAAATATGTCACCACAGCTTTGCACACCTTTGTTAGCATTGCTTAAAATGCCTACAAAATAAGTGTGAAGCAAAGTCCTATACTCCCACTTTACACCAAAACGCATTGTCTTAATATCCTGCATACTTGTTATATTTGGCGAATGTGATGAGACATAAAGCGTATAAGAAATGTGAGAACTTCCAAATGAAAGCCTTTGTAACACGCTAGATTCTGCTTCTTGCTCACTTTCACCGCCTGTAAATTCCCAGCTGTATAATGTTGGATTGCCCTTAGGTGGGTATGTTGGCTTATTTGGGTCAAGATAGCTTAAAAACTCCTTCTCCGTTATTGTTTTTGGGCTAAACTGAAATTGTCCTAAGTAAAGGGCTTCTTTTTCATTTTCATCTAACCTATTAAACTGCGTGGAGTAAAAGAGATGTTTCAACTTAAAAATTTGGCTGTATTTTTGCGGAGAATCTTGCAAGGGGAAATCCAATTGTCCCTCAGCAATTTGGCAAAGCTCCTTATACCGCTCATAGCCACTATGCCACTGCACCCTTAGCATAGAATCTAGGCTAAAAAGCATAATCGCCAAAGCACATTCTAGCACCAAACAATAGGCGATTGTTTCACTCTTAGCCCATAGCTTTGTGCCAAAGATTCTAATATGCAGGGGCATTTGGCTTCTTTGTGCTAAATGAGTAGAATCTAAACACTTTTGCCCAGCCTTGAAATAATGCCTATTAAGTTTAGAAATAAGAAAATAGAGTATCAAAAGCACAAGTAAGGGCAAAATCACATAGAGTAAAGCAACGCCTCCAAGGATAACAAGCAATATCATCTCCGCAATTACTCCAAAGCCCACACAAAGCCTATTTGCCAAAGCTCAAAATGAGATTTATCCATATTTGTGCGCCCACAAGAATGGCTTTATCCTCCACATAGTAGGGATTTGAATGCAGATAGTTACAAATGCCCTTTTTTGCATTCCCACTGCCTAGAAAATACATCGCCCCCTTTTTATCCCTGCACGCTTCTATCATATAGCTAAAGTCCTCACTTGCACTCATCGGCTCACAGGATTGAAAAAGCATATTATGATTTTTTAGCACCTTTTGTGCAGATTCTACAAGGCGTTGCACACACGCAGCGTGATTAAAAATCGCCGGATACCCATCATAGCTAAACCGCGTCTTAAAGCCCCGCAATGCACTTTGCTCCTCTATGTCTTTAAACGCATTTTTTAAAATCTCGTTAGTCTCCTTATCCATAGCACGAATTGTGCCTTTAAGCAAGGCAGATTCTGCAATGCCATTGGGGATAGACCCGCCTTGAAACATACCGCAAGAAAACACCGCTGGTGAAAATGGATCTGTCTTTTTAGCGATGATATGCTCCATATCCATTAGGATTCTAGCCCCTTCATAAATCGCATCTAAGCCCTTGTGTGGTGTGGAGCTATGGGCGGCTCTGCCTTGAATGCTAAGATTCCAAATCGTGCCAAAAGAACTCATAATACCATTATTGATTTTCACACTGCCATATTCTAGCGAGGCGTCATTATGCAGGGCATACACTTCATCTACACCCTCCATACAGCCAAGTTCCACCATTTTATTAGCCCCTGGGATATGGGCTTTTTCCTCTGCCATTTGAAAGATAAAGCGGACATTGCAGGAGAGCTTTTCTTTATGTTGAATAATAAAACACGCACTCAAAAGGGCGATTGCCATATGTAAATCGTGTCCGCAGTTATGTGCCAAGCCCTTGTGTGTGGAAGTATGCTCGTTGTTGGTTAAGTCATTCATCTCTAGGGCGTCCATATCCGCACGGATAGCAATGCGTGGGAGATTACAATCTTTATCCAAATCCGCTAAAAAGCCCGTGTAGCCTTCAAATGTGGTGATTTTAAACCCCGCCTTTTTTAGCACATCTTGACAAAACGCACTTGTTTTGTATTCTGCCCCGGAGACTTCAGGGATTTTATGCAGACTATGGCGGAAATGCTCTCCTAGCTCTTTCATAGCTAAAAGTTTAGAATCTATCACAAAATCTTGCATAATACTCCTTTATTGTGGTATTGCTATTTGTTTGTATTTATCCACTCTTGTGATTTTGCCCTGACTTTAGAATCTAAATCACTAATAGATTCTATATCCTTTAAGCTTGTAAAATCAAAACTTGCAAAGTCATTCATAAGCTTCAATACTAGCTCACTTATTTTGCCAAAATTGATTTTGTTTTGCAAAAACGCATTCACCGCCACTTCATTACTTGCATTTAAAACAATGCCTTTTTGTGGTGTGCTTAGAATCTTACTCTTTAACGCCCAAAGCGGATACCTTTTTTCACAAATGGGTTTAAACTCTAAATGCAATGATAAAGGGTCAAGCTCTGGGACAAAGGGCGTGAGTGGGGCGAGAGTAGAATCTAGGGCATAGGCAATGGGGAGCTTCATATCAGGGTGGCTTAAGTGCATCGTAAGGCTACCATCTTTAAAACCTACAAGGGCGTGGGCTGTGGAGCTAGATTCTATAAAGGCATTAATATTATTTGTATCAAAAAGCCACCTTGCCTCTAAAATTTCAAAAAGCTTATTTGCCATAGTGGCGGAATCTATGGTGATTTTATGCCCCATTTGCCAATTTGGGTGTTTGAGTGCGTCTGCTATGGAGGCTGTGGGGATAGAATCTAGCGGATAATTGCGGAATGCCCCACCACTTGCGGTGATATAGAGCTTTGCAATAGGGCGAGTGTGAGAGAGATACCATAGGCTAAAATGTTCGCTATCAATGGGCGTGAGATGAGCATTCCTAAAAAGCCAACCCGCATTGACAAGGCTTTCTTTATTCGCAAGGGCGAGTTTCTTGCCACATTCTAACGCTTTTAGACTTGGTCTTAATCCTGCAAAGCCTACTAAGGCATTCACAACAAGGGGGGATTTTGAATGCTCTATAAGCTCCAAGATTCCACTCTCCCCAAAAAATAGCTTGTAATTCCCAGCGATGAGCTTATGAGAATCCGCCTTATCAGCAATGCAGACATTTTTTGGTTTAAAAGTATGGATTTGCTGATTTAAAAGGGCGATATTTTTCCCAGCACATAGAGATTCTATTGTGTAGTCAAAAGCCTTTGCGACTTCAAGCGTGTTTGTGCCTATGCTTCCTGTGCTGCCAAGGAGTATCATAAGCTTCTTACAACACTATCGCCATTTCTCTATAACCGGGCAGAAAATACAGCAAAAAGTGCATTACCACCGCACCAAAAAGCACCGCATCAAGTCTATCAAGCACACCGCCGTGTCCGGGGAGCAAGGAGCCACTATCCTTTACCCCAGCTTCGCGTTTTAAATAGCTTTCAAACAAATCGCCAAAGACGGACGCGATTGAGACAACAAAAGTAATCATCATAGAGTATAAAAAGCTCCCACAAGTGCCAATCCCCACAATTGAGCCAAATATCACGCCACACACCACACCACAAATCACGCCTTCTATGGTTTTTTTAGGCGAAGTTTCACAAAAGGGCGTTTTGCCAAAGGCTTTACCGCCAAAATACGCACCTGTATCAGTAAATGCCACGATGACAATAAGCCACACAATCACCCAGATTCCAGCTCCCCCAGCGTCTTTATATAGGGCATAAATACTCAAAAATGGAATGATAGGATAGATAAAAGGTAGCATTGTTTTAGGCGAGATTTTTTTAGAATAGGCTAAAAATGACGCATACATCACAAGCACGATAAAAGCCGATTCTACAACGCGTTCATTGATATAGGCTAATACCCAAATAAAAAAGGTAAAAATATAATAATGCGGGGCAGATTCTAGCTTGTATAAGCTCAAAGATTCTTGCACACCTACAAGGCACAACACTCCAAGCACCACGCAAGTAAGCAGTGGAGAATCTATAATCAGCACAAGGGCTAAGATTCCAATAAGGATAAAGGCGGTAATAAATCGTGCCTTATCCGCTAGGAATCTCATTTTGAGCTTATCTTGCAGAGTGTGGGAATGCTCTATCTCCGTATCTGTATTATGGGCTAAATCTTGCTCTATTTTATTTGAATGAAGCTCTTTTGAATCCTGCTCCACATTTTTTGGTTTTTGTTTTGAGCTTTGCTTTGCTTTTTTTGAATCTTGCTTTATCTCAAGGGTAGAATCTTGCTTTGTAGATTCTATTTGTGTAGATTCTACGCTATTTTCTTGTGTGGTATGTTCTTTCATTTGTATCCTTTTTTGTGTTTGTGGGGGTGCATTGTAGCATAAAGTTTGTGAGTTTTTAAGAAGTTGTGGAGAAATTAAGACATCAAGGGGCAGTTAGCCCTTAGACTAACTGCAAAGATATTAGAAAGTATGGCGGATATAGAAGAATGCGTGGCTTCTATCATCTGTGCGTTTTTCTTTAAGCTTTGTTCCTGCACTATCGCCCCACACAATCGGTGTGTATCCCGCTTTTGTGGTATCGCTAAACCACTCTAGCTTACCACCAATGGCAATGTCCTCTCTAATTTGATAGTTAAGAAGCAATGCTACGCTTTGCTCCGCACTTCTTGGGCTGTTTGTCCCACGCCCGATAAACTTCCAATCAAAGCTACCATAGTTCGCCCCAAGGTATCCAAAGCCCGTTACGGCATTTCTACCTATAATATCATTTAACGCATTGCCTATATCATACGCTCCAGCTGTCCAAATATCTATACCGATAGGATTCCCCCAACGCCCGATAAGCTCATTAGCATTGCCAAAGTTTTGATAATAGCCCACACCAAAGAAGAGCTTATCTACATCAAAGCGTTGGTCAATGTAGAGTGTGTAGGAGTATTTACCGATTTCGCCCCAATCTCTATTTGCAGAACCTTGTGTAAAAGCTTTGTTTTCATCAGCAATCGGTGCAAGGAAGCGGATTTTTGTCGTAGCGTTGAATCCTTGTCCTTCAAAGCTTGGATTTGACTTGAAGGTTACATTTGCACCCGGTGCAGTATAAACGCCCGGTGTAAAGTAAGAGAACGCACCGATAGTCAGTCCGCCAAAGTTCAAATCAAGCCCGGCTGCATAGGTGTTTCGCGTAGCAATGCTGTCATTATACTGTCCGTGAACGCGGTAGAAGTCATTAAACCATTGATCATATGCAAATGCACGGCGGTTTGAGAGAAAGCCCCATACTTTTAATGCACTGATATTAAGGGCAGCTTCTGCACCTTGATTGTATCCGCTAAACCACTCGCCAACCTTGCCAGATTCATAACGACCAGCTTTGACATAGAATGTGTTATTATCATATTCTACAAAGGCATTTTGAAACATATAGTTTTGCACTTTGCCTCTATCCCAAGAAACGCCATAATACGCGTTACGCACCGCACTAAAAGGCTGATTTGGATCTTTTCCATCTGTGGAGTCAAAAGCCAAGCCACCGATAGCCCCACCAAATCCAGCCTTGAATCCTGCACCTAAGTCAAGATTGAGATTAAGCTGTGAAAAGATTGTCGTAAAGCTTTCAGTAGGAGCTGCACCCGTAGCTTGATTGAGCTTTTGATTGTTAAAGCCCCATTTTGTGAAGCTTTCCGCCGAGCCGCTTACCTTGTAGTCAAAGGCACTTGCACTTGTCGCTACAAGCCCTAAAACCACGCTTGAGTATAGAATCTTTCTCATTTTTTTTTCCTTTTTTGTTTGTGGATATTGTGCTGGATTTAACACAAAGTAAATGTATTTTTTACAATACAAGGGCGACATTATAAAAATAAAAACTTAATCAAAAATTAATTAATTCTCTTTTAATCATAAGTGCGGAGATAAGATGTAGCCGAAAATAACACAAAAATTAAGACTGATAAAATGCTTAAAGTAAAATCTAGGAATGTGATATAATGTGGCTTAGAGGTTGCCTAAGAGAGTCGCAACCTCTCTTAGCGTAACCTACTTTGACAAAGGAGGTTACAATGGATAAGATTTACCAGAAAATCTTGGTTGCCATTATACTACTATGCGTAATAGTAGTCAAGTGTAGCTAAGATTTAGCCATAACGCGACTTGTTCAAGGGGTCGCGTTAGTCTTATCCTACTCTCTACTTGATTTATATCAGTCTTTTCTAATGCTCTCAAGCACAGCAAAATTCTAGCACTGCCATTCTCACACATACCCCATTTGTTACCTGCTCTAGCACCTTGCAGCGAGAATCTTTCAGCACTTCATCATCAATATCAATATTCCTGTGCACAGGTCCGGGGTGTAAGACTATGGCATTTGTATCGCCTAGAATCTCCAAAGTCAAGCAGTATTGCGAGGCGTAGTCCTTGAGTGAGCCATAGATTTGCTTATCGTGTCGTTCTGTCTGTGTGCGTAAGCTCATAAAGACATCAACCTCTTTAGCTATCTCACGGAGATTATGTGTGGTGCGTAAGGTGGTAGGCGGGAGAAAATGCGGTGGGGCTACTAAAATCACTTCCATACCAAAGCGTGAAAGCAATTCAATATTGCTATTTGCCACACGCGAGTTTTTTATATCGCCGATAATAGCAATTTTTTTGCCTTTAAGATTATGCAAATCATTGTCAAAATGCTCTTTTAAAGTCAGCAAATCAAGCAGAGCTTGAGTAGGGTGGGCGTGTGCGCCATCGCCACCATTGATGATAGGGCAGCTCACTTGGGATTTGAGATAGTATCCTGCCCCAGCGTTTTTATGGCGGATAATAATGGCATTTGGCTTCATTGCATTTAAGTTTGCTGCGGTATCTGACATACTCTCCCCCTTAGCCGTGGAGCTTTTGCTTACATCAAGGCGGATAACATCAGCCCCCAAGCGTTTAGCGGCAATCTCAAAGCTAGAAAGTGTGCGTGTGGAGTTTTCAAAAAAAATGGTAATAATGGTTTTGTTTTTGAGAATCTCCCTGTGTTGCATATCTTTATACACTTGGGCTTTATTTAAGATAGATTCAATTTGTGATAGGCTAAGGTCGCTTGTGCGGAGTAGGTGCTTTGGGGCTAGGGTGGGCGTTTGCATACAAATCCTTTTGCTTTTGGGTTTAGGCATTGTAGCAAAGTTTGTGATACAATATTTAAATAACAAGAATAAAGGAAAGATGTGAAGTTTTTTGCGGTGTGCGTGGGCGTGGCGTTTATACTTACTTCGTGTAGTGATTTTTATAAAAAAGATTTTGTGCATATTGCTTCAGCTCATTATAAGCCAAAAGATGAAAAATCCATAAAAGAGCGTGAGATTCAAGCGATGAGAAAATCTCAAATTTTGCAGGATAATCACACGCGGGTTTTGATGATAGCCCGATATGTCAATGAGATTAATAAAGAGTGGCTAGAAAATACAAGTGGTGAGATGTTTTTGATAGAAGTGTATGATAAGCTTGATGAGATAAGTGAAAAAAATATGAAATTTAGCTTAAAAACTGCCTACAATAGCGTAGAATCTAGCAAAATAGAAAAGCTAGATTCTAAGAATCTTGGCACTTTTACCCCTGATATTGCTTATAATGATGTGTATCTTGTTGCGTTTGATAGGATTGGTGAGCGTGGTAAGGACGCATTAAAGCTTTTTGCGGAGATAAAGGGTGTGGGGCGTATGAGCTTTGACTTTGGCTATGCAAAGCGTGAAAGTAAGCTCACACAATAATGCGACTTGATATGTATGTAAAATCTTTGTGTAGCTCCCGCACAAAGGCAAAAGAAGCCATAGAATCTGGCTGTGTGAAAGTCAATGGTATTGTGGTGAAAAAAGGCTCATTTTTGCTTGAAAAAGATGATGAAGTGAGTGTGGATTCTAAAGATTTACTGCTTTCTCGTGCGGGGTATAAACTGCGGGGATTTATAGAATCTTTAGTGCAAAAAGGGCTGTGGGATAGGGCATATCTCTTTCATAAAAAAGCCATTGATATTGGAGCAAGCACAGGGGGCTTTACTCAAGTGCTTTTGGAATCTGGCGTAGATTCTGTGGTGTGCGTAGATGTAGGGAAAAATCAGCTCCATATTAGCATTTTGCAAGATGAACGGGTGAGTGTGTTTGAGGAGTGTGATATACGAGATTTTAGCGATGAAGGGGAGTTTGATTTAATGGTGTGTGATGTGAGCTTTATCTCGCTGTATAAGCTAATGGATAGCTTTGAGAGATTAAGAGTGGGGGAATATATCTGGCTTTTTAAGCCACAATTTGAAGTGGGATTAAATGCAAAACGCAATAAAAAAGGGGTGCTAAAGGATAAAAGTTTAGGGCAAAAGGCAGTAGATGAGTTTTGTGAGAATCTCAAAAAGCGGAATTTTAGCGTTATAGCGAGTGAAAAAAGCAGAGTAAGTGGAAAGGAAGGGAATGAAGAGTTTTTTGTCTATGCCAGAAGATAGGCGTATTACTCATCTTGCGTTGGGGAAGTTTGATGGTATGCACTTAGCTCACAAGGAGCTTTTTAAGCATTTGGGGGAGAGTGGAGCGGTGCTTTGCATTGAAAGTGGCGGAGAGCTACTCACACCAGATAAAGAGCTATATTGCGATAAAGAGATGATTTTTGTGGAATTTAGCGATATTAAAGAATGGAATGGGGCATATTTTGTAAAAAAATTAAAAGAAAAGTTTAGGGCATTAGAAAAGCTCGTGGTGGGCTATGACTTTTGCTTTGGGAAAAATAGGGCGTGGAATGCGGAGGACTTGGCGGATTTGTTTGGAGGGGAAGTGATAATCGTGCCGGAATTTTGTATCAAAGATCAAGGGGTGCATTCAAGTGTGATAAAACAAGCCATTAAGCAAGGCGATGTGAAAAATGCAAGGGCGTTACTTGGGCGGTATTATCATATACAAGGCAGGGTTGTAAAAGGGCAGAATCTTGGCTCAACGCAGCTGTATGCGACTATAAATATAGAGACTAGCGGATATGTTTTGCCCCAAAATGGCGTATATGCGAGTTTCACAAAGTTGCAAAATAGAATCTATAAAAGCGTGTGTTTTGTGGGGCATCGTCTTAGCACAGATGGGGCATTTAGCATAGAGACGCATATCATTGATGATGACTTTGTGGCAGAAGATAGGATAAGTGTAGATTCTGTAAGTATATGTTTTATTGAAAAAATCCGCGATAACCGCACTTTTAGTGATTTGGGCGAGTTAAAATCCCGCATTGCCAAAGACATTTCACAAGCTCATTATATTTTAGATTCTGTTTCTTTGGCATTTGTGGAGATGTAGCTAGATTTTCTCCCAAGTGCTACCTTGTGGAGTATCCATAATCTCAATACCTTGAGCTTTGAGATCATCGCGTATGCTATCAGCAAGGGCGTAGTTTTTCTGTTTTTTAGCTTCTGTGCGGAGCTGAAGTTTAGATTCAATATCTTGCTTTTCTTGCTCTGTTAGCCCAAGCTGAAAATACAGAGTAGGGTCTTTACCCCCAAGCCCAAGCAGATATTCTATACACGCAAGGTTGCCGCTAATGGCAAGTTTGTAGGCTTTGTCTTTTGGATTCTTATCAAGGTAGTCATTGCTAAGAGATAGCATTTCTTCAATAATGCTAAGGGCTTTTGAGATATTATAGTCATCACTCAAGGCTTCAAGCAAGGGCTTAATAAAAGAATCTTGTGCGTTTTTGGTATGCGTTTTAAGCGTGTGTAAAGATTCTAACTGCTGGGCTAATTCACTTGAATCTAGGGCTTTTGCCTGTGGCATAGAATCTATAATGCGTTCTGCCATAATTCTTTTTTTGAGCCGATAGATTTTATCAAGTCGCTTTTTGCTTTGCAATAAGTCTTCTTCATTGAAATTTAACGCCAAGCGGTAATGCACCCCAAGCAGGTAATTTCTTAGAATCTCACCATCATAGACTTTGAGTGCGTCTTTGATAAAAAAGCTATTGCCAAGGCTTTTGCTCATTTTTTCGCCATTGATATTGACAAAGCCATTGTGTAGCCAATATTTTGCGAGTTCTCGCCCCGTGGCACAGCGGGTTTGGGAGGCTTCATTTTCGTGATGGGGGAAAAGCAAATCTGCCCCACCTGCGTGTATATCAATGGCAAAATCTTGCTTTTCACGCATATCATAGGCAAGGTGCTTTTCAATCATTGCCGAGCATTCAATATGCCAGCCCGGACGCCCTTTGCCAAATGGGCTATCATAAGCAATGTCATCTTCCCCCTTGTAGCCTTTCCACAACGCAAAATCGCTTTCTTCTTGTTTGTCGTTGGCATTTGTGATACGACTTTGATTCTGCTCGTGTGTGGTGCGTTGAGAGAGTGAGCCGTAGGCTTTATCTTTAGCAATGCTTAGATACACATCGTTATTTTCTCCCTTGTAGGCATAGCCTTTTTGCAAAAGTTGCTCTATCATTTCGTGCATTTGAGGTAGATTGCTTGTAGCTTTTGGCTCAAGATCGGGACGCAAGATACCTAAAGCGTGCATATCGTTTAAATACAGCTCAATATATCGCTCACTTACTTCTTCCACACTTATGCCATTTTGCAAGGATTTTTTAATGATTTTATCATCAATATCAGTAAAATTTTTAGCAAATATGACTTTAAAATCAAGGAATAAAAATAATCGCCGCCATAAATCAAAAGCAATAGAACTTCGCGCGTGTCCTAAATGTGCGTCATCATACACCGTTGGTCCGCAGACATAGATTCGCACTTGTTTTGGTGAGATAGGCTCAAAACAAAGCTTTTGCCTCTTATTGCTATCAAAAAGGGTAATCATACGCTATTCCTTACAAAAAGATGAATGGCATTGACACAATCGCTGATATAGGGCTTAAGAAACCATAGAATCAGCACTTCAACGCTTAAAATTATCACAAGCAGTAGCCACGCTTTTGTGTGGGCTATTATAGCTAAGAATTGCTTGAAGCCAAAGATTCTAATGGTTAGCACAAAAAGCACAAATCCGCTTAAACTGCCTGAAAATGCCAAGCCCATAGCTCCAAATGGGTGCATAAGCACAAGTGAAAAGCCAATGCCACATAGTAAGGAGATGGCAGAGATTTTAGCCGCTTTGCTCTGCATCTGATGAGAGTAAAGCCAAAGGGAGAAGATTCTACTTAATCCAAAAGGCACAAGTCCTATCATATAGGCACTAAACACTCCTGCTACGATAATGGTATTTTCACGAGTAAAATTCCCCCATTCATATAAAAGGCTGATAATCTCTTCACTTAGCATTACTCCGCCCACCACACAAGCACATAAAATGACGCATAAAAACCAAAATGATTTTTTTAAGGCTTGTAAAGCCTTTGTTTGTTCGTTGTTTTTAATCGCCTTTGCTACAAGGGGGAAAAGGGCAGTGGATATAGCAATAGCAAAAATCGCTAGGGGGAATTGAAAGATTCTATTTGCATAATAAAGTGAGCTAATGCTCCCAGCAGCTAGGAATGAGGCTAAAAGTGTGTCAGTAAAGGTGGCAAGTTGAGCAGTGGAGCTACCAAGCATAGCGGGGAAAAACTGCTTAAAAAAGGTTTTTAGCTCACTTTTTATTTGAGTGATTTTAGCTTTGAGCTTAGAATCTGGATCTTTTGTTTTACACCACTGCCAAAGCTCAATCACGCCTACCCACAAAAGCTTAAAAAATCTCAAACGATACAGCGGATAGAAATGCAGTAGAATCTGCAAGATTCCACCGCACACCACGCCATAGCTTAGCATATACACCACTTGCATAGATTGCTTATCGTGGGCTAAAAGCAGGGCTGCTATCATAGCAATATTTAAAAGTGCAGTGTTATAGGCATTGACCCAAAAGCAGTTTTTATATTGCAAAAGAGAAGAGAGAAAAGTAACGATAAACACAAGCTCCAAATACCAAAAGTTAATCACCACAATGGGCTTTGCAAGCTCTATTGTCTCTTCATCAAAGCCCCACGCTAAAAGCTTTGTAACAAGCCCACTGCAAAACACCACAAAAAGCGATAAGAGTAGAATAACAAAAGCAAAGATAAGAAAAGTGATGAGAGCAAACATACCTTTTTTGCGACTGCGAATGAAGTTTGGCAAAAAGCTTTGCGTGAAAGCCCCCTCTCCAAAGACGCGTCTAAAAAGATTTGGCAATTTAAAGGCGGCAAAAAATATATCACTATACACTCCAGCCCCTAGAATCTTAGCCGTGCATAAATCACGCACCAAACCAGCTACGCGTGAAAGCAGAATGCCACTACTATTTGTCAAAAATGCTTTTTTAATCAAATTTTTGCCTTTTTAAAGATTGAAAGTGTAAAATTATAGCTACAATAAACAAACTTTAAGCTACGGGGGTTGTTATGCAATTGTTTGAGCCTGTATCAGTCAAGGGCTGTGCTGATGTAAGTGCTGAGATTAAAAAAATCAGTGAGTTGTATGCACTTGAAGAAAAAATGATTAGCTTTGATATTTTGCAGATTAACACCCTTCATCGTGGCGAAAAAAAGAAAGATTTTACTTCATTAAGCCCTGAAGAGAGAGATAAGATTCTAAGCAATGATGCGGAATATAATAAAAATGACTTTGAAATACGGCAGGTGTATGATGTTACATTGCGTGGATTAAGGGAAAATGACTTAGCTCCTTTTGTTGATCTTAGGCTAGATTCACATTGTTATGAGTTGAGCTTAGATCTTAAGGCGGGGCTAGAAGTAAAAAATGATGAGAGTTTTTTTCAGGCACTTTATGAGGAGATTACACGAAAAAAGATTATGCACAATGTCGTTATTAGGTTGTTTGATAGCGGAGTGAAACAAGAGATTATAAATCTTAAAGAGCTTTTCTCACAGCTGCAAATAAGTGGTGTGCTAGAATCTGCACAAAGCCTTGTGATTGCAAAGGCGAGTTTTATCCCGGAAATGGAGGCAAGTTTTAGATTCATTTTACAAGAAGAGTGGAATAAAACGCATAGTGAAAGTATTGAATTTGCTTCCTATGCAGCAAAAAGTGGCGAACTCGTAGGTATAAGCCTAAAACATCAATCTGGGGTAAGTGGGCGGAATCTCAAGGGAGATTTTATCAATGTTAAAAAGCAAGAGAGTGAAAGCGATGATAAGATACAAAAGCTAAGATTCAAGGATAGTGAGTTTAACATAGAAGAGAAAGAAGATGAGGTGCTATATTACGCAGTACAAGATGGCTATGTGTCTGTGGGTGAAGGGGAGCTACGGATTTTACTTGATTTTAATTTCCCCGAAGTGAGTTTGCGTAAAAGTGGCTCATTGCTAGGTGGGGACAAAAAGGGCTTTGTTGTTGAAGTAACTTGTGCCGATCCTAATCAAGATGCGATTGGAGCGAGTATTGTGCTTGAGGCACAAGATATAAAGATTTATGGCTCTGTGGCAGAAAATGCCAAAGTGGTGGCAAAAAAGCTTGAGATTAATGGGCAAACGCACCAAAGTGCCGTGATTCAAGCAGATGAGATGAGTATTGATATACATAAGGGCAGTGCGATGGGAGAGAAGATTCGCATTAATCGCTTGGAGCTTGGTAATGTGGAGGGTGAAGAGATTGTGATTGAACAAGCCAATGGCGGGAGCATTGAGGCAAGGAAAATTACGATTAATTCATTGCATTCCCATACGAGAATTGGCGTTTCGGAGCATTTGTATATCAAAGCAATGAGCGGGGGAGAAAATCATATCAGCATTAATTCTCGCTCTTCACTCAAAGCAAAGCAAGAGGTGCAGCATTTTAACGCACAGATTGAGCGTAATATCAAAGAGATGAATATGCTTTTAGCAGTGCTAAACAAGGACTTGGCAAGGGTGCGTAAGACAAAGCCCATTGTGGAGAAAATTAAGCACATTATGGAGGAAAATAAGAAAAATAATAAGCCTAATGAACGCAGTATCACTGAAAGTGTGGCACAATATGTGGTACTTTTACGCAGGACAAAATATTTAAAAGAGCGTTTGCTGACATTACAAGCTCAAAGCAAGGATTTTAGCTCGGCTTTAGAGAATCTTGACTTGCAAACGCAAAATGCCAAAATCACAAGCGATGCCCCTTGGCAAAATGATAATGAGATTGTCTATGAGAGCTTTTTCCCAGAAGTAAAGGACATTATGCTTTTAAGCCACGGCGAGGAAGTGGATATTGGGATTGACAAAGAGAGTTTGAAGCTTGTGCGGGAAGTTCGCTCATAGATTTAGGTAAAGATTCTTATTAGGAGAGAAAAAAGTATGATTGTTGGATTGCGGGGAGTGATTGTAAGAAGTGAGCCTATGATGATAGAGCTTGATGTAGGTGGTGTGATTTATGGGGTGCAAATGTCGCTTAATGCTACTTCAAAGCTTAGGGGAGAGGGTGGCAAGGAAGTAAAGATTATTTGCGCGCAAATTATCCGCGAAGATTCACATTTGCTTTTTGGTTTTGTAGAAGAGATAGAGAAGCAGACTTTTGAGCGACTTATTAAGATTAATGGTGTGGGTCCAAAGGTCGCCCTTGCGATTTTATCTACCTATACGCCAATGGAGTTTGCCAAAATCATTAGTAATAAAGATGTTGATGCGTTGAAAAAAGTCCCGGGTATTGGGGCAAAGGGAGCGGGGAAGATTATGGTTGATGTGGCGGGATTCTTTGCTAGTCTTATCAGTGATGAAAATCTTCCGCAAGAAAATAGCTTAAAAAACGAAGCACTTCTAGCTTTGCAATCGCTTGGCTTTAAAAACACAGATGCTCAAAAGGCACTTCAAGGCATAGAGGCACAGAGTGTATCAGAGCTTGTGAAGTTGGCATTAAAAAAATTAGCTTAAATAAATGTGCTACAATATGCCGAGCAAAATTAAGACAGATACCTAGAATCTCACAAAATAAAAGGGGGTCGTAATGCTACAATCATTTCGCTCTAAAGTGCTTTTCACTCTTTTTGTTTTCATTATCATTGGTTTTGGTGTGTTGTATCAAATCATCTCATCTGGGTATGAGAGTATGGCGGTGAAAGAGGGGAAAAGAAGTGCGCAAATGCTTGGAGATTCTATTTTTCAAACCGTGCGTATGAGTATGAATATGGGGATTAGAGAGATGATTGATGCGGGATTAGCTGATGCGGGTAAGATCCCGGGAGTAGAATCTGTAACAATCTATAAATCCCAAAGTGTGATTGATTTATTTAATCTACCTGATTCTGTGAGTGATGATCCTAAGATTCAAGAAGTTTTTACAAACAAACTTGCCAAACTTGATGAACTCAATGAAAACAATCAGCATAGCGTTTTGTTTCAAAAGCCATTGATTGCAGATGAGGGCTGTATGGCGTGTCATCAAGATGGCAAGGTTAAAGAAGGTGATGTGCTAGGTGTGCTTGAGCTTAAGATTTCAACGCAAAGCTTTTATGATCAAATTGATGAGAGTGAAAATTATCTTTTACTCACAATGCTTGTAGCTGGGGTTTTAGCACTCTTTGGGCTGTATGTGTTTTTTGAAAAAGAGCTAGTTAAACCGCTTAATCGTTTGCGAGATATGGCAAAGGACTTGACAGATGGCGGTAGTGGGGATTTGACAAAGCGACTAGCGATTAAGAGCAAAGATGAAGTGGGGCTTACCTCAAACTATGTCAATAAATTTATCCAAACTATACAAGAGACGATTTCTCTAAGCAAACGCGTAAGCTTAGAAAATATGCATACTTGCAAGGGATTGCTAGATATGTCAAATGTGCTTTCACGCAATTCTGATGAGCAATTTGAGCTTGTAGATAGGGTCAATTCACTTGCACAAAATGTGAGCGAGAATCTTGAAGTTGCTAAAGATTCGGCCACTGCTACGACTGATGATATTAATCAAACGGAGAGTATTTTAGAAGAGTTTGTTAAGAATCTTAGTGATTCTATTGAGCTTATCACCACTTCTGTTCAAAGTCAGCAGGATATTTTAGGGAGTGTAGAGGAGCTTACAAATCACGCCGAGCAGATTAAATCTGTGCTATCAATCATTAACGACATAGCCGATCAAACAAATCTTTTAGCTCTCAATGCCGCGATTGAAGCAGCTCGTGCAGGGGAACACGGACGGGGCTTTGCGGTGGTTGCTGATGAAGTTAGGAAACTCGCTGAAAGGACACAAAAGTCTTTAGATGAAATAGCAGCAAATGTAAATCTTGTAACCCAAAGCATTGATGATATGGGGCAAACGATTAAAGAGAGTGCGGCAGATATGATACATATTACAGAAAAGACTTCACCGCTTATTGATGAAGCCCATCATACGCACGAAAAGCTAAGGCTTACAAAGCAAAATTCCATTCGTTTGACAGAGATAAGTAGCTCAATCTCTCAAAGCACAAAAGAGTTGGCAAGTATGATGCAAGATATTGCTAAATCTTCTGAATCTACGCAAAGTGTGGGGCATAATATCCAAAAGGTTGTGAATGATATGTCGCAAAAAGCAGAGGAACTAGATGGGGCGATGGCGAAGTTTAGAACATAGTGCTTCATATGACTAATGTGTATAGAGCGAGATTCGAAGCGGATTTTAGTAGCATTGATAAAATTATCGCGTGGGTAGAATCTCATATTATTGTAAGAGAATCTAAACCACATCATCAGGTGCAAGGCGTTGAGTGGGGGTTGAAGCGAGATTTAGTAGCGGATTCTAAAGCAAATAGGATAAAGATTCTAAGAAAAGGCAGGGATAAAATCGCCCTTGTGCTATGTGAGTATGTGGGGAATATTATAGAGCATAGTATTTTGTGCTTATCTAAAACACAGCTTTATAATGGATATAAAAACAATATGAAAGCCAGAAAAAAATATATAGAATGTGTGCTAAAAGTTAGAGCGACACATTTTATTTTGGAATCTTGCTATCCATTTATCTCAAGGTCTTGCTACAAAAGAGATGAACTAAAAATAGGTAAAAAGGGCAAAAAGATTCTAAAACTTATGGGTGCTAAGAGTCATTATATGATAAAAAGAGTAAAGACACCCTTTGTGTATTCATCTTTGCGTGTGGAAATATAAAAGGTTTTTGTGTAAGGAATCTCATCACTCTTTGCAAATACCCTTAATCGCACAATCACAAATAGTTTAGGATATTTATTCCTAGCCTTATTTAATCTCTTAAAAATAAACTCTGCTATAATCACGCCTTGTAAAAAAGGAGTGATATGGCGTTGCATCTTGAAACAATCAATGACTTACAAATGGTGCGTAGCACAGGAAAGCTTAAGACTTATGATGCGTTTTTAGGCTTTAAAATTGAGCTAGAAAATCTTTTGCCAGAGATTCTGCTTAGTGCTGAAAGTATTTTAAGAATCTATTTTGTTCAAGCTTACCCGATTAATTCTTATGTGCTTGGGTTTTTATTTAAACTAAGAAGTGTGGATAGGATACCCATAGAGATTATTGTTGATGACTTGCGATTATTTATGTTTTTTGAAGAAATTGATATGGTCGATGAGTTTAAGATTAAGATTATGGAGGCGTAATGCAAGAGTATAGCACTTGGAATAGAATCTATGAGTATATTGACCCCATAGCCTTTGAGCTTTTTGGCATAAATGTGCATTGGTATGGCATTATGTATGTGGGAGCAATGCTTATAGCTTTGCTTATTGCTAAGGCATTTGTGAAGTATAACAATACACGCTTTCCTATTACGCAAGAGAGCTTAGATTCATTTTTTATTTGGGTAGAGATTGGCGTAATTTTAGGCGGGAGATTGGGCTATGTGCTGATTTACTCTCCGCACAGGTGGGAATACCTTACACAACCTTGGGAGATTTTTAACCCCTACTACAATGGCGTTTTTGTCGGTATCAGTGGCTTTAGCTATCACGGAGCGATGTTTGGATTCTTACTTGCTTCATTGCTGTTTTGTTGTGTTAAAAAGCTTTCATTTTGGATATTTATGGATTTATCGGCTATTTCCATTCCATTAGGCTATGTGTTTGGACGCTTGGGGAATTTCTTTAATCACGAGTTATTTGGGCGTTTGGTAGATGAGAGTGAGTTTGGCAGAAGCATAGGCATACTTGTTAATGGTGAGTTGCGTTACCCTAGTCAGCTTTTTGAAGCATTTATGGAGGGCATTGTTGTCTTTATGCTTTTGCTTATGGTTTGGCGATATGCTAAAAAACCGGGCAGTTTGATTGTAGCGTATGGATTTTTCTATGCCATAGCACGATTTGTATGTGAGTATTATAGAGAGGCAGATTCACAGCTTGGTTATTATGCTTTTGGGCTGTCAATGGGGCAGATTCTAAGCGGTGTAATGCTCCTTGTCAGTGTGATTTTAGCCTTTGTAGTGTTTGCTCAAAATACAGATTCTAAACTCACTACCGCTACACTCAATAAGCATAAAAGGAGAAAAAAATGAGTTTCAAAAAAGCCTATATTTTGCTGACTTTTGCGATTTTAACCGAAGTGTTAGCTACGAGCTTTATGAAAGTTGGAGATGAATCTGGCAATAGAATCTTTGGCTTTGTAGCGATGTATGCACTGCTTGTGCTTTCATATTACTTTATGGCTCTTTCGCTTAAAAGATTGTCTATTAGTGTGGCGTATGCGTTATGGGAAGTTTTGGGCGTGCTGTGTGTGGTATGTATAGGGATTTTCTACTTTGGGGAAAGTCTCAAATGGCAGGAGTATTTAGGTATTTGTCTTTCACTCTGTGGCATTGCCCTTATTAATATTGCGGAGCTAAGAAATGCTAAAGCCCACGAAGATTCTACAGATTCTGTGGCTGCTAAAAATTCTACAACGGCTAGAGATTCACAAGATAATGGGGGTGAAAAATGACTTGGCTCTTTAGCACAAAAGAGGGTGCGTTGGTGTTTGTGCTTGTAGCAGCACTGCTTGATATTGTGGCAAATTTGTTTTTAAAAAAGTCAAATAGCTTCACACATAAAGGCTATGCGATTGCCTGTGTAGTGATGGTGTGGGTGGCTTTTAGTGCGTTAGCTGTGGCGATACAGATTCTGCCTTTAAGCACAGCGTATGCGACTTGGGGGGCTGTTGGCATTATTGGCACAGCCCTTGGAGGCTATATATTTTTTAAAGAGAATCTCGGCACACTTGGCTACATAGGCATTGCTATGGTTGTATGTGCGGTGGTGCTATTAAATTGGGGCGATTAGAATCTGCCAAAAAGGATAAAAATGCTAGAAAAAAAGATGAGTATTACAGATTTACAAGCAAAAAAGGGTGTAGAGAAAATTACGGCAATTACGGCTTATGATGCGTTAATGGCGGAGATTTTTGATGCTGAAGTTGATGTGATTTTGGTGGGCGATAGTTTGAAAATGAGCTTTGGTGGGGAGAATGAGACATTAGGAGCGAGTATGGAAGAAATGCTCTATCACACAAAGGCAGTTTGCAGGGGTGTGAAGCACTCTTTTGTCCTAGCGGATATGCCCTTTGGGAGCTATGCTACGCAAAAACTTGCCCTTAAAAATGCGTTAAGATTCTATAAAAACACCGCCGCTGATGCCATTAAACTTGAAGTGGATATACAAAAATTGCCTATTGTTAGGGCGTTGTGTGAAGAGGGCATTGCCGTTGTGGCACATATTGGGCTAAAGCCGCAATTTGCTCGTTTTGATGGGGGATTCAAAGTCAAAGGCAAGAGTGAAAAAGAAGCTCAAGAGCTGCTAGAATGTGCCTTAGCAATGCAGGAAGCTGGGGTTTGCTCCGTGCTGATTGAAGGGGTAAAATCACAAGTGGCAGAAAAAATCACAAAGGCTTTATCTGTGCCTACCATTGGCATAGGGGCGGGGAATGCGTGTGATGGGCAGATTCTAGTGTGGAGCGATGCTTTTGGCTTTTTTTCAGCTTTTAAGCCAAAGTTTGTGCGGACATATTGTGATGGCAGAGCAATGCTAAAAGAAGCCATAAGAGCCTACGCTAAAGATGTCAAATCCCTGCAATTCCCTAATGAAAATGAAAGCTACTAAGGGCGAAAATGGAGAAAATCACGCTAGAAAAGTCAAAAGAATCCACTGAAATAAATCGTATTGTGGAAGTTGAAAAATTCAGCTTTGAATCTAGCCAAGAGCTGTCTTTACGCCCAAGTGTTTGGGAAGAATATGTCGGACAGGAAAAGATAAAAAAGAATCTCAAAGTCTTTATAGAAGCAAGTAAAAAACGCAAGGAATGCTTAGATCATATTCTTTTTTTTGGTCCGCCCGGGCTTGGCAAAACGACACTAAGCCACATTATCGCCTATGAAATGGGCTGTAATATCAAGGTGAGTGCCGCACCGATGATTGAAAAATCCGGTGATTTAGCAGCAATTTTAACAAATCTCAATGAGGGGGATATTTTATTTATTGATGAGATTCACCGCCTTAGCCCAGCTATTGAAGAGATTCTCTATCCGGCAATGGAGGATTTTAGGCTTGATATTATCATAGGCTCTGGTCCTGCGGCACAAACGCTTAAGATTGATTTAGCCCCTTTTACGCTTATTGGCGCGACAACGCGTGCGGGTATGCTTTCAAACCCTTTGCGTGATAGGTTTGGAATGAGTTTTAGACTGCAATTTTATGAGCCAAAGGAACTTGCCCTTATCGTGCAGACTGCGGCAAAAAAGCTTTCAAAAAGCCTTTCACAAGAAGGAGCTAATGAGATTGCTAGACGCTCTAGAGGCACTCCGCGTATTGCCTTAAGGCTTTTAAGGAGGGTAAGGGACTTTGCTGATGTGAGAGATTTTCAAAGTGAAATAGATGTGGAGTGCGTGCATTATGCATTAAATGAGCTAGGCGTTAATGAGCTAGGCTTTGATGAGCTAGATTTGCGTTATTTAGCCATTTTAGCTGAATCTAGAGGTAGAGCCATTGGGCTAAATACCATAGCTGCGGCGATGAGTGAAGATGAGGCGACTATTGAAGATGTGATAGAGCCTTATTTATTGGCAAATGGGTATTTTGAACGCACGGCAAAAGGCAGAATCGCCACGCCTAAGACTTATGAGTTATTAAAGATTCCATTTATTGAGCAAAAAGGGCTGTTTTAGGGCGGAATAATTATTCCTACAACTTAAAATGTTTCATTTCGTGTGTAAAAAAAGGGCGTTTTTTTTTTTTTGTAGTGGGCTTTAGCTTGATTTTGCCAAAAAAATACATTACAATATGTGGGAGTTTATTGTAAAGTTGAAAATATTGCTTCAATGTCTCACAAAAACGGATTTAATCCATAATTTTCAAGGAGTGTATTTTGTTGTCTTACATTCGCAATTTGAGTATTGGTAATAAAATCAGTGGGCTTTTGACACTGATTTTATTAGTTGGTAATGTTGGTGTGGCGGTGCTTGTCTCAAGTAACATTGAAGATAGTATGGTGAAAGAAGCAAAGAAATTTTTATATGCAAGTGCCTTTAATGATGCTCGTGCTGTGGAGGCGCGCTTTAGCGTAGCTGGAGCTGGACTTGAAGCGGTGGCAAAAGCCGCAGGTGCAAATCTAAGACGCAATGCAAGTGCGATGTCTTCTGTGGCATTAAGCAAATTGCTTGAATATGTTGTAGATTATGATCCAACTATGGTGGCAACATATATTAAGATTGATCATCCTGCATATGATGAACGCACAAGGGCTGGATTTGTGCTTGTTGATGATGACCCTGATGAGCACGATTCTGGCGTAAGGATAGCTTCACTGAATGATATAAAGACAAAAGATGGCAAGAATCTTGTAGATGGCTTTGCGAATGTGCCTGCAATTAAGACCGGGACAGAGGAGATTATGCTCTCTAACCCCACAACAATCGTGTATGAGAAGCAAGAAATTAAAGCAATCAGTATTGCCTTTCCTGTATATAACGAAGGGCAACGCGTAGGGGTTGTGGGAGCTATCATCAATATGAGCTAAGCGATGAGATTCTAGCAAAGAATACTAATCCATTTGAACACTCTGTGCGACTGTTTCTTGGAGATGATGGGCTTTTGACAATGTATTATGAGGAAGATAAGATAGGCGCGAAGCTATTAGATATTAATAATACAGAGGGTGTGAAAAAGGCTGTTGAATTGCAAGCAACGCATAAGCTTGGAAGCGATATTGTTGAGACGACTTCAAGGGCTGGATACAAGGGAATGGCTGCTATCTACAATTTTGAAATTTGGGATGGTGTGTATTGGACGATGTTTAACTTTGCTCCTTATGATGAGTTGCTTGCGGAGTTGCGTTTTGTTGAGAAAAGCATTATTATCGTCTTGCTTGTTGTTATGGTGCTTGTGAATCTTGTGGTGATTGGTTATGTGAAGTTCTATATCCAAAGAGATATTGAAAAAATCTATGAGGGCTTGAAAGGTTTCTTTAGATTCTTAAAACGCGAAACCAATGATGTTGAACGCATTGATATAAATAAGACTGATGAGCTAGGACGAATGGCAAAACGCATTAATGACGCCGTTGAGGATATTAAGGAGCATACGCGTATTGACAACATTGCTATTGAACAAGCCATAGAATCTGTGCATAAGGTTGAGATGGGCGATTTAAGTGTAAGGCTGAATGCTAAACCAAACAATCCGCAGCTTATCAAACTCCAAGAGATTCTTAATGAACTCCTTGATGTTTTACAAAGACGAGTAGGGACGGATATGAATCTTATCCACGACATTTTTGAGCAGTATAAGACGCTTGATTTTACAAACTCTATCCCAGATGCTAGGGGTAATGTTGAAATTACAGCAAATGTGTTGGGTCAAGAGATTGCACAAATGCTACGCGTTTCAAGTGGCTTTGCTCAAACACTTGCACAAAGGGCAAGTGAGCTAGAAGAGGCGGTTTCACACCTTACACAAGGCTCTACTTCACAGGCTAGTAGCTTGGAGCAAACAGCAAGTGCAATTGAAGAGATTACTTCATCAATGCAGAGTATGCGTGAGCGAACAGCTGAAGTGGTTTCGCAAGGCGATGATATTAAAAATGTCATTGGTATTATCCGTGATATTGCCGATCAAATTAATCTCCTCGCACTTAATGCCGCTATTGAAGCAGCTCGTGCAGGAGAACACGGCAGAGGCTTTGCAGTCGTTGCCGATGAAGTAAGAAAACTTGCTGAAAGGACACAAAAATCTTTAGGCGAGATTGAGGCAAATACAAATCTCTTAGTGCAAAGCATTAATGAAATGGCAGATTCTATTAATGAGCAAACGCTTGGCATTACACAGATTAATGAAGCGGTAATTAGCCTTGAGAGTGTAACGCATAAGAATGTTGAGGTTGCTCAACACGCTGAAGGCATTTCTAAGGCTGTTGATGATATAGCTGGACAAATTCTAGAAGATGTGAAGAAAAAGAAATTTTAACATTACACAGCAAGCAAGATAATCCCTTGCTTGCTGTAAATCTCTTTTAGAATCTTTAACTCCATTGACAAAGCAAAAATTAATCTTTTATAGAAGCTAAAATGTTGCTTGTTGTTTTGAAGCATTTTGTGGGTATCGCTAAATATTGTGCTATTTTTTAGAATCTGTTAGGCTAGATTCTAAAAAATACTTGAAGGAAATACAAAAAAGCACTAGCGGTTTTTAATCATATCCGCTATGAGAAATGCCATCTCAATGGCTTGTGTAGCATTAAGGCGTGGGTCGCATTGTGTGTTATAGTTACACGCTAGTCCATCTTCGGTGATAGCTTGTGAGCCACCAACACATTCTGTAACATCAGCTCCCGTCATCTCCAAATGCACCCCACCCGCATAACTTCCACAGGCTTTATGAATCTCAAAAAAGCTCTTCACTTCACTTAGCACACTATCAAACACGCGCGTTTTGTAGCCATTGTTTGCCTTGATTGTGTTGCCGTGCATTGGATCGCAACTCCATAGAATCTCACGCCCTTCTTTATTGATAGATTCTAATAATGCGGGGAAGTTTTTCTTAATGCTTTCAGCCCCCATACGCACGATGAGATTAAGCCTACCGCTTTGATTGTGCGGATTGAGTTTATCGCAGATTCCCATAATGTCTTCCTTAGTCGCATTTGGTCCAATCTTCACGCCCACAGGATTCTTAACCCCTCGCAAAAATTCAATATGCGCCTCATCAAGCCCCCTTGTGCGTTCGCCTATCCATAGCATATGTGCCGAGCAGTCATACCACTCTCCACTTAGAGAATCTTCGCGGCAAAGCTGTTCTTCATAATTTAGCACAAGGGCTTCGTGTGAGGTGTAAAACTCCGTTTCACGCAAGGTCGGCAAGTCTTTGGAGTTAATCCCACAGGCTTTCATAAAATCAAGGGCTTGAGTAATGGCACAGGCAAGTTCCTCATACTTCTGCCCAAAGGCATTATTTTTTACAAAGCTAAGATTCCATTTATGCACTTGATTTAAATCCGCAAAGCCCCCTTGTGCAAACGCACGCAAAAGATTGAGTGTCGCCGCACTTTGATTATAGGCTTGAATTAAGCGATTTGGGTCGTGCTCCCTTGCTTTAGAATCAAACTCCATACCATTAATCATATCGCCGCGGTAGCTTGGCAGACTGACTTCATTTTGAATCTCATAATCACTTGAGCGAGGTTTAGCAAACTGCCCGGCTATGCGTCCTACCTTAACAATGGGGCAAGATGCACCAAAGGTCAAAATCGCCCCCATTTGGATAATCACTTTAAATAAATCGCGGATATTGATTGCATTAAATTGTGAAAAACTCTCCGCACAATCGCCCCCTTGTAATAAAAACGCCTCTCCCCTACAAGCTTGAGCTAATCGCTCTTGCAACGCCCTAGCTTCACCGGCAAATACTAGCGGTGGATAGGATTTGAGCTGCGATTCCACAGATTCTAAAAGTTTTGTGTCTTTGTAGGTTGGGTGCTGTTTGATTGGCTTATCACGCCAACTTTTTGTATGCCATTGCATAGATTCTCCTTGTTTAAATTAAAATCACATTGTAGCTAAGCGGATTAAACTTATTAAACTTTAGCCTTTTTACACACATTAAGGGCAGCAGGAGCTTGTGTGGTGGGCATTAGCTCTAAGCGATTAATGTTTATATGTTGTGGCAGGGAAGCTACCCAAAACACGCTTTGCGCGATATCTTCAGGCATAAGTGGCGTTGTGCCTTCATACACACTTTGAGCTTTTTTCTCATCGCCCTTAAACCGCACATAAGAAAACTCACTTCCGCCACAAAGTCCGGGTTCAATATCACTCACGCGGATATTTTTATCATACAAATCTGCACGGAGATTCAAGCTAAATTGCTTCACAAATGCTTTTGTTGCTCCATAGACATTGCCACCCGGATAAGGGTAGCTCCCTGCAATTGAGCCGATATTGATAATATGCCCGTGTCCTTGTGCTACCATTTGTGGTAAAAGCAAATGTGTGAGCTTCATAAGCGCTATGACATTCACTTCTACCATACGCTCCCAATCAGCAATACTTGCCTTATCCGCACTGCTTAGCCCAAGGGCTAATCCGGCGTTATTAATAAGCACATCTATGTTTTGAAAATCTTTAGGGAGATGTGATAAGGCTTCTGCGATAGATTGCGTATCGCACACATCGCACACTATGCTTTGGCACAGGTTTCCCAACTCTTTTTGTAAAGAATCTAGCCTTTCCTTTCTTCGTGCAAGAATGATGACTTTGTGGTTATTTTGAGTGAAGATTCTAGCTATGGCTGCTCCAAAGCCCGAAGATGCCCCTGTGATAAGTGCTGTCATAATGTTTTCTCCTTTTGTGTAAGTTTAAAGCTTTGCTCTGTTTTTTCAAAATATATTTTTCCCTCTCTCACAAGCTCATTAATAAGGCGTTTAAAAAGCTTTTTACTTATATGAAAAGATGTAAAAATGTTCTCTGGCGAGGCAGAAAAATCAAGTCTTAAAGGCATAGAATCTAGCAGCATTTGCTTATGATCTTTTTGCAGTGGCGGATAGAGCGTGAGATCAAATCTAGCGTGATTAATGCCCTTAGCATACACTTCAATGGGCGTGTAAAAGCGTGGGACAAAAGACTTAGGCAGCTCATTTGCATAGAGTAATCCAAAGTAGGCATTTTCTACCACGCAGCCAAAGCCTAGCGGTGTTTTTTCAAAAATATAGGCTTGAAGTGAGCTTGTAGAATCTGCGTGAAGCTTTGGAGTGGGCTTTAGGTATTTTTTAATCCCTTGTTTGGCAATAAGGCGAGATTGTTTATCAAGCGTAATAGCAACAAGCACCTTTTGATGAAGCTTGAAACTTTGCGGATTCTTGCAAGGCATAAAAATATGCTTATCCACACCTAAGTCTAAAAAACAGCCAAAGGGCGAGTGGCTAATGACTTCAAGCAAAGCAATATCCCCATATTGTGCCTTTGGCTTTTGCGTGGTAGCCACTGGGCGATCTTGTGAATCTGTCAAAACAAAGACTTTTATCATATCGCCTATGGCATTTTGTGGGGTCAAAAATTTATTTGGCAATAGCACTTCTTGGGGTGAAGAGCTAGGGCTTTTGCTGTGGGATTTTGTGGGGTGCAAATTTTGTGAATCTTGTGCGTGTGAAACTTTTGAAGCTGAATCTTGTGTAGCTTGGGCTGTGCTAAGATATGCACCATTTTTGCTAAAACGCATAATGCGTAATGTCTGCACTCTGCCCATAAGAATGGGAGCAGATTCTGCAAGGGCGGATTTTATAGCAGAAGGTTTTATAGTAGCAGATTCTGCGGTGTTAGTGGATTTTTGGAAGTAGGGCTTTGAAGTCTTCAATTTCTTGCTCTTGGACTTGGATAATCTTTTGTGCGATGGCTTTTATCTGCTCATTTTGCGTGTAGATAAGAATCTGCTTTGAAGCCTTGATGGCAGCCTCGTGGTGAGGAATCATACTCAACAAAAAATCGTGGTTTAAATGCTCTGTCAAGGCAAGTCCTGACATCTCTTGGTGCATAGTCTCCATATCTTTTTTAGCCTGTTGGTTATAAAGTGTTACTTCCTTTGGGCTATAAAGCTTTTTTTGCTCCTTGAGTTCGGGGATAATGACATTAAACTCATCAATTTCGGCTTTTTGCGTTTGAATAATTTGTGTGGCAATGGTGCGTAATTGCTTGTTTTTGGAGTGTTTTGGGAGAAACTCTGAAGCATCAATAGCACCTTGATGATGTGGAATCATATTTGTAAGAAAGTTTAAATCTAAATTATCATCTTCCAAAAATGGCTCTTCCATCATCGGCTCGTGCATAAGATTTAACATTTCTTTAGATAGGGCAAGGGGAGCTTGTGCTTCTAGCATTTCTTGATGATGTTGCATAGTATGTGCTGGGGCGGAAGAGCCTGTGTGGGTGTCATCTTTGGCATAGGCTAGACTTAAAAGCATAATCACAGCGATAAAAACTCTCATCTCGTCTCCTTTAGCTTTATGTGCTTTAATCTTAGCTAAAAAAATTGTATTTTTTCTAAACGATAAAATTTTTATATTATTTTATTGTGGTAGAGAGTGCAAAATTCTTGTGCGATACGCGGAGCGTTTGAGCCTTTCAGTGTGCTAAACTGCAAGGCTTTGCGTTTTGTCTCTTCATCTAAGGGAGTATTTAAAAGCTCTGCTACAAGCTCTAAAAATTCTAAACGCCCAAGCGTGTAGAATCCTAGAGCAAGCCCAAACCTATCACTAAGGGAGAGAATCTCATCTTTAGCGTCATTAAGATGCAGTGTATCTTGCGGGTAAGATTCAGCAATAAGGTGGCGTTGGTTTGAAGTGGTGTAAAAAAGTATATTTGTTGGCTTATTTTCAAATGAACCTTCAAGCACACTTTTTAGGGATTTGTAGCTATTTTCATTAGGTGAAAGGCTTAAATCATCGCATACAATAATAAATTTATAAGGCAGCTCCCGCACAACATCTTGCACAAATCCCACAAGATAAAGGCATTCCATAGGGAGTTCAATAACACGCAGGGGAGAATCTTTGTGTAAAAATGAGCTTAAAACAAGCTGCAAACACGAGCTTTTACCACAGCCCCTAGCTCCCCAAAGCAAAGCGTGTGATGATTTTTTGCCATTGATAAAGGCTTGGGTATTTTTGCTAAGGGCATTGAGTTGGCTATCTAGCCCAATCAGCGTAGATTCCCTATGAAAATCCTTAATTGCTTTAAAATATCCGCTAAAATGTCCATATTCTTGGCTTGGGATATGGCGATAAATACAAGCAAACTCACTCTCCCACGGGAAGCTGGAAAAGGTGGAGAGATTATAAAATGGCGATGTCATTTTGCTTTTTCTTTAGTGAAGTTTGTGCTTGGTTTGATTTTGGGCTTTTTTTGCGTTTCTTTGTAGATTAGCTCAATGTGTGCTTGTGGTTTTGTAGCAAGTGAGATAAGGCATTCTCCACCTTTTTTAAGTGAGCCAAATAAAATCTCATCACTCAATTTATTTTTAATCTCACTATCAATGATTTTTTTTATCTCTCTAGCTCCAAGGGCTGTATCTACACTCTGTGAAACAAGAAAGTGCAAGGCTTTAGAATCTATCTTAAGTTCAATATGACGAGATTTAAGAGAAGTGGCAAGTTCATCAATGTATTTTTTAGCAATAAGCAAATACTCCTTTAATCCCAAAGGATTAAAGTAAATAATGCTATCAATGCGACTTCTTAGCTCGGGTGAAAGCAGAAGCTTTATGGCGGTGTCATTTTTATGCTGCAAGGCGGCATTAAAGCCAAGCGTGTTGCTATCTTTACTCCCGGCATTACTTGTCATAATCACAATGACATTTTTAAAATCCGCCCTATTGCCGAGATTATCAGTCAAACTTGCTGAATCTAGAATCTGCAACAAAATATTATAAATATCGCTATGGGCTTTTTCTATCTCATCAAGCAATAGCACACAATAGGGGCTTTTACGCACCGCATCAACAAGTAGCCCACCTTGTTCAAAGCCCACATATCCCGCAGGCGCACCAATGAGCCTTGAAATGGAATGTGGCTCCATATATTCACTCATATCAAATTTAATAAAAGCAATGCCTAAAAGCTTGGCAAGCTCCTTGCTAAGCTCTGTTTTACCAACGCCACTAGGACCAGCAAAGACAAAGCTACCAATGGGTTTATTACTCTCGCTTAACCCTGCCTTATTTGCCTTAATCACGCGTGTTAGCTCCATAATAGCTGAATCTTGAGAAAAAATTTTCTTTTTAAGATTATTTGCAAGGGATTTCATCATCTTGCTTTCATCACTACTTATGGTGCTTTTTGGGATATGCACGCTTTTGCTGAGAATAGATTCTATATCTTTTACTTCAATTTTTGGCTTGTTGGTGTGGTAGATTTTTGTATTTGCCCCAACTTCATCAAGCAAATCTATGGCTTTATCGGGTAAAAATTTATCACTCACATATCGTGCAGATAAATCCACACAGGCTTTAAGTGCGTTCTTTGTATATGTTACTTGATGATATTTTTCATAAATGGGGGCTAATCCTTCAATAATCGCATAGCAGTCTTGCAAACTTGGCTCTTTGACTTCTACTTTGCTGAATCTGCGAGATAAAGCCTTGTCTTTGTCAAAATGTGTTTTAAACTCCGCAAAGGTTGTTGCACCAATGCAACGCAGTGTGCCATTAGCAAGGGCTGGTTTAAGCAGATTTGAGGCATCAAGGCTTGAGCCAGAAGTAGCCCCTGCTCCCACAATAGTGTGAATCTCATCAATAAAAAGCACAGCATTTTTAATGGCTGCTATTTCTTCTAGCACACCCTTAAGGCGTTTTTCAAAATCGCCACGATATTTGCTCCCTGAAATCATCGCCCCCACATCAAGGGCAAAAATCTGTGCGTTATGCAGGGCTTTTGGAAGCTTTTTGTGATAAATCTCTAATGCTAATCCTTCAGCAATGGCGGTTTTACCCACGCCGGGTTCGCCAACTAAAATGGGATTATTCTTTTTTCGCCTAGCTAGAATCTCACTCACACGCCAAATCTCCTGCTCCCTACCGATAACGGGATCAATCTCTCCTTTTTTAGCTAGAAGAGTAAGATTTTTTGTGTATTGTTCAAGGTAGCTTTTTTCGTGGTTTTCTTGCTCGTTTGTTTGTGAATCTTGCTCTTGTTGCGTGATGACTTCAAGCACGCTTAGTCTATCAATGCCTTGAGATTTTAGAATCTGTGTGCTAAAGCTTTGATTTTCTTCCATTATTGAAGCTAACAGGTCGCCTACATCAATGCTTTGGCGGTTGCTACTTTGAGCGTGGCTTACCATAGATTCTATAATTCTATCAAGGGCTGGGGTTTGCTTTGGACTTTTGCTGACTTCTTGTGAGTATGGGATATATTTTTTGAGATATAGATTTGTCATTTGTCGCATTTCTTGGATATTGCCGCCGCATTTTTGTAGGATTGATATGCCTTGAGTGTTATTGAGTGTAGCAAGGAATAAATGCTCGGTTGTAAGGATATTATGGTGCATTTCTTTAGCAATATCAATAGATTCATTAAAAATAAGTGTGAGATTCTGTCCTATCATTTTTATTCCTTTAGTGGAGTTCCTCTGTGATTACTCGCAAAGGATAACCTTGTTCTTTTGCTTTTTGGCTCACAAGCTGGGTTTTAAGCTCGGCAATATCATAGGGGTAGATTCCACAAACGCCTTTGCCTTCGTTATGGACTTTGAGCGTTATAGCTCTAGCTTCTTGGCTGGTTTTATCAAACACTTCCATAAGGATATGTGCGACAAAATCCATAGCTGTCCAGTCATCATTTAAGAGTAAAACACGATAAAGTTTTGGCTCTTCTAGCATTGTCTCTGTATGTGTCCAAGATTCAAAAGATGTGTCAAAAGATGAAAATGCCACGAGAATCCTTTGCGTTAAAATAAGCTCACATTCTAGCAAAAATAATATAATAGGGCTTGATTGGTTGGCTAAGAAATAGTGAGTGTTGCTAAAAAGTTTGTATTGTATTCAGGTTTGGAGATTTTAGGTTGTTAGAATTATGAAATGAGAGTAAAAAATCGTTACCAAGAGTAGAATCTATAAATGAGATTTTTACTGCTAAGAGTTACTAAGAGAAAAAAAGCCTAGATTCTAACTAGGCTTATAAATATTTAGGCTTTTGCCATCGCTTCTTTAGCGTATTTTTCACCGAGTTCAAAAGCTTTTTTATTGGCTTCTTGGACTTTGGCAGGGACTTTTTCTATCATTGTTTGAAACACAAGATCCCTATCCACGCATTGTGTGAAAGTTGTCGTAATGGCAAGGGCTACAACAGATTGTGTAACGACATTGCCCACTTCCTCTTTAGCAATGGTAATAATTGGAATCTCATAGATTTTAAACTTTTTTCTATCCTCATCACTTGGTCGCACGAGATTTGGCTCAACGACAATCACACCACCCTCTTTGACACCACTTTTAAAAGAATCATAGCTTACCTGTGCGGTGGAAAGCATAAACTCAATTTCACCCTCGTGTGCGTAAGGATAGAGAATCTCCTCTTGGCTTAGCAAAATATCAACCTTTGTTGGTCCGCCACGCACTTGGCTTGTGTAAGTGGCAGCCTTGACACCATAGCCTTTATCTTTGATTTGTGCTTCTGCTAGAATCTCCCCTGCCAAAAGCACCCCTTGTCCGCCTACACCTGTAAATCGCAACTGATGCATTTTAGTGTCCCCCTTTAGCTTGAGCTTTTTTGATTACACCTTCATAGGCTTCACAATACTCCATTCTATCTGTTTGGTGTTTAAGCACGCCGGTTGGGAATTTACCCACCCTTTCTTCTGCTGAAAGTGTATCAAACTTACTTTTACTCACAAGGCGAGATTCTATCCATTTTAGCATAGAAGTTGCCTCACCCATTTTATTTTTTCGTCCAAGGTTAATGTGGCAGTTACTATGTATATCAAAAAAGCTAAAGCCTTTATGCGTGAAGCCTTCGATTAGCACCTTTTCAAGCTTTTTAGGTGTAAGCACACTCTCTCGTGCTACAAAACTCGCTCCTGCCGCACTTGCCACTTCGCAAGGATCAAAGTTTGGATCAATATTGCCATATTGTGCTGTAACCGTCCAAAAATCCTTTGGCGTTGTAGGAGAGGTTTGAGAGTTTGTGAGTCCATAGATGAAGTTATTAATCATCACAAGATTGAGATCAATATTTCGCCTACAAGCGTGGATTGTGTGATTCCCACCGATTGCCATAGAATCCCCATCACCAGATATGACAATGACTTTTTTATCCGGATTAGCAAGTTTAATGCCCGTGGCATACGCCATTGTCCGCCCGTGAGTAGTATGCACGGTGTTGCAATTCACATACGAGCTAAAGCGACCAGAGCAGCCAATCCCACTGACAATACACACATCATTCATATTCCAGCCAAGTGCGTCAATAGCACGGATAACACTTTTTAGAATCACGCCATCGCCACAGCCCCAGCACCAAAGCGTGGGCATTTTATCCATTCGTAGATATTCTTCGTAATTAAAAGCCATCTTACATCTCCTTGATTTTTGTAATGATTTCAGTAGGCGAGATGGTGCGTCCATTTGCTTTGCCCAAGAAAGTAACATCTTTTTGCATAACGCGTTCCACCTCTTGCCTATACTGCCCCTTATTAAGCTCAATCATTAGAATCTTTTCAAACTTTTTACCCAAAGCTTTAAGCTGTTTTGCGGGGCTAGGCCATAATGTGATAGGGCGGAATAGCCCAACTTTTACTCCATCTTTGCGTAAATCTTTGATTGCTTCTTTGACAGAAAGTGAAACAGAGCCGTAAGCAATGATAAGAATCTCCGCATCATTCATCTCATATTCCTCAAACTCAACAATATCATCAACACAAGATTCTATTTTGTTAAAAAGCCTATCAATAAGATTTTGGGAGAGTTTTTCATCTTCTGTGGGGAATCCGCTAGGGCCGTGGTGAAGCCCTGTGATGTGATATTTGTAGCCTTTGAAAAATGGATTTAACACAGCGGGTTTATCTTGTGCTACGCCATAGGGTTGATAATCTTTAGGATCGCCTTTAAACTCTTCTCTATTGCAGATTGTAGGCTTAATGTCTTCAAAATCTGGGATTAAAGTCTTCCCGTGCATATGTCCTATGGTTTCATCAAGCAGTAAGAAAACGGGTGTCATATATTTTTCAGCAAGGTTAAAAGCACGAATTGTTTGCGTATAAGCCTCTTGGAGATTCCCCACACAAAGTGCGATAGAGCAAAAATCCCCGTGAGTTGGTGATTTGGCTTGATTAATATCACCTTGTGAAACGCGTGTGGGAAGCCCAGTGGAAGGTCCCCCACGCATAACATCAACGACAACAAGTGGAATCTCTGCCATAAAGCCATAGCCGATTTGTTCAGATTTAAGCGAGATACCCGGACCAGAGGTAGCAGTCATTGCCTTCACGCCTGTCATTGACGCACCTAAAGCAACAGCAATACCGCTAATCTCATCTTCCATTTGGATAAATTTCCCCCCGATTTTTGGTAGCTCCACACTCATTTCGTGTGCAATTTCGCTTGAAGGGGTGATAGGATAGCCACCAAAAAACCGACAACCTGATTCTATCGCAGCCAACGCGACAAGCTCGTTTCCTCCTGTAATTAACTCACGCATTTTTTCTCCTTATATCACCATAAATTTGTTTTCTTTGATTTTTGCTGCACGCTCTTGTGCTTCTTTGCTAACTTTGGCAAATTTATACTCATCTTTACTTGCTACAAAGATGGCAAAATCTGGGCAGTGTAGCTCACACTCCCTGCACCCAATACAACTTTCTGGATAAGCCACAGAGATAATTTTCCCTAGAATCTTATGCTCATCTTTTTTCATACCTAAAACACCGCTTGGACAAAGCGATACGCATACATCACACGCTTTGCAACGCGTTTCATCAACCCATACCGGCACATTCTCTGGTGCTTGTTTGATACCCATTTTCCTTTCCTTTCTTGTTTTTGGAATTCAATATAATCTTAGATTCTCTAATTTAACAATCCGTTATTTTTGAGAATCTCAACTTGTTTTTTGATGCCCTGTGCGGAGATTTTTAACATCTCTTGTTCCTGCTTATTTAGTGTCAAATTTACAATCTTTTCTACTCCTTTTTTGCCAAGTTTAATGGGAAGCCCAATGTATATGCTCTGCAAACCATACTCGCCTTGTGTATATACACTACATACAACATCTTCATCTTGCGGGTTTGCAATAAGTTCCAGCATTTTGACAACAGCACTCGCTGGGGCGAAATACGCCGAACCTTGCTGATAGTAACTCACAATCTTTGCCCCACCATTTTTTGTCTCTCTAATGAGATTTTGTTGTGAGTTTGAATCTAGCCTATCTGCGAGATTTTCTGCCCCATACAAAGAATGCCTTAAGAGTGGCAGCATATCATCGCTGTGAGCTCCTACCACATAGGGCTTGATTGGTGTTTGAAAGTCATTTAACAACACTTTGCTCTCATAGCTTAGTCTTGCTCCATCAAGCACACCTGCCATACCTATAACCCTTTGTTTATCAAATCCGCTTGCGTGTTTTGCCACAAGGCACATTGCATCAAGGGGATTTGACACGATAAGAAGCAAGGCATTAGGTGCGATTTTGGCGACATTTTGGCTAACTTCTCGCATAATATGCGCGTTTTTTAGGAGCAGATCATCGCGTGTCATATTGGGAGTGCGGGGGATTCCAGCGGTGATGATGACTACTTCACTTTCACTTAGTCCTTCATAAGATTCATAGCCTTTAATATGCGTAGGGATATTAAAAACTGCTGCAGCTTGAGATATATCAAGTCCCACACCTTTGCAACGAGGTATATCAATGCTAAAAAGTGCAATTTCTTTGGCAATGCCCTTCATCGCACCTAAAAATGCGATATGAGAGCCGACATTACCAGAACCGCCAATGATAGCAATTTTACCAAACATCTTTTTCCTTGATTTGAGAGCTTGTTTGCATTTAAAATTTTTAACTCAAAACACAAAAAGTTAAAAAAAAAATTTAACTTGCTAACTATGGGATAAAATAACTTAAAAGCAAATTAAAATCAAAAATGACTGCGATGTTCTTCGTAAGTTTTGCTAAATTTATGCGTTCCGGTGCTTCTGTCTCGTACAAAGTAGAGATAATCCACTTTAGCTGGATTTAACACTGCCTCTATGGCTTGTATGCTCACACTTCCAGCAGGGTAGGGTGGGACGCCTTTGTTGCGGTATGTATTGTAAGGTGTATCATCGTTGCGTATGCGTTCAGGTGTAACTTTAGAGTGTGAATACTGCCCATAATTAAGTGAGCCGTCCATTTGCAAGGGCATATTTTTTTCTAAGCGATTGAATACAACCGCTGCCACAATAGGCATTTCTTCGTTATTTGCAGCTTCTTTTTGCACCACTGAAGCAATGCTAACATTTTTAAACCATTCTTCTTGATTGTATGCTCCAAGTAGTCTTATGGCGTTTTGCTCGTGGCGTTTTATGGATATGTCATACAAAAGTTTCATTAGCTCATCAGAATCTATCCCAACAGGCAAACTATAAGTATCGGGGAAAATCATACCATCAGGGTAGGGAAAATACTTATCATAGGCTACTTGCAAAGATTCAGGCGAGAGATTAAAAGTGTCTGCCAGAATGCGGATAAAAAAATACATCGTCTCACCCGGAATAAGCGTTACATCTTTTGTGGCTGCCTTTGAGCTGACAAGAGCTTTGAAAAATGCCCCTTTAGGTAACACTTCTGCTTTCATATCAATGAATCCACTTTGTGGTTGCCCCAAAAGACGGATAAAAAGAGAATCTAGCTTGTTGTAATGCCCCCCATTTTCATTTAAGTATGTTATAATTTTGGGCAACGAGCCTTTGGGTAGATTCAAAACCCTTTCAGTTTGCACAGGCTGAAGCAAATAAAACAAAATGGTTATGGCAATGATGAAAAAAAGATCAAAACATATTGTGAGTATTGTCGTTTTTTTGGGCATTTTACTTACACTTTCTCTAATGGGATATAAAACTCTATTTAATGGCATTTACAGCCCTTCTATCAGTTTTGGACAGATTCAAATTGAGGGATTGTATCTTAGATTAAATAACAAGCTGATTTTAAATATTGAAAAACTTGACATCTCTGCCTTGCAGAAACAAGACAAGCAAAGCACAGATGATGATACGCCTTTAGATCCTAAAGACATACTTGGGTGGATTAAAAAGTTTTTGTTTGTCATCTCGTATTTTGAAAAGCTTGATATTGAAAATGTCGTTTTTGCCGATGAGCAAAAGCGGAGTGTGCATTATGACGGACACGAGTATAGAATCAATGCTCCGGAGTTTTTAGCGTATTTTGATGTAGAGGAAAGTAACAAAGATACAGAGTTGCTTATCCACGAGCTTGAGATTCTAAGTCTTGGTTTGCAGGTGCAGGGGAAATTTGTATATCAATCTTTGAAAAAAACACTTGAAATGGATATAGCTATCTCGCCAAAAGAGCCAATCAAGCAGCCCACACCAAAGCCTAAAAAGCCAAAAGATCCAAATCAAATAAGTGATACTCAAACAAGCGATGAAGAGGTGGAGCCGCCACTAGATCAGCCGACATTATATGTGCGGGGCATTACAGATTTTTATAAAATTGACTTAGAGGCTTCAACTTCTCATCTTTACAATCTTGACACCATTAAGCCTTATGTGGAAAAGCTAAAGATAAAAGCACTGAATGATTGGCTTTTTAAAAACATTAAATATGATGTGCTAAAGCTCCACTCATTAAGATTCCAAAGCACGCTTGATGGGCAGTTTTTTACTAAACTTCAAAAAACGCTCGCACTTGATTTAGCCATAGAAGCACCAAAAGTCTATCTCGCTCCGCATATTAAGCCTATTGAAGCGACGCGTATCATTTTATATATGCGAGATGAGAATCTCACCTTTTTGCTTAAAGACCCATTTTTTACAAATATCAAGCTTGATGGCTCGGAAGTCAAAATCAGCAATGTTTTTACCCCACCTCTTAATATCAAAATAGCTATCCGCTCTCAAAATGCGATGATGAGTGATGATTTAAATGATTTGTTGCAGGTGTATGGTGTGAGTGTGCCACTGCGGAGTGCGGATTCTAAACTGCGTGTGAATCTTGATATAGATATAGAGAATAAAAATAAGCACACGCAAGTTTCTCTTAATGGCAATATCAACGCCCCGCAAACAACTTTGAATCTAGGGAGTTTTCCACTTAGTGTGAATAATCTTAATCTTAATCTCACAAATACGCCTGATAAAGCCTACATACAGATTCTAAATACAAATGTAGATTATGCCAAAAGTGTCAAAGGCACACTCAATATGATGTGGAATCTTAAAAGCTCTAAGCTCCAAGGAGATTTAGCTATTGACACATTTGCATTGACTTCACAAGCCCTGTCGCAAAGCTCCACACCACCTATTATCCCAAAAGATAGCGATGAGCTGACAAAACGCATCATTCAAGCCATTTATGAGGAATCTCAAAAAGGCTTTAGCGAAGAGATTGTAAAAATAAATCCCAAACAAATGCCAAAAATTATGATAGATGGGGAGCTTGGTGGCAAGGAAAAAATCATCACTTTGCCCGATTTTGCCCTTAAGATTCATCTTGAAGAGAAGGCAAATGTGTTTGAACTTGGTGATATTGCAAAGATTTATCCCTACTCACCTATTTTGCAGTATTTTGGAATCCCAAGTGGGAATCTTAAGCTCCAAAGTAGTGATTTTGAAAGCTTTAGTTTAAGCGGCGAGGTGAGTAACCTTGAGTATCCGCTGTATGATAAAGACGCTAAAAAACTTAGTCGGTATTTTTTAGAAGGCGTGATTGATAAAAAAGGAATCCGCATAAACTCTAAAAACAAGAAGTTTTTATTTGTCAAAGATGGCAATATCAGCAAGATTATCCTTGATGGCTATAACTTGCGGATTGATGAGGTGTTTTCAAGTAAGATTCCTATCCTTGTGGAGCTTAATAAAGAAAGCGAATCTACAGAAAAACTCACTCCAGCACAGAGGGCGGAACAAGAGGCATTTATCAAAGCCAAGCAGCGATATGAAAGGGAGCATAAGATTTCACCTCATATCACATACCTTGAAGCAAAGGATATGGATTTTTATTTGAGTGGTTATGTTATCCCTTCAGATGTGGCGTCTGTATCTATACGCGATGGCGTGATTCGGGCTGATGTTACTTATGGTAATGGTGTGGCAAATGTGGATATGGCGTATTCTCGTGCGAATTTGCGTTTGAGTAATTTTAGTGCAGCGTTTTTAAATCGCGTATGGGGAAAAGATATTTTTAAAGGCGGGTTGTTTAACTTTAAGGGCGTATATGATGAGGGAGTATTAAAAGGTGAAATCAGTATGCAAAATACGATTTATAGAGACTTAGCTATTGTGCAAAATGTTCTCGCACTCATTGATACAATCCCGGCATTGCTGACATTCCGTAAGCCTGGGCTTGGAGCAGAGGGCTATGAGATAAAACAAGGCAAGGTGGATTTTGCAATAAATGATCAATTTTTGGTGCTTGAAAATATTAATCTGGTTGGAAGCTCCATTGATGTGGAGGGTGGGGGATTAGTCAATCTTAAAAATCAGGAGCTTGATATTGTTCTCAAGGCTTCAACGCTTAAGACTTTGGCATCCATTATTGATAAGATTCCGCTTGTTGATTATGTGATTTTGGGAAGTGATGGGAAATTTACAACCGGGATTGTGATGAAAGGCACACTTGAGAAGCCAAAAAGTGAAGTGAGTGTGGCAAAGGATATTTTACTTAGTCCATTTGAGATGGTGGGTAGAATCTTAGAACCGGTGGATAATCTTTTAAGCGGTTTAGCTGATGCTCTTGATAAAAATGTCCCTGATTCAAAGCCTAAAGAGACAACAGGGCAACAAGAAACACAAGATTCTATGTCAAATTCTATGATAGAGGACACGCAGCAACAAGACACGATAGAGCCAAAACAAGAGACTAATACAGATGAAGGCGAAGAAGATATAGAGCCAAATCTCCCACAACAGGAGCTTGATAAAAATGGGACAGAAAATGATGAAAAAGATGTAAAAGATAAAGATAAAAACGCACTAGAGCAAAAGCCTTAAAAATATAGAATCTGCTAAAGTTTAGATTTTAAGATAAAAATCAGTCTTGTTATCTTAATTTAAGCTATAATCGCCAAAGCAAAAATCAAACTCAATCAAGGACTATAACAATGACACTTTATGATTGTGATGTGGGTAAGCAGTGTAAAATCGTGGCTTTTACAACACAAGATAATGCTTTAAAAAATAGATTTATGTCTTTTGGGATTGTAAAAGACAAGGTATGTCGTGTAGTGAGCCACTCTATCAGGCGTTTAGCAGTAGCAGTGATGGTGGAAGGCACACAAATAGCTTTGCGAGATGTGGAGGCAAAGAGTATTATTGTTGAACCTTTAGAATCTTAGGATTCTAAATGCGTAAGAATAGCCCAAAGCTAAGCCTTAAAAAAGCAAAAAAGAAAGACATTCCCATTATCAAGGCTTTGTTTTTAGAGCATTACAAAAATGCCAAAACAGAGCTTGTGTATCATAATTTATATGAATTGCTCGTGTGTGTTATGCTTTCAGCTCAATGCACGGATAAAAGGGTGAATCTTGTAACCCCTGCTCTTTTTAGAGCCTATCCTAATGTCAAAAGTCTATCCCAAGCCTCCCTTGCAGATGTAAAAGGATTTATCCAATCTGTTTCATTTTTCAACAATAAAGCCAAGCACCTTATCAGTATGGCAAATCAGGTGATGAGCGAGTTTGATGGGGAGATTCCAACCACGCAAGAGGAGTTAAAGACTTTAGCAGGTGTGGGGCAGAAGACGGCTAATGTTGTGCTGATAGAATTTTTTGAGCAAAATTATATGGCAGTTGATACGCACGTCTTTCGTGTGTCTCATCGTTTAGGACTAAGCGGGGCTAGAAGTGCTATTGAAACTGAAAAGGAGCTAACAGCTCTGCTTAAAACCGATCTTTCAGTGCTTCATCAAGCTTTTGTGCTTTTTGGGCGATATACTTGTAAGGCGTTAAAACCCCTTTGTGAAGAGTGCTTTGTCAATGTATATTGTCAAAATAAAAGCAATTTTAAGCCAAGTTGAAAAGTTTAAAAATGTGTAGCCAAAAAATGTAGTATAATACGCAAAATCAAAACTTAAAGGTGCTGCAATGGATATTATTCATAATAGCTTTTTTGATGTCGTGCAAAAGAGCATTAGTAAAACTCCGCACGATTCTATTATGCCGCTTAAAAGGGGATATTTGAGTAGGATTAGTATGGTAGGCACACATAATGATGTGTTTTTGCTTTTTAATAAGGCATTTTTGCTGATTTTTTGTGTGGAGTTTTTGGGTGAAGAGAATCCAAGCGAACAAGCTTTGGAAGATATGGCAAAGGAACTTGCTAATCTTGTCGTGGGTAGGGCAAAAGTGATGACACAGGAGCTTGGAAAGCATTTTAATATTTCAACACCCGAGTATTTGGGACATCGCTTGATTAAAAACTACGATCACGGATTGCATTTTAGATTAAAGCAGGGGCGATGTAGCATTTATATGCGGAGTGCATTAAGTGTTTATAAATAGCGTTAATGGATTAAGATTGTATCAAGGGGTGTAAATGGCAGGAGAGAGTATCTTAGATAAACAACGGATTCACTCCGCAAAGGAAATTGAGCTTGCGACATATCTTGAAGATATGATGAAAAACTATACCGGTTTGCTTGATATGGAGGTGATTTTTAATGCCGAGCTTGGCAATACAAAAATCGCTTTGGGCGAGATTCTGCGGTTTGAGAAAGGCTCTATTATAGATCTTGGCAAACCAGCAGGGGAGAGTATAGAAACTTTTATCAATGGTCGTGTGATTGGCAAGGGTGAAGTTATGGTATATGAGCGTAACCTTGCTATTCGTATCAACGAGATTTTAGATTCTAATGCGATTGTGTATTATTTGACGCGTGAGAAGTAAGAATCTAAGAGAATAAAACTGATGGAATAAAATGAGAATATTTGCCTTTGTGTTGCTGTGTTTTGTCTCCTTGTATGGGGCAGATTCTAATGTAGCAGGGATTGAGTTTTCACAAAAGCAAGATAGTGTTGAAGTGCTGCTTTATTTAGAATCTGGCTATGAAAACTCCCCGCGTCTAACCGAGCAAGATGGCTATAAAGGCGTGATATTCCCAAATCTTCAAGCAAAATCCAAAAATCAAAGCCTGAAAAATTCCTTTATCAGTGAAGTGCAGGTCTTTAATATCCAAAATGATTTATATGTCATAGGTGTTGGCGATGTGCGTGTGATTGGCGTAAATGTCAGCAAATCAAGCAATGCCATTAAAGTGGTGCTAAACAAGATAGAAGTTCCAAAAAGTGAGCTTGACACACTTTTGCAAACGCCCCAAACGATACATAAGATTCCAAACCTTGAGATAGAATCTAGTCAAAATACACAAGCCTCTACAGCTCAAACTCAACTCTCTCAAAATACTTCATCTCAAGCGGCAGATTCACAAAATCCCCTTGCTTTCAAAACGGATATGGGGATTGATACTTGGCGGTATGTGGCGGTTTTGCTTGTTATGGCAGCCCTTGTGCTGGTGCTGTTTTATGTGAAGCGGTATGTTGTTGCCAAAGGCGGCAATAAAGCAGGGAGCAATAAAGCAGGGGCAAAAAGGAGTTTTGGCGGATATTTTTCATCTTTTGCCCAAAAGCAGGAAGTCTTTGACCCAACGAAAATTGAGGTTGTCTCACAGAAAAATTTAGATTCAAAACACAGAATCCTAACTATAGAATCTAATGGCTATCGGTATTTGATACTCATTGGTGCGACAAGCACAACACTTATTGATCGCTATCCTATCCCGCAGAGTATTAGCACAGCAGAGCAACTACATTTTGATGACCAATTTGCCAAACTCTTAGAGCAAAAGCAAGAGCGACTTTCTAAATATCTCCATAATTCTCAATATCCCAACGATGAGAGGGATTAAAAAATGAGAAGAGAAGCCCTAAGAAATGAAAAATCCGCTTGAAATGCAGGATAAATCTCGCTTTTGGGCGTGGTTACTCATATCTTTTCTTATCCATTGTGTGATTCTTGGCATTTTGTTTGTGCGTTTTGGACAAATGCAGTTTAAAAAAGGCACTTCTACAAATCCACAAATGAAAGTGGCGGGCTTTCAGATTCTAGGTGGTGGGGAGCTAGAATCTAAGCAGGATACGCATAATCAACTTGCCGCACCCAAATTTAACTCAACTCCACCAACACCTAAGCAAACCCAAAATGCAAAAACCCAAAGCAATACGAATGAGCTTGATCTCTCATCTTTAAGCCTTTATGATGGCAGGGGCAAACATCAGCAAACCACAAGGCAGAGAAGCAGAGTTAAAGCCCTTGCGAAGTTTCCGGGTGTTGATGAGGTAACAAGGAGAGATATAGAGGAGCTTTATGGGGCTGAATTTGGAGACTATGGCATAGCGGAGCAGGAATTTCTAGTCAATAATTTGCGGGATATTGGACGCATTACAAAAAAATACTTAGAATACCCAGCAAGTGCCATACGGCTGGGGCAGGAGGGGCTTAGTGCAGTGGAGTTTTATCTCCACCCAAATGGTGATATTAGTGGGCTAAAGATTATTGTTTCATCAAATTATATGCTTTTAGACCGCAATAGCGAACGCACCATTGAGATTGCTTACAAAGACTACCCACGCCCAATCACAAAGACAAAAATCCGCATTTTTGTAACCTATGGGATTTATTATTATGGCTATTAGACTTTAGATTCTGTTTCAAAGTTAAGGATTCTAAAAGCATTCTTGTTTTGAAAAATACGCTTAGAATCCCTATTGCCTTCAAGTTTTGTTATTTCAAAAAATCCTTTAAAATCTCTGCGTGTAATACAGGCTCAAATTCTAATATTTCATATTTTGCTAGATCATAATGCGTATAAGGATCGTTTGCTGCAAATGCTAAAGCTTCATCTTTATTTGCAAACTTGCCGATGATAATGCCGCCATCTTTTGGGATTCTAGGACCGGAGGCGAGTAAAATACCCCTTTCATACCCTTTTTTAAGATACTCCCTATGCTCTTGCAAACGCTCCGTAACCTGCTCTAAAGGCTTTGTGTAATGCACGAGACAAACAAAAAGTGTCATTTTCGCTCCTTCTAAATTATTAATTTTTATTCATTTACTGCCATAGACTCTTTTTCATCTTGCTTATGGGCTTTAAAAATGTCTTGTGAGATTTTATAGCTACAAAATTTTGGACCGCACATTGAGCAAAACTCCGCGTCTTTAAAGACTTCTTGTGGCAAGGCTTCATCGTGATATTCCCTTGCCCTATCAGGATCAAGGGCGAGCTCAAATTGTTTATTCCAATCAAAGCTATATCTCGCATCACTCATCGCATCATCTCTATCCCTTGCACCAATTCGTCCTCTAGCTATGTCTGCGGCGTGAGCGGCGATTTTATAAGCTAAGATTCCTTCCCTTACATCTTTAGCATTAGGTAGTCCCAAATGCTCCTTTGGCGTTACATAGCAGAGCATTGCCACACCTTTCCACGCCGCCACACACGCACCAATGGCACTTGCGATGTGATCATACCCAGCAGCAATATCCGTAACCAAAGGTCCCAGCACATAAAAGGGTGCTTGATTGCAATATTGTTTTTGTAATTCCACATTGCGTTCAATTTGATTAAGCGGCACGTGTCCGGGACCTTCTATCATTACTTGCACATCAGCTTCCCACGCTCTTTTTGCTAACTCCCCTAGCACTTTAAGCTCGGCAAATTGTGCTTCATCACTTGCATCATACAAGCAACCCGGACGCAAAGAATCCCCTAGAGACAAACTCACATCATATTCTTGACATATTTTTAGAATCTCATCAAAATATTCATAGAATGGATTCTCTTTGTGATAGTGCATCATCCAGCTTGCCATAAGGCTCCCCCCGCGTGAGACAATCCCCATTTTTCTCTTCGCCACAAAAGGTATATGTGAAAGCAAGAATCCACAATGGATAGTAAAGTAGCTTACCCCTTGTTTGGCTTGTTTTCTTAGCACATCAAGCATAGTGTCAATATCTAGCTTTAAGACATCATTTTTCACATCATAGAGAATCTGATACATAGGCACCGTGCCAATAGGCACACTTGAAGCATTGATAACTGCTTTTCTTATCTCATCTAAATCCCCACCCGTGCTTAAGTCCATAATCGTATCCGCACCATACTTGATAGAAACCTTAACCTTTTCTACTTCCTCTTCAATAGAGCTTGCAAGGGAGGAGCTACCGATATTTGAGTTGATTTTGGTGCGTGTGGCTATGCCAATACCCATAGGCTCAAGATTGGTGTGATTAATGTTTGCTGGGATTATGAGCCGCCCTCGCTCAATCTCTTGGCGGATAAGTTCGGGGCTTAGATTCTCAACATTAGCGACATATTCCATTTCTTTAGTGATAATGCCCTTTTTGGCGTAGTGGAGCTGTGTGCGGATTGAATCCTTGACGCGTCCATCCATCAATCTCTCTTGCATCAATCTCTCTTGCACCCATTGTGTTCTCATAGAAAATCCTTTTTATTTTTTGTGCTTACGCTATCTAAACTTACAAAATATACATTGATTATTTAAAAAATAGTTAAACAATATGGGAATTTAAGTAACAATTTTTAGCTTATTTTTTGTTTTTTATGGTAGAATGCGGATTTTCAAAAATAAATATACACTTTTTAGGAAAGATTTTGGTTTTACATTCGGTTTTGGATAATGTCTCACTCATTATGATGGCAGCTGGGGATTCTACGCGTTTTTGCGATGACTTTGCTTGTAAAAAGCAGTGGATTCGCGTTGGTGAAGAGCCTTTGTGGCTTGTGGCTACACGCAAGATAACACAGCAATTTTCTTTTAAAAATATTCTTATTACCGCCTCAAAAAATGACTTTGCTTATATGGCGGATATGAGTCCCTATCAAGTCGTGCAGGGTGGGGATAGCCGCACGCAATCCTTGCGTAATGCCCTGCAATATGTGGATACACCCTTTGTGCTTGTGAGTGATGTGGCAAGGTGGAATGCCCAAGATTCTGTGCTTAGGGCGTTATTTGCTAAATTAGAAAAGATTGATGAAAGCACCGCTTGTATCGTGCCTTATATAAAGGTAAGCGATACGAGCTTTTATAATGGGGAATATCTTAACCGAGATGAGATTAAGCTTATCCAAACGCCACAGCTTAGCAGGACAGCGGATTTGAAACTCGCCTTAGAATCTAGCCCAGATTCTAGTGATGAAAGCTCGGCTCTTCATAAGCTTGGCAAAAAGATAGCTTTTATAAAAGGCAGTCCCCTTATGAATAAGCTTACTTTTAAAAGCGATTTACTTTTCCATTTGCCCTATCTCAAAACCCCTTCAAAGCGTGTTCTTATAGGTAGTGGGATTGATGTGCATAGCTTTGAAGATGATAAAGAAATGTGGCTTGGCGGCGTAAAAATAGAATCTCCATTTGGTTTCAAAGCCCATAGTGATGGCGATGTCGCACTTCACGCATTAAGTGATGCGATTTTGGGTGCTATTGGTGGGGGCGATATAGGGCAGTGGTTTCCAGATTCTAATAAAGCGTATAAAAACGCAGATTCTAAAAAACTTTTAGGGCATATTTATAATTTTGCCTTAAGTGTGGGCTATGAGCTGCATAATGTGGATATAAGCATTATGGCACAAACGCCTAAAATCGCTCCGTATAAATCACAAATGCGTGAGTGTATCGCTAGAATCTTACATTTACCAAAATCGCGTGTGAATATTAAGGCAACTACAACTGAATCTCTAGGCTTTGTAGGGCGAAAAGAGGGCGTGTGCGTTCAGGCAAGTGTGAGTATGGGCTTTGCCCCTTGGCGAGAGATATTAAACGGAGAGTTAAATCATCATAATTTAAAGGGAGAGAATGACTAGGACATATTTAAAAAGGGAGAGGAAATGAAAGTTTTAATCATTGAAAATGAGATTTATTTAGCTCAAAGCATTGCAAACAAGCTTAGCGATTCACGCTTGGAGTGCGTTATCGCGCATTCACTCAAAGAAGTGCAAAAGGATCATTATGATGTGATTTTAGCCTCATTTGGCACGATTAATGAGGGCTACACAGAGCTAAGCAAAGCCTATCCACAAGCCATTATTATTTTAATGATTGCTTATATTAATGATGATACGGTGATTAAGCCTCTGCGAAATGGCGTAACAGATTATATTGTTAAGCCATTTATCGTTGATGAGCTTATCCGCAAAATCACGCACTACAAAGCATATAGAGAGATTAATGAAGAGATTAGTTTTTATAGGAGCTATTTTAGCTTTATTGAGCGTGAGCTAGGCACACCAGAGCCATTTTTGTATAATCCCCCCTTTGTGATTAAGACAAATACCCAAAGGGCAGCAGATATTTATGCTATGCGATATGCACGGGAAAAACGCGTCCATTTTCAATTTTATTCCCTGAAAGAAGATACTTGGAAAAGTATATTCCGTGTGCCACCAAAAAAGAATGAGATTTACTACATCACCAACCTTGAAGAGCTAAAAAAGAGTGATAGGAAGGATTTTCTTGAAGCGGCATTAAAGCACAATGTGATTATTAGCATTGTTTCAAGTGAAAAGGTTGCATTTCCGCAAGTGATTGACATTTCTCGGCAGTCTAATAGCGTGGAGCTAAGCGGGGAGATTCTATCAGTCAAAGAATATGAAAAGATTATTATTACCAAATATGAAAGTCGCTATCCGGATATAGAGCTTGCTAAAAAGCTTGGAATGAGCCGCAAAAGCTTGTGGGAAAAACGCAAGAAATATGGCATTATCCGCAAAAATAAGACGAATCCACAATGACTAAAAAACAAAAATTGATTAAAGACTTATTCCTAAGCCTTTTTTATAGTGGTTACTCGCCTAAAGCTCCCGGGACTATGGGGAGTGTGGTGGCTTTGCTTTTGGGGCTGCCTATTGTGTATTTTTCACAAGAGAGCATTTTTTTACTCAGCATTCTTATAGGGCTTATTGCCATTAAGCATATTGATAAATACGAAGAGACAACACAAACCCACGATGATAAAAGCATAGTGATTGATGAGCTTGTGGGTATGTGGCTAGCTATGGCGATTGTGGGCTTTGGGGTGGCACATAGCCTGTTAGCCTTTGTGTTTTTTAGAATCTTTGATGTGTCTAAGCTCTCATTTATTGGCAAAATTGATAGGGAATGGAAAGGCGGACTAGGCGTTGTGGGCGATGATGCCTTGGCTGGAATCTTGGCTGGAATCTGTAGTGTGCTGACACTTCAAGGTTTAGTATTTCTCTCAAATACAATGGATAGCTTAAAATTTATACAGCCCTATCTCGCCTAAAAGCTTACACAACCTTAAGCCACTGCGGCAAGTAGGTAGCAAAGCGATCTTGTATAAGCGGATTTTGCATAAGATCGCCTTTAAACGCCACTTGACTGATATTATGAATCTTACATAGCTCCACGAGTGCAAGGGCTAAAATCTCACATATTGAGCTTGCCACACTATATGCCACCCCCTCTATCTCTAGCCCACCAAGTAAGTAGCATAATGGCAGCCGCAAGGATTTATTGACTTCAATTTCACAACTGCCATTGTCTTTTGTAGTGAGCTTAAAATCAAGTTTGCTGATATGTGGAAATAAGTAGCTTTGTGCCAAGTCTAAAACTTGAGCGTGATTTAAACTTTTGCCAAACATCATTCCAACAAGCTTTAGCATATCACTTGCATTATGCGAGATAGAATCTTTGGTAGATTCTGAATCTGCTATGCCTTCAAGCTCTTCTTTTAAACGCCACTTGTGGTAATTCTCCACAAGTCTCGCCCCAAGCTTATTTTTACTCGCTAAATGTGGCAAAAGTGCGGATAAATGGGAGTAAAAACTAAGTGCAAGTAGATTCAAATCCTGCTTCTCTTGGCTATAAATACGCGTATCACTCAAGCTATCAAGCTCAAGGCATAAAGTAGAATCCGGCAAGGTATATTCTAGCGTATGCACTAGAGATAGGGATTTAAGGGGCTTTTTATCTTTGAGATAAGCATTGGCATTATTCAGTGGCTCTTCAATCTTACCAAAGCTATCCCAAAAATCAGGCTCACTACAAGCAATGCAGCCGTGTCCCGCCCGCACAGGCCAGCTTGTTTTGGCATTAAACTTCACTTTTGGGCAGTTATTTGCCACATAAGGTCCTTTGCAGCCCACTTTATACAAGCAATAGCCTTCTTGCAAACGCTCATCATCAAAAGATTCTACAAAATCCCCAGATTCAAACTTTGCCTTGCGTTCGCACATCTCGTGCAAGTTCTTGCCATAGCTCCATAATGGGCGGTTGAGATGATCACAGGGCGGAATCTCTTGAAGCAAAATATAATACATTAGCGAGCCTATCATATTAGCTTCACTAGGCGGACAGCCCGGGATATTCACAATAGGTTGTCTTAAAAAGGTGCTAATGCCTTGAGATTGCGTAGGATTAGGATATGCTGCCTGCACCCCGCCAAAGCTAGAGCAAGTGCCAATGGCAAAAATAGCCTGTGCGTGTCGCGCTACTTCAAGGCATTCATTCTCGCCATTTGTGCTATCAGCCCCAGAAGTGAGAAAATACGCACTCTCCCCCAAAGACACGCCCCCTTCAATCACAAGTATAAACTCCTCTTTTAGCGTATCGTGTAGGCATTGTTTCGCATTAAAGCCAACCGCTCCCATAATGGTTTCGTGGTATTCAAGTGAGATATATTCTAAAAGCAAAGATTCTACCCCGGGCTTATCAAGCCGCAGGAAGCTTTCACTGCACCCCGTGCATTCTGCCATATGGAGCCATACAAGGCGTGTGGGCGGCTTGTAGGATAGAATCTGCCCACAAAGCGGCACATAATCTTTTGGGATTCCAATAAGATTACATATTTGTGTAACCCACTCTGTGCTGACTTCGTTGCGTGGGACTTTTTGCGTTCTTTTAAGCTGTTGTAAATGCGTATCTAACCGCTCTAGAATCTGTGCTTTATCCATTTTATCCCCTTAGTCATTTAAGCACCGCAATGCTTCTCTTGGTAGTGTAAAAGGCGGAGATTCTTTTTGTCTAATTGATAGTCTTTATCAAACTTTTTCCGCACGATTTGTTCAATCAAGTCAAGGCTATCAGGGCTTTTATTGCTATCAAACATATCAAGCACAATCGCATAAAGCTGAATATTTTCTGCCAAGCATTCAAACGCCTTTTGCCGCTCTTGGATAAAAAGCTGCTCGTTTTTGGTGTATTCTTTGAGTTTTAGCACAATGTGGGCAAAGACGCGTTGCACCAAATGGGGCTTAAGATAGGAGCTTAGAATCTTAGGTAGCTCATCAAGCAAAGATTCAAGCTGCTCTTTCTGCATAAAAAGTAGCACGGGCAGGAGCATTACAATGCGTTCTGTATTTTTGTCCATTGATCGTGCCTCAAGCTTTAGCCACAGCCGCTCTAAAAAGCCATAATGATACGATTCTAGTTTCATTTGTTTTCTTTTGTCGTGTTATTGCAAATCTCCGTGCCGATACCCTGCGTGGTAAAAAGCTCTAAAAGCAGGGAATGCTCCACCCTGCCATCAATAATATGAGCCTTTTGCACGCCATTTTCCACGCAATCCACACAGGCTTCAAGCTTGGGTATCATACCACCGCTGATTACACCCCTAGATTCAAGCTCTTTAATCTCGCTTGGTGTGAGCGAAGAGATAAGCTCTTTATTTTCATCTAGCACACCCGGAATATCACTTAGAAAAATGACTTTTTTAGCCTTTAACGCTTTAGCAATATGACAGGCACATAAATCGGCGTTAATGTTATAGCCTAAATGCCTTGCGTTCTCGCCATTAGCAATGGGTGCGATAACAGGCACAAAGCCTTCATTGATAGTTTTAAGCAAAAACTCCGGATTCACTTTTGTAATCTCGCCGGTATAGCCTAATGCACCATTATCCTTTGCCCTTGCTTGAAGCAGGTTTGCGTCCTTGCCACTTATGCCTACTGCCTTAGCGCCGTGAAAGTTTAAAAATGCCGTGAGTTCCTTATTAATCTCCCCACTTAGCACCATCTCCACCACCCGCATAGAATCTGCACAAGTTACGCGATAGCCATTACTAAATTCACTTGGGATTTTGAGACTTTCAAGCACTTCATTTATGCGTTTCCCCCCGCCGTGGATAATTACAGGCTTTAATCCAAGCATATACATCATCACAATATCAAGGGCAAATTTTTCTTTTAAATCAAGGCTGCTTTGGGCTGCACCGCCATATTTGATAACGATAATTTCTCCCCTAAAGATTCTAATAAATGGCAGAGAATCTAGCAATATCTTCACAACCCTTGCATTTTTTTGCATTATTTTGCCCCTTATTCAAAGATGAAATGTATTATATCCCAAAATACGCAAAAAAGGAGAGATGATGAAAATAGTTTTACTTGATGGGAATACTTTGGGCGATTGTGATTTGAGCGGATTCAGGGCTTTGGGCGAGTTTGTAAGCTATGGGGTTACACTGCCACACCAGCGGATAGAGCGATGTGCTGGAGCAGATGTGGTGCTGACAAATAAAGTTGTGCTTGATGAATCTGTGCTTTCACAACTGCCGGATTTAAAGCTTATCTGCATTACCGCCACAGGTATGAATAATGTGGATTTAGACTTTGCTAAGAAGAAAGGCATTGTGGTAAAAAATGTTGCCGGATACTCCACAACTGCTGTCGCACAGCATACTTTGAGTATAGCCTTGCACCTTTTGGCACGGCTGGGGTATTATGATGCGTATTGTAAAAGTGGGGCGTGGTGTGAGAGTGATACTTTTACGCATATTAATGGCGGATTAAGGGAGCTAGAGAACTTGCAGTGGGGGATTATCGGCTTTGGAAGTATAGGGCAAAGAGTGGGGAATCTCACACAGGCTTTTGGAGCAAAAGTGAGCTACTACTCCACAAGCGGTAAAAATACGCAAAGTGGCTTTACGCGTAAGGAGCTAGATGAGATTCTCTCTCAAAGTGATATTATCTCTATCCACGCCCCGCTCAATCCCCAAACGCACAATCTGCTTAATCACAAGAATCTGCCTTTGATAAAAGATAAAGCGATTTTGATTAATGTCGGTCGCGGTGGCATTGTGAATGAAAATGACATAGCGGAATTTTTGAAAAATAAAGATATGTATTTTGGCACAGATGTGCTTGAGATAGAGCCGATGAAGCCAAACCACCCATTTTTAGATAAAAAAATAGCTGATAAGATTCTTATCACTCCGCACTTGGCGTGGGCGTATGACAAGGCAAGGGAGAGATTATTAGAGCTAACTTTGGAGAATATTAAGAGTTTTTAGAATCCACTTGTGGCTTTTGCGAATTTGCCTTTGTGCTTACGCATAAGTGGTGTTTGGGAATTTTAAATGAGTTGAGCGAGAATGGCAGAGTATTATGAATATGGCTTGATTGGGTTATTTGTGGTGTGTTTTATGGCTAGCACACTTTATCCGCTTGGCTCTGAAGCATTTGTCGTGGGCTTTATGGCGATGGGCTTTGAGCCTTTGGCAGTGTGGGCTGTGGCAAGTTTAGGCAATACGCTAGGGAGCTTAAGCACATATTATTTAGCCTATTTTGGCGGCTATAAGATGATTATGCGGTTTTTTCCAAAGGTGTGGGATAAAATCTCAACCCTCGCCCCTAAGATTCAAAAATATGGCTTTGTGTATGCGTTTTTTGTGTTTTTGCCTTTTGTGGGGGATGTTTTTGCCCTAGCTCTTGGGCTTGTGCGGTATAGGCAGATTCTGTGTGTGCTTGGCATTGCCCTTGGCAAAATGGCACGATATGCTTTGCTTGTTGTGCCTTTTGTGTTGTAGCGTTTTTGCAAACTTGCTACAATGTCGGCTCTAAAATCAAAAATAAAGGAGAGAATATGCCATTACTAGATAGTTTTAAGGTGGATCATACGCGTATGCCAGCACCTGCGGTGCGTTTAGCAAAGACTATGGAGACACCAAAGGGAGATGTGATAAGTGTGTTTGACTTGCGTTTTACGCGTCCAAATTGTGAGCTTTTGCGTGAAAAGGGAATCCACACAATGGAGCATCTTATCGCTGGATTTATGCGGGAGCATCTCAATGATTCAAGGGTTGAGATTATTGATATTTCGCCAATGGGCTGTCGCACGGGATTTTATATGAGTGTGGTGGGTAAGCCAGATTCCTATGCGGTAAAAGATGCGTGGGAAGCGAGTATGCGAGATGTTTTGCGTATCCAAGATGAAAGCCAGATTCCAGAGCTGAATATTTATCAATGTGGCACGGCGAAAATGCACTCACTCAAAGAAGCCCAAGACATCGCACAGGCAGTGCTTGATAAGGGTGTGGGTGTGATGAATACACAGGATTTGCTTTTAAAAGATTTTGCATAATTTTAAACTCTATCCCTTTGCTCTTAGGGATAGAATCTGATACTGCATTAGTTTTGAGTGGGCTTTCACATTTATTTCACAGAGTTTTTATACAATACACGAGATTATTAGTTGTATGTGCAACTATTTTTGATTAGGTAATAGATGGCTTTTTGGTGTAAAAATATTTGGTTTGAGTTAAGTAGTTATGTTTTTAAGAAATGTAAGGAGTGGTGATAATATGCGGTATATTTTGCGGTATATTTTGAAAATATGTATAGCTTTTTTGTGTGTGAGTGGGCTGTTTGTGGGCTGTTTTGATTCTGAAAAAAATAAAGCTCAAGCCCCCGTTCTTAAGGTAGAGACACAAAAAATCGCCCATCAAAATGTGGCTTTAAACTTTGAATATGCAGCCAGATTAAAAAGTATCCAAAGTGTCAAGGTGTATGCAAGGGTGCAAGGTGTGCTGTTGTCAAAGAATTTTAATGAGGGTGATATTGTCAAAGAGGGGCAGTTACTTTTTAAAATAGACCCAACGCGTTATCTTACAAAAGTCAATCAAGCCAAAGCTCAATATCAATCCGCGGAAGCGAACTTCATCAAAGCTAATCGCGATTGGCAACGCGTTGAGAAGCTCTATAAGCAAGGCGTTTATACCATTGATCAGTATGACACTTCGCGGTCAAACTACCTATCTGCTCAAGCAAATCTAGCAAATGCCAAGGCGACGCTTGATGATGTGAGTATTGATCTGGGCTATACAGATGTGGTAGCATGGATTAGTGGTAAGACGGGTATGCGAAGCTATGATGTGGGGAATCTCGTAGGCAGTAGCGGACAAGATGTCCTAACGACAATCACGCAGCTTAGCCCTATCTATGCGGAGTTTTCTATCCCAAATACGGATTATTACTTTATGCGTGGGCTTGAAAACAACCGCATACAGGTGGAATATGTGCTTGGTAATGGGAAGGTGTATGAAAAGCAAGGCAAACTTGATTTTGTGGATTCTGTGCTGGATTCACAAACGGCGACAATTAAAGCAAGGGCGATTGTGGATAATGATGAGCAAAAGCTTTTGCCTAATGAATTTGTGCGGGTGCGACTAAAGGGCTTTGAAGCACAAAATGCGATTACAATCCCCCAAACTGCCCTTTTGCAAGATAATCAAGGAAGCTATGTTTATACGCTTAAAGATGGCAAGGCTCACATCTCACGCGTAAGTCTAGGGCAGAATCTCCGCAATAATCAAGTGCTTATCACAGGCGGTCTGCAAGATGGCGATATACTCGTGCTGAATCAACTTTCAAAAATTCGTGAATCTATGCCGTTGCAGCAGCTAGATTCTAAACCACAGGATTCCAAAGCACAAGATGTGAAACCACAAGAGACAAAGCCCCAAGATTCAAAAAAATAGGAGCAGCTTATGTCAAAATTTTGTATCAACCGCCCCATTTTTGCTATGGTGCTGTCTATTGTAATTACACTTGTTGGGGCGATTTGTATAACGATTTTACCAGTTGAAGAGTATCCGCAAGTTGTGCCTAATGAGATTGTTGTAAGTGCGACTTATAGTGGGGCGAGTGCGGAAGTTATGGCAAACACGGTGGCAAGTATTATTGAAGATAGCATTAATGGTGTTGAGGGAATGCTGTATATGAAGTCTTCTTCAACTTCAAGCGGGGTAATGAATCTCAATGTATTTTTCAGTAATGATGCCAATGCGGATATGGCACTAGTCAATGTAACTAATCGCGTCCAATCCGCCCTAGCCCAACTTCCCGCAGAGGTGCAAAGAGTGGGAATCACCACGCGTAAAAGATCTTCTACACTTTTAGCGGTGTATGCAATGTATTCGGATAATCCCGCGCACAGCAGCACTTTTGTAGCAAACTATGGAATCTTAAATGTCATTAATGAGCTTAAACGCGTCCCGGGTGTGGGCGATGTAACGCCCTTTGGCTCTCAAGATTATTCTATGAGAATCTGGCTTGATATTGATAAGCTTTCACAAAATAATCTTACCCCTTCTGAAGTGGCTAAAGTCGTTTCAGAGCAAAACTCGCAGTTTGCTGTTGGCTCATTTGGTAAAGAGCCTATGAGAAGTGATATTGCTTTTACTTACTCGGTTACGACACAGGGGCGGTTTGTGAGTGCTGAAGAGTTTGGTAATATTATCATTCGCTCAAATGCTGATGGCTCGGCGTTGCGTCTTAAAGATGTGGCTAAAGTTGAGCTTGGGGCGAAGGATTATAGTGTTAGTCCATTGCTTGATGGCAAGCACGCTTCAGCCTTTGGTATTGCCTTGCAACCCGGGGCAAATGCCCTTGATGTGGCTAGTGCGGTGGAGAAAAAAATGCAAGAGCTATCTTTAAGCTTCCCAAATGGACTGCATTATAAAAATGTCTATAACACAACAAGTTTTGTGAAAATCTCCATTAATGAAGTGATTAAAACTTTTATTGAAGCCATTGTGCTTGTTATCATCATAATGTATTTTTTCTTGCAAAATTTCCGTGCGACTATCATTCCTGTAATCGCCATTCCTGTGTCCATCATCGGCACATTTGCGGGTATGTATGCACTAGGATTTTCAATCAATCTTTTAACGCTCTTTGGGCTTATTCTTGCGATTGGGATTGTTGTTGATGATGCGATTATTGTGATTGAAAATGTGGAGAGAATCCTGCATACGGAGACAAATGAGCTTGGGGAAAAATACTCCGTCAAAGAAGCCACACTCAAGGCGATGAGCGAGATTCAAGGTCCGGTTGTTGCCATTGTGCTAGTGCTTTGCTCGGTCTTTATCCCTGTGGCGTTTATTGGTGGATTTAGTGGGGCGATTTATAAGCAGTTTGCCATAACTATTGTTATTTCTGTGGTGATTTCTGGCTTTGTGGCATTGAGCTTAACCCCTGCTTTATGTGTGTCTATTTTAAAGGCAAAAGAGCCTAAGCCTTTTTATCTTGTAAGGCGATTTAATGACTTTTTTGATTGGCTCACACATAAATTTGGTGAGCAAATAGGCAAGGCGTTGCGGCGTGGAATCTTGCTTGTAGCGTTGTTTGTAGCTATTCTTATAACAACTTGGGGGCTGTTTTCTAAACTGCCCACTGGGCTTGTGCCAAGTGAAGATAAGGGCAGTATGATGAGCTTTATTCAGCTGCCTCCAGCGGCTTCACTTTCACGCACGATTACAGAAGGCAAAAAGGGCTTGGCGATTTTAGGGCAAGAAGAAAGTGTAGATTCAGGCTTTTTGATTGCTGGATTTGATATGTTAGCAAGTGCGGCACGATCAAGCGGGGCGGTGATTTTTGTAACGCTAAAAGATTGGAGTGAGAGAAAAGAAAGTGCATTTGCTATCGCACAAAAAATGATGGGTGCATTTAATGCTAACCTTGATGCCTTTAGTCTTGTAACAACACCACCGGCGATTATGGGCTTATCAACCGTTGGGGGCTTTGAGCTGTATATTCAAGATAGAAGTGGTGGGAGTATTAAGGATTTGGAAAAATACGCTAATCTCCTTGTGGCAGAGGCAAATAAACGCGAGGAGCTTTTAGGCGTGAGAAGTCTTTTTAGTGCAAATATTCCGCAGTATCATTTGAATCTTGATAGAGAGAGAGCAAAGGCGATGAATGTGAATGTTGATGATGTCTTCACCACAATGCAAAGCACCTTTGGACAGCATTATGTCAATGATTTTAATCTCTATGGGAAAACTTATCAAGTCAATATTCAAGCCCAAAGTGAGTTTAGAGAATCTCCAGAGGATTTGAGCCGTATTTTTGTGAAATCTAGCAATGGTGATTTAATCCCCATAAGCACACTTGTAAGCTTTGAGCGTGTCATTGGAGCGGATATTGTGGATAGATTCAATCTTTTCACAAGTGCGAAAATCATCGGTAATGCGAATGAGACAAAGGGCTATTCAAGTGGTGACGCACTGCGAGTGATTGAAGAGGTGGCAAAGGAAATTCTGCCAGAGGGCTATACAATAGCTTATTCTGGGACAAGCTATCAAGAGAAAAATGCAAGTGGCACTGGGAAATTAGCATTTATTTTTGGGCTTATTTTTGTCTTTTTGATTTTGTGTGCGCAGTATGAGCGATGGCTTATGCCTTTATCTGTGCTTACCGCTGTGCCTTTTGCGGTATTTGGTGCGTGTTTGGCAACTATGCTAAGGGGGTTAAGTAACGATATATATTTTCAAATTGGGCTTGTTATGCTTATCGCCCTATCGGCTAAAAATGCGATTTTAATTGTGGAGTTTGCACAGCATTTGCACGAGAAAGAGGGCAAAGGGATTCTAGAATCTGCCATTGGTGCGGCAAAGCTGCGATTCCGCCCGATTATTATGACTTCTTTGGCTTTTAGTATTGGCGTATTGCCTTTGGCTTTATCTAGCGGGGCGGGAAGTGCGAGCCGACACGCTATTGGCACAGGCGTGATTGGTGGAATGTTAGCAGCGACATTTATCGCCATCTTTTTTATTCCACTCTTTTGGAGCTATGTGGCAAGATTCAACGAATGGCTAAGGCAGAGACGCTCATCATAAAAGTAATTTATATTAAGGCAAGTCAAATATCAACACTTCATTATTAGAATCTAAGCCTTTGAGAATAAAGCTAGATTCAGAGCAGCACATCACACCATCACTTGTTTCTATGATAAATGGTTTGGTTTGGCTAGATTCTATCTCTAGTTTGCCACGCACCACTTGGATATACGCCTTGCGACCACTATCAAAGCTAAAAGTCTCATTTGCAATATCCCTATACAGCCATAACCGCATATCTTGATAGACTTTGAGTGAATCTTGCTCAGCGTTTGGGGACAAAATAAGTGTTTTGCCCTTGCTTGTGTCAAATGCCTTTTGCTCATATCGTGGGGTAATACCTAGCTCATTTGGCTGAATCCATATTTGATAAAAATGCAGCGGCTCATCAAGTAAATTAAACTCTGAGTGCGTGATACCACTGCCCGCACTCATTATTTGAAACTCCCCGCTTGGCACTCGCTCTTCATTGCCCATACTATCTTTATGCGCGATTGTCCCATTTAGCACATAGGTGAGAATCTCCATATCCTTATGCGAATGTGTCCCAAAGCCCTTGCTCGGCTCTACCCTGTCTTCATTAATCACACGCAATGCGCTAAAACCCATAAACCTTTCATCATAATATCCTACAAAAGAAAAGCTATGATAAGTATCAAGTCAGCCGTGATTAAAATGCCCTCTTTCATTTGCTTTGCGTAGTGTTAGCATATTAAATCCTTTGTGTAAAATAAATGTAAAAGCATTTTAGCTAAAGTAAAGCAATCAAAGTGGGGTTTTGTCAAAATGATGGTGCAAATCTTTGGAGATTGCACTCATAAAAAGTGAGCTATAAGGCGTTTTTTCTGCTATCATTGTGCAAAAATGTAACATATCTTTCTGCTGTGTAATGCACTCCAAACAAAGCTTTAGAATCTGTGAGGCATAGTCTTTTGGAATATGTTTTGGAGCGTGGCTAGGTGAGGTGAAGTGCTTGTGGATTCTATGCACGAGTTGTTTGTTTGTGATTTCTAAAATCATAGAATCTATTGGCATTTTTACAAACATCAAATTCTCTTGTGGCTGAAGCGAAATATAGGTGCTATCAACGCCAAAGATTTTAGTGCTATATGAATCAAAAAGATATAAGCTTTTGTTGTAGTTATCTTCCAAGCTCTCCAGCATCAGTTCTAAAACCGCTATGCGTTGGGCTTTTGTGTAGAAATTGCCAATGGGGGAAAAAGCAAAGCGGAGCAAAGATTCTATGCTATACCACTCCACACTTTCAAAGCCGTGTTCTAGCATTAGCTCATAGCGTTTTGTGCGTAAAGCTTGTGCGTGGATAGAGTTGCCAAACTTGTAGGGAAAAGTAACAATTTTATCGCGGTAAGCAGGGGAAGGGAATCTAGGGTGAATGACAAAACGCCTTTTAGATTCTTTTTCTAAAATATATTCTAATCCTCCTTCATAGCCTTTGTCTATGATTTTTATCTCACTTTGTGGCAGAGTTTTTAAGAGAGAAAAAAACTCATCTTTATCGCAATCTGTATCCCAGATTCTACTAGGGTAGCGGAAAAATGTATTGATAGATTCAAAGACTTCAGCTTGTGGCGTTTTTGTAACACTTTTGTCAATCCACGAAGTAAGTGTGCGTCTGTCTTTGCCGATGATCTTGGCAAATTTTGACACGCTTAAGCCTGATTTTTGATAAATAATGATGAGTTTTTCCAATGCTCCAAATGCCACAATAATCCTTTACATACTCTTTACAATGAGATTCTCAATATAATTGCACAATTTTTGTTCAATTATAACATTTATGCTCAAAACTTGCATTAAAAAATCAAAAATTGTTCATAGCAAATCAATCCTTTCAAGCTAGAATAAAACCCTAGCCAATTTTTCAAAGGAGATAGAGATGCCCACATATGAAGAAGTATATAAACAATCCATTGAGAATCCTGAAGCCTTTTGGGCAGAAGCTGCTAAAAAAGTGCATTGGTATCACGAATGGGATAAGGTGCTTGATGTTGTGAATGATCATTATCGGTGGTTTGTCGGTGGGTGTATGAATACCTGCTACAACGCACTTGATTTGCATATAGAAAATGGCAGAGGCGATCAAGTGGCATTGCATTATGACTCGCCTGTAACGGACACAAAAAAGTCTTACACCTATAAAGAACTACGCAAAAGAGTGGCAAAAACCGCTGGAATCTTAGTCAATAAAGGCGTGGTGAAAGGCGATAGAGTGCTTATCTATATGCCTATGATCCCAGAAGCAGTGATTGCAATGCTTGCTTGTGCTAGGATTGGGGCGATTCATAGCGTGGTCTTTGGTGGGTTTGCCGCACACGAGCTAGCCGCTAGGATTGAAGATGCCAAGCCTAGAGTTATTATGAGTGCTTCTTGTGGTATTGAAGTCTCTCGTGTGATTAAATATAAGCCAACACTTGATGAGGCGATAAAAAGCTCTAGCCATAAGCCCACCACCTGCCTTATCTGGCAACGCCCACAAGAGAGGGCGAATATGCTACCTTGGCGTGATGTGGATTGGGAGAGTGAAGAAGAAAAAACAGAGCCGGTAGAGTGTGTGCCTGTGGATGCGACTGATCCACTTTATGTGCTTTATACTTCTGGGACAACTGGTAAGCCAAAGGGTGTTATCCGCAGTAATGGTGGGCATTCTGTGGCGATGAAGTGGTCTATGGATAATATCTACAACGCAAAGCCCGGCGATGTCTTTTGGGCGGCAAGTGATGTAGGCTGGGTTGTAGGGCATAGCTATATTGTCTATGGCACTTTGATGAATGGCTGCACGACTATTGTGTATGAAGGAAAGCCGGTTAAAACGCCAAATCCGGGAGCATTCTGGCGTGTGGTGCAAGAATATAAAGTCAATATTTTATTTTCTGCACCAACAGCATTTAGAGCGATTAAAAAAGAAGATTCTAAAGGCGAATGGCTTAAAAAATATGATATTAGCTCCCTTAGAGCAGTCTTTGTCGCTGGGGAGCGGTGTGATAGCGATACGCTAAAATGGATTGAAAAGCTGACGCAAAAGCCTGTAATAGATCACTGGTGGCAGACAGAAACCGGCTGGGCAATCGCGGCAAATCCGCTAGGATTAGAGCAAATGCCTGTAAAGCCCGGCTCTCCTACAAAGCCAATGCCCGGCTTTAACCTAAAAGTGCTAGATGAAGAGGGCAAGGAATGCAAAGCCGGCAAGCTAGGGAATCTTGTGATTAAGCTGCCCCTGCCCCCTGCGTGTCTAATGGGAATCTGGGGCGATGATGCAAGGTATAAGAGAGCTTATCTTAATCACTATCCGGGCTACTATCTCACCGGCGATAGTGGCTATATTGATAAAGATGGCTATGTGTTTGTAATGGGGCGAATGGATGGGGTCATCAATGTCGCAGGACATAGGCTATCAACTGGCGGTATGGAAGAGGCTATTTCTAAGCACCCAGATATTGCAGAATGTGCGGTCATTGGTGTAAATGATGAGCTAAAAGGGGAGATTCCACTTGCCTTTGTCGTGCTAAAAGATGGGCTGGAAAGAGATACGCAAAGCTTGTGCGAAGGCATTGTGCAGCTTGTGCGAGAAGAGATTGGTGCGGTAGCTTCACTGCATATTGTCGCAGTGGTGGCACGACTGCCAAAAACTAGAAGTGGTAAAATCCTGCGAGGCACAATGCGTGATATTGCCGATGGTAATGAATGGAAAATGCCTAGCACGATTGAGGATTCTAGTGTGCTGCCAGAGATTGAGAAAGCATTGGCAAATCTTGGCTATCCAAAATCTAAAACCATAAAGGAGGCAAAATGAAAACAGCAGGACAGAAATTTAGAGAAGCATTAAAGGAAAATAATCCTTTGCAAATTATAGGTGTGATTAACTCCTACTCTGCTATACAAGCACAAAAAAGCGGTGCAAAAGCCCTGTATCTAAGCGGTGGGGCATTAGCGGCGATGAGCTTAGGTGTGCCTGATCTTGGCATTAGCTCATTAGAAGATGTCTGCATTGATGTGCGTAGAATTACAGCGGTGAGTGATTTGCCCTTGCTTGTAGATGCGGACACTGGCTGGGGTGGGGCGTTTAATATCGCTAGGACGATTAAAGACTTAACGCGAAGCGGAGCAGCGGGCTGCCACATAGAAGACCAAGTCGCACAAAAACGCTGCGGACACCGCCCAAATAAAGAGCTTGTAAGCAAAGAAGAGATGTGCGATAGGATAAAAGCGGCGATGGATGCAAAGCTAGATTCTAGCTTTGTGGTGATGGCAAGGACTGATGCCCACGCAAGTGAGGGGCAAAACGCAGCGATTGAGCGAGCATTAGCCTATGTAGAAGCAGGGGCGGATATGATCTTTGCCGAAGCAATCCATACGCTAGAAGAGTATAAGCAATTTACTGAAGTCATAAAAGTGCCGGTGTTAGCAAATATCACAGAGTTTGGCAAAACGCCTTATTTCACGCGTGATGAGTTAGCAAATGTGGGAATCTCTATGGTGCTGTATCCGCTTTCAGCAGCAAGGGCGATGAATAAGGCGGCTTTAGCGGTATTTAGAGATATTATCAACAATGGCTCACAGAAAAATAGCATAGATTCTATGCAAACACGAGATGAGCTGTATGAAATGCTTGGCTACCACGAGTATGAGCAAAAGCTAGATACACTTTTTAAAAGCAAAAAATAACCACACTAAATCTAAAGAAAAGGATAGAAAATGGCAGCACCAACGGAAAAAGTAGCAAAAAAAGTAGGTGGCTTAGCAGGGATAAGCGCAGGAGAATCCGCGATTTGCACTTGTGGCACAGGACACGGGCTAAATTATAGGGGCTATGATATTTATGATTTAGCAGAGCATTGTGAGTTTGAGGAAGTGGCATATTTGCTATTAAAAGAAAAGCTACCAAATAAAGCAGAGCTAGAATCTTTCAAAAAGGAATTGATTGCGGCAAGGAGCTTACCAAAAGAGCTAAAAGAAGTGCTAAAGCTTTTACCAAAAGATGCACACCCTATGGATATTATGCGAAGTGCGTGTTCTACGCTTGGTTGTTTGGAGAGAGAAGAATATGATGTGTTTAAAGCCTCTTTTCCAAATCAGCAAAGAATTGGTACAAGGCTTTTAGGGATTTTCCCAAGTGTGCTGACTTTTTGGCATCATTATCACACAAATGGCAAGGAGATAAGCACAGAATCTAAGCAAGATTCTATCGCTGGGTATTTTCTAGAATCCTTGCACCAAAAAGAGCCAAAAGAGCTATGGGTAAAGGCAATGCACGCTAGTCTCATTCTCTATGCAGAGCACGAGTTTAATGCCTCTACATTTACTGCAAGGGTGATTACGGCGACAATGTCTGATGTGTATGCAGGAATCACGGGGGCGATTGGGGCGTTAAGGGGACCACTACACGGCGGAGCAAATGAAGCGGCAATGGATTTGATTGAAGAGTTTAAAACGCCAGAGCAGGCAACGCAGGGGATCTTAGACAAACTTGCTAGAAAAGATAAGATTATGGGCTTTGGACATCGCGTATATGTGGAGAAAGATCCGCGAAATGTGGTGATTAAGGCGTGGAGTAAAAGATTGAGTGATGATGTGAAAGACACAAAGGGGCTATATCAAATCAGTGAAGCCATAGAAAAGGTAATGTGGGAGCAAAAGAAGCTTTTTCCCAATCTTGATTTTTATAGTGCAAGCACATATCACTTTATGGGGATTCCCACAGCGTATTTCACGCCGATTTTTATCTTTTCACGCACAGCAGGGTGGTTGGCACATATCTTTGAGCAAAGGGGGAATAATAAGTTAATTAGACCTAGTTCGCAATATATAGGACCGGAAAACAAAGCGTTTGTGCCTATGGATAAGCGTTAATCGTGGGTGCGTTAGCTTTTTGGCTAAAAACGGCGATTGCTGCGGCTTTGGCGGCGTCATTACCGCTTAGGTAACTCCTTGCCAAAGCCTTGCAAAGCCCCATTTTTAGCTCAAAAATCTTGCCGCTTGAGCGTTTGGTTTTGCGTGCTTTTCTAATTAAAACTTAAAAAATCATCGCAAAATCTTTAACGCTTAGGAGTGCGGTTTTGCTACTTAGATGGTTTGTATTTTGCCGAGTGGGAATCTAACTATTTGGCTTGGCAATCAGCGGCGGTGAATCTAGAATCTATATTCTAGAATTTTATAAAAACACAAATTCTAGCCATTGCTCTGTTGCTTTGTGAGTTTTTAGGGATTTTTAAGGTAGGAGTTACCTTAAGGGTAATGACTATCTTAAAAATCCCTAAATCTTGCAAATGGACAGACAAGGGTGAATTTCAACTATACTTTAACTACAAGGAGAACACAATGAGTGCCGATATGGGAACATTGGATACCAAACGACCAGAGTTTGATGAGCTGCTAACAAAAATTGCGCGTTATGCGTTGGAGTATAAGATTAACTCCCCTTTAGCTTATGAGACAGCGAGATACTGCCTTATGGATACCATAGGTTGCGGACTTTTGGCATTAAACTTTCCAGCTTGCACCAAGCTTTTAGGACCTGTTGTTGAGGGCGCGGAGTTTCGCCCTTTAGGAGCAAAGATCCCGGGGACTAGCTATCAGCTAGAGCCAGAGCGAGCGGCGTTTAATGTGGGAGCTATGGTTAGGTGGCTTGATTTTAATGACACTTGGCTAGCCGCAGAGTGGGGACACCCAAGCGATAATCTAGGGGCGATTTGGGCAGTAGCTGACTATCTAAGCCGCAAAAATATTGCCGAAGGTAAAGAGCCTTTAAAAGTCAAAGATGTGCTAAGTGCGATGATTAAAGCTCACGAGATTCAAGGTGTGCTTGCCTTAGAAAACTGCTTTAACAAAGTGGGGCTAGACCACGTGCTGCTTGTTAGAATCGCTTCTAGCGCGGTGGCGTGTGTTATGCTTGGTGGGAGCTTTGAAGAAGTGCGAAACGCAGTAAGCCACGCATTCATTGATGGCGGGGCGTTGCGGACATATCGCCACGCGCCAAACACAGGCTCACGCAAAAGCTGGGCGGCAGGAGATGCAAGCTCAAGGGGCGTAAATCTAGCCTTGAAAGCATTAAGTGGTGAGATGGGCTATCCAAGTGCGTTAAGTGCGGAGTTTTGGGGATTTGAAGATGTAAAAATGCGGGGCAAAAAGCTCACTATCCCACAAGAATTTGGTAGTTATGTAATGGAAAATGTGCTGTTTAAAATCAGCTTCCCAGCGGAATTCCACGCGCAAACTGCCGTAGAATGTGCCTTGAAACTGCATAATGAAGTAAAAGACAAATTAGATTCTATTGAAAAGATTGTGATTACCACGCAAGAATCTGGACATAGAATCATCAACAAAGTCGGCGAGCTTGCAAACCCTGCTGATAGGGATCACTGCATTCAGTATATGGTGGCTGTGCCGCTTGTGTTTGGGCGATTGACCGCAGAAGACTATGAAGATTCTGTGGCGAGTGATAAACGCATTGACGCCTTGCGTGATAAAATGGTAGTAGAAGTCGATGATCGCTATACGCGTGAGTATTTGGAGGCGGATAAACGATCAATCGCTAATGCGGTGCAGATTTTCTACAAAGATGGCAGCAAGAGTGAAAAGGTAGAGATAGAATATCCTATCGGGCATAAACGCAGAAGAAGTGAAGGAATCCCTGTGCTAGTAGCCAAATTTGAACGCAATATCGCCCTAAAACTTAGCCCCAAAAAATGCGAGCAAATAAGGGCAGTGTGTGAAAATCAAGCCAAGCTAGAATCTATGGCGTTTAATGAATTTAGTGATTTATTTGCGTTGTAGAAGCTAAACTAGCTAGGAGAAGTAAGCAGATTTTATTTTTAGAATCTGCTTTTTTACAAAGTGGGATTAGGACAATGCCTTTTCCCACTGATACGCACTTGTGATGATACCTTTTAAATCATTATATTTTGGTCGCCAATGTGTGAGTGAAAGAATCTTTTCATTTTTCGCACTAAGCTCAATGGGGTCGCCCTCTCGCCGAGATTCTGCAATGACTTTAAAATCCACCCCACTCACTTCTTTGACAATTTCTATCACTTCCTTAACGCTATAACCCTGTGAGTAGCCGACATTAAAGACATTTGATTGCCCTGTCTGTTGCAAATATTTTAATGCTTCAAGGTGGGCATTTGCCAAGTCATCAATATGGATATAATCGCGAATGCAAGTGCCATCTTTTGTGGGATAGTCCGTGCCAAAAATCCCCATACTCTCCCGCTTCCCACACGCACATTCACACGCTACCTTAATAAGATGTGTAGCATTTTTGCTTCTTTGCCCTAAGCCCTTATGTTGTGAGAGCAGCTCTTGTGTGTTATCCATACTCGCCCCAGCGACATTAAAATACCGCAACGCCACATAGTTAAAATTCTCAATCACTTTTGCGGTATCGCTTAAAACCCGCTCACTCATCATCTTTGAAGCCCCATAGGGATTAATGGGTAAAAGTGGGGCATTTTCATCAATGGGGATAAGCGATATATCTGGCTCCCCATACACAGCAGCTGTGGAGCTAAAGATAAAGTTATTGACATTGCATTCCACACAAAGATTGATAAGATTTGTTGTGTTGATTGTGTTGTTTATATAGTATTGCAATGGCTTAAGCACAGATTCTCCAACAATCAAAGACGCAGCAAAGTGAATGACAGCCTCAAACTGATATGTAAGAAGTAGAGTTCGCATTGCCTGTAAGTCATTAATATTGCTTTGAATGAAAGTGAGCCTATCCCCAAAACATTCCTGTAAGTAGGTAATATTCTCTATAAAACCTGTGCTTAAATCATCAACAATGACAAGATTGTAATCTGTATTTTTTAAAAACGCATAAGCGGTATGTGAGCCGATGTAGCCACTCGCACCAGTGAGTAGAAGATACGCCATAATAATCCTTTATTAAGTAATAGAATCTCAAAAGCGAGATTCTATACACACTTATTAAATATACCCTGCAATTTTTGCTAAAGCATATCCAGCTACACACGAGCTAAATACACCGATTAAGCCCGGCAAGATGAAGCTGTGGTTGATAACAAATCGTCCAATATGCGTTGTGCCACTTCTATCAAACTGAATTGTTGCCAAGTCGCTTGGGTAAGTTGGCAAAATGTAATAGCCATAGCACGCTGCTGCAAATGCTACGATAATTCCGGGTTCTACGCCAATACCAAGAGCCAAAGGCACAAACGCCGCAATAGCCGCTGCTTGAGAATTTACAAATTTTGAAATTAAAAGCAGCATAATCGCATAAGTCCAAGGCTGTGCTTTTACAATATCACCCAAAGCTTCTTTCATCATAGGTGTATGCACTGCAAACATTGTATCCGCCATCCACGAGATTCCAAACACCGCCACAAGGGCTATCATACCTGATCTGAAAATCTCATTCTTACCAATCTTACCTGCATCTACATTTGTAAAAATGAGTAACGCAGAACCAGCCAAAAGCATAAATACTTGAATCACATCTACCATACCCATAGGCTTCATCGCACCTTTTACTTCAAATTGCGGACGCAACTCTGGGAATGCTCCAAGCACAGCTACAACAACGATTGCACCTAGGAAAATCCACATAGCAAGCCAATCTTTGAAAGGAAGCTTAACACCTAGAAGTGTTTTAGAATCTCCATAGACATATTTTTTAAACTCTGGATCTTTGATTTTCTCTTGGAAAACTTCATCTTTATCTAAATCCTTACCCCTAAACCACGAGAAGACTCCAATACACAAAACACCAAAAAGTGTGCTAGGAATAGTGATTTGTAGCAAATTGATATAGCCATCAAATCCTGCAAGTTTATGCTCTGCTTCTAAAAGCAATGCTGTAAGGCTCACTACCGCAACAGACACAGGTGAGGCGATAATACCCATTTGTGAGCTGATTGAGGCTGCTGCCATAGGACGCTCTGGGCGGATATTGTTTTTAATCGCAATGTCATAAATAATTGGCATCATTGTATAAACAACGTGTCCTGTCCCGCATAGAATTGTAAGGAAACAAGTAACAAAAGGCGCTAAAATCGTCAAAAATTTTGGATTTCTTCTTAGCACACGCTCTGCAATTTGTAGCATTACATCTAGCCCACCACTTGCCTGAAGTGTCGCACTTGCCACAACAACAGCTAAGATTGTAAGCATTACAGAAACCGCAGGTTTGCCCGGAGCGACATTGAATCCAAAAGCAAGGACTAAAAGCCCAATCCCACCTAAAAGCCCAAGAGCAATACCGCCCTTTCTTGCACCATAAAAGAGACATACAAGCACGACAAAGAGCTGAATGCCAAACTGCCAACCTTCACTAAGATTTGTGAGAAAATCCATAAAAGCCCTCCTAGAGTGGAAAATATGCTAAAAAGCTCTGCAATTGTATCTAAAATCCCACATAGATAGCTTAAAGGCAATGTTTTTGGGTGTTTTTATTATGCTTAGTGTGTTAAAGTGTGGCTTTTACTTTGAATGAGCGTTTAAAAGGTTAAGAGAATGGATACTTTTCATATCGTGCTTGTTGAGCCACAGATTCCACAAAATACGGGCAATATCGGGCGGCTGTGTGTAGCCACAGATTCTATTTTGCATTTAATCCACCCCTTAGGCTTTAGCGTGGAGCAAAAGGAGCTTAAACGCGCAGGGCTTGATTATTGGCAGAATCTGCAAGTGTATGAATGGCAGAATTTGCAGGAGTTTTGGGAGAGCTACCCTATGGACGAGCGACATTTTTTCTTTAGCACAAAGGCAAAAAAGCTGCATTATCAGGCGGATTTTTCACAAGGGGGATTTTTGTATTTTGGGCGAGAGGATAGGGGGCTAGATTCTAGCTTGGTGGAATCTGCTAGGGCGTATAGGCTGCCTATGGTAAAAGGCATTAGAAGTGTGAATCTCGCCACAAGTGTGGGTGCAGCTCTATATGAGGGATTGCGCCAGCTTGGGAGCTACAAGCAATGGGAGTAAGACAAATAAAAAAAGCGTTTTTTTAAGCCCCTTTTTCTTGCCAAATAAAAATTTGAGTGTGGAGTTTAAAGTGCGGATAGATTGCTTAGACTTGCTAGGTGGCTCTACTACAACAAGCAAAAGATGTGAGTTAGAATCTACGCCCACACGCTTTCACATTTTCTCACACAAAGCTAGATTCTAATAGCCCTGTTGTTGCAATTCTCTGTAGCCTTCACAGCCAAGATCTTCGCCCAAATCACAGGCTTTGCTATAAAATGCTTTTGCTTTTGTAAAGTCTTGTTTTACACCATTGCCCGTATAATAAGCATAGCCCACTTGAAAACACGAAGAGGTATCTTCTTGCTCACAGCCTTTTTGATAATACTTAAATGCTTTAGGATAATTCCGCATTACTTTATCTCCTGCTGCATACAAGTATCCAAGAAAATAATATCCAGCATTTTCACCAAGCTCTATGGCTTTATTATATAACGCTATGGTTTTTTGTGTGTCCTGCTTTACACCACCACCATCTTCATAGGCAAGTCCCAAACCGATACAGCCCTTTCCGTAGCCACCATTACACGATTTGTCAAACAATGTAACAACTTTTGTTATATCTTGATGTTCTAAACCTGCTTTATGGCACGCCTTGAAGTCATTGTTTTCACATAAAGATTCTAGCTCTTGTAAGTTTTTATTTTCATAATAAGAATCTGGCTGAAACTTTTGCTGTTCTGTCTTTTTATCATCATTGCAACCACTAAGTGCCAAGATAAGCGATAGGACTGCCACAAACCCAACCGCTATTTTTTGTATCGTCTTTTTCATTTTTGCCCTTTCAATTAAAATTCAAAGCCCAGAATCCAAACCGTAGAATCCTAGCGTTTTAGATTAAGTGCTTCTTTTACTAAATCATCGCCTGTGGTAAAGGCTTTGGCATTCATAGAATAGCCTCTTTGCATAACAATAAGCTCCGTTAGGGCATTTCCCACATCAACATTACTCGTCTCCAAATGCTTATACAGCACCGAGCCAAACTTGAGATTTAGCCCCTCCCAACCCAAAATCGGCTTCCCACTAATCGTGCTTGCATCGCCATTTACGACCATTTCTGTCATCTCAAAGAGATTTCCGCCTACTTTCCTTAAGCCCTGATCATTGACAAATGCCGCAATACCCACGCGTCCCATAGGCTCATACGCTCCATTATCAAACGCAAGGAATATAATGCCATCTTTATCAATCCTTACATCACGCAAATGCCCTTCCGCTCGTCCATCTTGATCCTTTCCTAAAATGCCAGAATCTCTATACACAAAGTTTGAGCTTTGCATATCCTTTGCCCCTGCGATATTATATGTCAAGCTCTTATCGCCAAAATTTAGCTCAATAGGCTCGGCACTTGGCTTCCCATCGCTATCAAATTCTATGTTGTGCGTTACATAATCGGGGCTTATCATAATCTCCCCGTGCTGGTCAAACACGGCTGAACGCACCTCCCATTTTTCCTTGATTGGCGGCTCGGATTCAGGATTGCCCGACTGCACCATAAAGTAATGGCTTTGCACTAGGAATTTTTTGCCACTTTCATCATAGATTTCTACATTGGTTTGGTAGCTTGGCATTTGGATAAACTCACTGAAGAAACTATCCCCTCTAATCTCCTGCCAACCGACATTATCAAGCTTAGGATCGCTTGAGCCACTATCCACCATTTTGCGATAAAGTTTGCCCTCATAACTTACCACATCATCAACTTGATAAGTGCTACCTTTAGCATAGCTTGGCGGCAGGGCAGATTCCACACTGCCTAGCTCTTCCCAATTCCCCTCATTGATTGGATTATTCCCAGCGGCATTAATACGGCGATAGATTTTGCCATCACTTTGCACCACATCGCCTTCAAGGTAGGTGGTATTATCACTCCATTGACTTAACGCACTGCTATCTAGAATCTTCCAATTTTCTTTATCCATAAAGGGATCTTCACTACTGCCAAGTTCGCCTGTGCGGATAAATGAAACCCCCTTATACTGCACAATGGCATTTTTCTCATACGCCTTATTAGCGTTAAAATTTGTCCCCACGCCACTATTAAAGTTTTCATTTTTTCCTTTGAATCCTAGCTTTTCAAACAGGCTTCCGCCAAGCTCTAAATTGAGATTCTTATACGAATTATTTTTTAGCTCTAAGCTTACTTTTTCGCCGACTTTCCCATCAGCCCCTTTGCTGATTTCTAAATCTAACCCCACTTTCTCACGCAAAAGATTTTTTAAATCATTAAAAGTGCGGAATTCCCCTGCTTCAACTCCGCCTTCACCATATTTGAAGCTCAAGGTTTCCTTTTTGCCATCTTTATCTATGATAAGGCGGACTTCATTGTAGCTTGGGGCATTAAGTGGCGTATCATCGGTGGCAAAGGCGTTGATATCCGTATCCATAAATCGTTCAATATCAAACTCGCCATCTTTGTTTTTGAAAAAAGATGATACAGAAGTAGCATTTTCATTTTTATTGAGATTAGCACTCACATCAAGCTTTGTAGTCAGCACAGGGCGATAGTAGAGATTCTGCGGGACTTGCATAGGTTGCAATTTCCCAGAAGCAAGGGCTGCAAAATCAACCTCTTCACTTTTGTTTGAAGTGTAGATTCCATCTTTAATCTTGCCTAAATCCACACCATACATATAATATCCGCTTGTATTGACGATATAGCCCTCTCCATCACGCAAAAATGAGCCATCGCGTGTGAAATAGTTTTTTTGCTTTTTTTCATAGCCATCATCTTTGATTTCAAAACTTCCGCTTTTCTGCTCCCCAACAACAAACCAGCCCTTGCCCTCATAGGCTACATTAAATTCCCCATCACTTGCCTTGTAGCTTCCACTACGCGTGGAGATAGCATTGCTTGATTTTGTCGCACCATAGTTCATATCGTTATTAATGGGGGAATCGGCATTAAGAGAATCCATATTTGTGCTAAAAAGGCTTTCAAACTGCGGAATATTCTCGCGATAGCCAATGGTATTAACATTGGCAATATTATTTGAGATAGAATCTAGCCCAAATTGATGTGTTTTAATCCCGCTGTAAGAGTTGATAAGAGTGCTATTCATAGCCCGTGATCCTTATTGTAAAACTCAATGGCACTATCAAGGGGCAAAATCATATCGCCCATTCTTAGCATAGGTGAGCCTTTATCAAAGATAATGCTCTGCACCTCTCCGCGTCCCACACGAGCGGTGTGGTATTGTTTGCTTGTTTCATCAAGGTTATATTCCGCACGGATATTATATGTGCCATCATCTACCTGTTTGCCGTTATTATCTAGCGTATCCCAAGTAAATTCCAAATACCCGCTTTGGTTATTTTTATCTTTAAGCGAAATGCTTTTGACCATCTCATTATTGCTATTAAAAATATAAATGGTTGGATCGCCCTTTTGTGCGTCAATTTTTTGATCAAAATAGATTGAAAATTTCACCGCCTTACCTTTTTGGACATTCACGCCAAAGACATCAGTTTCAGCCACCTTGCCAATCATTGAGACGGTGTTTAACGCATTAAGCTGTGCGGTAGCGACATTTGATTTAGCTGAATCTTGCATACCGAGATTGAGTGCTTCTAAAGATTCTTTCATTTGTGCTTGAAACTCTTTTAGCTCCTTATTTGTCTCTTGTGTGCTTTTCATAGCTTCTGCCACTTCTACCATTGTCTTTTTATTTTGCTCTTGCATTTCCACTTGCGTGAGCTGGGCAGTTTGCGTGATAATCTTATCAGTCTCCATTGGTGCGGTTGGGTCCTGATTTTTGAGCTGTTCTAAGAAAAGTCGCATAAAAGCGTCATTATCAAGCTCATTAATGTTGCGGACTTTTTCTTTCTCTTTTGCTATTTTTGCCGCACTTCCTGTTACTTCTGCTAAGTCAATCGCCATTATTAAACTCCCTTTTTAAGCGTATTTAGGTAATGTAATATGCATTACATTGACTTCACTTTGTGAATCTTCTAAGCTATTTTTGTTCCCTTCTTGTTGTTGCTCTTGTGGGGTGCTATTTCCACCACTTTGCCCCTTGTTTCCGCTGCCATTCTCATTTGAGCTAAAGCTTAAATCCACATTTTCAAAGCCCACTTGTGCGAGATTATTTTTAAAATCCACTTGATTTTGTAAAAATAACCCAACCGCCGTAGCATTTGACACCACTTGAATATGCAAATCCTTGCCCTTTTTAGTGATAGTAAGCTCTAGTGTGCCAAGATTGCTCGGATTAAGCTCTAAGGATAGCTTTGTGATAGGGGGCTTGTAGTTTAGCACCTCTTCACGCAGGGCTTGAGCGAAATTCCTTACACTCTCTCGTGCAAGGGCAGAGCGGTAGAGAATCTGTGTGCGAGTATTTTCCTTTGTGTGTAAAACTTCCGCACTTTGCTTAGATTGAGTTTTACCCTTGCCTTCTTCTACCGCTTCAGATTCTTTAAGTTTTGTTTTCTTTTTGCCCCCTGCTAAAAGCATTTCCGCAAAGCTTTTTTCCTCTTCTTGAATCTGGCTTTGCTCAAGGGGCGATTGAGATTCTTCTAGCTGTGTGCTTTGTGCCTTGATCGTTTGCACTAGGCTTTCTGAGTCTGTATTCTTAGCCCCTTTGCTTTGTGTGTCTTTTTTGGGATTTTTCTCATTATTCTTTTTATCCCCACTTTTAGATTTATTTTGTAAGGCTTCAGATTCTAAAGCGGCTATGCTTTGAGCTAATACATTAGGCTTTTGAGTAGCGTTTGATTGCGACTTTGGAGTCTGTTTTTGTAATTCCTCAATACTTGGTATCTCATCAAGTCTTAATGCCTCTTCAAAGCTTTTTAATTCTGCATTTTTTGAATCCATAAGCTGGGCTTGAATCTGCTCTGTTTGCTTGGTTTGATTGGCTATCTGTTTAGATTCTGCTTGGGCAGGACTAGATTCTAGCTTTTCTACATTTTTATTTTGTGGGTTTTTAACCGCCTTACCTTTTGTTTTTTTAGAATCTTCGTTTATAGTCTCGCCATTTTCCGCCTTATTCTTTTTGGCTTTTTTGCTTGTTTTTTTGCCTTTGTCTTGCGGGGTTTGTAAAGATTCTTTAGTTTGTTCCAAAATAGAATCTTGCTTTGAGTCAAGAATCTTGTCTGCTTCAGCTCCAGCAACTAAAGGCGTAGCCTTTGTCTTAAGGGCTTTTTGGAGCATATTCTCCTTTGAATCTTGCTCTTTTAAATCTTGTTTATCCCAGCTGGGGTGCGTCCTTTAGAGAAAATACGCTACCTTTGCCCTCATCATCAGCCTTTTTAGTTGGATACTCATTTGAGATTTTGCTTGTGATGTTTTTTGGCTTTTTGGTTCCGCGTTGGACGATGGCGATTCTATCTACATTATTTTCATACTCGTAGTTGATTTTCTCTTTTGCCGATGCGGGAATGCTTTTTGGCTTTGCTTCTAGCTTCGCTTGTGTCTCTAATGCTTCTTGCGCGAGAGATTGAGCATTTGCCCCTTGCGTTTCTAGGCTCATTTTGCTAGGGTTTAAGCCTTTGGCTTGGGCGAGATTTTGCACATCAGCTAGGGTTTTTAGAGCTTGTGCTTCTTCTTGTGGGATTTTAGTTTGTGGCATTGGCATAGAGGCTAAACGCGGAGTTGTTGCTTTTGAATCTAGGCTAGAATCTTTGCTTTCTGCAATTTTAGTTGCTGTGCTTGTTGAGCTTGTGTTTAAAGGTGTGCTTAGGGCTTCTACAAGGGGATTACTCTCTTTTGGTTTATTTTCTTTAGATGATTTGGCAATTTTTTCTTGCAAACCGATTTTTGAATCTTCACTCGCAGTGTCCTTAAAATCAAAAGACGCAGGAGTTGCACTTGGAGTTTGAGCTTTTTGACTTGCAGGCTTTGTGCTTGGGCTTTGTGCTTTTTGAGTCTGTGATGAAAGATTCTTATCAAGCAGCTCATTTTTTGAATCTGCTTGAGCTGTATTTTTACTCTCTGTCTTATTCATTTTGCCTTGCAAGGCTTTGCTAAGTGGATTCTTGTCATCTACGGCTTGGGCTTGACTTGAATCTTTGGCTTCCTTTTGAGCTTTGGCTTTAGCCTGTTTGGCAAACATATCTTCAAACTTGCTCTCCAACTTATTGACATCTGCTGATGGAGAGTTTGGGCGTTTATCCAAGATAGAATCGGGCTTATTTAAAATAGAATTTTGCATTGCATCTAACATACTGCACTCCTTACAAGAAAATATGCAAACTCTCAAGCAAATTGTATTCCTAAAATGAGAGTGTATTTTTTTTGTAGAAAAAAGTGTAGAATCTCGCATTTTTGAGTTTTTGGTTTCAAGGAGTGGATTTTGTATAAAAAAATTTTGATGACTTTGGTTTTGTGTGTAGGTATGCAAAAGGATTTGTATGCGGAAAAGAGTGGATTTGAGATATATGGCGATGTAATGCAGATTCTGCCTTTTGCAATGATGGCATATAGCTATGCTATTGATGATATGCAAGGTGTGAAAGAGCAAGCCATAGGGGCTGGAGCGACTTTCCTTACCACTCACGCTATCAAGCAAGGCTTTGTGATTGTATCGCGTTCAAATGAATCGTATGCTAGAATCTCACAGCGTCCAAATAATGGAAGCTTTGATGGATTCCCAAGCGGACATACTTCATTTACTTTTTCGGCGGCTGGATTTGCTCAAAAACGCTATGGCTGGAAGTGGGGAGTGCCACTTAGTCTTATTGGTGCGTCAGTTGGAGCAAGTAGAGTGTATGCAGAGCGACATACAACTACGCAAGTCATCGCTGGAGCGATTTTGGGCTTTTCTCTTTCATATTTTTTGGCAAGCAAACAGAGTAAAGATTCACAACTCACTGCTTGGGTAGATAATGCGGAAAATGGCACACAAAACTATCATATAGGGTATATAAAGCGATTTTAGAATTTGCTTTAATTTATTTTAAAACCTTAGGTAGTGTAATGCCCTTTTGTCCTTGGTATTTGCCTTTTTTATCTTTATAGCTTATCTCACAAGGCGAATCGCCCTCTAAAAATAATACTTGAGCTATGCCTTCATTTGCATAAATCTTTGCTGGAAGTGGCGTTGTATTTGAAATCTCAATAGTGATATGCCCCTCAAACTCTGGCTCAAAAGGCGTAACATTTACAATTATCCCACACCTTGCATAAGTGCTTTTGCCAAGACAGATAGCAAGCACATTGCGTGGCATTCTAAAGTATTCTATCGTGCGTGCAAGGGCAAAAGAGTTTGGCGGCACAAGGCAGTAGCCCTTTTCACTCGCATCGACTTCTACGACATTGCGTTCATCAAAGCTTTTAGGATCAACCAAAGTCGCACCGATATTTGTAAAAATCATAAATTCACTACCCACGCGAATGTCATATCCATAGCTTGATAGCCCATAGCTTACGATATTTTGCCCCACTTGCTTTTCACAAAATGGCTCAATCATACCCTTTTTACTCATCTCTTTAATCCATAAATCAGACTTTAAACCCATTTTGCACCTCACTTTTTACAAAAATTTTGCGTATCTTTAAAAAATCGTGTTATTATAGCAGATTTAAATTTCACGACAAGAAAGGTGCAAGATGAATCTACAAGAAATCAAAAAGATTATGGAGCTGTTTGACAATAGTGATATTGCGAAGTTTAGTATTAAACAAGAGGGCTTTGAGCTAAAACTCCAAAAGGCTAATGCTAGTGTGAGTGGGGCGGTTACAGCCATTGCACCAGCTCCTGTTGCAGCTATCTCTCAAACTCCAGTAGCAGAATCTGCTCCCGTTGCGACACCTAGCACACCAAAAGATACAAGCGGACATTTTATCACATCTCCTATGGTTGGGACATTTTACCGCTCTCCAAGCCCGGGTGCTGCTCCTTATGTTAATGTTGGTGATACAATTAAAAAAGGGCAGACCGTTGCTATTATTGAAGCAATGAAAATTATGAATGAGATTGAAGCGGAGTTTGACTGCAGGGTTGTTTCCATTGAAGTGAGCGATGGACAGCCTGTGGAGTTTAGCACTAATCTTATTAAAGTTGAAAAACTCTAAGGCAAAGCAATGAGTGTAAAACAAAAAAAGATTCAAAAAATTCTCATAGCTAATCGTGGCGAGATTACGCTCCGTGCTATTAGAACAATCCAAGAGATGGGTAAAGAGGCTATTGCGATTTATTCAACAGCGGATAAAGATGCGTATTACCTTGATGTGGCAGATGGTAAAATCTGCGTAGGCGGGGATAAGTCAAGTGAAAGTTATCTCAATATTCCTGCGATTATGAGTGCGGCGGAGTTGCTTAAGGTTGATGCGATTTTTCCCGGCTATGGCTTTTTGAGTGAGAATCAAAATTTTGTGGAGATTTGCTCTCATCATAATATAGAGTTTATTGGACCAAGTGCCGAAGTTATGGTGCTTATGAGTGATAAGTCTAAGGCAAAAGATGTGATGAAAGAAGCGGGTGTGCCTGTAATTTTAGGGAGCGATGGAGCATTAAAAGACTATAAAGAGGCTGAAAGGATAGCAAATGAGATAGGCTACCCTGTGATTTTGAAAGCTGCTGCTGGTGGTGGCGGACGCGGTATGCGTGTGGTTGAAAAACCTGAAATGCTTAAAAATCTCTATCTCGCAGCTGAATCTGAAGCAGTAAGTGCCTTTGGCGATGGCACGATTTATATGGAAAAATTTATCCGCAATCCCAAACATATTGAAGTGCAGATTCTAGCTGATAAGCACGGCAATGTGTTGCATATCGGTGAGCGTGATTGCTCTGCTCAAAGGCGACAGCAAAAGCTCATAGAAGAATCTCCCGCTGTGGTTTTAAAGCCTGAAGTGCGTCAAAGACTGCTAGATACTGCTGTAAAAGCCGCACAATACATTAAATATGTGGGGGCTGGGACATTTGAATTTTTGCTAGATGCGAATTATGAGGATTTCTATTTTATGGAGATGAATACCCGTCTGCAGGTTGAACACACAGTGAGTGAGATGGTAAGCGGACTTGATTTGGTAGAGTGGATGATACGCATAGCCGAGGGACAGAAGCTCCCAAGTCAAGATTCTATTACTTTTAAAGGGCATTCTATTGAGTGCAGAATCACCGCAGAAGATCCTGAAAAGTTTTATCCTTGTCCGGGCAAGATTACAAAATGGGTGGCTCCGGGTGGAGCAAATGTGCGGCTTGATACTCACGCCTATGGTGGCTATACCGTGCCTATGCATTATGATTCTATGATCGGCAAGCTTATTGTGTGGGGTGAGGACAGAGACAAGGCTATTATCCGTATGCACAGGGCTTTGAAAGAATTTTGTATTGAAGGTATTAAGACGACTATCCCATTCCATATTAAGATGATGAAAAATAAGGACTTCCACGCTTCAAATATTCACACAAAATATTTGGAACAAAATATGCTTGAAATAGACTAAAGCAGAGTGCTAGAGATATTTAGAGATAGCGTATTAAGAGATATTTGAAGGAGCAAAAATGAAAATTACCGCAAGCACAAGCCAAACATTAAAGCAAGAAGAGCTAAAATCAAAAGGGTCAAAAGCAACAAAACAAGCCCAAGATCCAAAAGATTCTCCTAAAGCTGACAAAGCAAAAAGTGTTGATGTAAGTGGCATAAAAGACTCTCAACTCGCTCAAAATCTTAAAAACACCAACAGCGATATTGGACGCTTACAAGTCGCACAAAAATCACTCAAAACAATAGAATCTGATGTGAAAAAATTTGCCGAACTTGCAGATGAAGATAAAGAAACTTTTGACAAAGGTGAGAAAGATGATATTCGCACTCAAATGCAGGATTTGAAAAAAAATATAGAATCTGTATTGAAAAAGGCGACTTTTGAAGGCACTAGTGTTTTTGCTAAAAACATAAAAGATGGCAGTGGCAATGTGATTTTTGACGCACCAAAGCTAAAAGTAGGGCTACTTGATACGGACGCTAAGAAGTTTTATGATATTTTAAAAGAGCAGCAAAGTGAAATTAAAGATGCCATTGACACACTAAAAGAACAAGCAGATAATGACGCAGAGAAACTAAGCACAAAAGATGGTGTTAAAGTCGCCAAACAAGATGCAAAAGAGACAGATGGCTCATTTTTAAGAAAACTAGGCTCACTTTTCCGCGTTTCACACGATACGGATAAATTAAGCAATCAGCGTGTGCAAGAGCTTTTAGCGTAGTTTGGTTTGTAGTGATACCTTATAGCACACAACTTATTGATGAGAGCGATGTAAAGGCTTTGAATCTAGCCTTGCATTCCCCGCACCTTACACAAGGCAAACTTATCGAAGAATTTGAATCTGCCTTGTGTCAAAAGGCAAATGCTAAGTATGCCATCGCTTTTAACTCTGCTACTTCAGCCCTTTACGCACTCTATGGAGCATTTATCTATAAATATTTCCCCCATATTGCTAAATCACGGATAAATCCACTACGACAGGCAGATGTTCAACAAGAGATTTATTTTGTTACTACACCTATAAGCTTTGTGGCTACGACAAATATGATGTTAGTTTGGGGTATCACGCCCATTTTTTGCGATGTGAAAGATGATGGCAACATTGATGAAAAAGCCCTTGCTAAGATTCTAGCCACTCACCAAAAAAGGGAGCATATCAAGGCAATTGTGAGTGTGGATTATGCGGGGAAAAGTGTGGAGTATGAAGCCTTGCAGAATCTTGCAAAGGAGTATAATCTTTTGTTGTTTGCGGATAGCTCTCACGCTTTTGGTGGAAGCTACCACAATAAGCCTATTGGCTCTTTGGCAAATGCAAGTGTTTTTAGCTTTCACGCTTTAAAGCCTATTACTACCGCAGAGGGTGGGGCTTTGGTAACTGATGATGAAGAGTTAGCCCATTACGTAAGGCTTTTGCTTTCACACGGCGTGGAGAAAAAGAGGCTTTGGAATTATGATTGCTTATTGGCGGGTATGAATTTTCGCTTGAGTGAGCTAGGAGCTGCCCTTGGGCTAAGTCAGCTCAAAAAGCTTGAATCTTTTATAGAATCTCGCCATAAAATCGCAAGATTCTACGATGGGTTTTTTGCTAACAATCCACATTTTGGGACAATTGCCATTCCAGAAAGCATACAAAGCACACATCATTTATATCCCATTTTGCTTTATCCGCATTTGTGGTGTAAAAAGGAGCAGATTTTTGAATCTATGCAGGAGCAGGGCTTAGGTGTGCAGGTGCATTATAAACCTATTTATCAATTTAGCTTATATAGGGGGATTTTTGGCGAAGTGCGATGTGAAAATGCTGAAAAGTTTTATCTCGCAGAGATTTCTATCCCTTGTCATCAGGGTTTAAGTCTTAAAGAAGCGGAAAATATAGCCAAAATCGTTACTCAAATATGTGAATCTTATATGTAAATCCACATTTTTGCGTAAGATTTACTTTTTTGAGATGTGTGCTTTACCCTTCTTTTTCTTTTTTTGCTGTATAATCGCCGAGAAAATGCCAAATAACTTAACATAAAGGATTTTGATGTTTAAATATCTCTCACTTAAATATAAAATTTTGATTCTTATTTTTGGATCGTTTTTAAATTTTGCTGTGCTTGTAGGACTTGTTTTTATTGGTGAAAAAGAAATAGCAGAGCAGAGTGTAGAGCGACTGCACGATCTTATACAAGAGGAAGTTGAGCAAAAGCTTAAGCTTTCCACAGATTCTGTGGCACAATCTCTTGGGGCTTTGATAAAAGGACTTGATGAAAAGCAACAAATTGCTGTTATCGCTAAGGCTATTGAGGATTTTCGCTTTGAAGATGACAAATCGGGCTATTTTTTGCCTACAAGGAATATGTGCCGGTGGCTCACCCTACACGTAAAGATTTGCTTGGCAAATCTCTAGCAGAAGCAAAAGATGTTAATGGCGTGTATTATGTGCGGGAGTTGTTTGATACCTCAAAACGACAGACGGATAAAGGACTTTTTGTGCATTATCTTTTTTCTAAGCCTTTGCCTGATGGCACACTTGGCAATGCTCCTAAGATTGCCTATGCGGCGATGATTCCAAATACGGATAATATTTGGATTTCCACAGGTGTGTATGCTGATACTTTTGAGCAATACGCACAAAATAGTTCAACATCTATTCTTTCTATGATTCGCTCTATTTTGAGTAATGCTCTCATCATTGCTTCTGTATGTTTTGTGGTTATTTTTGTGCCTTTGATGTTTATGTTTTATCGTTCATTACTAAAGAGCGTTGGTGTGTTGCAGCACAATATGATGTTGTTTTTCAAGTATCTTAATCGTGAAAGCAAAGAAATTAAGCTTACTCCACTTCATAATAAAGACGAATTTGGAGCGATGGCGAAGGGTATTGAGCAAAATGTGGAGCATATCGCTAAAGGCTTAGAATCCGACCAAGCTCTTGTCGCACAATCTCTTCAAGTTATAGATAGAGCAAAACAAGGTTATGCTGATAGTCTTATAGAATCTAAAGGCAGTAATCCACAGCTGAATAATCTAAGAGATTCTGTCAATGAACTGCTTAAACTCTTAATGACAGGTGTAGGAAAAGATTTAAATGAGATTAATCGTGTATTTGAATCTTACACAAGACTAGACTTCACCACAGAAGTAAAAGATGCAAGTGGTAGAGTAGAAGTAGTTACAAATACTCTAGGAGAAGAGATTAGAAAAATGCTGCATACAAGTTCTAACTTTGCTCAAAACCTAAGTGAAGAAGCAAAAGCATTAGCAGAAGCTGTA
>NZ_JRPE02000011.1 GCF_000765825.2 Helicobacter magdeburgensis
TAAAAACATCATATAGAAATAAAAACCTAAGAGAAGAGACTAGAAGCTCAATCAAATGGGAGTGAAATAATACAGATTTAAAGCTTAAGGGGGGCTTAAGTGAGTAAAGATTCTATGAAGCACGGCAAAAATAGAATCTAATGCGTATAAATCTCCTGATAGGCTGATTTAAAACGCTTATGAAACCAAAACCAATCCTGCGGTTTAGTCCTTATCGCCTTTTCAATCGCGTCAGCCTGTGCCTGTGTCGCCTCTAAAATATCCTGTGTGCTATCCTCACTTTTTTTACAATAAATAGGCGGATAGAATCTCGCCTCAAAAGATTTGTAGTTTTCTTTAATCTCTATCATCACCGGCACTATCCCTACATTAAAACGGCGTGAGAGCACTGAAGCAATGGTCGTATGCGTTGCCTTTTTGCCAAAAAACTCAACCCACACACCCTCACTCGCAGATATATTTTGATCCACCAAGATTCCAGCCAAGGCATTTTCTGCCCCATAAAGCTTGAGCAAATGTTTAAACGCACCTTTTTTATCAATAAACTTGACATTTTGCATTTCACGCCGCTGGATAATAAGCTCATTAATCGCGCTAAACTGCGTTAAACGCCCCAAAGACGCCATATTACACCAATGATAACGCGGTGGCAATACACTCGCCATAGCCTCCCAATACCCATAATGCGCAGAAATCAGCACCGCCCCCTTATCTTTTTCCAAAGTCTGTAAAATATACTCTTCATCAATGAATCTAAATCGCTTTGTATGCTTATCTAACGGGATAAAAGGCACTCGTATCGTCTCAAGCAGCACGAAAGCAAAGTTTTTATAGCAAGTTTGAATCAAAGTCTTTTTATCCACTTCACTCATCTGCTCCCCATACACAAAATCCAAATTCGCCTTTGCGTCCTTATACCTGCGTCTATCCACAGCTCTCATTATAAACGCCAACACCACAATATGCCATACAAAAAACCAATGTGGAATCTTGCTAAGATAAAAGCCTAAACAACTCACAATAGCTTTTAATATTTTTGTAAAAAACTTCATATATCCCTCTCACAAGCCAAACTATGCTGTTTTTGCAAAATCGTATCAATCTCTCCCACAATCGCACGAGGAGCAATCTTTGCAATAGAAAAATCATTCTTTTGATAGCGTGGATTCTCACTCCCACTTAAAAAGACATTTTGCTCCCCCACAAGAGCAAAACGCGAAGCAGGAGTATTGCCATAAAGTGTTACTGAAGGTTTTTGCATAGCCCACGCCAAATGCGTAATGCCCGTATCTCCACCCACTACAACACTCACTTTTTGTATTAATGCCTTTATCTCACTCATACTTAAACGCGGTAAAAGCACAACATCTTTACTTTCAAAACAAGCTTTAATCTCTCGTGCCTTATCCGTGCTATACCACAGCAAAAGCACTTGAATCTGCGATTGAGATAAAAGCATTGTAATCACTTCAACAAATAAATCCACCGGATAGCTTTTAGATTCTAAAGATGATTCAAGCACAAGTAGCACCAAATGCTTTTTGCTATCAATCCCGCATTCTCGCATCATTGTAACCACTTGCTCTTTTGCCTTATCATTTAGGCTAAACGCCTCTTTTCTCCTTGTATATACACGCTCTAGATTCACATCATCAAGCCCCAAAGCCTCACGCATAAGCACAAAATTCCGCTCTAAAATATGATTTTCATACGGAATCCTTACTTTTTTCTTGTAAAACAAGCTTGCCGCCCTCTCTTTGATAGAATCTTTATCAAATCCCCACAGCTCACCACTTTTAAGGAATCTCCCGCATACAGCTGACTTGATAAGCCCTTGCATATCTATAACCTTATCATAATAAGACAGAGCTTTTAGCCGATTAATAATCTTAGGAATCGCTCTTATTCCACCTTTTTTTAAAGGTATTACAACGAGCCTATCCACACAAGGACTATCCTGCAACACTTCCGCAAAGACATTATCCACAATCCAAGTAATCTCTACTTCCTGCCCCAACTTCTCTTGTAGTTTCTCTCGCACAAAGGGCAACACACAAGCCCCCACAATCACATCTCCTAGCGAGCTTAGCCGAATGATTGCTACTCTAAGCCCCACATCACACCTTGATAAACTCAATCTGCAAAGGTTCAGGCTTATGAAGCTTGGCTATATTCTCTCTAGCCAAATACAAATCCGCGCTTGTATAGATTCTTAGAATCTTAGACTTCACATACTCATAGCGTATCTGCAAATTCCCTTCACTCCTGCAAAGCATTTCTGCTAAGGCTAACATAAAGCTTAGCCATTGCAAACTTAAAAGCTTAGGCATAAAATCGCTGATATGTTCTATACTCCCATCTTGTGGGATTTTCTTACCACTATATTCTACAAGCAAACAGATACTTAAACGCTCTGTGTGTGAAAACCCATACTCCAAGGCATTAAGCAGCATATATGAGCCGTGCAGTTCAGCATTATAAAAATTTAAAATCCGCCCAACACTTGATAAGTATGACGCGATATTTAAAAGCTTCTTACATTGCTCATCAAGCTTATGCAGGGGGAATAGGGCATCAAAAATCTTTAAAGATTCTCTTCTTGTCATCTCTGCATAAGTCTTATCCAGCATAAATCTATCTTCAATCGCACTGATAGAAGGATTAAAAGCTTTTGGGAAAGTATTTTTATGTCCGCGTAATAAATCGCTCAAATACACGCCCTCACGCACCCCAACACCGCTTGTAACAATCTGCTTTGCCCCAAAGTGAGCCAAAAACATTTGCAAAATAAGGCAACCACTGCGGATATTATCAATCCTATCTTGTGGCACTCCCATAGATTCCAGTTTATCTTCACTTGCTTGAGAGATTTTTTCAAAAAACTTAAGATTCTGTGCGACATCTACTTCATAGCCGTGAAGCTCGGCAATAGGATATTTCTTATATTTCATAATCATCTTTGACAAAGCGCGTATCGTCCCACCAACGCCAAAAATGCGATTATGTTGAAAATGCGATGGCACACTTTTTAACTGCTCTTGGATAAATCTCCTTGCCCCTTCAATATTATTTTTCTTATCAAAAAACAGCTCTTTTAGCCGAATCGTGCCAATATCAAGTGAGACTAAATCTATAATTTTACCATCTCTAATAAACGCACACTCCGTGCTTCCACCGCCTATGTCCATTGTTATACCATCTTTATAATGCAAAAGATTAGCACAGGCTATACCACCATACAGGGCTTCCTTCTTCCCATCAATGACTTTTACAGACAAGCCACATTCTTTTTTTACCCTATCTACAAATATCTTTGAGTTAGGTGCATCACGCAAGGCAGAAGTCGCTACGCAAAACACCTTCCTTGCCTTGTGTGCTTTTGAAATTTGAGCAAACTCCTTCAGTGCTGACACCGCCCTATTCATCGGCACTTCACCCAAAACACCCCCAGATTCATAGCAGCCCTCTGAAATTCTCACCTTAGACTTAATCTCATAAATAAGATGAAAAGCAAAACGCGAAGTCTTACGAAAAATCGCCATACGCACAGAGTTTGAGCCAATATCTATAACGGAGGTAATTTTTGCCATTATTCCCCTTTTTGTAGGGTTTCAAACTTATATCGTAGCTCCTCCATCGTCTCCATATTATCAAGATCTGGCACAATCGCATCAACGGGGCAAACAGACAAGCAACTTGGCTCATCATAGCTTCCCACGCATTCTGTGCATACATCAGGGTCTATGCTATAAATGGGATCGCCCTCTTCAATCGCTCCATTTGGACATTCTTCAGCACACGCATCACAAGCAATACATTCATTATTTATCATTAAAGCCATCTTACCGCTCCAAAACTATTTTTACAGATAAAAAGCTTAGCCTTTTAACTGAATATTCTTTAAAAAGAGCTAAAATCCGCCCCGCTATCAAAAATCTGCACATCTACGCCGTAATCATTGTGGTGATTTGTAGCAATGATTTGGGAATTTGGCACAAGTGATAAAAGTGCCTCAAAAGAATCTTTATGTATAAATAACATACTTGCTCCACTAAAAATCGCCCTTTTTAGCTCATCTTTATCACACACTTCAACAAAAGGCTCTAAATTTAACCGCCTAGCAAATTGCAACAACTCACTTAAAGTCTTAGCCGAATGCAACCCACAAGGGATAAGCAGACTATCCGCCCCAAACAACGCCGATTCCAGAATCTGATACGAATCTACAAACAAATCCGCGTGGATAATAGGCAGAGTGCTATGACGGCGGAGCAAAGAGATAGATTCTAATGCCATACCCAAAGTGCTAAAATCCACTTTAGAATCTACACAATCCCCACTCACACAAGGCATATATTGCATTCTTAAATCAAGCAAAAACATCTCATTGCCCCCATTTTGCTTACCATTTTTAATGCTATTTTGCTCCGTCTCACTTGCCATTTCCAAAAACCCAACCTCATCAAAATTGCCTTGAATCTCAAACCTTATAGCATTTTTAGGCGGATTTGCCCTTGCACGAGCGAAAAATTCCCGCTCAAATCTTGGCAGAAAAGGGCTGTATGCTAATGTCCTGCCCAAAGTCTCAAAGTCAATCACGCTCTTGCGTTTGGCTAAATGTGCTTGAAGATTGCGTTTGCATTTTTCTGTAAAAATAACGCTTGATTGTAAAAAATTAGATTCTATACTCTTCACTTTTGCTCCCCACATCTTAAAGATAAGCCTATGAAAAACGCCGATTTTAGCATATTCCACATTTAAAAACACTTGCTACAATCCCAGCTTTCATTTTCTTAAACCACATCACACAAAGGACATTACACGATGAATAATTCCGCTTTGATTATGATTACAAGTGCGTGGAGCAATAAGATTCCAAGTGAGGCAGCCTTTATGCTTCAAGGGAGATTAGAAAAAATCCCTGAAGATAAGATTCAAGTCCTTAGCTTTATACCGCTCAAAGACCCTATAATCGGGCTTATTTTGGGGCTTTTCTTTGGTGCTCTTAGTGTAGATAGATTCTACAAAGGCGATATTGGACTTGGTATCTTAAAGTTCCTATCCATTTTTATTGTTATCGGCATTTTTTGGGCATTGGCAGATTTATATTTTGTATGGCAAGGAATCAAAAAAGATAATCTCAATAAAATCAACCAACAGCTTATGATTCTAGGCGTATAGCTAAATCTTCTATGCCCAAACAACTATAAAGGGAGTGATAAGTTCATTACACTGCACGAATAACAGATGATAATTCTCATATTTATGTTGAGATTCTTGATATACAAGATTAAAATATAATCATCTTAGCAACTTAGGATTCATCAAGAATCCTAAGTTGCATTTTAAGCTACATTTAATCATTTTCTTTATAATTGCGACTTTTAACATTATCCCAAAATCTCAAAAGGACAAAAATGTTCTCTAGCTTTATACGCAAACTTCAAAAATTTTTAGAATCTACTTCTTGGAGTGTGTTTATCACAAGTGTGATTCTTATTAACTCCGCGTGTTTGGGACTAGAGACGATTAAGTTTATTCATAAGCATTTTGGCGAGATTCTTAGCATTATTGATTATATATGCCTTGGGATTTTTATTGTGGAGTTGGGATTGCGGATTTTAGCTTTTAGGCTAAAGTTTTTTATCGGCAAGGATTGGGGCTGGAATTGGTTTGATTTTATCATCGTAGCAGTAAGTCTCTTTGCTGTTGGCGGACTAGCGGTGCTTAGGGCATTTAGGGTAATTAGAATCTTCCGTTTGCTTTCCGTCATTCCCACTATGCGTTTAGTTTCTGCGGCAATGCTTCACACAATCCCCTCAATGATAAGCATAATGGTGCTTTTAATCATCTTTTACTACATCTATGGGGTGCTGTGTGTCAATCTCTTTGGCGAGGCGTTCCCGCAGTGGTTTGGGGATTTAGGCGATAGCTTTTATACGCTCTTTCAAATTATGACTTTAGAATCTTGGTCTATGGGGATTGTGCGTCCTATTATGGAAGTGTATCCTTGGGCGTGGGCGGTGTTTGTGAGCTTTATTTGCATTGTGAGCTTTATCGTGCTAAATCTCGTTGTAGGTGTTGTGGTAGAGAGCATAGCTGAAATGAAGCAAATGCGTGAAGAAAACACTAAAGATTCTAAATCCAGCACAGAATCTAAAGCAAAGGATTAGCACAAATGCCAATGCGATGTGCGGTTATTGGCTATGGATATTGGGGGCGGAATGTCGCTAGGGCTTTGCATAATAGCACAGAGTTTGCCCTGCATACCATTTATGATGAAGATAAAGCCGCACAGGCAAAAGCAAAAGAAGATTATGAGATTGTGCCCTATGTCAGCTATGAGGCGATTTTAGCAGATTCTAAGATTCAAGCTATTTTTATCATCACTCCGCCACAAACGCACTTTGCCCTAGCAGAATCTGCGTTAAAACATCACAAACACACCTTTGTAGAAAAGCCCCTAACCACACAATACACACAAGCACAACAGCTTTATGCCCTAGCTAAAAAGCAAAATAAGATTCTTTATTGCGATCATATTTTCCTGCATTCCCCAGCGGTGCAGTATCTCAAAGAGCAGATAAAAAGCTTTGGCGAGATTGTCTATATCAACGCAAGGCGGATAAATCTAGGGCTATTTCAAAGCAATGTAGATGTGATTTGGGATTTAGCTATCCACGATTTAAGTATTATTGATTACCTTGTGGGGCTACATATCAAGGAGGTTTCTACCTTTAAGACACGCTATTTAGACTATCCTAATGACGCTCTGGCTAATATCAATCTACGATTAGAATCTGACATTATCATAACCCTTAGTGTATCGTGGCTAAGCCCCATTAAAGTGCGTGAGATGATTATTGGAGGGAGTAAAAAAACAGCCATTTATGATGAGACAAAGAAAGATAAAATCGCCCTTTTTGACACGGGCGTTGTGATTAAGGATACTTTTGATACAAATAGTCTGTATCAAAAAATGGTAGAATACAAGCTAGGAGAACAGCTAACGCCCACTCTGCCAAACACAATGGCACTTGATAATTCCATTGCCTACTTTGCTTCACTCATTCTTAGCGATAATCTTAGGCAATCTCAAAGCGTAAAATCTAAATGCGATGAAGGACATATCTTACGCGTGATTAAGGCTATTGAGATAATCCAAGATTCACATACACAATCATAGTCCTACATACTCTATTGTGTCATTCACAAACTTATTTTGCTAATAAGACAAAAACAGACTTTTTTCTTTAAGGGGGGGGGGTTTGAATTGCAAAACCCCCCCTCCCCCTTAAAAACCCCCCCCCCGATAACGCTTTATAGGTTTGCGTTTCACGCGATTTTATTTTAATCAGCTTAAGGACGTGCCTTAAGCGTAAGGCTACCGCCACTTTTCTTATAGTTTGCCACAACTACGCTAATATGAAATCTTGGAGTAACAAAACAGACAAAGGCAGATTCTACTCCACTACGCTAAAACTAAGCTCTAAAATCTCTTTATGCGACTTGATATAGGCATTTAGCTCTTCTAGCTTTAGCTCCTTAATCTGCTCCAGCTCTCGCTTGTGATTATCCAAAGGCAAATCCCTAAAGTAGTTTAAAAACTTCGCATTTAAGCGTTGCGATAAGCTCTCTTCACGCAATGGCTCACTCCCTAGCAGAAACGCCTTAGCCGCATTTAGCTCCTCCTCACTCACGCCATTTTCTACAAACTCTTTTATCACTTCTTTGACAACTTTTATTGCTTCATCTTTATTCTCAAGCTTTGTTTGCAGATAGCCGCTTGTATATTCCGCTGCACCGCCGACATTCACACGCATATACGCCGAGTAGGCTAAGCCCCGCTTCACACGCACTTCCTCCATCATACGCGAGCCAAAGCCACTACCACCTAGGATAAAGCTCATAACCCTTGCCATATAGTTCTTGCTCTTATCTGTATTAGTAAAGCGTGAGCCAAAATACACAAATGCCTGTTGCGTGGGCTTTTTGACACTTATGCTATCAGGCTTTTGAATGGCTTCAAATGATAGTTTCTCCTTAGATTCTCCCACAGGCAGAGTGCTTAGAGCTTTTATCAAAGTAGCCTTAAACTCATTCTCTTGTAAATCCCCACCAGCCACGATAATAAGCCTTTTTAACACGAGATTGCGTTGTAAAAACTGCTCCACATCTTGCAAACTTACAGATTCCACACTTTGCTTATCCCCAAGCAGTGGGATTGCCATAGCTGTGCCTTTGAATAGAATCTTATAGAGATTCTTTTCAGCAATGCTATCAAAATCATCTTCTTGTTGGGCTAGTTTATTAAGGGTTAGCGTTTTAACTTTAGATAGGGCTTCTTGTGTGAGATTTGGCTGTTTTAAAAGCTCATTAAGTAGCGTAAAACTCTCATTTTGAAACTCTTTCAAATAAGAAAGCTCAAGATTCAAAGTCTGCAATCCCACACTCGCATATAGACTAATGGCTTTGCTCTCTAGTCTTTTGGCAAACTCCACACTGCCTAAATCTTTTGTGCCTTCATTTAAAATCTTAGCACTCAAATTCCCTAGCCCAGCCTTAGCTCCATCGGCACTGCCACCGATAAACACAAGCTGCACACTCCCCACAGGCAGATTCTTACTTTGCTCAAAAAGTAATGGCACTGCCACGCCATTTATCTCTACGCTTTGTATTTTTGTCTCTGCGCTCATATTGCCTCCTACTAAAGCCATAAAAAATAATATACAAAAAAGCTGTGAGAATAACCCACGATTATTGAATCTAAGCATTGATTCTAGCTTTGGTATTATTTGCATTGCTCTAAGCATCAATACCGCTCCAAAATCTCATAAGCCGTGTTGCGTTTAGCAGGATTTTCGCCTACATCTTTAATCAAAGCTATCATCTCTTGTGCGTTTATAGAGTTACACACACCAGCGGAAGATACGACATTTTCTTCCATCATTGTGCTACCTAAATCATTTGCCCCAAAGAGCAAAGCTAACTGCCCGATATGTGAACCTTGCGTAACCCAGCTACTTTGGATATTCATAAAATTATCAAGGTAGATTCTGCTACACGCTAAAAGTCGCAAATAGCGGTTTGATGAAGCCTTTTGCAGGTTTGGAAACTCCTTTTGCAAGGGCGTATTATTAGGCTGAAAGCTCCACATAATAAACGCCCTAAAGCCTTGAAACTCATCTTGCAAAGAGCGGATACAATCCCAATGGGCTACAATATCTTCATCATCTTCCACGCTACCAAACATCATCGTAGCCGTGCTTTTCATACCAATTTTATGTGCTTCTCTATGCACTTCAAGCCATTCTTTTGTATCAAGCTTTTTAGGAGCGATAATATCTCGCACTCTATCACTTAGAATCTCAGCCCCTGCCCCCGGAATAGAGCTAAGTCCAGCATTTTGTAGTCTTTTTAACACTTCAGGGATAGAAAGCTTAGAGATTTTAGCAATATAATTTATCTCAATAGCAGAAAAGCCGTGAATGGTAATCATAGGATATTTTTTAGCAATATGCCCCACAAGCTCTTCATAATACTCAATCTTAAGCTTAGGATGCACACCCCCTTGGAATAGAATCTGCGTCCCGCCAATCTCCAAAAGCTCATCAATTTTCTTATCAATCTCTTCAAAGCTCAAAATATACACGCCCTCTTCGCCCAGTCTCCGCTTAAACGCACAAAACTTACAATCCACCCAGCAAATATTAGTGTAATTAATATTTCTATCAACAACAAAAGTTGTAGTCTTGCTTGGGTGAAGCCTAGCCTTAATCGCACTTGCCATCACTCCTAGCTCTCGCAAATCCCCATAGCGGATAAGATCTAAGATCTCACTATTACTCACGCGTTTTATTGTGCTTTGCGTATCTGTGTTTGCCGCTTGAGCTGTCATTTGCTATCCTTTCTTGTAAAATTAAAATCTTAGAATCTCGTCCCCATCGTAAATTCAAAGGTTGAAGTCCTATCTCCGGGCTGTGGATTGATAGGGCGTGGGAATACAAGCACAATAGGACCCATAGGGCTTATCCACTCAACCGCAAGTCCCCACGAAGCACGGGTTGTCTCATTAAAACTACTCACGCCTATCATACCATAATCCGCAAAAAGTGCTAAACGCATTTGTGCTTTTTCCAAGATTCCATAGCTAAGCTCCGCAGAATGCGTCATCATATAATTCCCCCCGATACGAATCTGACCCGATGGATCTCGCGGGGTAAGAGAGCTTATTTGATACCCTCTCACGCTTGAAATGCCCCCCATATAGAATTTTGAAGTAATCGGCACATAGCCTTGCTCAAAAATCGCTCCCACTTGGGTTTTATACCGAGCAATTAGATCAACTCCAAAAAGTGATTTAAGATGATAATACAATGCCATTTTTCCATAAAGCTTGGTATATTTTTCATCTCCGCCAAGTCCGGCATATTCCACATACGCCGAGATAATCGCACCATTTTTAGGGAAATAGTAGTCATCAGTATTGTCAAAATACAAGCTCGGGCTAATGGCTGATTTAAGCGGATTGTCCATTGTTAAATATTGTTTATACAGCCCCTCTAGCTTTGAATCATAAAAGTCCAAAACGCGTGTGGTAGAAATCGTATAGCCCAAAGAAGCACGAAGCGTATTTGTCAGCAATCGCCCAGCTGTGATAGAAGCTCCCGTTGTTTGCTCCCTATAATCCCAATTCCAATACAGCGAGTGAAACCCACTCAAAGATGCACTATATTTAGAATCTAGCACACGCGGATTGCTTAAAGTAAGATTCACAAGTTGGCGGCGATAGCTCCAATCCGCATAGAGTTGCCCACTTTGCCCCGTGCCAAAGAGATTTCTCTCTCTAATAGAAGCATTCACCATAAGCTTATCATAGCTCCCATAGCCTAGACCAAACATCAGCTCACCTGTGCGAGTTTCCTCCACATCTACAAGCAAATCCATAGAATCTTCGCTCACACGCCGCTCTTCAATCTTTACCTTACCAAAATACCCAAGCCTTTTGAGTGCATTTTCAGATTCTCTTAAATCTGTAAGCTTGTAGGTATCGCCCGGGGCTAAAAGCAACTCTCGGCGTATGATTCTATCTGCGGTGCGAGAGTTGCCAGAGATAATGACATCGTGAATCTTAACCTTCTGCCCCACTTGTATAAGATACACAACTTTAACTTCTGCATTATCTTGATCTTTATCCAAATCTGGACTTACACGCGTAAAGGCATAGCCTAAATCCGCAATTTTCTGGCGGATAGTCTCTACATCAGCCCGAACATCTTCTATATTGAAATACTCGCCCTTCTTAATCTTAAGCCCTTTTCTTAGCTCGGATTCTTCAATCACAGGCACGTGCAGAATGATTTTAATCCCAGAAACCTTATACCGCTCCCCTTCTTTTATCTTGTAATACAAATTCGCACTATAATCGCTAAAGTTTGCATCTACAAAGGCTTGAGACACACTCGCATCTAAATAGCCCTTACGCATATACGCATCTTGCACCCTAGCACCATCATATTCTAAATCAGCAAGTTTAAGCTTCCCGTCATTTCTTCCCCACATCCAGCCCATAAACTGCCTTGCCCTATTGGCACTAAGCTCTTCTAAATCTTTGACTTTGAGCTTCTCTCGCCCATCATAAGTGGCGTTTTTGATAATGATATTTTCCCCTTGATTGACATTAAAGGTAATCGCATACGCCCCATCATTGCCCACTTCTTTTATTTCAGATTCTACCACCGTGCCATAATAGCCCTGATATTCTAAAATCGTTTTTATCACAAGCTTTGCACGATTGAGCTTTGTCTCATCATAGCTATCGCCCTTTTTGATACCAAGCTGTGAGTATAAAGTCTCTTTTTCCTGCTCACTCCCATAGCCCTTAATCTCCACACTCGCCACTTTTGGCTTTTGCTTAAAATAAAAACTTAGCACCCCACGCTCAAAGTCCGCATAAATATCTTCAAAATACCCCTGTGCGTAGAGATTCCGCACAGCTTTATCTACCTTATCCACACTCAAAGTATCGCCAACTTTAATGCCTGTAATCTCATCGGCAAGCACACTTGAGATTGAGCTTAAGCCCTCATATCTAATTTCACTAATTTCCTTTGAAAGGGCAACATTACATAATAAAAGAGCAATAATACACCAAAATTTTTTCATATATTCCTTTTCCTAAATAAAAGCGTGATTATAGTAAAAAATCCTAACAAGCCCACAATGAGCGATAAATCACAAAAATTTCTGCAAAGTATTGGCATTTGCCATAAAAGATTCTAATCCATCAAAATCATCATTTTCTAACAACACTCGTGCTTTATCAAACTCCGCTTGAAAGTGTGCCATAGCTTCAAGCACATTATGTTTGTTTTGCTTAAAGACATCTTTCCACATCAATGGAGAGCTTTTAGAGATTCTACTCATTGAGCGAAAGCCCCCGCCAACAAGAGCGAGAATGGTTTGGGGATTTTCTTGTGCGAGTGTGGCATTTGCCAAAGCATAGCTTATAATGTGGGGCATATGCGAGATAAGGGCGATATGCTTATCGTGGGATTTTGAATCCATTTTTAGAATCTTCATTCCAAGGGCAATGAAAATATCTTTTGCTAATTCCGCTTGATACGCCCCACTTTGCTCTAAATCTGTCAAAATCACAATAGCATTTTCATACAACTCGCCAAATGCTGCCTTTGGTCCAAAAAACTCCGTCCCACACATAGGGTGTGCGCCCACAAAGTGAATCCTAAGCCATTGTGGCAGAGACTGCAATATCTTTACCTTTGCTCCACCTACATCAATAAGCGTAGTCTTTGGGTTTAGCTCTCCCTCTTTTAGATCCGCCATTAAGCTTATAATCCCATCAACAGGCACACATAAAAACACCACATCACATTGCCAAATCTCTTTGAGTTCCACACACTCATCAACAAGCCCAAGATTCAACGCTTGTTGCGAATGCAAGGGGTTTTTATCATAGCCAATAATGCGTGTGATATGCTTATTTTGAATCTGCTCTACTTTCTTTAATGCTAATCCCATAGAGCCACCCATTAGCCCAAGCCCGATAATGCCTATTTTCATTCCCTGCCCTTTGCTTTATATTTGAGATTCTGCGTGTGTTAAGGTTTAATGAAGTCTAGCTAAACTTGCTAAAAACACACTTGCACTTTCACTTCGCAGAATAAGTGTATCATTTAAAGTTATGATTTTTGCAAATCTCTGCCTTTCCCTTTGGCTAAAGCCCCCTTCAGCCCCCACCATTACACGCACACTTGCATTTTCTAAACTCTTAGAATCTTGCTTAAAAGGATTATGCTCCCTTACGTCCATTCCGCCAAAATCAAAAGCATAAAAAGGTGCGTATCGCTCACACACACAATCAAAGTCTTTTAGCACTTCTAATTCCATTAAATCTATCCTGCCACATTGTTGAGATGAAGAGATAAGAATCTTTTGCATTCTCTGCAAGTTAAGGCTAAATTGCCGTTGTGAAAATTCCGCATAAAAAAAGCTAATGCGGGGGATTCCAAGCTCGTTTAAAAAAGGCAGGGTTTTTTCTATCACCTTTGGGTCAATAATCGCCCACAGCAAATGCAGGGGGCTAGAATGGCTATTTTGCGAATCCTGCTCACTTATCTTTGTTAGCAAGGCGGATTTTTTCTTAATCTCCGTAATGGCATAGGTATAAAGCTTTTTGTCCTTTAGATTCCGCATTTTAACAACAGAATCCACCCCAAAACGCCGAGCCTTAATAAGATAGGTAAAATCATCATTAATAATCTCTACTTGAAAATCCCCAGCATTTTGCTGATATAAAAACTGCATACACTAACTCACAAAATAAAACAGCACAGCAAAAAAGGCTAAATCTAGAATATAAAGCATTTTGCAGAATCTCACATAGCTTTGCATTGCCTCTAAATTTGTGCGTCTTGCTACTTTTAAAATGCGTATGCGGTAAATCTCCCCCACAAGCACAAACACACAAAATGTAATCATCGCAATAATTTCTAAGCTCAAGCTCAAACTCCCAAATACCCAAATGTTTATACCGCTTAACACGCTTACAGAAAGCAAAAAGAAAATAATAGGAGCAATAAACCAAATCTTTTTATTCATTCTCACAAGATTCTTTGAGCCAAAAAACAGCACCAAAAGATTCAGCACAAAAGGCAGGGCAAAAAACGCCGCAAATATTTTATGATAAAGCATAAGGCTCATATAGGTATCTTGCAAAATGCTAGAATCAAACTCTTGCATATTCTCTCCTTAATTCCTTGGATTAACTTTAATAGTTTATTATCACTAAAAATTTTTAACCTAAAGGATATTTCATCAAATCTCAAGCTGTTGTATTACTCAATATGGGCGCACCGAGCAGTCTATTTGAAGTGGAGAGTTTTTTAAAAAATATGTTTAATGATCCGCTCATTTTAGGTATTAAAAACAACTTTGGGCGTAAAATGTTGGCTAGTTTCATTACCCACAAACGCCTGGAAGATACAAAAAAAAATTATCAAGCCATCGGCGGTAAATCCCCCCTGCTAGAACACACCGCAAATCTTGTAAAAACGCTAAATGCCCTAGATTCTAAACGGCTTTATACTTTTGCTATGCGTTACACCCCGCCTTTTGCCTATGGCGTTTTAGATGAGCTAAAAAGCCAAAATATACAATCTTTGGTGCTTTTTAGTCTATATCCGCAGTTTTGCACCGCAACGATTCACTCTTCTTTGCTTGATGCTAAGGCTGCTTTAAAGTCTTTAAACTTTAGCCCAAAGCTCCTTGAAATCTCACATTATCACGCCCACCCTTCATATATTGCCTGTATTGTGGAAAAAATCAAACAAGCGCTAAAGGGTGAAGATTCTAAGGATTTTGTGCTTTTACTCTCTGCCCATTCCCTGCCACAATCTCGCATAGAACAAGGCGATCCCTATCAAAAGCAATGTGAAGAAAACAAAGCTGCCCTAGAATCTGCCCTGCAACAACAAGGGATTATGTTTAAAAAAATCGCCCTTAGCTATCAATCTAAAGTCGGCAAAATGAAGTGGCTAGAGCCTAGCACAAGAGATGCTATTACGCATTTTAAAAATGAAAAGCTTATTATCTTTCCGCTTTCTTTCACGCTTGATAATTCCGAAACAGATTATGAGCTTAAGATTCTCTATGCCAATCACGCACAGAATCTAGAGATAAAAGATTATCGTGTGTGTGATTGCTTTAATGCTGATGTCAGCTTTGCTAACACCATTATTGAACTTATACAAGGAGTGAGTGATGAAAAAAACTAGATTCTCTATACTCTGTGGATTCATTTGTGTATTCACTCTTTTGGGTTGCAATGATGATAATGAAGTCAAAATCTCACAAGGCAATAATGCTGCTGCCATAGACCACGCTGAAAGCCTTGATAAACAAAGCTATGCGGGGCTAGAAGATGTATTTTTAGACACAAAAAACATCTCCACACAAGAAGATAAGGTTACGCTTTTAATCTTTGGTAAAAATAACTGCGTGTATTGCGATAAGATTAAAGATGATATAAAAGCAAATAGCGAGATTAAAAGCCTTTTACAAAGCCATTTTATCCCCTACTACATTAATGTCAGCTATACTAAAATCCATAACCTAAATTTCATAGATTCTAAAAAGGAGTTAAGCAGCACTGCCCTTATGGAATCTTATGTCAAATCCCCTATGCGTCCCACACCTACGCTTATCTTTTTAAATCCTAAGGGGGAAGTCATTTTTGAATTGCCCGGCTATATGAAGCCAGATTCTATACTCAAAATTTTGCAATATATGCAAAGCAAACAATGGCAGGATAAAGACCAAACGCAAGTGGCAAGTGAAATAAATAAGATTCTGTAAATTCCAAGATTTTATTACATATAAGGAGCAAATATGCAACTTCTTAAAACACTTTTTTGTTCTATGAAAATGGTTTTATTACTCATCGCTTTATACGCTACTGCTTGTGGCATTGCAACTTTTATTGAAAAGTTTGATGGCACACTTGCGGCACGATTTTGGGTGTATGATGCGTTTTGGTTTGAGATTTTACATCTTTGGCTTACTCTTTGCCTTATTGGCTGTTTTATCACTTCAAAAGCGTGGCAGAGAAAGAAATACGCTTCACTGCTTTTACACAGCTCATTTATCGTTATCATCATAGGAGCTGGAATCACGCGGTATTATGGATTTGAGGGACTTATGAGTTTGCGAGAAGGGGAGAGTGCTAATACTATCACTACAAACACACATTATATCTTTATACAAGTGAAAAATCCCCAAGGTGAAGTAGAGCATATTAGAATCCCAACTTACATTGATGATAAGATTAACCGCCCCATTAAGCAAACCTTTAGCTTTTTTGATAAACCTTTAGAAATTGCCACAGGCAGTCTAAGTAGGGAAGATTCTCCTATGGGACGCTATGTTTTACAAGCCAACATAAAGTTTTTAGATAAAGATTTTGAAACGCTTATCCTGCGTGATGGCGATAGCACCCCTAGTAAAGAAAGCATTACCTTGCTACGCGAAGATGACTATACCATTCTCCTTGCGTGGGGGACAGATGCTATTGCCCTGTCTTTTTCACTGAAACTTTTAAACTTTGAGCTTGAGCGTTATCCGGGCTCACACTCTCCAGCTTCCTATGCTTCACAAGTAGCAGTGCTTGATGGGGACAAACCGCCATTCCTATTTAGAATCTTTATGAATAATGTCCTTGATTATGGTGGCTATCGCTTTTTCCAAAGCTCCTATCACCCAGATGAAAAAGGCTCAATTCTATCGGTGAATAACGACCCGGGCAAAACGCCCACTTACATAGGCTATACAATGCTTATCCTTGGCGTTTTATGGCTACTTTTTGATAAAAATGGACGCTTTTTAAGCCTAGGGAGATTCTTAAAAACACAGCAATTTTTATCTATTGCTTTATTTTGTGCCTTTAGCTTTTTTACTTTGCCAACGCACACTTATGCCCTGCCTAATGCTTCAAATGCCGATGAGATAGCAACACAAGATTCTAGCTTTACTCCCAAACAAGCCCAAAATGAGAATCTACAAGACATTCCTACGATGATACAATCACTCAAAAATGCTTCAAGTCTAGCAAAGCAATTTGATAAGATTTTAGTGCAGGATTTTGGCGGACGCACAAAGCCCATTCACACTCTAGCTGATGAATATATCCATAAACTCACGCAAAAAAGCACATTTTTAGATTTAAATCCTACGCAAATTTTCTTAGGTATGATTTTCTATCCACAAGAGTGGCAAACTATCCAAATGATAGCGACCAAATCGCCTAAGCTTAGGCAGATTCTGGGCGTAGATGAAAATCAAAAATATATCGCCTATGTTGATGTCTTTAGTCCAAAGGGGCAATATATCCTCCAAAACTATGTAGAAGCGGCAAATCTTAAAAACCCAGCCTTGCGTGATACATTTGAAAAAGATGTTATCAGTGTAGATGAAAAAATTAACTATGCGTTTTTAATCTATACTGGGCAAGTGCTTAGAATATTCCCTGATAGCAAAACCCCAAACAATCAATGGCTCTACCCACTTGAAGCCATTAGCTCGGCTGTGGCAGAAGGCAATATGCAAAAGGCTAAGACTCTTATGCAGGTGTATAAGGGCTTTGCGGAGGGTATGCAAATGGGGCTAGATTCTAATAATTGGCAAGAGGCACACAAAGCCCTAGAAGAGATTGATAGAATCCAAAAAGAAAATGGTGGGGCAACGCTCATAAGTGAAACAAAGGTAGATTCTGAAATTTGGCTCAATACTTACAATCCCTTTCATCAGCTCACTTATCCCTATTTAATCCTTAGTATTGTGCTATTTTTCATCGTGCTGTATTCTATTATAAAAAATGCTCCACTCAAACCCCGCACACATAAAATCTTTTATACACTTTTATTCCTGCTTTTTGTCTTGCATACTTGTGGCTTGGCGTTGCGGTGGTATGTGAGCGAACACGCTCCGTGGAGCAATGCCTATGAATCTATGCTCTATATTGCGTGGGCAGCGATTACTTCTGGAGTGGTGTTTTTTAGGCATTCTAATCTAGCTTTGAGTGCGTCTAGCTTTATGGCTGGAATCACGCTTTTTGTGGCTCATCTTGGCTTTATGGATCCACAAATTGGCAATCTCGTGCCAGTTTTAAAATCCTATTGGCTTAATATCCACGTCTCTGTTATCACGGCAAGTTATGGATTCTTAGGATTATGCTTTATGTTAGGGCTTATTACACTATTTATGTTTGTGCTAAGGAGTGATAAATTTACACAGAAAAACAACACCAAAGAACGCATTGATAGCTCTATTTTATCGCTAAGTGCTTTAAATGAAATGGCGATGATATTAGGGCTATTTTTACTCACTGTGGGGAACTTCCTAGGGGGTGTTTGGGCAAATGAATCTTGGGGGCGATATTGGGGCTGGGATTCTAAGGAGACTTGGGCATTAATCAGCATTGGCGTGTATGCGATTATTTTACACTTAAGATTTGTGGTGAAAACAAATCTGCCTTTTGTCTTTGCAAGCGCTTCAGTGGTGGGATTCTTCTCTGTGTTAATGACTTATTTTGGGGTGAATTTCTATCTTAGTGGAATGCATAGCTATGCTGCTGGAGATCCTGTGCCTGTGCCATTGTGGGTAAAGATTATGGTGATTGGAATCTTTGTGTTTATCCTTGTAGCAAGTAGAAACAGAAAACTTGAAATGCCAAAGATATAAACACGGAGCTTAAAGATTCTGTTTTGGATTATTCACAAAGCAAAAGCTTACCAAACTCATTGTAGAATCCGCACTTTGCAATTTATGCCTTAAGGAGATGTGTATGAAAAAATTTGTCCTTTGGATTTTGGGGATTATCCTAGCTTTATTTGTGCTTATTTTTTGCGTGCTTTTCACACCACCGGGCAATGCTTTGCTTAAGCCCATTATTCAAGGGCAGATTGATAAATATGCACCTATCAAACTTGATTTAGAAAAGTTCTCGCTTGGAATCTCAAGTGTTGAGCTTAAAATCGCACATAATGATGCTATCATCATCACACTTGGTGGGGATTTTTCACTCTTTTCTCAAACGCTTGATGTAGCCCTCAAAGTTGATGCACGAGATATTGCCGTGCTAGGTGAGCTTGTAGATACGCCCCTGCAAGGCTCATTTGTGATTAATACAACGGCAAAAGGCTCCCTAGAACATCTTGAAGTCAATACTACAAGCGACATTGCAAAGTCTTTTACCGATATTCGCGTTACCTTGCAGGATTTTACACCTACAGCCATTTTGGCAAACATTAAAGACGCACAGATTAAAGAGTTTCTTGCAATGGCTGGGATAAAGCCTTATGCGAGTGGCTCACTTAGCCTTGAAGCGGACATTAAAGGCGATCAAAATATGAACTTTAATGGCAATGCGCTTTTACAAATCGCTCAAGGCTTGGTGGATAGCACACTGATTAAAAAAGATTTTGATATAGATGTGCCAAAGACGACTTTTGTAACTACACTTAATGCCCTTTTTGATATGGATAAGCTTAATCACGACTTTAGCTTCAATGGCAATATTGGCAATATCCACTCAAGCGGACAAACGCTCCTTAAAACTCTTAGCACAAATACAAGCTATGCAGTAGATTTGAGCGATTTATCCGCTTTTACGCCGCTTTTTAGTATGCCTATACGCGGGAGCTTTAATACAAAGGGCGAAGTGAAAGGTGGAATGGAATCTTTAGAGATTAAAGGCAACTCAAATATCGCAAGTTCAAACACAAGCTATGAAGCCCTGCTAAAAAACCTAGCCCCAGATACTATTAAAGCACAAGTAAGTAATTTAAAGCTTGATACATTGCTTTGGATGATTTATATGCCACGATATGCGGATATGAGATTAAATCTCAATGCGGTTGTAAGTGAGCTTGATAAAGGCTTGAGTTCAAAGACAGATCTTACGCTTACAGGCACAACAAATAATGCGGTGATGAAAAAGGAATTTGACCTTGATATGCCAAATACGAAATTCAATCTCACTTCAGGCGTGGTGCTAAAACAAGGCATAGGAGAGGCAAACTCAAAGCTAGATTCAGATATTGCTAATCTTAATCTTGCTAAAACCCAAATCAACCTTAAAGATTCTAGCTTTGTTGTCCCCTATGTTGCCACTATCCCAAATCTTAAAAAGCTTAAATTCCTTACCGGTATGGAACTCGCAGGGGATTTTAAAGCTCAAGGCACAGCAAAGCTTAAAGACACGCTATATGCGGACTTTAGCACACAATCCCTTGGCGGAAGCATTGATGCTAAACTTGATCATAATAAGCTCATAGCCTCGCTCAAAGATGTCAATACGCTCAAGCTTTTTAGTATCGCTCAACTTAAGCCTGTGTTTAGCTCAAATATGAGTGGGGATTTTAACTATGACACGCTTACAGAAAAAGGCACACTTAAAGCGGTTTTAAGCAATGGTAAGCTTATGCCAAATGAAATTACACAACTCGCAGAAAAATACCTTAAAACTGATATTACAAAAGAAGCATACGAAGATGCCGGACTTAATGCCACCATTGACAAAAAGCTTATCACCACAGATATAGGGCTAAAAAGTAATAATACCGCCATTTACGCACAAGGGGCGAGTATTGATACAGAAAAGGGCAAGATTAATGCGGATATAAAATTCCAAATCAAAGATAAATATATTTATCTTAAAGCAAGGGACAATCTCGCCTCGCCAAGTCTTAGCATTGATGCGAGTGATTTGATCAAAGCTGAAGCGAGTAAGGCTCTAAGCAAGGGAGCAGAACAAGCCATAGATAAATATATAAAAGATGATAAGATAAAAGAGGGTGCGGGGAAACTACTCAACAATCTTTTCAAATAAGATTCTAAGGGGGGCAAACTTAAAAGTGATACCCCACAAATGGGACAATAAGATGAAGTATAAGCAATTTTTCAAGGCTTTTATGTTTGCTTTTCTTATCTCTTTTGCTATAAGTTGTATGTATTTTCTTTTTCAAAAAATACATACCATCTAAATGCCAAAAACCGATAAAAGAGCCTAAATAAAATTACGGAATATCTTTTGCTTTTTTACTTTAGATTCTCTATAAAAGGCTAAAGTATGCAAAGTGGATATTACAACACCACCGGCGGTATGGTAACGCAATTCAGTAGGCTTGATCTCATCTCAAATAACCTTGCTAATCTCAACACCACAGGATTCAAACGCGATGATGTGGTTATTGGTGATTATTTGCGATTGTTTGAAACACACAAAGAACAACTCCCTATTGAAGACCACACACGCAAAGCCGCTAAGTTTCTTAACCGCACGATGAATCGTGTGCCAATTATCAGTGAAGAATATACCGATAGAAGTGTAGGCAGCCTAGCCCAAACGGACAATCCGCTTGATTTTGCCCTGCAAAGGGATAATGCCTTTTTTGTGATTAAAACGCCTGATGGTATCCGCTACACACGCGATGGCAACTTTAATATAGACAATGATGGACACTTAGTCAATAAAGATGGACACCTTGTGCTAAGTCGCGATGGGCTAGATTCACAAGAAGGCATTATTATCCCCACAGGAATGCACTTAGAGAGCGACAACAATGGCAATCTCTACTTGCGAAATATCAATAATGATGCTATTGCGGAGCAAATCAACATCGGTGCGTTGGCCGTTGTGGGCTTTGAAAATCCGCGTTATCTTAAAAAAGTTGGCAAAAATCTTTATGAATATCCACAAGATAGACTAGATGAACGCGATATTATGCAAAATAGTGCTATGATTGCACAAGGATTTTTAGAAAAAAGTAATGTCAATGCCGTGCTAGAGATGAGTTCTCTCATAGAGACAAATCGCCTTGTAGATATGTATTCTAAAGTAATGAAAAGTCATATGGACGATCTTAATACTGAAGCCATTACAAAACTTGCTGTGCGTGCTTAGATTCTAAAAATATATTTTCACACCACTTAGGAGCATATATGCCAGATTCTCACGCGTCAAAAGAGCTGCTAAATTGTTTTGAATACATCAAACGCTATCACACTGATATGCTAGATTCTATCGCGGTTATGCTTGAGTTTTTTTGGCTGAAACGCTACTCTGCCCCATTTATAGAATCTCTTATCATTCTTGCTAATAAACGCAAGCCTATTTATGAGAGCTTCTCTCAAGCTCTGCAAGAAGCCTTTGGAGCAGAGCTTTACACCCCTCTTAATCCAAATGCGAATCTTTTAAAGATTCTCAAAGTCATTCACGCACAAACCATCACAAATAGCGTTATTGAAGAGTTTTTGCATATCATTACGCAAAAAAAGACAACCCACAAGCTTTTTTCCTACTCTACGCCACTAGAGATTAATGAACTGCTTGTAGGAATCTTAGATATTAAAGAGACAGAGAGCGTATATAATCCCTGCTATGGTATGGGGAGCTTGTTTTTTGCCATTTGCAATCACGCCAAAAATGTAGAACTTTATGGCGAAGAGCTAGAATCTACTTTAGCAAAAATCGCCAAAATTACTTGCAAGATTCTAAGTCTTAGCCCCCAACATCTCGTGCTAAATAATATTCTCACAAACGCACAATTTAAACATCATAAGTTTGATAAGATCATTTGCAATCCCCCGCTTGATAGCCACGTAGGCACAAAATTTCTCAAAGAAGATGAACGCTTTTCTTCTTATGAAACACTCATTAAAACCTACCCAGAATTGCTTTTCCTTATCCATTCTCTCTCGCACCTTAAGGATAAAGGCGTGTTTATTCTCCGCACTCAAACCCTGCTTAAGTCCTCGCTTGAAGGGCGTTTGCGTGAAAAGCTTTGTGAAGATAGGCTGATTGAAGCCATAATTGAGCTGCCTAAAAACATCTTTCCCCACCAAACGCAGGATTTTTCAATCATTGTGCTTTCACAAAATAATGATTCTATTTTGCATATTAATGCCAACACACCACATTTCTACCGCAGAGATGGCAAATATAACCGCCTTATCAATCTTAGCTCACTCCTTGCCCTTTATAAGCACAAAGCTACAAGTGAGCATTCCACTCTAACGCCATTAAAGCAGATTAATCCGCACGATTTAAGCGTGGGATATTATCTGCATAAGCCAAAGCAAGAAGTGGCAGATAGCTTATATCTTAAAGACTTGCAAGTAAGCATTTTCCGCGGACAGCGTGTCTATGGTAGTCCAAAAGATGAAAAAATCACCTTTTTTGATTTGGGCGTGGCGGATTTTGCGGAGTTTGGATTTTGCGATGAGTTTTCCACTCAACGCTTTAAAGGCGATAAAACTAAGATTCAAAAATATGCTTTAAAGCCCTATGACATAGCCATTTCTTTGCGTGGCAATACGCCAAAATTCACCATTCTTAGCCCTGAAGCTAAAAGGCACATTATCGTGGCAAATGCAGGCATAGTCGTACTTCGCGCTCCAAGCACGGATATTGCCATAGGGATTTATTGCTATCTTTTTTCGCATAAAGGGCAAAAGGCTCTAGGCAACATTTATGAGCGACTTGGCGCACTTAACCCAAATGATTTAGAGAATCTCCCCATTCCGCGTGATTTCACACAAAATAGTCAAAAGACTTTTACTAAGATTCAAGACTACGCCTTGCAATTAAGAGAGATAGAATCTCAACTTCAAAAGCTAAGGGACTAAATGCAGATTCTACACTCCGGGCTTAAAAATGTAAGCTATGGTAAAAATGTCAAGGTTGTTAGCCCTAGCAATTTGTATGACTGCACACTAGAAGATGATGTGTTTGTGGGACCATTTTGTGAGATTCAAAGCCAAGTTAAAATCGGCAGGAGAACGCGGATTCAATCACATAGCTTTATTTGCTCCCTTGTGGAGATAGGGCAGGATTGCTTCATAGGACACGGGGTAATGTTTATAAATGATAGATTTACTGAAGGCTTCCCAGCTCAAAGTAAAGATTTGTGGGAAGGCACACGCATTGGTAATAATGTCAGCATTGGCTCAAATGCCACAATTTTACCTGTAAATATTTGTGATAATGTGGTGATTGGGGCAGGAGCGGTTGTTACACGCTCTATCACACAAAGTGGAATCTATGCGGGCAATCCCGCCTCCTTACTCCGCAAACTCCCACAAGAAAATACAGCAAAAGGACAAAATAATGAATCTTAATAATGCCCTGCCCCAGCATATCGCCATTATAATGGACGGCAATGGGCGTTGGGCAAAGCAGCAGGGTAAAAAACGCACACAAGGACATAAAGAGGGTGCAAAGGTTGTGCGGGAAATCACGCAATGGTGTGCCAGCCAAAAGATTCCATTTCTCACACTCTATGCCTTTTCCACAGAGAATTGGAAGCGTCCAAAAATGGAGATAGACTATCTTATGAAACTTTTAGAAAAATATCTCAAAGAAGAAAGGGCAACTTATATCAAAAATAACATTAGATTTCGTGTCATTGGCGACATTGACGCCTTTAGCACGCCACTTAAAAATGCCATTTTTGAGTTGGAGCATTTAACGCAAAATCATACAAATTTAACGCAGATTCTAGCTCTAAATTATGGCTCACATAATGAAATTGCCCGCACTTTTCTTAAACTTGCTAACTCCCAAGCTCAAAGGCTAAGTAAGCTTACCGCACAGGAAGTTATAGAGCTTATCAATGCCAACCTTGATACCGCCACACTCCCTAATGTAGATATGCTTATCCGCACCGGCGGGGAAAAAAGAATCTCAAACTTTTTACTTTGGCAGGCAAGTTACGCCGAGCTATTTTTCACACCCACACTTTGGCCAGATTTTACTGCTAATGAGCTAGATTCTCTTTTAAGCGAGTTTAGCCAACGACAAAGGCGTTTTGGCGGATTGTAAGTGGATTATAAAGATTCTAAAAGAAAAACTCAAAAATCGTAAAACTTTATGCTTTATTTGTAAAAAAGTGCTAAAAATTGCTTTTTACATTGATATTCTCCCAAAGGATCTCCTATGAATTTACAAACTCTCAAAGCAGCCTATCCAAAAGCTCTTCCCTACCATATCGGCGGTAAAGTTACCACACAACCACGCAAACGCTTACGCTCCATTGATGAGCTAGGGCTTGCCTACACGCCCGGTGTCGCTGTGCCTTGCAAGCAGATAGAAGCTGAACCTTTAAGTGCGTATGATTACACATCAAAGAGCAACCTTGTAGCTGTTATTAGTAATGGCACAGCGGTGCTTGGGCTTGGCGATATAGGGGCAATGGCAAGTAAGCCTGTAATGGAGGGCAAGGCGATTTTATTTAAAACTTTTGCCGGAGTTGATGCCTTTGATATTGAAGTGAATGAAAAAGATGTGGATAAGTTTGTGAGCGTTGTCAAGGCGATTTCCCCTACTTTTGGGGGCATTAACCTTGAAGATATTAAGGCTCCGGAGTGTTTTGAGATTGAAAGGCGTTTGATTGAAGAGCTTGATATTCCTGTAATGCACGATGATCAGCACGGCACAGCAATCATCTCAACCGCAGCGATTATTAATGCTTTACACTTGGTGAATAAAAAGGTAGAAGAGATTAAAGTCGTTGTCTTTGGTGCGGGGGCAGCGGCAGTGGCTTGTGCTAAGATGTATAAAGCCCTTGGGGTTAAGAATCTTGTGATGTTTGATTCTAAAGGGGCGATTACAGAGGATAGAACTGATTTAAATGCGTTAAAAAGAGAGTTTGCTTGTAAGGGGCATTATAGCTCTTATAAAGATGCGTTAAATGGGGCAGATGTGCTACTTGGGCTATCAAAAGGGGATTTGTTAAAGGCAGAAGACATTATGGGTATGAATGAATCTCCGCTTATCTTTGCTCTCAGTAACCCCACACCCGAGATTATGCCAGAAGTTGTGAAAAAAGCAAGACCTGATGCGATTGTTGCTACTGGACGCAGTGATTTTCCAAACCAAATTAATAATGTGCTAGGCTTCCCTTATATTTTCAAAGGTGCGTTAAAAGTGAGAGCAAGTAAGATTAATGAAGAGATGAAATTTGCCGCTGCTAGAGCGATAGCAAATCTTGCACGAGAGCCAATCACACAAAAACTTGAAGAACTTTTAAAGCAAAAAGTGAGCTTTGGCAAGGAATACATAATCCCCTCAGCCTTTGATGAGCGACTTGATGAAGTAGTAAGCAAAGCCGTAGCAGATGCGGCAATCGCAAGTGGCGTGGCAAGAATCTAATCTTAACAAATTTCTTCATTCAGGATTCTAGGACAGCAAATATAACCTAGAATCCTGCTTGAGCAAACAATAAAACATCAACCCTACTCCTCCAAAATAACAAACCTTTCTCTATCCTTACTTTCTATGCTTTTGTGATTTTGCCTAAAATCTGCCACAGAATCTTTGATTTTGGCGTTTTTCTCGCTCAACACAGCTTGTGTAGCGGTGTTTAGAAACTCTACTGCATAATCTTTCTTAGCAAGGCGTGCTGTACTTGAACTCACTTTTGGAATATAGCCTTGCAGCTCCTTTACTCGCTTTGCGACATCTTCAAAATACGCCTGTGCCATTTTATCCCGCTCCTTGTCCTTTTCCCAGCTAAAGCCTTTGTTATAAGACTTTATGACTTCATACCAATTCCCCTTCCGCACCTTATGCCAATAGCTTAGCTCTTCTAATGCGGTTTGTGAAGCAAACTCATCATCTCGCATAAGTAGCTCTCCTACCATATTCCGCATAAATGCAGAATCCTTTTGCTTATGCTTTTTGATAATGCCCGGAATATGTGCGTGGTAGATTCCCGCTGATGGATCAGCAAAATTTACCCTATATTCCCCCGCACAAGATTCCTTCCACGCAATAGCCGCCATTGTGTAGCCAAAGCCACTTTTTGCACCATATTTGAATGCCTTTAAAATCACTTGCTTTTGATTTTTATTAAACTTCTTTGGCTCAACGCATTTACCCTCTATCTTATGCAATGGCAAAGCACTCATCTCACCCAAAAAAACGCATAAACAAAACATACAAAACCAAACTTTTCTCACAGAATCTCCCTTATTTTCACACTTCTTTTCACAAAATTTGCCGCTTTTAAATCACTTTTTAATAACAATGCCGTTACAATCACGCAATCATATCTAAAAAAAGGAATATCCTTGAAATCACACTTACCCTTGCTTATTGAGATTCTTACCGAAGAGCTTCCCGCACTGCCTTTGCTAAAAGAGCTACCACATATTATTCAAAAATGGCAGAATATCGCTAAAAAACATAATATCAGCTCTACTCCTACATTGTATTATACGCCTAGACGCCTTGTGTTGTATGAAGAGGGCTTTTTAGCTCACACGCCAGATTCTCTCATAGAATCTTATGGTCCCCCTTTAAGCATTGCCTACATTGATGGGGATAAAACAAAGGGCTTAAGCAAAGCCGGAGAGAGCTTTTATAAAAAAAATAATTTGCCCCTTGATTATGAGCTTGAGACAAGAATAAAAGATAATAAAGAAGTGCTGTATTATGCTATTACGCAAAAGGGTGTGAAAACTTCTAGCCTTTTAGAATCTATGGTGATAGAATGGCTTCATTCATTGCAATTTGGCAAAAGTATGTTTTGGGGCGATGTGGAACAGAGCTTTATCCGCCCTGTGAGAAATATCCTTATTTTACTAGGGGAGCAAAGCATTTGCGTAAATGCCTTTAATCGCCACTTTGGCAAAGTAGCACAAACTTTTGTGCATAGAGATGTGAGCTTTGAGCCTTTTAATATTGCTTCCATAGAGCAGTATTTTGATACGCTAAAAAATAATTTTGTCATTCTTAATCAGCACGAACGCAAGGAGCTTATCCTTAGCCAAATCGCTACGCTTGAATCTACTCATAAGATTAAGGTTGAAATTGATACAGATTTGCTAAATGAGATTGTAGCTATTACAGAATATCCGCGAGCGGCGTATGGGAGCTTTGATTCTAGCTTCCTTGCCTTGCCTAGTGAAGTTATCATTACTTCTATGAAAGAAAATCAACGCTACTTTGCGACTTATAAAGATTCTGTGCTTCATAATGGCTTTGTGCTTGTGTCTAACTCCACAGCTAAAGATTTAAGCCCCATCGTGCAGGGTAACCAAAAGGTGCTAAAAGCACGACTTGCTGATGCGATGTTTTTCTATGAAAATGACTTGAAAAAGGGCTTTACACCCGAGCTTTTAGAGCAGATTGTTTTTGTTGAAGATCTAGGCTCTTTGCTTGATAAATCTAAGCGTGAATCTGCCCTAGCTAACGCCCTTTTAGAATCTTTTGCCCCTGCTTTAGATTCAATGGATACGCCTAAAGATGAAGCAAGGCAGATTCTCACCCAAGCCACGAAATATGCTAAGGCTGATTTGCTGACTGAAATGGTATATGAATTTACCGAGTTGCAGGGCGTTATGGGCTATTACTATGCAAAAAGTTTTGGTATGCACCCACTTGTTGCTCTTGCCATTAAGGAGCAATACCTGCCCACAGGTGAAGATTCTGCCCTACCTAGCCATATTCTAAGTGCGATTTTAGCCCTAAGCATTAAGCTTGATAATATTTTTGCCCTTTTTAGTATTGATAAGATTCCAACCGGCTCAAAAGACCCCTTTGCCCTAAGACGCGCAGCAAATGGTGTGATAAAAATCATCACACATTATGATTTAGACTTTGACTTACTCTATGATATACCAAGGCTTTATCAAGCAGGGGGCTATAAACCAAGTGATATCAAACGCATAGAGCAGTTTTTCATTGAACGCTTAGAGGGGGCTTTGAAAATCAATCCTTCAATTATCCGCAGTGTGCTAAAGGCACGTGTGAATAACAAAAGGGTGCTAAACCTTAAAAACATTATCCGCAATGCCAAGGCGTTAAATGCGTTTTTTGAAAAAAGTGATAAACAAGCTTTGGTAAGTCTCTTTAAGCGTGTGGCAAATATTTTAAGCGATGAGATTAAGCCCACACATATTGATGAATCTTTACTCAAACTCCCCGAAGAAATCGCCCTTTTTCAAGCCCTAAAATCGCTTAAATCTCAAACATTTACCGCAGATGCAGATTCTCAAATCACGACACTTTTTAGATTAAAAGAGCCTTTGGAAGCGTTTTTTAACTCTGTGCTTGTCAATGATGAAAACAACGCCATAAAAACCAATCGGCAAATGCTTGTCTTTAGTGTGCATAGCGAGTTTCTCCGCATAGGTGATATGAGAGAAATCACATTGTGAGACATTTTTATTCCATATTTTTGCTTGAAGCAAAGAGCATTTTTACTTCGGTATCGGCAATGCTCATTATTTTTGGTGGCTCACTCTTTTATCTTTTTCTCTACCCTACACCTTATTATAATGATGTCGTGGCTAAGCAAAAAATCGCCATTATTGATTATGATAGCTCCACTTCATCGCGAGAGCTTATCACCTTTTTTAGAGCCTCGCCGTATTTGGAGGTGGTGGAGATTTTAGATAATCCTAGCATTGCCCAAGAGATGATAGAATCTAATCAAATCTATGGGCTTATCACCATACCGCATAATTTTGAAAAGCACCTCTATCAGCAGATTCCACCCACTCTATCCATTATGGCAAATGCGTCATATTTACTGATTTATGGCTCTATTGCTAATGCGGCGGCTGATGTGATAAGCGCGTTTAATGCTAATCTTACAATCAAAATAGAAGAACACGAGATTTTATCCCCACGCCTTATTCCACTTTTTAACCCATCAATGGGTTATATTAACTACACTTTAGCTCCCGTGCTTATTTTTATCCTACACCAAACGCTTGTAGCTGGAGCTGGAATCATCGGTGGGACGCAAAATCAGCAGTATAATCAAGGAGTGAGAAACTACTATGCAAGTGCCAATCCACTTATCATTGTGCTATCAAAGATTTTTGTATTTTTCTGTATTTATGTTGTGCTTTTTACATTTTATTTTGGCTTTGCGTATGAGTTTTATGGCGTGAATGTCAATGCGCATATTCTTGATTTTTGGCTTTTTAGCATAGGTTTTATTTTATCCACCGCCTCATTTGGTGTGTTTTTTGGCACACTCTTACCCAAGCGTGCTTACTCAACGCAAATCATTATGTTAGCCTCAATGCCTATTGTCTTTTTGCTAGGATTTATATGGCCCAAAGCCCAAATTGCCCCTTGGGCGAGTGATATTATCGCTTTTCTCCCAGCCTATCACGGCATTAATGGACTTTTAGAACTCAATCAAATGGGTGCGAGTTTTAGCAGTATTTGGGGGTATTTTTTAAATCTGCTCTTTTTGTGTTTATTGTATATTGGTGCGAGCGTATGGGTGATTTACAAAAAAAACAAAGCGAATTGAGTGAGATTCTAAAATAAAGAAAGCACAAGTGTCTTAACTTCTTGTGCTTTTATAAATACGAAGTTGAAAGCTTACTGCATTTGGGCGGCGACTTCAGCAGCAAAATCCTCTACTTTTTTCTCAATGCCTTCACCTAATTCAAAGCGGACATATTCCACAATCTCTATGCTATCATCTAACTCTTGCGATTTAGAATCTAGCACTTGAGCAATGGTCTTTTTATCGTCCATTACATAAAACTGCCCCAAAAGCGTCATTCTTTGATCAAGCAAGGTGCTATCAGCGATAAATCGCTCCATTTGACCGGGCAAAATCTTATCCCAAATCTGCTCTGGCTTACCTTGAGCTTTTAAATCCTCGCGTAATTGTGTTTCCTTAGCTTTCAGCACAGATTCATTTAATTCACTACGGCTAATGTATTCTGGAATCTTATGCAGTGGCTTACCAAGTCGTTGGAGCTCTTCATTCTCTTTTTTCAATTCAGCGATAATAGCAACCTTTTCTTTTTGGATAAATTCACTATCAAGCTCTGTATAGCTTAGCACTTGAGGCTTCATCGCTGCTGCGTGCATACAAATACTTTTAGCGAGTTCCACACAGGCATTTTTTGAAGAATCTTTGCCATATTTCATAGCAATCAGCACACCCACACGCCCATTAGAATGCACATAGCCATTCACAATGCCATTGCCCTTTGCTTCTAGCGTGGTAACACGCCTAACAACGATATTTTCACCAATCTTAGCGATATTTTGCTGGAGATACTCTTCAAACTTCACGCCCTCAACGCTCATACTTTGCAAGCTCTGTGTGCAAGAAAGTGTGTTCTCATACACCACCTTTGCTGTCCTATCCACAAGCTCTTTAAATGTATCGTTTTTAGCCACAAAGTCAGTTTCAGAATTTATCTCAATCATACTTGCTTTGCTAAAATCACTTGCTACTTCCACACTCACAACGCCTTCACTAGCCACTCTATCCGCTTTTTTAGCCGCTTTACTCAAACCTTTTTCACGCAGATATTCTACGGCTTTTTGTAAATCGCCATTGGTCTCCACAAGTGCCTTTTTACAATCCATCATTCCCGCGTCAGTCATCTCGCGGAGTTGCTTTACAAGCTGTGCTGGAATATCTGCCATTTTACGCCTCCTCTTGTGTGCTGCTTTCTTCGGCTTTCACTTCATCAAGCAGTTCTTGCTTTTCAGATTCAGTTGCTGGAATCACCTCGCCTTGCTCATCTTGCAAGTCTTTGTTTTCAGCCCTGCCCTCTAAAATCGCCTCACTTATCTCTTTGCAGAAAAGCTGGATTGAGCGAATTGCATCATCATTGCCCGGAATTGGATAATCCACCATATCAGGGTCGCAGTTTGTATCAAGCGGTGCAACAACGGGAATCCCAAGCCTTCTAGCTTCCGCCACAGCGATTTTTTCCTTCGCCGCATCAATGACAAAAATCATATCCGGGGCTTTTTTCATATGACGCACACCGCCTAAGTATTTATCAAGCTTTTCTTTCTTGCGTTGGAGCATTAGCTTTTCTTTCTTAGTCAGCAAGTCAATCTGCCCACTATTTTCCATCTCTTCAATAATCTCTAGCTTGCGGACTGATTTTTTAATCGTGCTAAAGTTTGTAAGCATACCGCCAAGCCAACGATAATTCACATAGGGTGCATTCACAGATTCAGCATAAGCTTTGAGCGTCTCGCTTGCTTGTTTCTTTGTGCCTACAAACATAATGACTTTACCTTCACTCGCGGCTTCTTTGACAATATTGTAAGTGTAGCGGAAATAACGCAAAGTCTTTTGTAAGTCAATAATGTGGATATTTTTTCTCACGCCAAAGATAAAGCGTTTCATCTTTGGATTCCAGCGGCGTGTTTGATGCCCAAAATGCACACCGCACTCTAATAAATCTTTCATCGTTACCATAGGTTCTCCTTAAAGTTTTGGTTTGTCCTCCATACCCCTTAGCAAGATTCTCACAATCCGCAGAATCCCACAACCTAACAAGGATTGGTATGTGTGAATTTTGTTGCCTTATTTTTAAACAATCTTAAAAGTAAGGGCACACAAGAGAGTGAGATTGTAACTCTTTTTGGCTAAAAGTTGGCTTATTTTGCAGCTTAAATCCGCGACACACCACAATTTAAGCTTTATGCAAAATATGAAGATACTCAGTAGTTTTACTCTGCTTTTGCTGACGCATAGAATCTGCTTTAAAGCGTTGGTAATCCTGCTTGACACAAGCATACCGCCCATATTTTTTCATAAGCTTTTCTATTTTTTCTAAACTCAAAAGTCCCTCATCGTTGTAGCTTAAAAATATCCATTCAAACTGTGCATTTTGAAGCAAAAAATCAAGCGCATTCTCCACGCAGCCCTTTTTGCACCACGCTGACTTTTCATACGCTCTAAGCCCTGTTTTACCCTTTGGAATCAAGTCATCATACAACGCAATGGTATTAAGCAAATGATAATTTGCCCCATATTCCCTAGCATTATAGGGCGGGTCAAGGTAGAGTATATCGCCACTAATTTGCGTGATAAGATTTTGAGAATCTTCGTTAAAAACCTTATGGCTATTGTGGCTAGATTCAAACACTGCAGGGCTTAGCACAAGCTCTTTTATCGCACTTTTTTTAAGGCTTTTTAAAAACGCCCCATACACACAAGCTGTGTTTGCCACGCTATCGGCAGATTCTAGCAGTGAAGCAAGGAGAAAATAAAACTCCGCCTCATTGATAAACCCACTTTGTCGCCACGCAGCAATTCTCTCCCTTATCCCATCAATTTTCATCGCATTTTCATCGCTAAAATACTGCCTCCCACTCCCGCTACCAAGGGCATAATGTGTGAAAATCTTTCCCTTTTTTAAGGGCGTGTTATTTAGCATTGTTAGTAGCTCATTTGCACGAATAAGGGGAGTGTGATTAGCAATATAGTTTTGATTAAGCACGAAACTATAATATTCTTTATCATTGCTTATCACTTGCTTGACTTTTGATTTAAAAGCCCTACCCACAGCCCCTGTGCCTGCAAACAAATCGCAAAAAATAGAATCCTGCAAAGATTTAGCATTATGCTTTTTGAGCGTAGATTCTATATTTTGTTGCAAAAATGGCAGTAGCTTAAGCTTTGAGCCGATGTAGTTCATTCTAATCTTTATAAAGTTTCTTTGAGATAAAGTCTGCCGCTTCTTTCGCGATTTTTTTCACACTTTCCTTGCGATATGCCACAGGATCATATTGATAGTAGCCCACACAGCCTAGCCCACCTTCACTTTGGGCAATATATCGCTCATTACCAGCATAAAAGTCATAAGGATTACCTTTGATATTTTTCGCACTCCAGCGGGTATTTGTCTCCTTGCAGGTTTTGCAAATTTGGCGTTTTATATCATTTGCTGCTTTGCATAAAGGCTGAAAATCTTGTAGGTTTTGGCTTTGCAAATCACTCACTCTAGCAGAATCTTTCCGCCCATCTTTGTGATCAATCTCAATTGTCGTGTTTTCACTCTTACCGCAAACGCCTAGCATTACGCATTTTTGCGTTTTGTAAAAATCTTTAATATCTTTTCGTATAGCTTGATTAAAGGCTTTTTGCGGATTGAATCCTTGCAATCTTATAGCATCAATGGCATTGCCACTTGTGAGCGATTTATCAAACTCTACAATATATGTTTTAGCTAGAGTGCTACTCGCCCGACACCAGCTTCCGCCATTGCCAAGCCGCAAAGTCTTGTATGCTCCCACAAACTCACTTACTCTAACCCACCTTGAAAAGCCCTTGTCATCAGGCTTAGCAAGTTCTAAGAATAAATCTATCTTGCTCTGTTTCATTCTTTTTATCCTAACCTACTCTCACACACTCATTTCATACAATCTCTTACGCTCACTAGAGCTTGCGATATTAAGCTGTTGGCGGTATTTCGTAATGGTGCGTCTTACCATTTTTAGCTCAAACTTCTCTTCTACATTTTTTAGAATCTTCAAATCACTCAAAGGCTTTTTTCTATCCTCATTTTTCACAAGATTCAAAATAAAATCCTTGATTGACGCATTTGAAGTATCCCCATCAATAGCAGCGGTAAAAAAGCTTTTTATGGGGAAAATGCCCCTGTCGCATTCCAAATATTTATTCGCTATGGCACGAGAAATCGTGCTTGGTGCATAGCCCAAATCTTGGGCTATATCTTTTAGCTTCATCGGGCGAATCTCCCCGCCCATAAAGAAATCATACTGATTTTCACGCAACGCAATGGCAATTTTTAAAATTGTAGCCTTACGCATATCTAACGCATCGACTAAATCCTTAGCTTCCTTTAGCTTTGTTCTTAAAAATTCCGCCCCCTGCTTATCTTTAAGCTTTAAATTCTCTTCAATCACAATCTTAGGATAATACGCATCATTAATCGCCACTTCAAGTTCATAAGTGGTATTTTTCAAACTATCACTTTTTAGGCGTTCAAAAATAAAAATATCAGGGATAATCTCCGCTTCCCTTGGGCTAAACTCAATGGCAGGGGGATTTTTAAAACTCTTAATGGTTTTCATCACAAGATTATAATCTTTGTGATTTTTATACCTGCTGTGATTATGCAAGTCCCTAATCACCTTTGTTGCAAGTTCATAGCTCTCCCCCTCTAAATCAGTATGATTAAGCTGAAAAAGAAAAGATTCTAGCACATCTCTTGCCCCCACACCATAAGGCTCTAAATACGCAAATCGCTGTCTTACTCTTTCAAATTCACCTTCACTCACCCCCATTTCTAAGGCAAGTTCAGCCACAGCCACATCTAAATAGCCCTCATCATTGATATTTTCTAGAATCTTAAAGGCAATGCTTTGGGAAAAGCTAGTAGGAAAAAGCTTAGAATCTATTTGAGATTCAAGCACTTCATACAGGCTTTGCTCACTGATATGATTTTGCTCAAATCGCTCATTAGATACGCCACCAGATTGAGCTTTATTCCTTTTAGGTGTCTTGGCATTCAGGCTTTGTGTCATTTGACTTTGCACACTTGCATAAGGATTTTCATCTGCAATGGCATTAAGTGTCTCTTCAAGCTCTGTAACACCACTTTGCAAAATCGGCAACCAGCTTTTTAAAGTCGTAGAAAGCCGAGTTTTAACCTGCAGATTCCCGCGTAATTTCCCTCCTATACTCATACTTTAAAATGCTCTCCCAAATAATATTTTCTCACAAGCTCATTGGCATAAATCTCTTCCGCATTCCCACTTGCCAGCAACGCCCCACTTTTAATCACATAGGTGCGGGAGCAAACTGATAGCGTTTCTCGCACATTATGATCTGTAATCAGCACCCCTATACCAAGCTCGGTAAGCTTTAAAATAATATTTTGAATATCACTTACCGCGCGTGGATCTACCCCAGCAAAAGGCTCATCAAGCAAAATAAACTTTGGATCTTTAACTAACGCTCTAGCAATTTCTACGCGTCTTCTCTCCCCACCACTTAGGCTAATGCCCTTTCTCGCACGGATAGGCTCAATATTAAACTCTTCTAGCATACTTTCAATTTTCATCTGCCTATCTTTAGGGCTTTTAATGCTAATTTCAGCCGCTAACATCAAATTTTCCTCAACGCTTAAATCCTTAAAAATGCTAGATTCTTGTGGCAGGTAGCCAATACCCAGATTTGAACGCTTATGCAAGGGAAGTTTTGTAATATCTGTGTGATTAAGCATTACTTTGCCTTCGCTTGGGTGCAAAAGTCCCGTAATCATATAAAAAGTTGTCGTTTTCCCCGCACCATTAGGACCCAAAAGCCCCACCACTTCACCACTACTCACTTCAAGTGAGACATCTTGCACGATTTTTGTTTTTTTAATCTGTTTGCTAAGATTGTGTGCTGTAAGCTTATTCATACGCCCGCCTTGTAGATTCTGTAGATTCTATTGTTTTGCCCTAGCTTTATGTCTATGCTTATGGGCGTAAAGCCATTTTGTCTAAGCAGTGTTTGCAAGTCATTTCCCCCCCATTCCACAAAATGCACCCCTTGAAGCTCTAAGCATTCTAACAATCCTAGCTCAAGCATTTCACTTAACTCCTTGCGATAAATATCATAATGATAAATCACGCCATATTTTTGACATTCGTAGCCTTGTGATAGGCTAAAGGTAGGGGAGCTTACCTCGCTTGTATCCCCACCGCAATAGGCTACAAAAGAGCGAACGAGCGTTGTTTTCCCACTGCCAAGCTCCCCACGCAAAAGCACAATAGGCGATTTAGCTACATTCTCTTGCAGAATCTCACACAGACTAAAAAGCTCATCTTCTTGGAGTTGTAGCTCACGCATTCTCATCGCCCTTATCTTGTTTGTCATTTTGCACGAGAACTTCCTTTATCCCCACACTATCGCGAATAGCTTCAATCACATCACGATTTTGACTTGTAAATTTTTGTAGCCCTTCTTGTTGATTTTGTGGGCTTTGGGCTTGTGGATTCTGCAAATTTTGCGGACTTTGCGAATCTTGTGGAACTTCAACCTGCGTTTGTGAATCCTGTGTGGCTTGTGAGTTAGAATCTTGGATATTGTCTTGGACTTGCTCTATATGCGTATTTGCTCCAAAAATCTCCCGCACAAGACTTACAATAATCTTGCCAAACTCACGCAATTTTTCCTTATGCTCCCCTTGGGCTACACTCTGCCAACGCAACAGCGATTTTTCTCTGCTGAACTCCACAAATTTTACATTTTTTTCAAAAATCTCGCCTAGCTGGGCATTACGATCTGTAATCTTTTGTATCAAGGTTTGAAAATGCAAAGCTCCTAGCGTTTTTTGTGAATCTAAAGAAGGTGTTTGGGCGGGAGCTTGTGTAGCTTCAAAAGCTTGGGGGCTTGGCGGTGTGGGAATCATAGCAGAATCTCCACTTTGAATCTGCGGATTCTGCACTGCTAGATTCTGTGGCGTTAGAGTAGGATTTGCCGCCTTATTTTGATTTGCTCCAAAAATCTCATTTTCTAGCTCTTCAATCATAGATTCTATATCTTTTACCTTTATGGCTTCTTGCATTTTCATCGCACAGAGCAAAAGCACAAATGCCCCATCGGTGTTAAGATTTAACAAACTCTTAGATTCTGTGAGAATCCTAGCAAACCTATCTAGCAGCAAAGGCGGAAAGTCGCTATCTCTTTGTAAAAGCTTCTCTTTCAAAAAGAGCATCATCTCATCAAGTATCATCTCGCATTCATATTCATACAGCACTTGTAAAATCTCACTGACTTTATCGTGCTGATGGTGCAAAATGCCTTGAAAATACTCCTTCAAAACCTGCGGATCCACTATGCCTAGCATATCACTCACACTTGCAACTTCAATATGATTTTTACAAAAAATAATAGCTTGATCCAAAAGCGTAAGCGTATCTCGCAAGCTCCCAGAGCCGCTCCGTGCGATCATCTCAAGAGCTTCTTGCTCATAGCTCACGCCTTCTTTATTTAAGATGCTTGTGATATGTTCCACAACAAGCCTATGGGGAATCTGCTTAAACCTAAAATGTTGCGTTCGGCTAAGGATAGTCGCAGGGAGCTTAAGTGGATCAGTTGTCGCAAGGATAAATTTTACAAATTCAGGTGGTTCTTCAAGCGTTTTTAATAGGGCATTAAACGCTTCTTTGCTTAGCATATGCACCTCATCTATGATAAAAATCTTATAGCGTCCAAAGCTTGGGCGGTATTTTGTCTGCTCAATAAGCTTTTTAATATCATCAATCCCCCTAGAACTCGCCGCGTCCATTTCAATAATATCTATATGCCGATTTTCTAATGCCGCTACACAACTCGCACAACTCCCACAAGGTGTGCTGATAGGACCACTCTCGCATTCCAATGCTCTAGCAAAGATTCTAGCCGAGCTTGTTTTCCCACTCCCACGCAGTCCGCTAAAAAGATACGCGTGAGAGATATGCTTAGAATCTAGGGCAAGGGAGAGCGTTTGAGAGATAGCATTTTGCCCAACTAAGTCGCTAAAACTCGCTGGACGATACTTCAAGGCAAGGGCGATTGAACTCATAGTGCATTCCTTATAAAAAAGTCGGTATTGTATAAAAAGAATCCAAAAACTAACATTACACCGCTCTATTCTTGTTTTTTCTGCTCATCTTGCTTTTTTTCGCCCTCATCTTGATAGCTAAAAACCGGCAATGAAAGCTTATAAAAAATCGCCAAAAGTCTAGCTGATACGCCCACAAAAAGCGTTAAGATTGTAACTAGCATAATATCCATTTTCGCATATTCAAGCAGGGCGTAATACATTCCCCCAGCAATAATAGCAACGCCTGCATAAATCTCTTTTTGAAACACAAGGGGAATGCGCATACATAAAATATCACGCAAGATTCCACCAAATACGCCTGTTATCACCGCCGCACTCACCGCGATAATAAAGCCATATTCCTTATCAATGGCTACTTGTGCGCCTAAAATGCTAAAGACCACAAGCCCCACCGCATCAAGTGTGAGAAACACAGATTCAGATTTGCTAACAACGCGTGGGACTTGTGTGGTAAGCAAAGCCGCCACACAAATAAGAATCACATATTCAGGGTGGGCTACCCAAGTGAGCGGATAGTGATTGAGCAAAATATCGCGGATTGACCCACCGCCAATAGCCGTAACAAGTGCAATAAACATCACACCAAACAAGTCCATTCTATGCTTTCCAGCCGCAAGCGCACCAGTCATTCCCTCTGCGGTAATAGCAATGATATAAAGCGTTGTTAAAAGCATAAATTCCCTTTTTGAAATCTCATATATTTTGAATCTCAATGGGGCTGAAACCAACCCTTAGAGCAGAACTAAAAGCCAAACTATATTAGAATCTAGCTATAAAAATCTTTAGTGTGGAATCACTTTTGCTTTTAAACCCACAAATTGCTTCATAAAAGTAACAATTCACGAGATTAAGAAAAGGATAGCCCTATGATGAGATCGCTCTACACAGCCACCACCGGTATGCTAGGACAGCAAATGCAAATTGATAATACTTCAAACAATATCGCCAATGTCAATACCACCGGGTATAAAAAGCAAAGGGCGGAGTTTGCGGATTTATTTTACCAAGTGTTGCAATACGCTGGGACAAGCACGAGTGAGACGACTATTTCTCCCACAGGCATTGAAGTGGGTATCGGTGTGCGACCTGTGGCGGTGCAAAAGATGTTTTCACAAGGACACCCAAAAGAGACGGAAAACAACCTTGATGTAGCCATCACCGGCAATGGATTTTTTCAAATTGAGTTGCCTGATGGCAATATCGCCTACACAAGAGCAGGGAGCTTCAAGCTTGATAATAACGGCAATGTTGTGAATGCAGAGGGCTATCGGCTTATCCCCGAGCTTACTATTCCAGAGGGAGCGACACAGATTAATATCGGCACAGATGGCACGGTCAGCGTGATTGAAGGCAATCAAACAGAAGTGAATGTGCTAGGGCAAATTGAGATTGTCAATTTCATTAATCCTGCTGGGCTTCACTCTCTAGGCGATAATCTTTTTATCAATACAAACGCTTCAGGCGATCCCGTAGCTGGAGTGCCCGGATTAGAGGGATTTGGGCAGTTGCGACAGGGATTTTTAGAGCTTAGTAATGTTAAACTTGTAGAAGAGATGACAGATCTTATCACGGGGCAGAGAGCCTATGAAGCCAACTCAAAAAGCATTCAAACCGCAGATTCTATGCTACAAACCGTCAATGGCTTGAAGCGATAGGTTGAGTAAAAAGCAAGTAAAAGGAGTGGGTAATGTTTGATAATTTTCCAAAGACTAGAAGTCCATTGCCACAAGCTTATCAGGCTATCTATGAGCAACATTATAAGAACAATAGAGATGGACAAGGAGCGGCAAGTGGCTTAGCCCAAAAGCTAGAGCGTTGGCTACATTACAAAGTAGCCAATGACACACAAGGCATTAGCGGGCATAAAACCCTAGAAATAGGTGCAGGAACGCTTAATCAAATCTCATACGAAAAAGATTTTAGCCATTATGACATTATAGAACCATTTGAAGCCCTTTATAAAGATTCTCCAAAACTCCAACATATCAATGCCATATATAAAGATATTGCAGAAGTAGCACAAAGCAGTGATATTAACGGGGGGGGGGGGGTAAATACAAATGCCGATAAAATAAGTGCATTTGCCAAATCCCACATAGAATCCACCAAATCCCTTAAATCCACACAAAAATCCCAAATTCAAAGCCTATTTTATGACAGAATCATCTCCTGTGCGGTTTTAGAACATATTGCAAACTTGCCTGAAGTAGTAGCACACTCGTGCTTGTTACTGAAAGATGATGGCGTGTTTTCCGCTGCTATCCCAAGCCAAGCTAGATTCCTATGGACTTTGGCTTACAAACTCTCAACCGGCATAGAATTTAGGCTTAAATACAAGCTAGATTATGATGTCATTATGAATTATGAGCATATCAACACACAAGCTGAAATTATTGAAATATGCGATTATTTTTTTGATTCTGTGAAAAAGTCGCTTTTTGGCGTGTGTGATGAGCTTTCAATCTACACGCACCTTTCTTGCAGGAAGCCAAACAGACAGAGGGCAAAGGATTATCTCGCTTTGCTTAAGTCTTAGCTCAATTTTTAGAATCCCGCTTTATATTAGTGTGTTGTTTTTAGAAAGATTTCATTTTCTGCAACTCATAAAAAATCTTATCCGCTACAAGCTTATAGCCATTTGGCAGTAAATGCACATCAGCCTTGGCTAAGGCGGCTTCCTCCCACTTTTTCTTACCCCCACTTTGATTGATAAAGCCCTCTAAATCAAAGAGCATTGTTTGCTTTTGCTTTGCCACTTTGATAACTGCCTCCCTCACGCCCTTAGCGTTTTTACTCATCTTATACACCACTTTTTTACGCCTTGTAGCATTGCTTACCTTTTGCACCACAGGGGGCGGGGTAAGGAGCAAAATACTCGCATTAGGATTAGCCTCCCTTATATTATCAATCAAATCGCTGTAATTTTTCACAAAAAGCGATTCATTAAAAGTATCATACAACGCGTCATTTGAACCATAGCAAAGGATAATTAAATCCGCAGGGAGAAAACGCATTTGCTGTATAAAAAGTGCCTTATCCCATTTCAGCCATAAATTTGAACGCGCCCCATTTATGCCGAGATTTTCAACAATATTATTGTTTTCATCTGTAAGGAAAAATCCGCCAAGTAGCACCTTTTCATTTAACGCACGGATTGTGGCGGGATAGTGTAGGCTAAGGCTCAAAAACTGCCACACAAAAGGGCGTTTAGCATTGATAATAAAGCGTTGATTATGAGAATCTTCCACGATTAGAGCAGATTCTTTGTTGGGGGATTTAAAAATGATTTTTGTCTCTATGGGGTTTGTGGATCTTTGCGGACTAAGTGTGATGGAAGCGGGAAGCTCAAGGGGTTTAGCCACCACGCCACCTAGCGGATATTCATCAAGCTCATCAATGCGGGAGTTTAGAATCTCAAAATTTTCACTCTCATATTTTAGGGCGATATTTTGATGATAGTTTGGGTAAAGCGGATACACAAAGCCTAGCGTATAATCCTTAAAAAGCAACCCCCGCAACCGATGAGAGAAGAAATCCCCCGCAATGTGAGAATCCCCCAAAACACGAATGCTAAGATTCTGCCTACTTTTAAGCTTTTGCTGCAAGGATTTGGGAATTTCACTTTGATAGCTCACTATGCCCTGCGTGGATTCTAAAAGCTTCTTGCTCACATTAGCAATCTTAGGCTCACTCTGCTCACTTATAGCCTTTGCAATGGACTTTAGCGGATATTCTTCACCCATACATACATTCACACACGCACTCACGCAGAGTATAAGGGCAGTGATGAGCTTTTTCATTCCATTACCCCCATTTGCTCCTGTGTAGGCTCACTCTCTTGCGGGGCATTCTCAAGCGGCAGCACTTCAAGGCTATTTAGCAAAATATTTGCCATTATTTGATAGCCCCTTGTGGTGAAATGCACCCCATCATCAGCACGCACCTGCACACTCTTGCCCTTAGCATTTTTGATAAAGGCGGAATATTTCCCACCTTGCGTAACAATGCCATTACTTTGTAAGAAATACTCTCCGCTTTGCTTAACTGATTCTTCATACAAGCTATTAAGATACATTATCTTATCATTGAGCGATTTTTCACGCACACTTGGCACTTCATACCACGCCACACGCACACCATATTCCCTAGCCACCTGCAAAATCTCATCAATGCGTTGCGTGTAAATCTCCTCCCACAAAGGGCTTTTAAACGCTATACCTTTTTTCATACTCCACGGGTCATTTGCCCCCAAAAGCACGACTATAAGCGAAATGTGCGGATTCTTTTCTAAAGCGTCTCTTGTAGCCAACTCCCAATTAAAATAATGCTTATAAGTTAGCCCTGTGCTGTGTTTGCTAAGATTTATCCCTTGAATCTTTACCTTTTTAAAAGTCCTTAGCAAATAGGGTGCAACGCCCTGCATCATAGAATCCCCAATGAGCAAAACACCATCTCCCTCGCTCACTTGGATTCTAGGATTGTTAATACTTCTTAAAGGCGTGTAGCTTTCTTGCAATGGTGGTGGCGTAGGTTGCGGGGGCTGTGTAGGCGGAGTGGGCTTAGGTAAATCTTGTGGGAAAGGCTTTGAAAAATCTAGCGTAGATTCTGTTTGTGGGTTTGATGTAGGCAAGTTAGATAAATCTTGCAAATCTTTAGGTAATGTTGGAGCAGAATCATCTGTGGTAGCGATATTTTTTAGCACCGCTTCTATGGGGTTAGATCCTTGCAGACTAGAATCTTGGGAGTTAGAATCTAATGTATGACTTTCTTGGGAAGCCAAATCTTGTGGATTAGAATCTAAATCGTGGGGTTGAGATTCTGTGTGAGATTCTGCCCTTTTGTCTAAATTTGTATCACTAGAATCTTTTTGTAAATCTCTCCCTTGCAAAGCAGAATCTTGCTTAGAATCTAGCTCTTCTTGATTCTGCTCTATCTGCCCCACTTCAAGCAAACCAAAGACTTTTGAACGCAGAGATTCTAACTCGCCCATTAGCTTGTCACTTAGAGCAAAAAGGGTATTATCTTGCAAATATAAGGCATTATACACACTTCCCACAAACTCCATAAACACATTTTCACTCTCACTAAAGTTATGATACTGCTGCTCTACATAGCTCACAATGGAACTATGCAAATAAAAAAGTAGCTGCAAAAAGGTAAAAAGAGCGATAAAAACAAACTGCCACGCACGCATTAAAAACTCGCATAAATAAAATTAGGAATCCCACTAGGCATAAAGCCCACAATGAGCGTGAAAATCACCGCTAAGACAATGGGCTTTAGCACAAGGGGCATAAGGCTAAAAATGCGTTGTGTAGATTCTAAAGTGTGAGCCATAAAAGGATAGAGTAAAAAGAGTGCTACAAAGCCCATAAGCACACCATAAGCATAAACAGGCGGTGTGAGTGAAAAATTTTGATACATCGCTAGAAAAAAGTTTATCGCCTCTTCAAGCGAATGGTAATAAAAAAATATCCAGCACAAACTCACAAATAAAAATGTCAAACTCGCCCCTCCAAAAGGCAGTTTAGGTAGTCCTAGCTGTTTGTAGCAGTTTAGCACCACAAGCCCAAAGCCGTGTAAAAGCCCCCAGATGAGAAAAGTCCAAGTATCGCCGTGCCAAATGCCGGATAGCCCAAAGGCAAAAAGCACTAGAATCTGTGTCATCAAAAAGCCATTTCTATTGCCCCCAAGCGGGATATAAATATAATCACGGATAAAGGTTGAAAGGCTGATATGCCACCTATTCCAAAAGTCTTTGAGATTTTTTGCCATATAGGGCATATTAAAATTTAGCGGCAAGGTAAAGCCTAGAGCTAGCCCAAAGGCACACACAAGATTCACATATCCGCTAAAATCACAATAAATCTGCACACTATACGCAAACATCGCACAAAGCAATTCAAGGCTATGGTAGGAAAAAGGGGCGTTTAAAATGGGGGTGGCATAGATTTGTGCGTAATTTGCGATAAAGACCTTTTTTACCACGCCAAAAAGTATTAACGCGATAATCAAATCAATGGAGCCAAGCTCCCGCTTTGCGTGATATTGACGAAAGAAAAAATGACTTCGCATTATAGGACCAGCTAGAAAAGTAGCAAAAAATGAAAGATAAGTTGCCAAGGCTGTAAAGCTTTGCAAGGCGGGGTTTTGCTCTTCATAATACTCCCCATCATCTTCATATCGCATAAGATTCTTACCCTCTTCATATACTTGACGCAGGTAGGTAATGGAATTAAAAGTATAAAAGCTTAATCCCAAAGGAAAAATAATATCAGATTCTAAAAAATCAAGCCCCAAAAGCACAAGTAGGGCGTCAAACTCATCTTTGATATTTGCATAATATTTAAAAAAGCACAAAAATAACACACATACGCTAACACAGCTTAAAAACACAAACCGCAACCTTGTAGTGTCAATAAAAAAAGCCAAAACATACACAAGACAAGTGTAAATCCCAACAATAAGTGCAAAATATGGGCTAAAAAGATAAATCACAAGGTAGTTAAAGCCTAAAAGCAAAAGATTTTGAATCTTAAAGGGCTTTATGCTCCAGTAGAGTGAGAAAAACACAAGCAACAGAATACTAAATTCAATGGAAAAAAAACTCATATCTCTCAATTACCTTTTTTGCTTTTTTGTGTGAAATCTGTGATTTTAATTTGGGACAGCATTACAAGCAAAGCCATTATGGCAAAACTTAGACTACACAACGCAAACAACTTCTATAAGGGGTGTTGCCTTTAAATTTAAAGTTAAGATTCTAAGCGGTAAATGCGGTTATGAAACCCAAAAACATCATACGCCATAGTGTGAAACACAAAGCCAAACTTCTCGTAGAATCCACACAAATCACTGCAAAGATGGAGATTTTCAAATTCTGCTTTTTTGCAACAAGCATTCTAGCAATGCCCTTTTTGCGATATGAATACAAAATCTCTAGCTTTATCAATTAAATGTGGATTCTCTTTGAGTGAGCATACACACTTGCAAATCCATATATAACCCCCCCCCTTAAAAATCTACAATGTCTTTTTGACTTTTTTAGACACTTGCGAGATGATAATAAAGAGCAGAGCCATAAGCCCAAGTAGCACAAAGGGCAGGACATAAGAGTGCGTGTCAATCTTTTCTAATAGGGCAATCACCCCACTACTTGCATAATACCCAACTACACCCACAATAACCGCCCACAACACGCAAGAGAGTGCATTAATGAAATAGAATCTAGAGAGATTAAAGCGACTAAAGCCAATGGCAAGGGGGACTATGGTTTTCACCCCATAGAGATATTTACTTAGCACAATCAGCCACGCGTCATAGCGTTTAAGCCAGATTTGTGCGAGTGCGATTTTGCGTCTGTGCTTTTGAAGCAGGGCGTTTAAATCTTTTTTTTGATACCTTGCAAGATAGGCTAAAAGCGAACTGCCAATAATATTCCCCACACACGCAACAGGCACAGCAAGCCATAAATCCATCTTACCCAAAGCACTCATCACCCCAGCCGTGATAAGCCCCACATATCCCCCACCTAGCGAATATACAAATAAAATCACATAACCCCATTCCTCAAGTGAATCTATCATATCTTGCATTGTTTTGCCTTTATGCTTGTTTTTGTTGATGTGGTAGGGATTTTAACATAATTATAATAATAAATCTCATATATAATAGCATTATGCTTTGAAATTTAAGGCTTATCCCCTATTTTACGCACTCACGCTATGCAATGCCTTATCATACAAGCGATAAGTTTTATTGCAAAGCCTTGCAATTTCCTCATCGTGTGTTGCAAGGATAAGGGCTGCTCCTTGTGTGCGGATATATGAAAAGAGAATCTCCATCACACGCAAAGCCGTTTGCCTATCAAGATTCCCCGTTGGTTCATCGGCAAAAATAATCTTTGGCTTTTTTGTCAGCACCCTTGCAATAGATAGTCTTTGTTGCTGTCCGCCGCTTAACTGCCCGATAGGCTGATGCACGACACTAGCAATATCAAAAGCCTCTAAAAGATTTTCATCAATGCTTTGTTGGGATAAAATGGAGGCGACTTTGAGATTCTCCACTCCGCTAAATCCGCGAAACAAATAATGCGACTGAAACACAATGCCAAGCTCAAGCCGCCTTAGCAAAAGCTGTTTCTTAGCCGAAATGGCATAAATATCTTCAATGCCTAGTAGGCTCACTTTCCCAGCCTTTGGGGGCAGCAGAGTAGAGAGATTATTTAAAATGGTAGATTTGCCACTCCCACTTACACCAAGAATGGCTATGCTTTCCCCCGCATTCGCACTTAGACTTAGATTCTCATACAGGGTTGTTTCAAAGCTATGGGCTAGAGATGTGGCATTGAGCAGATTCATAATTATCCTTTTGTGTCGCATTTAAAAGGGCGTATTGTAGCACAAAAAAAAGCTTTTATTCTCAAACCCTATTTGCTACCAAGCATAGCCACACAGGCAAAATTTACCCACAATTTAGAATCTAGGATTACAATCAAATCAGCAAGAGATTCTTGCTTAAATCATAAACAAGGAGCCTTTATGAGAAAGATTATTGTTGCTACTGCTTTAAGTGTAGCGTGTAGTGCGGCGTTGTTAGCAGTGCCTTATGAGATTGATGTGAGCCATTCATCAGTGGGCTTTAATGTCAAACATATGTCTGTAAGCAATGTAAAAGGGAGCTTTGATAAATTTAGCGGCACACTTGATGTTGAAGGCAAAACTATCAAAGCATTAAGCGGAGAAGTAGAAATCTCTTCAATCAACACAAATTCAAATGCGCGTGATAAGCATCTTAACGCTCCAGATTTTTTTGATTCTAAAAAATTTGGCAAGGCGACTTTAGAGCTTGTAAAACATAGTGGCAAAAAGCTTGAAGCAAATATCACAATGCGTGGTGTTACAAAAAAGGTGGTATTTGATGTAGAGCTTAATGGTCCTGTAAAGCACCCAAAAACAGGAAAAGATTTGGTAGCACTCACATTGCAAGGCAAACTTAATCGCAAAGATTTCGGTGTAGGCACAGACACGGGCAATGCAATGGTAAGCGATAATGTTGATGTGCATATTGAGCTTGAGGCTATGCAAAAATAGCGTTCTTACTTTGTCTTCCTAGCCTTAAGTGGCTTTAGGGAGATGAGATTCTATAAGTCCTTTTGAAAATATCCTACTTCTTTGTCTTGCATCATTTTAAATCTTATTTTTAAAGCATTAGACTTATAAGCACACTTTGTTTAGAGATTTGAAAGAATTAGCATTAGCAGATTTTAAAAGATTCTAGCAGATTGAGAATCTGCTAGATAAGTAAAGATTAGTGAATCTCACTCCAAATGCGTCTTTTCCAAAGATACGCAAGGATACTAAGCACACCAAAGAAAATCATCAAATATGTACCTAGAGATTCTCTCTCCGCCTTTTTAGCATCACCTATGGATTCTAAATACGCTACAACTCGCTCTTGAGCTTCGTGTGTCAAGCCTACGCGTGGCATAGAAAGTCCCACAGGCATTACACCAAGCTCTTTTGCTAGATTGCTATAATCTTTGTCATCTTGCCATTCACTCTTTTTATCATTGGCTGGAAGTGAGCCTTCTTTTTTAATGATAGCTTCTTGAATAGCCTTGTAAGACACTTTTTGCGGGTCATTAATGAAGTATTCTAAATAATGTTCTCCCTTGCTGCAAATCATCGTTGATAAATCAGGTGCAGCAGAGCCAAGATACACACCTAGAGATTCTGGAGTCGTGCGAGAGCTAACACCATCATACTTCATCGTGTGGCAGCGAGAACAAGCATTAAGGAAAGTGGCTTTATTTGTAAGGCTCTCTTCAAGCTTGGCAATCTCATTTTGCTTTTGCCCTTCACTTAGCGTTGAGTTTTCAATATTGCCCTTTTTAGCAACAAACTCTTGAGATTCTAAAACTTGCTTTTTCAAAGATACAGAGCCAACAGACTTAAGATACGCCACAATGTCGGCTACCTCTTGATTCAAATCTCCATCTGTTACATAAGGCGTCATAGGAAAATCGCCATTAGGGAACTTATGGGCTAAATGCAATGTATTTGCAGGATCAATGATGAGATTTGCTAAAAATTTCTCATCATAAATCGCCCCAGCCGTTGAAAGATCAGGTGTGAAAATAGTCGCTTCCTTATCATCGCGGAAATACACAGCCATATCCCCACCAGCAATACCAACATCATTGAGCGTATGACAAGCCACGCAATTTGCTTCTACAAGAACTTTTCCACGCTCTGCATTACCCTTGCTTACATCAACATTATGAGATAAATCTTTAAACTCAAAGTCCGCCTTTGCTACTTCAGGGTGAAAAGTGGCGTGTGCCAAAGGCTCAACACCCCAATACAGCACACCTACGATAACTACAATAATGCCTAGAATCTTAATCTCTCTCATTAGTGTGCTCCTTTCTTGTTTTCAAGTATAGTTACAATCGGCAATGCCACAAAGATAAGGAACAAAAATCCAATAGACGCTACAAAACCGATGAAGTTATTTGCCCCTTCGGGTGGGAGCTTTCCAAAGATTGTAAGAACAATCATATCTACAATAAGCAGACAGAACCACACAAAATAGCCCGGACGCTTATGTGCAGGTGCTATAACAGAGCTTCTATCAAGCCAAGGCAGGAATAAAAATGCCACTTGTGCGATACCAAAAGCAATAAGCCCCAAATCCGCACTAAAGAAGAATCCCCTTAACACCTCATAGCTCCACAAGAAATACCACTCTGGGTAAATATGAGCTGGAGTTTTCATATTATTTGCAGGATCAAAGTTAATAGGATCCATAGCAAAGTCAAAATGGAAGCACACAAGATAGAAAAAGCCTATCATAAACAAGCACACAACAAAAATGTCTTTTGATAAGAATACAGGCCAAAAAGGAATAACCTTAGATTCTTTTTTTCTGCCCTCTTCGTATTTTTTTGCTTCCGCTTCAAAGTCAATATGCTCACCATCTTCGTTATTTACGTGTGGCATTCTAAGTGTATAGAAGTGCAATGCAATCACGCCAATAATCACAATCGGCAACAAACAAACGTGAAGCATAAAAAAGCGTGTCAAAGTAGAATCTGCAACGACAAAATTCCCCCTCACCCACTCAACCACATCAGGACCGATGAATGGAATCCCGCCAAAAAGATTTGTGATAACCGCGGCCGCCCAATAGCTCATCTGCCCCCAAGGAAGCATATAGCCACTAAAAGCTTCAGCAGAAAAAAGCACAAAAAGCAGCATTCCGCCAATCCACACCATTTCACGCCCTTTTTTGAAAGAGCCATAATAAATAGCCACAAACATATGAATATAAATAATCAAAAATATCATACTTGCCGCCACAGCGTGGATATGCCGCCACAACCAGCCAAATGCCACTTCAGTCATAATCGTATGATTGACACTATCAAAGGCAAGATTCACATCAGGCTTATAATACATCAAAAGGAAGAATCCAGACACCACAAGTAACGAAAAGAGTGTGAGTAACACAACGCCCATCGCCCAAAGGAAGTTGATGTTTTTAGGGACCCAATACTTAGTCATCATCACTTCCATTAATTTCCTAATGGCAAGGCGTTGATCAAGCCAATCTACCAAGCCTTCAGCTTTTTTCACTTCCATACTTTCTCCTTATGCTTGTTTTGTTTCAAGCAGGGCTTTATACTCTTGCCCCTCTTCACCTAGCACCATTTTTGTCCCATCAATCTTAAAAGGTGGAATATCCATAGGACGCGGTGGTGGAGTACCTGCTTCATTGACGCCAGAAGAGTCAAATCTCCCGCCGTGGCACGCACACGCAAATTCTTGTGCACCTTGATTAAAGCTTGGGATACAGCCCAAATGTGTGCAAATCTGAATCCCAACGGTATAAACCGCACCATTTACTTCAAAATCCCTGCCCGGCGTCTTTTGGCTACCTGCTTGTTTTTTAAGAATATACACAGGCTTACCTCGCCATTCCACCGTTTGAAGCACGCCCTCTTGCAATGCACTCAAATCAAATGTTGTGAATCCAGCCGATACAACGCTAGGCAACGGGTCCCAAGAGCGTTTCATCGCATACAAGGAAGCCACAGCTCCCACAGCAGCAACACCACCTAGAGCCATTCCCAGAAAATCGCGTCTTTTTGTGTCTTGCATCTTTTCTCCTTTCGTGTTTGTTTGAAGTTAAAAAGCTAGTATCGTATGCAAAAAAGGCTTAAATATTGTTTATTTTTGTTAAACTTTTTGTTTATTTTTAGAGTATGTTATAATGTGCGACACGAAAATAAATGACATCATAAAAGGGCATAACAAAAGGGATATGATGAAGAGTTTTGTAGATTCTTGTGTGTTTTTTTTACAAAAGGAGTTTAGCCAACGCGGATTTAAAAAAGGGGTTTTAGGCTTAAGCGGTGGGATAGATTCTGCTGTGGTAGCAGCTCTTGGCGTTTTGGCTTTGGGGAGTGAAAATCTAAAAGTTTTGCTTATGCCCTCTTTTAGTTCAAGCCCTATGCACTTTGATGATGCACTATATCTTGCTAAGATTCTTAATCTCACTCAGCAAGTGATAAAGCTTGAAAGCTTTCAAAGCCATTTTGCCTCGCATTTGGGATTTGAAAACGACTTACTCAAAAGCGATTTAGATGATAGGCAAAAGTTGCGTATGGGGAATTTTTGCTCTAGGCTTAGAATGGCATTGCTCTATGATTATGCAAGTGCGGAAAATGCCCTTGTGCTAGGCACAAGCAATAAAAGTGAGCTTATGCTTGGCTATGGGACGATTTTTGGTGATTTAGCCTGTGCGATAAACCCCATCGGCAGCCTGTATAAGACACAAATTTTTGCCCTAGCCAAACATCTCAATCTTCCGCAGAATCTCATAAATAAAAAGCCAAGTGCAGATTTATTTGCTAATCAAAGCGATGAGAGTGATTTGGGATATAGCTATGAAGAGATTGATTCATTTCTTATGTGTTTTGAAAATCTAGGCGGTTTGAAGGCAGGACAAAAAGATGAACGAGATTGCATTCAAAATGCTTTAGAATCTCAAGGCTTTGAATCCCAAATGGTAAAATCACTTTGCACAAGAATCTGGGCAAATGCCTTTAAACGCACTATGCCAAGCGTGTTTGCCTTTAGCAACCCCTTTTGTATCACACATCAAGATTAAGGAAAACAATGCGTTTTATTGACTCATATTTTTATAACCCAAGCTTCTTGCAAAAATGTCTAAGTATTACTCTTTTACCTATTTCACTCCTTTATGCCATAGGCTCAATTGTAAGGCGAAGATTCTCTAAATTCCAAGATTTTCATATCCCCATTGTGAGTGTGGGGAATCTCATCGCCGGGGGCAGTGGTAAGACACCTTTTATCATTGAGATAGCAAAAGATTTTCAAAATGCCTGTGTCATCTCTCGTGGCTATAAACGCTCATCTAAAGGGCTTGTTGTAGTGAGCTTAAATGGTGAGATTCAAACCTCACAAGAAGAAGCCGGAGATGAGCCTTATCTCATCGCAAGAGAGCTAAAAAACGCAAGTGTGATTGTGTCTAAAAACCGCATAGAAGCTATACATAAAGCAAAAGAGCTAGGGGCTAAGGTTATATTTTTAGATGATGGATTTAGATTTAGATTTAAAAAACTCAATATCGTGCTAGAGCCACTTTTAAAGCCTTTCTTTCCATTTTGTTTGCCAAGTGGGATTTACCGCGAAATAAGAAGTGCGGCAAAGGAAGCCGATATACTCGTGCGTGAGGGGATAGAATATGAAAGGGAAGTGAGTATAGAATCTCCTAGTGAGCGAATGCTTTTGCTGACTGCTATTGCTAATCCTTCAAGGCTTGATGCGTTTTTGCCAGATTCTGTGGTGGGGAAGATTACCCTTAGCGATCACTCACGCTTTGATATAAACGCTCTGCAAGATTCTATGAAAAAGCATAATGCCACTTCACTACTTGTAACAAGCAAAGATGAGGTTAAGCTCATAGGTAGTGAGCTGAGTTTAAGCGTTATGCGACTGCGTTTGAAAATAGATTCTAAAGTTTTAGGGCAGATTCAGGGCTATGTGAAAAGTTTTGAAACGCAAACACAAGTAAATTAGCATTATTGTAAAAATGCTAGAATCTTGCCTTATGAGTTAAAAGACTTGGTGAGCTAAATTTGTATAAAGGAGATTTAAAAATGAAACTTCAAGCAGGAGATAAAGCCCCGCTTTTTAGGCTAAAAAGTAGCGATGAGACAGAGTTTGCCTTGCAGGATTTATTAAGCAAAAATGTGATTGTGTATTTTTACCCCAAGGACAATACGCCCGGCTGCACGATTGAAGCAAAAGACTTTAGTGTGCTTTTGGAATCTTTTGCCGCCAAAGATTATGTGATTGTAGGCATTAGCCCAGATAGCCCAAAATGTCATCAAAATTTTATTGCCAAACAGAATCTTAAGATTTTACTCCTTAGCGATACGGATAAAAGTGTGGCAAGTGCGTATGGAGCCTATGGCACAAAAATGATGTATGGCAAGGAAGTGCAAGGGATTATCCGTAGCACATTTATCATTGGCAAAGATGGTGTGATTAAACAAAGCTTTTATAATGTCAAGGCTAAAGACCACGCTCAAAAGGTGCTAGAGAGTCTGGAATAATGCGTGAGCTTGGGGGAAACAAACCCCATAGCACATAAAACTATTAGGGCTATAAGAATAAAATTTACCTTTAGATTCTATCTCGCTCAAAAAATCTTAGAATCTTACATTTAGCCCTAGCATAAGATACATTGGAGCATCTAAGTCAAGATTTTGAGCTGTAATAGTCCCAGCACCTGCACCATTAGGGAGTCTCACAGGATTTACCGCTTTGTTATTAAAATATTCAGCCACAATAAACTTCATACGCAATTCTAGCTCAACATAGTCGTTAATCACATACGCACCGCCCACATTAAATCCAGCACCAATGCCATCTATATTGCCTAGATTTGTTTTACCCATATTATACACCGCACCAGCTCCAGCAAACACGCCAAAGCCACTTGCAAAATCATAGCGATAATCCACATTTACACCGATATGATTAAGATTCATTCTGCCTAGAATCTCATCTTTATTAAAACTCGCCCCAATATAATCAGCATAGATTCTAATAGCTTGTGTTGGCTTAAAATACACATCATAGCCTAGCCTAGCACTTCCACCAAAGCCACTAAGACTTTTATCACCATCAAATTGATCTATCTCCATACCCTGAGCATTGTAGTATTCTGATGACCGCTCCATAAAGCCAAAGCTCCCAGACGCACCGATCATAAACTTATTTTGCCCAGCCATTTCATCAGCCTGTGCAACACTCAAGAAGAAAAATCCGCATAAGATACAAGCTAACTTTTTCATTCTTTCTCCTTTTGTAAAAAGTGGGCGAGATTCTAATCAAAATAAGTAAATTTTCACAATCTTTACAAAGTCTTTGTTTTGGCAATTTCTTTGTAAGTTTCAAACACATCGCCCACTTTAATGTCATTGTAGTTTTCTAGCATAATGCCACATTCATAGCCTTTTGAGACTTCCTTAGCATCATCTTTAAACCGCTTGAGTGAGCTAATAGATCCTGTATGCACCACCACACCATCGCGTATAAGCCGCACTTTAATACCCCTTTGAATACTCCCATCAACGACCATACACCCAGCAATCACACCAACCTTAGGAATATTGAATGTCTCACGCACTTCAGCTTGTCCAGTGTTTTCTTCTTCAATCACAGGCGACATCAGCCCACCAAGCAACGCCTTAATATCATCAAGCAATGAATAAATAATAGAATATGTCTTAATCTCAACGCCAAGCTCTTTTGCCTTAGCTTTCACGCTCCCTGTTGGGCGGACATTGAATCCTAGAATCAAGCTATTTTCACTTGTCGCAGATAAGTCTATATCACTTTCACTAATCCCCCCAACGCCAAAACCGATAATATTGACACGCACTTCATCATTACTTAGCTTTTCTAAACTTGCTTTTATCGCCTCTAAACTGCCTTGCGTATCGGCTTTGACAATAAGTGGCAGACTTTTAAGATTCCCTTGAGCGACCATCTCGCCTAGCTCATCAAAAGTAACCTTTGTGCTTTTACTGAGTTCTTTTTGCCGCAGATATAAAGCGCGTTTTTGTGCGTGTTCTCGTGCAATCGTATCATTTTCCACACTTTGAAGCACTGCTCCCGCACTTGGCACAAGTGAAAGCCCAGTAACAACCGCTACACCGGAGGGATAAAGCTGTGTAATATTCTGCCCCCTATCATCAAGCAACGCTCTCACACGCCCAAAAGCCGTATCTGCCACGACAGAATCCCCGACATTTAGCACCCCTTGTTGCACGATGATAGTTGCCACTGGACCCCTGCCTTTTTCCAAACTTGCCTCTAATACGATGGCTCTAGCTTTACCTTGATGAGAAGCTTTAAGCTCTAACACTTCAGCTTGAATTAAAATCGTCTCTAGCAGATTTTCAACCCCTTCCCCACTCTTAGCAGAAATAGGGATAAACTCATATTCCCCACCCCACTCATTAGGCGTAAATCCAAGCTCCGCACATTCAGCCTTAAGCTTATCGGGGTTAGCATTTTCCTTATCCATTTTATTCATCGCAATGATGATTTGCACATTAGCAGCCTTGGCGTGATTGAGTGCTTCTATGGTTTGTTGCTTTACGCCATCATCAGCAGCAATAACAATAATAGCAATATCCGTAACCTGCGCTCCACGGCTTCGCATTTGTGTAAAGGCTTCGTGTCCGGGCGTGTCAATAAAGCTGATTTTCTTGCCATTTTTTTCCACCATATACGCCCCAATATGTTGGGTAATGCCCCCCGCTTCACCACTTGCCACGCGAGAATTACGGATATAATCAAGCAATGAAGTTTTTCCGTGATCCACGTGCCCCATAATCGTAACCACAGGCGGACGCTCAAGCTGTGGTGCATCTTCTAGCTCCATTTCTATTTCAGTATGTTCTTTCACATCTTGGATAGAAATCTCTAGCTCAAATTCATCAGCCAAAATCTCAATAGCATCGCGATCAAGGAAATCATTTTTAGTCGCCATAAGTCCAAGATTAAATAGCACTTTGATGACTTCTTTAAGTTCTACTCTAATGAGTTCAGCAAACTCATATACGCGTATCTCTTCTGGGATAGAAATCGCCCCTTTGACTTTATCTACATTTTTTACTACTTTTGGCGGTTTGCGTCTTTTACCACCGCGTTTAATGCTCCCTTCATTCATCCACGGATTCTTTCTGTGAATCTGCACCCTATCCGTGATAGCTTGGCGGATTTTATTTTCTTCATCTTCATCACGCACTTGTGTTTCATTCAAATCAAAAAGCATAATTTCATCTTGTTCATCATCATAATCAAAGCCAATATCCCTATCATCTAAAATATGAATCTTTTGATCCGTGTGCTTGTGGGCTACCTTTGGCTTATGTTTATCTTTTTTGTGTTTTTTATGCTCTTTATCAGCACTTTGTGCGAGAAGTTCTTTGTAACTTAGCGTTGGTTTTTTGCCCTCATCTTTTTTAGATTCAATAGGGCTTTGCTCTTTACCTTTTGGCTCTTGCTTGTCATTCTTGCGGACAATCCTTAATCCCGGCTTGGCTTTTGGCTCTATACTCACAGCCTGAGTAGAATCTCCGCTCTCTTTAGGGCTTAGTGCTTCAGTTTGTAGGCTATCCTGCTTTGCCTTTTTAGATTCTTGCTCTAATGGAGCTTCTTTTTTAGTTTTAGATGGCTTTTTCTCTTTTTCCACCATTTGTTTTTTTTCTACTTGGGCTTTTGTATCTTTAGCTTGAGATGAAGTCTTTTTAGCAGAATCTTTGCTTTTAGTTGCCTTTGACTTTTTAGATTCAGACTTTGGGGGCAGTGGATTTACACCTGTTGTCATAAACTCATAGAGCATTGCCGCCTCTTCTTGCGTAACCGAGCTTGAAGGCGTTTTGACACTTAACCCCATTTCCTTGGCTTTTTCAAAGGCAAATTTAGCATCCTTGCCAAATTCCTGCCCAATTTGTGCTAGTCTAATTTTTTCCATTGATTGCTTATCTCCTTTAGTCTTACAGCATAGTTCTCATTTGGTTTGAGCTTATTGATTTTGAGTATCACTTGAAGTGTTTTTGGCTGCCCTACGCACTCCCAACACACATAAAAACTTCGTCCTTTCCCGCTAAACTCACATAGGGAATCACCATCACATTGCAGTCTTAAAAGCTCCTTTTGATGAAATCTCTTGCGGCATTTGACACACATACGCGTTTGCTTGGCTTGTTTCATTCGTATTATACCTAATTTTTATGATTCTAGCAGTGTCGCGCCCATATTATCAAACTCCAGCTCAAACACGCGGAATTTTGGAAAACTCTTTTGCATTAGCTCTACAAGATTCTTACTCTCATCGGCATAGCAAATATTTAAAAATGATGAGCCACTGCCAGAGAGCGTGCTTAAGAGAGCATTATTCTCTAAAGCAAGTTTTTGGATAGCAAATAAAATCGGCAAAGCTTTCATACGCACATCTTGGTGGAATCTATCCCCACTTGCTTCCCTTAGCAGTTTATAATCCCCTTTTAAAAATGCTGCACTTAGCATACACGCGTGAGAAAGATTAAAAACCGCATCTTTTGTGCTGTATTTCTTAGGCAAAGTGCGACGAGAAAATTTTGTAGAAATAGTCGTATTTGGCACAACAACAACAGCTTTAATATCGCTAGAGATTGGCGTTTTCATACTCACAACCCTTGTTTTTTGACTGCCAAAAATAGAATCTTTACGGGTATTTTTGGTGGGCTGTTTGTTAGATTCTAGCATTGCGATGTTAAAGCCCCCACAGAGTGCAGGAGTGATATTATCAGGGTGATTTTCATAGCAAAGGGCAAGGTTTAGAATCTCATTTGTATCTAAAGGCTTTTGCATTATATGATATGCACTCACAATCGCCCCGATAATCACCGCCGAGCTAGAGCCAAGCCCCCTTGAGATAGGAATATCATTGTGAAAGCTAAATTTATAATGTCCCCGCGGATATTCATAAAATTCAAGCACTTCATTAAAAATCTTAACAAATACATTGTCTATCCGTAATTTTGGGCGATCTTCACCTTCCCCTGCAATATGGATACTGCTAAGTCGTGCGGGAGTAACGCTAAAAGTATTGTAAAGATTCAAAGCCAAGCCCAGCGTATCAAAGCCCGGTCCAAGATTGGCACTTGTAGCAGGAACACGAACAACCAAAACTCACTCCTTCCCTTTTAAAACATCAAAAAACTCGCATTATAATGTTTTTCTCTTAACTCCGCTTGTAAAGCCCCTAGATTCTAACTTTGCACCGGTGGCAATATATACAATGGCTCTATCTTGTGATGAAAACGGAGCGTATCTAGAATCTTTGGGAGATAAAACTCGCTCTCTTGTGGGTTATCTACACCATAAGCAAGGGCAATATCATTATTCTCATCTTCATAAAAATAAGTCGTGCCAAAGGCTTTAATATACTTTGCTTGAGTGAAATAAAAGCTAGAAGTAGCTAATAGCTTCACTTCATATATTAAGCTTAGCGTGTGTAAAAAAATATGTGTAAGCTTCAACGCACTAAAACTCCCGGGTCCATTGGCATAGTAAATGGTGTTTATTTTTATATCTGTATATTTAGAATCTTGCTTAGGATTTGGGAGTAAAGATTCAAAGATTTTAGGCAAGGCGGTAAGCGTTAGCTCATTGCTTACTATCTCTTCAAAAAGCCCTTTATTCTCATACAATCCACATTTTATAGTCCCGCCAACACTCACAAGTACTATATCAATTTCTTTCAATTTTATCTCTTAAACTTTTAAGGCTTACATCTCATAGGCATATTCTAAGGCTTCTTCCATAGCCTTATCTTCAAGGCTTACAATCTCATAGGCTTTTTCATCACTTAAAAGCTGTTTTGTGAGCAAATGATTAAGCTTGTGGCTTCCCGCATAAGAGACATAAGTGCCAAGCAGGGGCATTCCAAGCAATGCCATATCGCCAATAGCATCTAGAATCTTATGTCGCACAAATTCTTCTTTATACCGCAACCCATCTTTATTCAAAATCCCACTCTCATCAAGCACGATACAATTACTCAAATCCCCGCCCTTAGCAAGTCCAATAGAGCGTAAATAATTCACCTCGTGCAAAAAGCCAAAAGTCCTAGCACGGGCAATCTCTTGCTTATACGCCTTTGTGCTAAAGGTAAATTTATAATGTTGCTGACGGATAGCAGGGTGGCTAAAATCAATGCTAAAATCAAAAATCGTCCGCTCACTAGGCTCAACTCGCACGAACTTTTTATCATCTTGAATCTCAATAGGTTTTTTAATGGCGATGGCTTTTTTAGGAGCATTTTGCGAGATGATTCCTGCTTCTTCAATAAGCATACAATAGCCAATAGAGCTTCCGTCCATTATCGGCACTTCCTCATTATCTAAGCAGATTCTAATATTATCAATCCCATAGGCGTGAATGGCTGAAAGCAAATGCTCAATGGTGGAGATTCTAGCCTCCCCCTTGCCAAGCACCGTTGCCATCGTGGTATCAATGACATTTTCAGGCTTTAGCTCAATGCTTACCCCTAAATCACTACGATAAAACACCACGCCACTATTGCTATCCAAAGGCTCAAGCTCCATTCTCACAGGCACACCTTTATGCAATCCAACGCCTACAATCTCAACCTTATTCTTTATCGTTTTTTGTTTCATAGCAAGTCCTTTATGACTATATCATCGTCTTTTTTAAAAATTATTTTGAATAATGCACTGCTTTGGTTAATTTTATGTAAAAAAGGCTCATCAAGCAATCTATCTTGAAAAATGATCGCTGAAGCTAGAATCTTTTTGCAAATCATATATTCCCCGCTAACTTCAACACTCCCCTTACATTCCCCAAACATAGCAAGATTCCCACCTGCTATCACCCTAGCACCATCATTGACTTGAGATTCTATCACCACATCACCATTATGGATAATCTCCTCCCCACTCCGCACCACTTTAGATACAAACAATGTGGGGGCAGATGAAGTCTTTTGAGATTCTGCATTGAGTTTAGAATCTTTAGACTCCTTTTGCTGTGGGCTTTGAAAAGTGTAAATCGTATCAAGTGTGCTAAAGCTTAGCTGATGAGATTGCAAAAACTCTTTTAAAACAGAATCTATTTCATTCTTAAAGCCAAGCGTGTGGTATCGCAAAAGGGGCAAATGCTTTGTGATAAAAGCGATATATTCTTCCGTGCTAGCCCCAGATTCAAACTCAAATAGCTTTAGATTGCGTTGGCGTGTCTTTATCATATTTTACTCTTTTTTAAGGAACTATCCTTGTTTGATAAAAGCTTCGTGCTTTGCTTAACACACTTATCACATTATCATCAATCCACTTTTGATCAAGCCACTCGCTCAAACGCACAAAATGTCCTTGGATCAGAATCCCAAAATGCAAATGATCGCCAAAAGCCCAGCCTGTCGTGCCGGTTTTACCTATCTCTTGCCCTATATGCACCAAATCGCTCACTTCCACATAGCTCTCCTGCAAATGTGCATAAATTGATGACACGCCAAAGCCGTGATATAAAAGCAAAGTATTTCCATATAGCCCAAGATGACTTTTAAGCAGCACCACGGCGTTATTACTCGCAATAACGGGTGCATTTTTCACACTTGCCACATCAATGCCTAAATGTGTGGCTTCACTAATCTTTTCTTTCCCTAAAAAATAAGTGCGAAAATCCCCAAAACTCCCAACAACCTTTGAGCCTCTAAGCGGCACAAAAGCGTGAAAGCCTTCATCAATAAAGCTTTTATCCCCAACTAAATCGCTACACGCCTTTAAGATTCTCTTTTCATCTTCACCGCGAATCTCTTCATTAAAAAACGCAAATTTTTCTATATCATTGTCAAACTCCCGCAAATGCTTTTTATCAATTTGAGAGAGTAGCTCATCAAGCTTACCACTTAAAAAATCCTCTTTAATGTGGATATTTGAGCGATAATAAGGGACATTGATATTCCGCACAAGTGGAATATTATGCTTTGTGATATTCCCTGCCTTGTCTTTAGCCACAAGTTGGGCGGCAAAAAATTTATTTTTCAAAGGCCAAGCAATAATGCCAATATAAATATTTTCATCAAGGTATTTAAAAAGGGCAAACTCATCTGTGCCATTGCTCAAACGCACATCTTCTAATGCCATATCCTTGACTTCAACCGCCACCACCGCACTGCCCCCACGCGTGATTTGATATGATGAAGCAATGGGCGTAACTTCTGGCGGTGTCGTATCTACGATGAGATTCAAATCAATCTTTGCCGTATTGCCGGTGAAAAAATGTGAGCTACTCCAATCAGTTACTTCAATTTTATACTGAATGCTCGTGCCATTTTTGAGTGTCGTTGAAGGCTTTGGCAGTGGAATCTTTACCGATTTTGGCTTATTTAAAATCACTTCTTTTTCATCACTCAAAATCTCATTATCAAATACCACCTGCACACGATAATCGCGTATCCCGCTTTCATCACTAAAGTCTATTTGAATCTCATCTTGTAAATTCCAATGTGTTGGGATTGAGCTAGATTCCAAACTAGGCTCTTGAGTTTCAAAAATAATGGAACTAAAGGTAATCACGCCTACCAAAATAAGAATCACAAGCCCAACACTTAAGCCAATCAATCGTTTATTATCCATACCATACGCCCCAAGTTTCCCTATTTGTCTTTAAGAAATTTAAGTAAGAAAAGAGCCGTATTCTAACAAATCTTTTTAAATCCAAAATAAGCTTATATAAGGCTTATGTGTAAGGATAGGGCTAAATGTTGGGATTTTTTACAGAATCCAGACAAGATTCTATAAACTTTTATACTACATTGTGTTTGCTTGTGCTTGGTGAGCTTTTGCACCTGCGGCTTGGAGAATTTCAGTCATTGTGTTTTTGCCTTCCAAGCTATCAAGGTATGCTACTTCTTGCAAGACTTGACCAACCGCGGCAAAAAGATCGTGTGGAATAGCTTGATTCAAATCTAGCTGACGATACAGCTCTCGTGCTAAAGGGGGATTTTCAATAATCCTAATCTCATATTCCCTAGCAACACCCTTTATGCGTATGGCTAGCTCATCAATCCCCTTTGCCACAACCACAGGCGGCATACCTTTTTCAATCTCTTTTTCACTATACCGCAACGCCACGGCATAATGCGTAGGGTTTGTAATCACCACTGAAGCACTTGGAATCTCCTGCATCATACGATTACTGGCGATTTTTTGCTGCATTTGACGGATTTTAGCTTTAATTTCGGGACTTTGCTCATATTGCTTATACTCATCTTTGACTTCTTTGATACTCATTTTAAGGCTTTTAATGTATTGATAGCGTTTGATGAGATAATCACTCACCGCCATTATGAAAAATAAGATTAAAAGCACACCGATGAGAATTAACGCCTTTTGTCTAAACCATAGAATCTGCCCATATAGCCCACTCATAGACACGCTAGGCAGTTCATTAAAAAAGCTCACAAACACAGCAAATCCCACAATAAACGCCACAAAGACTTTGAGTGTAATCATAAAACCATCAAGCAGTTTTTTGAGTGAGATGACATTTTTTATACCTGTAATGGGATTAATTTTAGAGAGCTTTGGCTTAATGGCTTTGGGGGAGAGCAATAGCCCAAATTGTGCGATATTAGCAATTATGCCTGTTACCATAAGGGCTACAAAAAGCGGGGCTAACATAATAAATACTTCAAGCCCAATACTTAGCATCAAATCCCCCAACATTCGCACATCAACTTCTTGTGTAATAAGTGAATTGATATGGATAAAAATCTTTTGACTATGCTCCACCCAAAAAGGCAGAAGTAAAAACATCGCTCCAAGCCCCACAAGCAAAATAAAAAATCCCGCTAATTCCGGGCTTTTACTGACATTGCCTTCTTCTCGTGCTTTAGCAATCTTGTGTGCGGAGGGGGCTTGTGTCTTTTCTTCATCAGCCATTTTTTAGCCCTTTAGCTTATTTAATTTATCTAGCCTAAGCAGAGCATTCTCATAATCCTGCATTGTGTTGATATTTAAGCCCTCTTCTTCGCTAATAGGGACAATCTCGTGCAGATGAGATTCTACAATGCGATGCAAGGCATAGCTTTTAGACTTATACGCCCATAGAAGAGAATCTAAAGTGGAGCGTTGCCATTTTGAAATGAGATAATGTGCTTTAAACTCACTTTGTGCATACACAATGGGGCTATCCTTTGAATCTAGGGCTAAAAGTGTCTCTTGTGAGATAAAAGGTGTATCCACACTTAGAAAAATAATCTCTTTAGAATCTAAAAGCGTAAAGGCATTTATCATTCCTACAAGCGGGGCATAAATGGGGCTTTTTTCTATCAAAAACTCCGCGTGAAAATTAAACTTATCCCTTTGCTTTGCACTCACATAGAGATTTTCACACATATTTTCAAAACGCATTACAAGCCATTGACTAAGCGGATAGCCACCAAAATGAATCTGTGTTTTATCCTGCCCCAAACGAGAGCTTTTGCCACCAGCGAGAATCACACAAGGTGTTATAATCTTTTGCATAAAAAACCTTTAGCTTTTATAGTGTATTGTAACTTGTTTTGTATAATCCCCCATTGTAACAATAAAGTAGCAATAAATTTATAATCCTTAGGACATATATGCTTATAGATTCATTTGAGCGTAAAATTGATTATATGCGCGTATCAGTTACCAAGCAGTGCAACTTCCGCTGTCAATATTGTATGCCAGATACGCCTGAAGATTTTATTGATAAAACCGCCCTGCCACTGCCTAAAATGCTAAACTTTATTAAACTTGCCATTGATAATGGGATTAAAAAAATCCGCATTACCGGTGGAGAGCCACTTTTAAGGTCGGATTTATGCGGTTTTATAAGTGAGATTCATAGCCACGCCCCACATATTGAACTCACCCTTACAACCAACGCCTTTTTACTTGAAAAATACGCACAAAGCCTGAAAGATTCAGGGCTAAAACGCATAAATATTTCACTAGATTCACTCAAAAGTGAGCGGATTAAGCGTATATCTAAACGCGATGCCCTGCCACAAATCTTGCGTGGAATCCACAAGGCAAATGAGCTGAAACTTGGCGTTAAGCTCAATATGGTGCCACTGCAAGGGCTAAATGAAGATGAAATCCTAGATATGCTAGAGTTTGCTAAGACTCATCATTTTGGGGTGCGATTTATTGAATTTATGGAAAATATCCACGCAAAAGATAGGCTCAAAGGGCTAAGGGCGAATGAAATTCTAACCCATATCAATACAAAGTATAAAACTACACTACTCAAAAAAGACTGCTTTGGTCCGGCAAAACTCTATGCGATTGATGAAAGTAAAAATCGCGAGGCATTTGCCTTTGGGATTATCTCCCCGCACGAAGATGACTTCTGCCAAAGCTGTAATAGAATCCGCCTAACAAGCGATGGTGTGATTTGCCCTTGCTTGTATTACCAAGAAAGCGTAAGCTTAAGAGAGGCGATTTTAAATGAAGATATAAAAGCAATGCAAAGCCTACTAGAAAAAGCCATTAAAAACAAGCCCGAAAAGAATCAATGGGAGCAGAATATGAATCCTAGTTTGCTTTCAACCCGTGCATTTTACTACACCGGCGGGTGAGCCTACTTTCACTCACCTAAAATCTAATCCCTTGTAACGCAAAGCTAACCCCTACAATCCCAAACTTCCAAGAGACATACCCATTTCAAACATACCAATAGCCTGTGTGCTTTGAGGATAAACAAAAGTGCCTTCAATAGCAGAATCAAGTATGCGGTAGATTCCACTTAAACGCGTATAAAAGCCATATCCTTTACTCTGTGTAAGCCCTAGTGAAACGCGTAAATCGTGGTTATTGCTTCCTATTTTGATATTTTCTCTTAAGCCTAGCACTTGAGGGCTATATTTATAATGAGCATTATAAATATAGCCATATTCAAGGGCATACTCAAAATTCCACGATTCCCTAAATGTATGAATCCCAAGCTATCCCAAGCCCCACAGCATTGCGTTTTTGACTAGGCAAACTTACCTTATGTGCGTAGTCATTTATCCCTATGCCAAGCGTGAGATATAAAAAAATCGGCTCACTGAGTGCAATAGAGGGCGTAGAGCTAAAAACAGCGTTAATGGGAAGTCCAAGTGCGAATCTCACACCTATATCATCATAGGTTGCCTGTGTTTTAGAATCTTGCCTTGTAATCCACGCACCGCCTAGCCCAAACTGCCCTTTAAACCCAAAATAAAACCACTTCCGCCAAATATTTGTATCAATATGGAGAGAAGCTAGGGCATTTGAAGCATCAAGTGATTTTGCATTATGCATTCCCCCCTGAATCCCAACACCAACCTTATATTCCGTGCAGTAAGTGTTCTCGCAAAATACTCCGCCAAAACTTTTTGAGAGAAAAATTCCCAAAAATAGTGCTAAGATTCCAAAGTATTGTCTCATCTAGCCCCTTGTTTAAAACCCAATCTCAGGCAAATCTATCTCAAAACTACAATCATCACTTACAATCTCACAAATACCCCACGCCCCAGCACTAATTCCTAGATTCACAAGAAGCCCTCCAAGAAAACTTTCTCCTTGTGTGTTAGCCATCTCTTCACCACTCAAAACTTTGACATCAGCTTTTTCAGCACCAAACATAAAAGCCAAATCCTTCTTACTGAGAGATTCCTGCGTGCTTGCTTCAAGACTAAGTCCAAAAAAACACCAAAACCATAAAGTTTGTATTGATTGCGATGTTTATCGCTTATTCATTGTATATAAAAATATATAGAAAAGATAGAATTAAATTTGGCTTATCATTACTATGTTACCTTTTGTAATGACTAACCTAGTGTATAAAATAAGATTCTAAGCAAAAGCACATTAGAATGTGTTCTTAATGTTTTGCTTATTTTTATAAATCACAAGCATAAGGATTTACAATGGATATTTTACAAAAAGCCCTAGAATATAATGAATCTTCTCTTAGCCCACAAGAGCTAAGCAAACTCTATGAGTATGATATTTTTACCCTTGGTAAAGCCGCTAATGAGCTGCGGACAAAACGCTATGGCAAAAAGGTGTTTTTTAATAACAACCGCCATATTAATCCCAGCAATATCTGTGCTGATGTGTGTAAATTCTGTGCGTTTTCAGCAAGTCGCAAGAATCCAAACCCTTATGCAATGAGTATTGATGAGATTCTAACCCAAGCTCACAAAGCCTATGAAAATGGTGCAAAAGAGCTTCATATCGTATCCGCTCATAATCCAAACTACACTTATGAGTGGTATTTTGAACTTTTTAGGGAGATTAAAAAGGCATTGCCACAGGTGCATTTAAAAGCCCTAACGGCGGCGGAAGTGGATTATATAGATAGAATCTCAAACAAGGGCTATAAAAAAGTGCTAGAAGATATGGTGGAATCTGGCGTAGATTCTATGCCCGGAGGTGGGGCGGAGATATTTGATGAGAGTGTGCGAAGCTATATTTGTAAGGGCAAGGTAAGCTCTAAGCGATGGCTTGAAATCCACGCTTATTGGCACAGCTTAGGCAAGATGAGTAATGCCACTATGCTTTTTGGACATATAGAAAAAAGGGAGCATAGGATAGATCATATGCTGCGTTTGCGGGAGATTCAAAGTGAAGATTCTAAGGTGGCAAGTAAAAATGGGGGATTCAATGCCTTTATCCCGCTGTTATACCAAAAAGAAAATAATTTCCTTAATATCAAAGATTTTCCAAGCGGACAGGAGATTCTAAAAACAATCGCTATTGCTAGAATCTTATTACATAATATCCCGCATATCAAGGCGTATTGGGCGACTTTGGGGCTGAATATGGCAATTGTCGCACAGGAATTTGGTGCTGATGATATGGACGGCACAATCCAGCTAGAATCTATACAATCCGCCGCAGGAGCAAAAAGCAAGGGCGGATTAAGCAAAGATGAGCTTATCTCACAGATTAAAGATGCAGGGTTTGTTGCCATAGAGCGAGATTCTATCTATAATGAATTAGCGGAGTATTAAGGGCTGTGGGAGATTCTAAGCACACGCATTCCACTTCTACCACTTCCACACACGCTAAGGAATCTAAGCGGTGTTGTAGCCATTGTCAGTTGCCCTATGAAGAATCTCAGCTCTTTAAACGCAAAGATGATAAGGGGCAGGAGTTATATTTTTGCTGTAATGGCTGTGAAAGCGTGTATTTGCTTTTAGAATCTTGTGAGCTTACAAGTTTTTATGATAAGCTAAATACGAGCATCACCCCTCCAAATCTCACTCAACAAAGTGATGTAGCACATTTTGATACGCAGGGCTTTTATGATAAATATATCCATTCCATTACTAAAGACAATAAGCAGCTCTGCCAAGTGCATTTGATAATAAGCGGGATTCATTGTGCGGCGTGTATTTGGCTCAATGAAAAGATTCTAAGTCAAACGCAAGGCATATATGAAGTAGCTATAAACTACACAAATAATAAAGCCACTATCACTTGGGATAATGCGATTTTGCCTTTAAGCAAGATTATCTGCCTTATCCGCTCCATTGGCTATGATGCGTATGTCTATGATAGCAGAATCCAAGAGAGTGCGGATAAGGCACAGATGAAGGACTATTATATCCGCGTGATTGTTGCCCTTTTTTGCACGATGAATATTATGTGGGTGGCTATCGCGCAATATAGCGGATATTTTCTAGGCATACAAGCAGATGCAAAGGATATTTTGAATCTTGCTTCATTTGTGCTTTGCACACCTACACTCTTTTATTCTGGCTGGATATTTTACCGCTCAAGCTACTATGGGCTGAAAAATGGCTTTATTGGAATGGACTTGCTTGTCAGTGTAGGCTCAAGCCTTACTTATCTCTACTCCATATATGCGGCTATTACACGCAGTGGTGAGACTTACTTTGAATCTGTGAGTATGATTATTACCTTTGTGCTAGTGGGGAAATTCCTAGAAGTGCGTGCAAGGAAAAATGCCGGCGATAGCCTTGATAGCTTGCAGAATCTTTTGCCTACAAGTGTGGAAGTAAGCAATGGCGAAACATACGAGCAAAAAAGCCTTGAGAGTGTAAAAGTGGGGGATAAGATTCTAGTTCGTGCGGGGGATAAAATCGCCATTGATGGAATCTTAGAGAGTGATTATGCCCTGTTTGACACAAAAGCAATTAGCGGGGAATCCCTACCTTTAGAATCTAAAAAGGGCGAGGCGGTGCTATCTGGCTATATTAATCTTCATCATCAAATATTCTACACCGCTACAAAGGCATTTTCACAAAGCCTGATGAGTCATATTATTGAGCTTGTAAGCTCTTCTCTCTCTCATCGCCCGCAGATTCAAAATCTTGCTAATGCCCTTTCACAATATTTTTCACGCGTGATTTTAAGCCTAGCAGCCTTATGCTTTGTATTTTGGTATTTTCTAGCCGATGTGGGAGCGGAAAAATCCCTAATGATAGCCATATCTGTGATTATCATTGCTTGTCCTTGTGCGTTAGCTCTAGCCACACCCATAGCTTCAGTCGTTGGAATCGGGGAAGCCTATAAGCATACTGTGCTATTTAAACAAGCAAAATTCCTTGAAAGCCTAGCAAAAGCGGATATAGTCGTTTTTGATAAGACAGGCACACTCACTATTGGTAAGCCAAAAGTCCAGCACTGCCACATACAAGGAGATTATGATAAGTTGCTTTTGCGTGAGTTTGTGCGGTTAAGCAAACACCCTGTGGCGTCAGGCATTGCGGAGTTTTTAGCAGATTCAGTTGATGAAGCGGGGCTACAAAAAAATATGTGGGAGCTTAGGGATTTTAAGCAGTTTGATGCACAAGGCATTACCGCTCATAATTTATCGCAGAGTGGAGAGGGCATAAAACTCGTTGGCGGGAATCTTGCCTTTTTAGAAAAACAAGGCTTTGTCATTCCACCCTTAAACATCTCTCAAGGTATGCTTTTTGCCTATGGGATAATAGACAATGAAGAAAAAAAATTATGTGAAGTTTTTGAGCTTTATGATGAGCTAAAGCCCTATGCTAAGACACTCATAGAATCTCTGCATAAAAGTGGCATTCAAACGGCATTGCTAAGTGGCGATAGGCAAGAGAGTGTGAATCTTATAAGCAATCAACTTCATATCCGCCAAGCTAAACACGCTTTATCCCCATTACAAAAGGCGGAGTGGATTAGCACCTATAAGCAAACGCATAAAGATTCTGTGCTTGTGATGATAGGCGATGGCATTAATGACGCTCCAGCTCTAAGCCAAAGCGATATAGCCATTTCTATGGGGGCGGGGAGTGATATTGCGATTTTAAGCAGTGATATTGTTATCCTTGATGACAAGCTTAGCACTTTGCACAACGCCTTTGCAATCGCACAAGGCACATACAAATCTATTAAGCAAAATATTGCCCTAAGCATAGGTTACAATGCCTTGAGTGTGCCTTTAGCCCTTGCCGGACTCGTTATACCGCTTTTTGCCGCACTCTCAATGAGCCTTAGCTCCATCATTGTGGTGCTAAACTCATTAAGATTAAGAAATTTTAAAGCTTTTAAAGAAAACAAAAATGAGTAGAAACTGAAAAAGAAGTAAAAAAGCGTCATATTTTTATGCTTTTTTAGCTTATATTGCAAATTTTTAGCGTAATATAAGCTTGTTTTCAATCTTACATAGGGAGGCGTGTGATGAAAAAGCATATCGTTTTTTTCGAAGCAGTAGGCGGCAGTGATAAAGGCAGAGATGGACACAGAAAAGATACTGTGCCGATGATGGACTATCTCAAAAAGCTTGGTTGGAGTGCGGAAGTTGTGTTTTTCACAGATGAGATTCTAAAAGATTCTGCGAAAACAAATGAGATTTTTGAATATGTTAAAGGTGCGGCTGATGCGTATGTATCGCGTGTGAATCCGGGCAATTTGAAAGAAGAGAAGCTTTACTTTGATGTGTTGCGTAAGCTTTGTGATAGTGGTGTGATTGGTATGCCTCACCCTGATGCGATGATAGGCTATGGGGCAAAAGATGCGCTTACAAAACTTCGCAATACAGAGCTTGTGCCAACAGATACTTTAGCCTACTATGATCCCGCTGAAGCAAAACGCATTGGTGTGAATTGGGTAGCTGGAGAAGAGCACGACTTTAAGGCAAACTTCCCAAAAACTCTGGCAAAAGGTGAAAGAGTGCTAAAGCAAAATCGCGGTAGCACAGGGGAAGGAATCTGGCGTGTGCAGCTAAAAGATCAAAGTCAATATGGTAAATTTGATTCTATCCCACTTGATACCATCGTTCGATGCACAGAAGCGGTGGATAACCACGTAGAAGAGCATAAACTAGGCGATTTTATGAATTTCTGTGAAAAGTATTTGACAGGCGATAATGGTATGCTTGTAGATATGACTTTCTTACCGCGTATTAAAGAGGGCGAGATTAGAATCCTAATGCTGTATAAAGACCCTATTTATGTGGTGCATAAAAAACCAGCTGAAGGTGCAGATGCGTTTTCAGCTACTCTCTTTAGCGGGGCAAAATACCGCTATGATAAGCCAGAGCAATGGAATGAGTTAGTAAGCTACTTCCTATCTAACTTACCAGAGATTAAAACAAAGCTTGGTAATTATGACTTGCCTTTGATTTGGACAGCGGATTTTATCCTTGATACTGATGAAAACGGTAAGGATAAGTATGTGCTAGGCGAAATTAACTGCTCTTGTGTGGGCTTTACTTCCCCTGTTGAGTTTTTAGATAAAACCGCTAGACGCGTAGCAAATACGATTATTAACATCGTAGAAGATGCAAAGTCTTAGCTCACTCTCTAAAATCCTTTATGCGAGATTCTCTTATCTCGCATACCCCACAAGTGCTTTGATACATATTTTAGGCTATTCTTTAAGCGTTGGGCAAGATTCTAAAATCCCCTTAAAACTTCTTACTATTCACATCATCTAAAATTTTTACTGCCACATTATCTAGTGCTGTGCTTATATCGCGTGAATGATTGGCAATTTTTACATTTTGCTGCGTGATGTCTTCAAGTTGCGAAATAGTATCATTGATTTGATTGACACCTTCAGCTTGTTCGTTGATACTCTGCGCCAACAATATGATGAATGCCACAACAAAACCAAAAACGAGAGTAAAAAACTTTGATTGAAGCAATATAAAACTTCAAGCCACACCTTTACGCATCAATATATGCTTTCAAAAAGAGTAACACAAATTTTACAAATCGGTATGCAAAAAGACATAGTCTTGCTTATCGTTGCAGAATCTTTACAAATTACTAGTGATAAAGTAAAGTATTGCTTTCAGGCTTTGGAGCAACATTTAAAACTTTATAGATTCTTGATTTTCATCTCACACTATTTTTAAAGCATTAAACTTTTAAGACACCTTACACTCATATCGATAAAAATTTTTTTGCATTTGTTGCCAAAAAAACAACTCATAGAATCTCTATGATCGTATGTTGGCTAGAATCTTTAATTATTAAGCAAATATGCTTCTTTGTCTAGCTCCTTGCAGTTAACTTGTTGCCACAAAACAATGCCTTAAAACCTTATAAACCTATCCCTTGGTACGCTTCAAATTTTTAAACACCCCAAATCAACCCAAACGACTTTATACGCCCTATCTTTCTACAATCTTGCCCTTGCCAAACACTATAATACTCTTTTGTATGCTCAGTCTCGCTAGATATCCTTGCAAATCCTGCAGATTTTACTTAATAACAAGGCTTGCACTAGAAATGTTTGATGGCCTTAGAGCTATATGGGCAGTTAAGATATTGCGATATATGTAAAAATCTAAACACCATAAGCTCAATCTCCTAGGATCATTGCTCTGCTTCTTTTTTTGGAAAATTCTAATCTGCATTGCCTCTTGCCCAATGCTTTTTGTCTGTGTCTTTCTTTATTTTATTCTTTGGCAGTTCCATCTCATTCTGCTTTAAAAATTTTCAAATCGCACCTATATCCTTATGTATCATATTGTTTAAAATTGTATTTTAATCGTGTTTTTTGTCGCATCTATGTTCTTTCATAGGGGATAATCCTATATTCCATATTATTTTCTTCTAAAAATTTTTTCACGCCATAATCTAGGTTTTCACAGCTTGTTACAAATACGCGGCTGACATTCTTTTTTGCAAAAATCTTTTGATTCTGCTCTAAATACGCAGTGCAATCCCCTAAAAAGATTCTTAAATGTTCCTGTTTTACCTGTGTGTTTTCCCAATTTTTACATTGAATCAAAATTGCTTCCCTGCCTTTATAGGCGATCAAGTCAATTCCCTGATCTCTCCGCCCTTCTTTGATTCCCTTAAAATACACCTTATAGCCTTGCTGTTGGTAGAATCTGCCAATCTGTCGTTCATAATCATCGCCTTTTTGCTTATTTATGGCAGCATAATTCACCGCATAATCTTCGGTTTTTACGAACTTTTTTCGCTTTGGTTTATATAGTAACAAAAAAGCAATACTAACAACAAAAATGATAAATAAAAATTCCATTGTTTATCTTTGTTTACTGAATTTTTCACACATCAGGACTAAAACACTCTTGTAAAAAGATCTCTAAATTTCTCATATATGTGCCTATTTCTTTTTTCAATATCAGTCTTAGCCCAATCTTTTTGCTCATTTTGTGCTAGGAGCTGTGCTTCTTTGAAGTGAGAGTTTTTGTAGCTCTCTTTTTTGCGGTGGAAATAACCATTTCCTGCTTCTATATTGACTTTCTTTTCTAGCAACATTTTATTGCCAATATGTTCTAAAAATTCTTGTGCATCCTTTTTGTCCCAGCCGTTATAGTTAGCTTCCAGCCATTTTCTAGGCAAAATATGCTCAATCTCTGCACTCATTAGCGTGTAGTTTTTGCCATTTAGATTCCATTCTAGCTCTTGTTTGGAATCTAGCATAAGTGCGTAGAGAGCTAAGATGTAGCGTATATGTCTAGGTAAAGCCTTTTTGGAAAAATGGATAAAACTCTCCAAACTTGGCATAACTAAATTGGGAATATTTTTAGATGTTTCAAAAATCTTTTGTATATTGTTATTGTGGATATGGATATTTGCCTTCATAAAGCCCCAAAGCAAGCCTGAAGCTCCACCTTTACCATACAATAATCCAATCGCACAGTACGCTGCAACCTGCGGCAAGATAATGTCTAGCACTTCTTGTAATGCTTCTTTGTTTTGATGGTGTTTATAAAAGCATATACTCACAACCATTTGCCACAATTTATTTTGATATATGCCTAAAAGTGCAAAATATTTTTTAGAATCCTGGCTTAAATATTCATAAGGGTTACACCAAAAATCACCTAATTTTTGGATAAAAATAAAAGTAGATTCCTTGCTCAACATATCATCATTTGCCGCGTAATTGACATCACGACCTTTTGTGTTTTTCTTATGCTTTTGTGTCCAAAAATCTAGCGTGCTTGGTATCGCGGTATCTACATCATTATATTCCGCACGGATAATATGCTCATACTGCGTGAAAAGAAAGCTAATATCCTCCTTTTTTAGATGAGGAGAGCTTTGTATCTTGCTCTCTAGTTCTTTCCACTCTCTAGCAAAAATCTTTTTCTCTTCTTCATTCTTTTTCTCAAAAATAAGACCCTTAAAAATATCCGCAGGGCTTAAAGTTACACCGCGATTATTGAGTGTATTAAAAATGCGCAAGGCTTTATCTCTGTTATCACATTCAATGGGTAAAAGCACGCAAGAGCGTAAAAGGCATAAGCAAAAATCAAACCACTCCACAGGCTTTTCTCTTGCTAATTCGTCAATTTTTCCTTGAAAAAACAAAAAGTTTTTCTCATATAAAGAAAGCTTTATGTTGCTCTTAATATCTAAAGTATCTTTAAAAAGATTTTCTAAAGATTGGTTATCAAAATCTGTTGCCACCTCACTTTTTAAATGCACTTTATCAAAATCAATCTGTCCTGTAAGTGCATTGCTATCCCATAAGCACGCCGCTAAATCACTTTTAAGCTTATCTATACCATTTTGCCCCCTTGCTTTCTCATACAATGCGCGGATTAAGAGATTGAGCGTTGTGGTTCTTTGCTGTCCATCGATGATGTTTTGTCTATAATTTTCCTTATATACCACTACACAACCTAAGAAATACTCCTCGTCCTCTTTTTTATTTTCAAAAAAGTTACATACATCTTCCCAAAGCTGCAAACATTCATCTTCACTCCAGACATAATTTCTTTGATACATTGGAATCAAAAATTTATTTTTTGAAAGATAATCAAATATTGTTTTGCGCTCTGCTCTCATTTCTGCCATTTCCACTCCTTTTTATCGTGGCTTGTTGCTTTTCACAATGTTTTTATTTGTATTTTTGGGATTCTACCCTCTCCCATCTTCTAGCACTTTTAGACTGCCATTAGATTCTATCTCGCAGACGATGTATGGGAGTCCTTGCTTATTTAGCTCACACATAAAGGGGTCGGGGTCGTTTTGCTCCATATTCCATACACCACTACCACTGCTAGAATCTATGCCTTGATGCTCTCCGCCCTTTGGCATATCGGCGTTAAGTTTTAGTCGCTCTGCGTTGTAGGATTCTAGGCTAGAAGCTTCACTGCGTTCAGTATGACAAGGGGCAGAATCCACTTTTTGAGATTTCATATTGCTAGAATCTTGGCATTCTAAGATTGTGCTGCTAGTTTGGGGGTTGTCAAGAAAATCGCGATTGAGCTTACTAGAGGTAAGTGATTGAGCGAT
>NZ_JRPE02000012.1 GCF_000765825.2 Helicobacter magdeburgensis
CACCACTTGCTAAGCCATTAAACCCATCAATAATATTAATCGCATTACTCACCCCAACAAGTGCAAATGTGGTAAAAAATAGACCGATAAGGTAGGGCATTTCTAACAAATAAATCTACAAGATAGACAAAATTAACTTAAGAAACTTCTGCTACAATTGCGTGATTTAACCCAAGCGATGTTTTATTTACAAACAAAAGGATTTCAATGCCAAACAAAAAGATTCTAGTAACCGGTGGGGCGGGATATATCGGCTCTCACGCAAATGCCCTGCTGAATACTCTAGGATTTCAAACCATTGTACTAGATAATTTAGTCTATGGGCATAAAGAATCTTTACATTATGCACCACTTCCTTTTTCTTATAATAATCCATTTATCGCACCCCCATATTCTAAAAACATAGAATCTAAAACCCAAAAAACGCCAACTGCGGAAGTATCTTGTGATGATTTTGCGGGTTGTGAAGCTTTTTTTGCGAGAAGCTACCTAAGCGGTAGTGCCGAAGCAAAAAAAGCAAACTCCCGCAAAAGCACGCAAGAGACAACGCAGATTCTAGATTCTATAAATTCTAAGATACAAGATTCTACGCTCAATTTTCTTACACAATTAGAGCAAAATTTTAACGGGGGGGGGGGTAAATACACAGAATTCTATTCTCTATAACAATCTTAAATCTAACTTAAACTCAAATAATGATTTATCCCGCCAACTTCACACCGCCCACAAAAATACCACTTTTATCCACGCCGATTTAAGCGATAAAGCCACTCTAGATTCTATCTTTAGCACATATCAAATACAAGCGGTTATGCACTTTGCTGCCTTTGCCTATGTGGGTGAGAGTGTCAAAGACCCTAGCAAATATTATTACAACAATATCGCCAACTCGCTAAATCTCCTAGAATCTATGCGTAAGGCAAATGTCAAAAACATTATCTTTAGCTCCACTTGTGCCACTTATGGTAATCCCCTGCACCTACCCATCACAGAATCCCATCCGCAAAATCCCATAAATCCCTATGGCTACTCAAAGCTTGTGGTAGAAAATATGCTAAAAGACTTTAGCCACGCTTATGGGCTAGAGTATGTCATCTTGCGTTATTTTAACGCCGCTGGGGCGAGTATGCTTTTTGATATTGGTGAATCTCATAGCCCAGAGACGCATTTAATCCCACTTCTTTTACAGACTGCTTTGGGGCAGAGAGAAGTTCTTAGCATTTATGGCGATGACTACCCTACAAAAGATGGCTCTTGCATAAGGGATTATATCCATATAGACGACTTAGCAAACGCACATATTCTAGCCCTAAAGTATCTCCTAAATGGTGGCAAAAGCGAAGCCTTTAATCTTGGCAATGGGGAGGGCTTCTCTATCTTTGAGCTGCTGGAGTGTGCGAGTAAGCTCTGCAATAAAAAAATCCCCTCTTGCCTAGAATCTAGACGAGAGGGCGACCCTGCCACACTCATTGGCGATAGCTCTAAGGCAAAGCAGATTCTAGGCTGGAAGGCACATTTTGCAGATATTGAGATAATCCTATCTTCAGCACTCAACTGGCATAGCAACCCACGCTATTAAATAAAGGGAAGTTAATGCAGTTAATAAAGTATGTTTGTGTTGCTTTTCTAGCCCTATTTGTCAATCTCATCTCAAGGCATTTTCTAAGCTTTTACATAAGCTTTTCAAGCAGTGTGATTATCGCCTATATCTTAGGGCATTTTGTGAATTTCGCCTTGTCTGCAAGGTATATCTTTTCTCGCAATATTAGCTTAAGACTAGCCTTTATCCGCTTTAGTATTGTGGCTCTTTTTGGGCTACTTATTGCCTTATTTGTGAGTGTGGGGACACTTTGGCTTTTACAGAGTTTTTATACAACTTTGCAGGATTTTATACAATCTTGCCCCTTTTTAGCCCCACACAAAAGCTTCCTACTTCATCAAAAGCATTTAGAGTTTGTAGCCCACATTAGCGGTGTGGGCGTGGGCTTTATCTGCAACTATTTGGGGCATAAATATTTTAGTTTTATTAAATTTACAAGAAAGGATAACAAGTGAGACAAAATAAAAAAGTCTTAATCATCGGTGCAGGACCGGCTGGGCTTAGCGCGGCTAGGGTGCTAAGTGAGAATGGATATAGTGTAGAGATTTTTGAGCTAGAATCTAAAGTTGGCGGAATGAGTAAAAGCATAGAGCTATTTTCACAGATTGTGGATATTGGACCGCATCGCTTCTTTAGCAAGGATACTCGCTTAAATGACTTTTGGCATTCTCACACAAATGGTGAGTATGAGAAAGTCTCACGATTGACTAGAATCTTTTATAACCGCAAGTTTTTCTACTATCCTTTGCGTGGGTTTGACGCACTATTTAAACTTGGGCTTGTAGAATCTGCCCTTTGTGTTTTTAGCTATATAAAGGCAAAAATTAGCCCCTTTAAAGGCGATAGCTTTGAATCGTGGGTGGCAAATGCCTTTGGCTATCGCTTATATAGCATATTTTTTAAAAGCTACACAGAAAAGCTCTGGGGGATAAAATGCAGTGAGCTAGATGCGGATTTTGCCGCGCAACGCATTAAAGGGCTTAATCTCTATGAAGCGATAAAATCCGCATTCTTTGGTGGTGGGGGCAAAAAGCATAAGACTTTGGTTGATGAGTTTAGCTACCCCAAAAAGGGCTGTGGCGTGGTGTATGAAAATATGAAGCAAGAGATTATCAAACGCGGCGGCGTGGTGCATTGTGATATTGAAGTGCTAGGCATTACAACGCAGGGCAAAAAGGCGGTGGGTATCAGCACAAACAAGGGCGAGTTTAGCGGGGATATTGTGATTTCAACCGCACCTTTTAAGGATATGGTGTTGTCGCTAGAAGAGCTAGATTCTAGTGTGAAAGAAATGGCAAGGGGGTTGAAGTTTAGAAACACGATTTTAGTTTATGTAGAAGTAGGGGATTTGGCTTTACTAAAGAAACATCGGCTATCTCCGAACGCTTCGCTTGTTTTGGGTGAGCATTCCGCAGATTTTGGGGATTTTGAGGCAACCGCAGATCTCAAGTCTAGCTCTGCCCCAAAATCCCCAAAAAACTACGAAAGCAATACCGCAATTCCTAGAATCCTAGAAGAAGAGAAAGAGGCTTGGCGTGAAAACGCCGACAACCTAGAAACCATTTCTGAAAATAACACGCAAAAATCGCAAGGAAATGTGTTTGGGAATAGCAAAGTATCTTTGAGTGATTTTAGTGGTTTTGGAGCGAAAGGCGAAGGGAGTGGCTCAAACGCAAATGACCGAGCCTTGAGCGAACAATCCGCTAAAAGCACCAAAGAGACAAAGCTATTCAAGGATAATTGGATTTATGTGCATAGCAAGGATACCCAAACCGGCAGAATCACCAACTTCGCCAATTGGACTAAGGACTTGCAATGCGGACAAGATTCTGCGATTTTATGCCTTGAGTATTGGGCAAATGATGATGAAGCCTTGTGGAATCTCGATGATAATGCCCTAAGCGAGATGGCAAAAAGGGATTTGCTAGAATCTAAGCTTGTAGCAGATTCTAGCCTTATCAAAAACACCAGCGTGCTAAAAATCCACAAAAGCTACCCTGTGTATGAGAAAGGCTACAAAGACAATCTCCATAAAATCTACAAAGCCCTAGATAGCTTTAAAGATTTGTATTTCATCGGGAGAAATGGCAGCTTTAAGTATAACAATCAAGACCATAGCATTCTTATGGGGCTTATGTGTGCGGATAAGATTTTGGGCAGGGAGTGTGATTTGTGGGGTATTAACACAGATTATGACTACCAAGAGAGCGGCAAAGCATAGTGCATAGGATTCGGTCTTGGGTAATCATAGCGGCGATTTAGCAAATTTTGGGGTAACCGCAGACCTTATGTCTAGCTCCACCCCAAAATTTGCTAAAAGCTCCACTAGCAACACCGCAATTCCTAGAATCCTAGAAGAAGAAAATAACGAGAAAATCAGCTAATAAGCAAAATACAAAGGAGCAAACAATGTTACACAATCTTTTTACACGATTTCTGCAGAGTGTGGATTCTATCGCACGAAATAGGGCATATATGCTACTTGGGGGCGTTTTTGTCCTACTTGTTACAAGTAGTATTTTCTACACAAAAGCAAATAGATTTGCCGATGTGGAGAGTCATATCCCAGCGACAATTTTAGCCCTGCAATATGGCTATGATTTGGAGGGATATGGGCTAAGCTTTGTTGGTGCTAAGGGCATAGAGGATACTTATGGCAATGGGACATTAAGAATCTTAAATGAGGGGATTGTCCCAGATTCTTTTGGTCATTACAGATCAACCATAGGCGTGCAGGGCTTTTTCTATGCGTGGCTATATCAAACCCTTAATCTCACAAGCTTTAAAGCTCTCTATTGGCTTAATGCCTTTTTGAGTGCAATGGCGTTACTTATATGCGCGTTTCTGCTCGGCAAAATCTTTGGTAGAGCGTTTGGGATTATATTCTTTCTGTCTCTTTTTACAAGCGGTTGGGTGGCAAACTTTGGCGGAAGTCTTTACTTTAGTCTTACTTTTTGGATTCTCCCTGCAATTATTGCTTTTAGCTTATATAGAATGGTAGCAACACAAAACAAACTCTCTAAAACCACACTCACTCTATTTTGCCTAGCCTATATGTTTGCCATAGCCCTGCGTGCAAGTATGAGTTATGAGTTTCTTACAAGCATTATTCTGTTTTCTCTTAGTCCATTTATTGTAAGCTTTATCTATGGGGTGCTTACAGGCTCTCAAAGCCCCTTTCTTAGTATGCCAGCAAAAAGAGCTTTCAAATATGGCTTAGGGCTTTTTATCCTTGCTTGTGTGGGGTTTTTGCTTACCTTTATAATCCATACTTATATCCGCGGTGGTGGGGATTTATGGGCTGGACTTATGGATATTTATCACAATGACTTTTTACGCAGAATGACAGGTGGTAATCCTAAGGACTTTCATCCTGTCTATGCCGATTCGCTTAATGCAAGTGCGTTAGAAGTGATAAAAATTTATCTCACAGCAAACACAAAGCTTCTTATTCTTCTTTGCTTAAGTATTTTTGTATGTTTTGTGGAATCTAATAAAAGTTACAGAAACTTCTATATCGCCTTGCTTATATGCTTTGCCCTACCTGCAATAAGCTGGTTTGTGCTTGGCAAATCGCATAGCTATATCCACAGACATTTTTGCTTTGTGTTATGGTATTTGGGCTCTTGGGCGAGTATTATCTATATCCCAATGCATTACTTTTATCGTAAGAAAATAGCATAAAGGCTGTTTCTCATACATAATATTTATGCTAGAATCCACACTTTTATGTCAAAGGAGTTTCAATGCTAAACAAAAAGATTCTAGTAACTGGAGGGGCTGGGTTTTTAGGCTCACATTTATGCGAAAGACTGCTTGATCGCGGCGATGAAGTGCTATGTGTGGATAATCTATTCACAGGCACAAAGCAAAATATTCTACACCTTTTGTCAAATCCTAGATTTGAGTTTATGCGACACGATGTAACCTTTCCGCTGTATGTGGAGGTTGATGAGATTTATAACCTTGCTTGTCCAGCAAGCCCGGTGCATTATCAGTTTGACCCTGTGCAAACGACGAAAACTTCTGTAATGGGGGCGATCAATATGCTAGGGCTTGCTAAACGCGTGAAGGCTAAGATTTTGCAGGCTTCTACAAGCGAAGTCTATGGCGATCCTGAAATCCATCCGCAAGTAGAATCTTATAAAGGCTCTGTCAATCCCATCGGCATAAGGGCGTGCTATGATGAGGGCAAGAGATGTGCGGAGACGCTGTTTTTTGACTATCAAAGGCAGCATAATTTAAACATTAAAGTAATGCGGATTTTTAATACCTATGGTCCTAGAATGCACCCAAATGATGGGCGAGTGGTGAGTAACTTTATCATTCAAGCGTTGCGTGGGGAGGACATTACCATTTATGGCGATGGGAGTCAAACGCGAAGCTTTTGCTATGTAGATGATTTGATTGATGGAATGATTTCTCTTATGGATAGCAAAGATGGATTCTATGGACCGGTAAATATTGGCAACCCACACGAATTTAGTATGCTAGAACTCGCACAAAATGTGCTTGAGCTTACAGGCTCTACATCAAAGCTTGTGTTTTTACCCCTGCCCCAAGATGACCCAAAGCAACGCCAACCAGACATAACCCTAGCCAAAAAAGAGCTAAACTTTAGTCCAAAAGTGCAGTTAAGAGAGGGGCTAGAAAAGACTATTGCGTATTTTAAAACACTTCAAGCATAAGGATTTAACTAATGAGAAATAATCGCTTAGCCTATAATCTTAGCGGTGTTATGCGTATGCTTTCCCCTCGCTTTTTGCTCCCAAGCCGAGAAAAAATTCTACACTCAATTCAAACACGCGATGATATAGAGTATATCAAACAAAGGGTGGATTATTATTGTCAGCTAGATTCTAAAATCACGCTTGATGAAAATGCCAAAAACATTAGCTGCGTGCGGTTTGCTAAGAAAAAGACGATGTATAATTTTGATGCGTATGAATTTACACGCTATTTTCCGCAGGATTTTAAGGCATATTTTGAATTTGGCGATGTGAATTATATCTGCCCCAAACCTTCTATTACAAAATCTCGCCCCACCAAAGCCTATGTGGAATCTCAAAAAACTACTGGGGGGGGGGATAATATCCCACCATTTTCCAACTCTACACTTTTGAATCTTGAGAAAATCCGTCATTTTACTTTTATTAACGATCCTTATACTTTTGCCACAAAGCAAGATAAACTTTTCTACCGCGGTGGAATCTACCAAGCCCACAGGACACAATTTTTTGAAAAATATTTTAACCACCCACTTTGTGATTTAGGACATACCGGACACAAAAGTGTGCATCACGCTTGGCAAAAACCAAAAATAAGTATTGCCAAACATTTGCCCTATAAGTTTTTGTTATCGCTGGAGGGCAATGATGTGGCAAGCAATCTTAAATGGGTGATGAGCTCAAACTCTCTAGCGGTTATGCCAAAGCCAAAGTTTGAAACTTGGTTTATGGAAGGGTATCTAGAGCCAGATATTCACTACTTGCAGATTCGTGATGACTACGCCGATGTAGAAGAAAAGCTAGAGTATTGTTTGAAAAATCCAAGCTTTGCAGAAGGGATTATCCACAACGCACATCAATATGTGAAGCAGTTTTTTGATAGAGAGCGAGAAAGTATTATCTCACTTTTAGTGCTTGAGAAGTATTTTTACTACACGGGGCAGATTGATTCACTTAGAATCTAAAGACTCTAAAACTTTTAAAATCCTAATGAAATTATATTTGAAAAATAAAGCTTCCTAAGATTCTTCTTAGGAAGCTTGAAGTAGTTGTTAATGTAGTGGCACAACATCTGGGATAATTGTCGGCAAAAACATAGCAATAATTGTCGTCCAAATCCCAATGAGAATAATGAGAGCAAGGGAATATTTGAGTGTAAATTTAAATAGCTCGGATTCCCTGCCAACTAGCCCAACCGCCGCACAAGCAATGGCTATACTTTGTGGGCTTATCATCTTACCAACAACGCCACCAACAGAGTTTGCCGCCAAGAATAATGCCTCTTTAACACCAAGCTCTTGTGCTGTGATTTGCTGTAATGTCCCAAAGAGCAGATTTGAGCTTGTATCACTGCCGGTAATAAACACGCCAAGCCACCCAATAACCGGGCTAAAGAATGCAAACATATCGCCTGTTTTTGCAAAAGCTGTCCCCAAAGTCGCACTCATACCGCTATTTTTTGACACAAAGGCAAAGGCAACAACAAGCCCGATTGTAATACAAGGAATAGCCATTTCTTTAAGCGTATCCCAAAAGCATTCTGCCGCATCGCTAGATTTGATACGCAAGAAAAGAATCGTCAAAAATGCCGCAACCAAAATCGCCGTCCCTGCTTGGAGTGCGATAAAATTCACAGGAAGTACCAAAGAAACAGCTGCACCTTTTGGATCTACAATGGATAAAGCGATATTATTAAAGGCAATTGTTACTTGTGTGTAGTCAAAAATCGCACCTTTTTCAAAAAGAGCCTTAAACCAAGGCTGTGTCCAAATAACAATACACACGATAAGCAACACAAAAGGTAGCCACGCCTTGAAAATCTGCCCTGCACTCAAGGTGCTTTTCTTAGAGAAATCTTTTTCATCATCAAGCCTAAAAATATTTTTTGGCTGCCAAATACGCAAAAAGAGTGTGGTGCAAAGGAGTGAAACAATCGCAGAAACAATATCTGGCAATTCCGCACCCCAATGATTTGAGCTAAAATATTGTGTCCCTGTGAAACTTATAGCAGCGACCAAAATCGCTGGGAAAGTCTCTCTCACACCCTTAAATCCGTCCATCAAAAATACGATGAAAAAAGGAATTGTCAAGCTCAATGGCACAAGCATACGCCCAACCATCGCCGCAACCGCATACTGCTCAATATGCACGAGATTTGTCATCGCAATGATTGGAATCCCAACAGCACCAAATGCCACAGGTGCAGTATTGGCAATCAGGCATAGCCCTGCTGCATATAATGGGCGAAGTCCTAAGCCCACAAGTAATGCCGCAGTAATTGCTACAGGTCCGCCAAATCCTATCGCGCCCTCTAAAAATGAGCCAAAGCAGAATCCTATCAAAATCACTTGGATTCTGTGATCTGGCGTTATAGTGATAACGCTTGATTTAATCACCTCAAATGCACCGGATTTGACAGAGAGTTTATACAAGAAAATTGCCGCGATGATGATCCACGCGATAGGCCAAATACCTTGTGCAAATCCTTGAACAAAACTCGCTCCAACAAGAGAAAAAGGCATATCATAAGCAAAAACTGCCAAAACTGAAGCCAACACAACGGTAAGGAATCCAGCCTGATACCCTTTGAGCTTAAAAACTAACAAACACGCCAAAAAACAAGCAATCGGCAGAAATGCCACGGTTGCACTTAGCCAAATACTGTTAAATGGGTCATAGACTTGTTGCCATACTTCCATATTTAGATTCTCCTTTTTGAAATTTTTAGGTATAAAAGCATAGTTTGCTTGGCAAATATTATAAAAAAATTTAACCTTACAAAAATATACTAATAAGAATGTTTTATATGTAAATGTGTAAAATATTCACATTTATACGATTATTTATTGTTTATATATTTGTGTAGAATTGAAACAAAATTAATAAAATAAAAGCAAGTAATTTTTAACCTTTTGTTATTTTAAAGCTCGTTATATATATCATAACTGCTCTATATACAAGGAAGGAGCAAGTGATGCGAGTGTTTTTTTTCTCAACCTGTCTTGGCGGTGTAGCGTATGCTGACACCTGTGTTAATGCGATAAAACTTTTGCAAAAAGAGGGCTGTGAGGTGGTTTTCAAAAAAGATCAAACTTGTTGTGCTCAACCAAGCTACAACTCCGGCTATTATGATGAAAGTCGCAAGGTAGCCTTGCATAATATCAATCTTTTTAAGGGTGAAGAGCCAATTATCGTGCCTTCTGGCTCTTGTGCAGGAATGATGAGAGAGGATTATTTGGAGCTGTTTGAAGGTAGAAGTGAGTTTGCTGAAGTAAAGCAATTTTGCCAACGCGTTTATGACTTGGGCGAATATCTCCACAAAGTGCTAGGTGTGAAGTATGAAGACAAAGGGAATCCTGTGAAAGTTACTTGGCATAGTAATTGCCACGCTTTGCGGACTTCAAAGGTTGTAGATAGTGCAAAGGCGTTAATAAACTCACTGCAAAATGTAGAACTTATAGAATTAGAGCGTGAAGAAGAGTGCTGTGGATTTGGCGGAAGCTTTAGTGTCAAAGAGCCTGAAGTCTCACACGCAATGGTAAGCCAAAAGATTGAAGATATCCTCTCACGCAATGTAGAGTATGTCATCTCTGCTGATGCGGGTTGTCTGCTGAATATTAGTGGAGCATTAAAAAAGCAAAATGCCCAAGTCAAACCCATACATCTCTATGACTTTTTGGCACAAAGAATTGGGCTAGGAGCGTAATATGAGCTATCAAGGACATCACGATATTGTTAATACCAAGCTTAGTGATAAGCAATTAAGAGTAAATCTTAAAAATGTAATGGATACCCTTAAAACAAATCGCAAGAATCTCATAGCTTCACGCTACACAGATTGGGAAGAGCTACGCGAGAAGGGCAAAGCACTCAAACAAAAGACATTGTCACGGCTTGATGTTTTATTAGAGCGATTTGAGCAAAATGCAAGTAAAAATGGCTTTATTATCCACTGGGCGAGTGATAGCAAGGAAGCAAATGAGATTATTTACTCACTTATGAAAGAAAAGGGCGTAACTAAGATTCTAAAAGGCAAGTCAATGGCAAGTGAGGAAACCCACTTAAACGCCTTTTTGAAGCAAAAGGGGCTAGACCCCATTGAGACGGATTTAGGTGAGCTTATCATTCAGCTTATAGATGAACCACCTGTGCATATTGTCGCCCCTGCGATTCATAAAAATCGCTATCAAATCGGCGAGATTTTCGCTCAAAAGCTTGGGGCAAATCTAGAATCTGAGCCAGAAAAGCTCAATGAAATTGCTCGTGTGCATTTACGCAAAGAGTTTCAAGAGTTTAAAATGGGGCTAAGTGGAGTAAATTTTGCCATTGCTGATGAGGGGGCGATTTGGCTTATTGAAAATGAAGGCAATGGGCGTATGAGTACCACTGCGAGTGATATTCACATAGCTATTTGTGGGATTGAAAAGATTGTAGAAAGTTTTGAAGATGCCTCTATCCTTGATGCCTTGCTTGTGCCTTCAGCCACAGGAGCGGCGATTACTTGCTATAACAATATCATCACTTCTCCACGAAAAGAGGGTGAGCTTGATGGACCAAAGGAAGTGCATATCATCTTGCTTGATAACAATCGCTCCACAATCTTAAAAGATTCACATTTTTACAAATCCCTTAGCTGTATCCGCTGTGGAACTTGCCTGAATCACTGCCCCGTGTATGATAAAATCGGCGGACACGCTTACCTTAGCACATATCCCGGACCTATCGGGGAAGTCATCTCCCCACAGCTCTTTGGTATGAAAAACTACGGACATATGGTGAATCTCTGCTCCCTTTGTGGGCGATGCTCTGAAGTCTGCCCTGTCAAAATCCCACTTGCCGAGCTTATACGAGATTTGCGAAGTGAAAAAGTGGGGCAAGGCAGGAAGAATCTTAAAAATAACGATGGCAGCTTGAAAGATAGGCAAGAGCAGTTTGGTATGACAAAATTTGCCAATCTAGCAAGTAATGGTAGCTCGTGGAGAAGAATGCTAAGTTTAGCTGCATTTTTTGCCCCACTTGCAAAGCCCTTTGCTTCATTTATACCCGGCTTAAAAAATTGGGTAGCATATAGGGCATTTCCAGAGCTAAGCGGGAATCTCCATAAGAAAGTATCAAAAATGCAGGGGGTGATTTATGAGTAAGCAGAGTATTTTAAATAATGTCAAGGCTTCATTGCAAGAGAACAAGATTCAAGCACAATTCCCAAACTACGCAAACCCTATGAAACGCACAAATGATGATAAAGTGCAGGAATACATCGCGTGGCAGGGGGCAAACAAAGCCATTGTGATAGAATCTAGCCAAGAGAGCTTAGCACAGGATATTTACAAAGCACTCGCAGAATCTCAAGCAAAAAATGTCCTTTACAATCCAAATATTGACATTAATCCACAAAGCTTAAAAGCACTTGATACGCAAGATTCTATGCAGTTTGTGGCGTATGAAAAAAGTGTTGATGAGCAAAGGGCAAATCTCTTTGCTTTTGATACTTCAATCGTGCAGGCAAGCTGTGGCGTGGCAAATCTAGGCGTCATCGGCGTGGCTTCAAATGTAAAAGCCCCTCGCCTTTCTTCACTCATCACACGCACTTGCATTGCTTTGCTTAAAAAACAAGATGTTGTAGAGAATTTCTACGAAGGGGTGCAAACGCTTAAAGCACAAGGTGAGAATGGCAAACTCCCTACTAATATGATTTTCATCGCCGGTCCCTCACGCACAGCGGATATTGAGCTACAAACCGTCTTTGGTGTGCACGGCTCTGTGAAAAGCTATATTATTTTATATTGAGAGTATAAAAATGAATGTATTTGCACGATTTTGGTTTGAAAAAAATGAGAAAAGCTATATCGGCGTTGGGCGGGCTGAACTGCTGACGCGTATAGCAGAAAGCGGCTCTATCTCAAAAGCAGCTAAACAAATGGGTATGAGCTACAAGGCTGCGTGGGATAGTGTAGACATTATGAATAAGCTCTCTCCTAGCCCCCTTGTAGAATCTTGCAATGGCGGAAAAGGCGGTGGCGGGACAAAGCTCACCCCCCTTGGCTTTGAAGCGTTGAAGGCTTTTAATGAGCTAGAACGCGTGAAAAATATCTTTTTTGATTATTTGGATAATTCACAGGACTTTGCCGAGCTGACAAAAAGACTAAGCGATTTAGAATCCGCCCTTGAAGATTTTAAAGCAAAGTAGATTCTTGTCTCATAGGCGATTTTATGTCTTGCTTGTTGCAAAATGTTTTATGGTTATATAAATTTATATATTATTTAATTTCAATATTTCACCACAAGGAATGACTATGAAAATGAAAAAAATCCTAAGCGTTTGTGCTTTAAGTGCCTTTATGTGTGTCAATGCAATGGCGGAGCAGATTAATGTTCTAGCTGCTGCTAGTCTTAGATATGTCCTAGAAGATATTAAAAGTGAGTTTTTAAAAACGCATAAAAAAGACAAGATTGAAGTGAGCTACATCTCTTCTGGCAAGGCGTATGCACAGATTCAAAATGGCTCTCCCACGCATCTTTTTATCGCCGCAGATGTGAGCTACCCACAAAAACTCTATGATGAAAAACTAGCTCCCAGTCAGCCAAGCAACTACGCCAAGGGCAAACTCGTGCTTTTTAGTGCTAATGCCGACTTTAAGGCAGATAGCATTGAGATTTTGAAAAATGATAAAATCAAGCATATTGCTATTCCAAATCCAAAACTTGCCCCCTACGGCAGAGCGGCAGAAGAGTTTTTACAATCACAAAAGCTAGAGAAAAAGCTTAAATCAAAACTAAGTGTTGGGGATTCTATCGGTCAGGCGACAAGCTATGTGTTGCAAGGGGCAAGTGAGGTAGGCTTTAGTGCGTTATCAATGGTGATTAAGGATAAAACTCCAAATCTCACTTACACACTCATTGATGAAAGCAGCTATAAGCCGATAAATCAAGCTTTGATTATCCCAAATCACGGCAAAGATTCTAAGCTTGCTAAAGAGTTTGTAGAATATATCTTAACTTCCAAAGTGGCAGAGAAAATATTCCAAGAATATGGCTATGACAAGGCTGATAAATAAGCAGTGATAGCTCAAAATAGGCTCAAATGAATAAGATTCCCGCTTGTGTAACTCAAATATTTAAGCAAAATGGCTGTGTGTTGCTAGAGCTGCAATGTAGCTTTGGCACACTTCATAGCCTCATACTTGAGCCTTGCGAGTTTAGCTCTAATGACAAAGTCATAGCTACTTTTAAAGAAAATGAGATTATTCCTTTCTATTCTACGCCACATACGCAATACGCCTTGCTTTCACGCCTTAACATCTTTGAAGCTCAAATCACAGATATTCAAACAAGCGGTTTTTTCACGCGTCTTAAGCTTATACCAACCACACAAAATACGCTAGATTATACACACTCACAGGATTTTATAGACAATACAAAATCTCAAAATATTACCCCCATTTACGCCCTATTCCCTAGCCTTACCCCAATAGAGATAAGCCAAAATCAGCCTTGCAAATGGCATATCCCAAGCTCACATATTTTGCTAGAAAAGTATATGTAAAGGGGTAGGCAGTGGAGTTTTTAGAATCTTTAAATCTCACTTTCATAGCAAATATGGCAGAGTTTTTTGACACAATGAAGCTTACTTTTCTCGTGGCATTTCTTACCACGCTTATTTTACTCCCCATAGGCATAGCCCTTGGCAATTACCTTGCATTCTCGCAAAGCCCACTGCGTCCTGTGATTGAAGTGCTTGTGTGGATGCCCCTTGTGCTGCCCCCATCAGTGCTAGGATTCTATTTACTTATCACTTTTAGCCCAAAAAATGCACTAGGGGCATTTTTGCTAGAGCATTTTAACTTCAAGCTTGTCTTTAGCTTTGAAGGCTTAATCTTGGCAAGTGTGATTTTCTCACTGCCCTTTATGGCAAATCCCATAAAATCAGCTCTATCTTCCCTGTCTAAAAGCTTAAAGGAGGCAAGCTTTACGCTTGGCAAAGGCAGAATCTACACACTCTTTTTCGTCCTTCTGCCAAATATAATTCCTGCTATTTTGCTTGGCTGTGTAACGAGCTTTGCCCATACCATAGGGGAGTTTGGCGTTGTGATGATGATAGGGGGCAATATCCCAAACCAAACACGCGTAGCAAGTATTGCCATCTATGATGAAGTAGAATCGCTTAACTACCCCCTAGCCCATCAATACGCCCTAAGTCTCTTTCTCATTTGCTTTGTGTTGCTTCTAGCCATTTTTTATCTTAACAAACATTTTCAAAAAAAGGGTATTGTATGAGCGATATTCACTTGCATTTTCACAAAACCCTGCTTGGCAATAAAGGCAAGTTCCGTTTAGAGATTGATAAGCACATTAATTTTGGTGAGTTTATCGCTCTTTTTGGTAAATCGGGTGCAGGGAAAACGAGTATTTTGCGGATTCTAAGCGGACTAGATAGTGTGGAGCAGGGCTATATCCGTGTGGGCGATGAAGTGTGGCTAGATTCACAAAAGGGTATTCATCTCGCCCCGCAAAAACGTCATATTGGCTTTGTCTTTCAAAATTATGCGCTTTTTCCACATCTTAGCGTATATCAAAACATTTGCTTTGGGCTTAAAAACAAGCACGACAAAAGCTTTGCTAATGAGCTTATGGAGCTTATGGATTTACACTCTCTTAAAAACGCTAGAATCTCCCAGCTTTCCGGTGGGCAATCTCAACGCGTGGCTTTGGCTCGGGCATTAAGCTCAAAACCAAAAATCCTTTTGCTTGATGAGCCTTTCTCCGCCCTTGATAACGCAATGGCACAGACTTTGCAAAATGAGCTAAAAAAGATTCATAAACTTTTCAATCTCACTACCCTGCTTGTAAGCCATAGTTTAAGTGAAATTTTCTCACTTGCCTCAAGGAGCTTTGTTGTAGAATCTGGGCAGATTCTAAGTGATGGAAGCAATCAAGAAGTCTTTATTCAAAAGCGACTCAGTGCGAAAATCACGCTTGTGGGGCAGATTATTGCCATTGATATGCAGGAGCTATTTTGTATTATCAGTGTGCTGTGTAATGCTGAAATCCTACGGATTGTGTATGATAGAGAGCAGAGCTTAGAATTTAGTATAGGGGAGCAGGTTGTCATCGCCCAAAAAGCCTTTAGCCCTATGCTGTATAAGCTCAATAACACAAACCATCTTGTGTAGATTCTAATTTTGAATCTTCTCACGCAAGAAGCTAAAAGGTGGAAGGGGCAAGGGGAGCTTAAAGGCATTAGTATTGCCACTATGGATAGAATCTAGCTCTTTATTATCTTTCAAACAGATTCTATCAAATCGCATATACTGCACGCCATTTTCTACAAATATCTCGCCTAGCTCACTTGTGCCACACACCACATTTTGCCCAAAAGGTGCGACAATCTCCTTTGCCTCCCCCACTCTTATGGTGTGCTTACACACTGCCCATTCTCCGCTTTCATCAACTTCGGCATTGACTTGATAGCTCCCTTCACTTATGGCGGTTTGGTGATTTTGAGTGTTAAGCTTTTCATAAGGGCGATGGATAATGTAGCCATCGGTGAATCCGCGATTTTTCAGCGTTTGTAGCTCGTTTGTATAAAAATTAGAATCTCCCTTGCCACTATAATAGCTATCAATTGCTGCACGATACGCCCTAGCGGTAATCCCAGCATAATAATTTGACTTTGTCCTGCCCTCAATCTTTAGTGCGTCAATCGCTCCAGAATCTAAAATCTCCTTTATATGTCCGCTTAGATTCAAATCCTTAGAGTTAAAAATATGTGTCCCTAAGCCATCTTCCTCTTCTAGTCTCATCATCACGCCATTATCGGGATTTTTGACATACAATTCCTTGCCATCAAACTTCACAAGCTCATCATTCTCCATATTTCGCACAAAATATTCATAATCAAATCGGCAGTCATTCGCACAGCTCCCGCGGTTTGGCACACGCCCACTCTGCAATGCCGAGATAAGACATCGCCCAGAAAAGGCAAAGCACATACTGCCGTGTATAAAAATCTCAATCTCTAAATCTGGCAAATGCTTTTTAATCTCCATTGCGTCTTTTAGGCTAATCTCGCGTGCAGCGACTATGCGTTTGACACCCATTTCATAAAACACTTCCGCATCAAGCACATTCAGCACATTGGCTTGAGTAGATAAATGAATAGGAATTTGCGGAGCAACCTTTTTGCTTAATCTCACTACACCCGGTGCCGCTACAATAAACGCATCAGGCTTTAAAGATGCCATTTTAGCAATATGAGATTCTAAAAGTTTGAGTTGAGAATTAAAAGGAAATCCATTAATTGTAACAAATACCTTTTTACCACGCTCGTGAGCATATGCAACACCTTGTGCGAAATCTTCATAGCTAAATTCCTTCCCTGCCCTTGTGCGAAGTGAAAAGTGGCTCACCCCTCCATACACCGCGTCCGCCCCATAGGCAAGGGCGATTTTTAGCTTATGCAAATTCCCAGCAGGGGAGAGAAGTTGGACTTTTTTAGATACCCCGGCAGTAGATTCTGTATTGTTTTTAGATTCTGTATTTTGTTGCATAGTCATATCTCATTAAAAAATAAAGTCTAGATTCTTATGTGTGTAAGGCTACTTTGCACCAAATGAAGCAATCAACGCCTCAATATCCTCTTCATTTGCCACATCATCTTTATTATCCCCAGCGATAAATACCGCCGAGCTCACACGCTTACTATCATCAATCTTGCCCTCAAAGAGCGAGTTCATATATTGTGCCAAGGCTCGCATTACATTGATAACGCGTTCAATCTTTTGCCTATGAATATCCTGATACTGCATTAAGTCCATAGCCTGCATTGACGCATCATTAATCTCATCTGAAGCGTTAAGAATCTCCTTGATATTATCCTTAACCGACTGCGTAGATTCTAGAGCATTTTGAAAGCTTTGAATATGTGGGAATGCCGCACAAAGTTTAGAGAAAAGCTCTTCTTGTGTTTCAAGGTATTTTTTAAGATTTTTTGCCTGTTTTTGAATCTTCCCCGCACCATCGCCCATAATCTCAAGCTGATCAAAAATCTGTGTGCCTTTGACCTCTGTATCTTTTGTTACCTCATCAAGCTGATGAACGACTTTGTGATCTTCTGTTGGCGGTGGTGGTGGCCACTTCTTATCCGCTTCCACACGAAAATCATTAGGATCAAAAGTCTCTTTTTTAAACTCCTCTTCTTGCTCTGGAGCTTCATCTACTTGGGCGATATCAGGCTCTCCATTCATTAGAGAATCTAGCTCTTCTTGTGTCATTGCCTATCCTTACTCTTGAAACTTTGACAAAATAAGCTTGGATTATACCCTATTATTTGTAAGATGATTCTAAATTGCTGCAATTTTATTAAACTCACTCGCTATATTTAATCCAAACTTTCTAACTTTTTTTAATTCCCACTCTCCCCCAAAACAAGCACAGATTCTATCAATTTATCAATATCCCCATCTAGCACACCATCGGTATCGCTTGTAGCGTAATTGCTCCGCAAGTCCTTTACCTGCTGATATGGGGCTAGGACATAGCTACGGATTTGATGTCCCCAGCCTATCTCGCTTTTTTCGGCATTTGCCACGCCCTCACTTTGTTTCAACCGCTCTAGCTCATAGAGTTTGCTCTGCAGCATTTTCATAGCCGTTGCCTTATTTTTATGCTGACTGCGATCATTTTGACACTGCACGACTATGCCTGTTGGAAAGTGCGTTATGCGGATAGCAGATTCTGTCTTATTCACGTGCTGTCCGCCCGCACCACTGGCACGATAGGTATCAATGCGAATGTCCTTATCCAAAATCTCTATATCTATGTCTTCACTTAGCTCCGGACTTACCTGCACGCTAGCAAAGCTTGTGTGTCGCTTGGCATTGGCATCAAAGGGCGAGATTCTAACAAGCCTATGCACGCCATTTTCGCTTTTGGCATAACCATAGGCATTCTCACCTTTGATGATAAACGCCACCCCCTTAATGCCTGCCTCTTCGCCGTCTTGATAGTCTAGCAGCTCCACCTTAAAGCCTCTCCGCTCACTCCAACGCAAATACATACGATAGAGCATACTTGCCCAGTCTTGAGACTCCGTCCCACCGGCTCCGGGCTGAATGGTAATAATGGCATTTGATGAGTCAAACTCCCCACTTAGCATAACCTCAATTTCTACCTTTTGTATGTGGCTCTGCAAGGATTCTACATTTTCAAACAACAGCTCCAAAGTGCTAGAATCCCCCTCGCTCTCTGTTATCTCAAATAGCTCTTTTGCGTCATCTAGCTCGGCTTTCATCTCCGTATAAGTGCTTAAAATCCGCTCACATTTTCGCTTTTCCTTTGTGATTTCCCCCGCCTTTTTTGCGTCATTCCAAAACTCTTGGTGCGATTCTAATGCGTTAATCTCATCTAATCGCTTTTGCAGGGAATCTGGGTTTAGAATCTTTGCGATATTTTGCGCCTTATTTTGCAGAGTTTTTAACAACTCGCCATATTCATAAGAATCCATTATGTGCCTTTCATTTTATGCCTTAGGGTAGCGTTTTTAAGCCAAAATTGTAACACAAAATCAAAAAAATAATGAAAATCACCCCTTGACTCTACAAAAAAAAAAAAAACGCTATGATAGGGATTTAAAAATTCTTAATGTAAAGGACAAAATAATGAAAGCAAAACTTTTAAAAGCTCCTTTGTTGGCAGCTTTGTTGTGTGGGCTACCACTTGTAGCTATGGATAAAACGGCTAAAGTGCCAAAGGATAAGTTTTTTGTGGGCGGCGGACTATCATTAGGCGGTTTAGGATACAGTCTTGGTGGCTTAACGGCTCACGCAGGATATATTCACTATTTTCCAAAAGATACATTCATTGAAGACAAGTTACGACAGGGTATTCGAGCATATGGCTCTGTGAGTTATGGCTATGGTAGCAATACTAGCCTTTATAGCAAATGGATCTATCACTATATCCCTGTCATCGTCGGTGCGGATTATTTGCTTGATTTAAATCCCGGAGAAAAATTCGTATGGGGGCTTTTTGCCGGGGCAGGTGTGGGCTTTGTCTCTCTAACGACAAATTATGATTGGAGTGGAACTTTTCCATACAAAACAAACTCTAGCGATTTTGGCATAGCCTACTCTGTCCGAGCAGGTGGAAGTTTAACAATTGAAAACAAACATCGCCTTGATTTGACATTGGGTTATGGTTACTCATACTTGAATTTATACTATTCACTCTTATTCTAAAAACTCCTTATAGAATCTTTTTACAAGATTCTATAAGCTCCACTCTCTCACTCCCTTAGCACACAGCACAATAGATTCTAGAATCCAAAGCCTAGAGCGTAAAGCTCCACGCTACGACAATATTTATCACCATACCTAAAAGCAAAAGTGGCAAGGTGCGTTTGATAATCGCCAAAGGCTCTAGCTTGGCAAATCCAGCTAGGGCTAAAATGCCACCAGCAATGGGCGAAGCAGCCCTACCAAGACACGAAGCTATCTCAAGGGGTAAAACCAAGATAATAGGCTTGATACCAAGCTTTGGAGCGAGATTTGCCGCGATGTTTCCAATAGCACTAAATGCCGCTATCCCACTTCCCATAATGATTGTAATCCCAAAGACAAGGAAACTTAACACAATAATGCAAAGTAGCACAGCGACATTCCCCATACTTGCTAAATACCCCACTATGACTTCAAGCCCACCTAGAGCTTTTATCCCTTCAGCAAACACACTTGCAGCGATGATGATACTCACCACAGAGACAAAAATCTCCGCCATTGCCTTTAGCACCACGATAATATCTTCACTCACTCTTTTGCCGTCCCTATGGCGGATAAACTCAATCAAAAAGCAAAAAGAGATGGCAATAAAATTTGCACTCACCACATCAAGCTTGATTCCAGCAAAATATGTCCCAAACAGCAGCACAATAGGCAGCCACGGCAATAAAATATAAAAAAACGGGCATTGTGGATTGGTAATTTCTGCAACCTCCACATTTTCAGCCTCTAATTTTGCCCTATCTCTTTTATCCACATACGCATAATACAGCGGTATCACAAGAGCGATAATAACAACATACGCCACAACACTCCATAACTGATAGTTCAAAAATAATCCCACAACATTATCAGGCTCCCCCACCATTTTTGCCATATTGATTGAGTTGCCATCTTTTGGACCATAATCAAGTGTAATGAGTGAAAGCACAGAAACCGCTGTAATGGGGCGGATACCAAGAGAGATAAGCACAGGATAAATGCTTGCTAACAGCAACAAAATAAGCCCAGCATAGCTTGAAATGACAATCTTTAGCATCATACCTACCACAAAAGTCCCACTTAGGATAAGGTATTTATTTTTGATTTTACCTAACGGGGCGTTTGCGACAAAGGCGAGTTTTGAAGAGGCATTAATATGCTTCATATATGCGGCAAACCCAGCCACAGACATAATAATCAATCCAACTTCTGAGAGTGTCTTTGCAAAAGTGACTGATAGGAATTTATACACATCTAAAAAAACACCTTGTGAAGAGGTATTTTTAGGCAGTGGCACTTCCGCACCATAGAGAAAAAACGCCCCACACAACACAACTATGCCAGAGAAAAGCAAAACAAAAATAGGATTGTATGCCTTTAGCACATAATATCCCGTGCCAATCACCACTAAGAGTGTCAAAACTATTGATAACACGCTCATCGCCGCTCCTTTGTTGAATTACGCCTACCGCCCTTTTAGAATCTAGCATAAAATTTACAAAAAAACCCAAACAAAACATTTTTTAGCTCTAATAAGATTCAAAAATCTTAGCAATACGCTCATTATTATCTGTTTTGCTTAAAGCCAACATCAGCAACACTCGTGCCTTTTGTGGATTGAGATCATAGCTACTGATAAACCCAAGCTTAGAATCCGCCTCATTTGCGATGACCAAGCCACTATTCACCCTTGAGCTTTGCACCACCACTAAGCCATTTTGTATAAGCTTTTTAAGCATATCTTTGTGATTTTTATGGATACTCCCTGCTCCGCTTCCTGCAATAACAAGCCCTTTTGTGCCGTGGTTAAACAACGCTTGAGCCGCCACTTGGGAGTTATCATTAGCATAGGAATAGAGAATATCAACTTTTGGCAAAGAATCTAGCTTATCTACATCAAACTCACTTTGCAAGGTATGAGGCTTAGCTGGGATTGTATAGAAAAATGCCTTGCCATCAAGGATATAGCCCATATCACCGGCATTTGGTGAAGCGAAGGCATTGACATTAAGCGTGTGAGTTTTACTCACATATCTCGCACTCTGAATCCTATCATTCATTACCACCATAACGCCTTTGCCTTTAGATTCTGGGCTTGCTGCAAGAGAGATAGCATTATAGAGATTTTTAGGACCATCGGCACTAAGAGCCGTGCTTGGACGCATAGCCCCCACAAACACAATGGGCTTATCACTTTTTGCCACTAAATGCAAGAAAAACGCACTCTCTTCCATTGTGTCTGTGCCGTGCGTTATCACCACACCATCAACTTGAGAGCTTTTAAGCAAGGCATTCACGCGTTTAGCAAGTTTAAGCCATATCTCATCGCTCATATCCGCACTATCAATATTGGCAATTTGCTCACTTTCTAAGTTTGCGATACTAGCAAGCTCTGGCACAGATTGCAGCAAAGATTCTATACTTAGCACTCCTGCTTGGTAGCCTGTTGTTTGCAATGAAGAATCAACCGCTCCGGCAATTGTCCCACCTGTGGCGAGAATAACAACATTTGGCTTTGCTGTATTATGTCGTGTATTATGCGAATCTTGCAAAGTTTGCTCCTTTTGCTCTTTTTGTTGCTTCTCTTTAGAATCAGAGCAGCCCAAAGTCGCCACAAGCATAGCACAAATAGTAAGTTTCCATAAAGTTTTTGTTACATAGCCCATACCAACCTCCTACGCTAAAACAAGATTCTATTGTAGGAGATTTAGTATTGTATGTCAAGGGAGATTTTGAAGGATTTTTGAGAATTTATTCCACTTCCGCATCAATGACATCATCATCTTTTTTCTTTGAATCCCCACCTGCTTGAGCATTGCCTTGCTCCTTAGCATAGGCAGCTTGAGCGAGCTGATGACTTGCTTCTGTGAGATTTTTAATCTTTGTTTCAATCTCCTCTTTTGAAGCATTTTCATTCTTAAGCGTTGTTTCTAGCTCACTTAACGCAGATTCTATCTTAGCCACTTCAGCAGAATCTATCTTGTCTTTAAACTCTTCAAGGCTCTTTTTTGTTTGATACACTAGAGAATCCGCATTATTACGCAATTCAATAATTGCTTTTTTCTTCGTATCCTCTTCTTTGTGTAATTCTGCTTCTTTGACCATTTTTTCAATTTCAGCATCTGAAAGCCCGCTTGAACCGCTAATCTTAATCTCTTGAGATTTTCCTGTGGCTTTATCCTTTGCTGAAACGGTTAAGATTCCATTTGCATCAATATCAAATGTTACTTCAATTTGTGGCACACCACGAGGAGCTGCCGGAATACCGCTTAAATCAAAGCGCCCAAGCGATTTATTATCACGCGCTAATTCCCTTTCTCCTTGCAGTACATTAATGCTCACTGCAGGTTGATTGTCTTCGTAGGTAGAGAATACTTGCGTTTTCTTTGTAGGGATAGTTACACCGCGTTCAACGACTTTGGTTGAAATACCACCAGCAGTTTCAATACCTAAACTCAAAGGTGTAACATCAAGGAGGAGCACATCTTTGACATCGCCTTTTAAAACACCACCTTGGATTGCCGCACCCACAGCCACAACCTCATCAGGATTCACAGACTTATTCAAATCCTTGCCGATAAAGGCTTTCACGCGTTCTTGCACTTTTGGAATCCGCGTAGAACCGCCCACCATTACCACTTCGCTTATATCACTTTGTGAAATTCCCGCATCTTTAATCACAAATTCAATTTTTTTAATCGTATCCTCAATTAAATCATCAATCAAACTCTCAAACTTCGCACGAGTGATTTTTTTCACCAAGTGCTTTGGACCGCTCGCATCAGCAGTGATAAAGGGTAAGTTAATCTCTGTTTCTTGTGCGCTACTTAGCTCTTTTTTGGCATTTTCTGCCGCGTCTTTGAGCCGCTGCAATGCCATTACATCATTTTTTAAATCAATCCCTTCATCGCTTTTAAACTCTTCAGCCGCCCAGTCAATGATTCTATTATCAAAATCATCACCGCCCAAAAACGCATCTCCGCCGGTAGCAAGGACCTCCACGACATTATCACCAGTCTCAAGCACGGTAACATCAAATGTCCCACCGCCCAAGTCATAAACCATAATCTTTTCTGCTTCTTTTTTATCTAGCCCATAGGCAAGTGCCGCTGAAGTAGGTTCATTGATGATTCTAAGCACATTTAATCCCGCAATTGTCCCGGCTTCTTTGGTTGCCTTGCGTTGAGAATCGTTAAAATACGCTGGGACGGTAATAACTGCTTCTGTTACACTCTCTCCCAAGTAACTTTCCGCATCTTCTTTGAGCTTCATTAGAATCTTGGCTGAAATCTCTTGGGGTGTGTAGATCTTATCAGCAATCTCTACCGCACACGCACCATTTCTATCTACAATATTATAAGGCAGTCTTTTCTCTGCCTCTTTTGCCTTGTCTTCATTAAACATAAGCCCCATAATGCGCTTGATAGAATAAATCGTTTTTTTAGGATTGGTAACAGCTTGTCTCTTAGCCGGCTCACCGACTAGAATCTCGCCTTTGTCCGTGAAAGCCACGATTGAAGGCGTGGTGTTTTTACCCTCTTTGTTAGCAATGATTTTTGCTTCATTGCCTTCATATACCGCCATTGCGGAGTTTGTTGTTCCTAAATCTATTCCTATTACTTTTGCCATTGTGTTCTCCTTTTTTAGTTATTTTTTACTACACTCACCATCGCTGGTCGTAGCACTCTTTGTTTATATACAAACCCTTTTTGTAGCGTTTGGAGAATTTCTCCATCAGCTTTTTCTTGACTTGGCACTTGCATTAAGCATTCGTGCAAATTAGGGTCAAACTCCCCATCTGTGGCAATCAACTCAACGCCGTGCTTATTTAGCACCTTAATAAAACTTTCAAGTGTAAGCTCTAGCCCTTCAGCAATGGCTGAAGCTTGTGGATTTTGCCGTGCAGATTCTAAGGCTTTTTCAAGCGTATCAAGCACAGGAAGCAAATCGCTCATCACACGCTCATTTGCGTATTCCAAGCTTTGATTCTTATCTCGCTCTAAACGCTTTTTTGTATTCTCAAAATCTGCAAAAGCCCTTACATATTGATCTTTTAGCTCTGCGTATTTGCCTTCCCAATTTTCATTCTGCTCATCTTGAATCTCGGTGCCGTCTGTATCTTGGGCTTGATTTTGTGAATCTGCAGATTCTAGATTCTCATCTGTATCCTGCAAATCCTCAAAATCTTGACTTTGTTTGTTTTCTTCCATATAAACCACTCCTTTTTTTAAGATTGAATACACGAATAAAATTGTGTAAAGTCTCTATCTAACGCCCCAATGCAGAGCATTCTTGCTTTTTTATCCATTCCTTTTTTATCAAGGTGGGACTTTAGCCTTATCTCTTGCATAATGGCTAAATATCCGCTAGGCAACACCTCCTCGCAATACATACCATTCTCTAGCGTATCAAACATATCTCCGCTGATAATATGATGGAATCTGCCATCATCGTCCTTGCAAACTTCTGCCAATGCACCAACGCCAAAAAACTGCAAGTTGCGACTCTGCACACATTGCAACGCATCAAGCAAACCTGTCGCACGAACTTGATAGGCAATCTTTCTCATATCTATTACATCTAGCCCCTTTAACTCGCCTAAGAATCTTTCCAAAGCACTGCTAAAAGGCAGAGTGATACCGATATGCTCAAAATCAAGCAAAAGCTTATTATCTATATGAGACACAGATACAAGCTTATTGCTTTGCTCTACGCTTAAAACACAAAATATATCACAAGCCAAACACGCCTTTTGAATACATTCCATAGAATCCGCTTCTATGGTGGATCTTGCATCAATATGCCTATACCAATACGCCTTTAACGCACTGAGTGTAGGGATACGCCCTCCACTGATATGCGGCTGAAACAATAGTCCCTCATCGCTCAATGCCTTAAAATAATTGCGTATAGTTGCAGATGAGATTTTTGTATTCATTAAGGTTTTGAGCGACTCAGAGCCAATAGGTTCTTTATGCTGCAAATACTCAACGATAACACGGCAAAGCAGTAAATCTTTTTTACTCATCACTTCCTCTCATTCTGTTTATAGACATACCTTGCAATTTGCTTTGTAATTTGTTTAAAAACTCGCAATATCTTGTATTGTTTGCTAAGTTTGTTTCAGGTTTCTAATGAAACAGGTGGCATTGTAACATAAAAAAAGTAAATAAATTAGCAAATAAATAAAAATATTGCTAAAAATATCAAAGTTTAGCCTATTTATATAAAGTTTTATAAATTTTTTTAATTAGATATTCTAAATAATTTATTTTAATATGAATTATAGACTTGAGATTCTATCACTTACAATCCCATACGCAACAGGACATTTAAAGATTATTTTTATATCAATACGAAATCATTATTGATGAGATAAGAAAAAGATTCTAAAACACGACAAGTTTGATAACTCGTTTTAGAAGTGTGTAACAAAGAGAAGAATTAAAATGAGACTTGAAGGTGGCGGAGCGGACGGGGCTCGAACCCGCGACCCCCTGCGTGACAGGCAGGTATTCTAACCAGCTGAACTACCGCTCCATAGAATATCGCTTAGCGAAAAAAAATTAAGTGGTGGTCGCTACAAGGCTCGAACTTGTGACATCCACCTTGTAAGGGTGGCGCTCTACCAACTGAGCTAAGCGACCAAATGGGATTAAGCAAAAAAATAAAAGTGGTGACCCCTAGGGGATTCGAACCCCTGTAGCCACCGTGAAAGGGTGGTATCCTAACCGTTAGATGAAGGGGCCACTTTTATCCTTGGTGGTGACCCGTGTTGGATTCGAACCAACGGCCCATTCCTTAAAAGGGAATTGCTCTACCAGCTGAGCTAACGGGTCATCTGCCCTTCAACATTGTATCTCAAGCATAACATTGCTATTGCCCTATTGCCTTAGACACAAAAGAGCGAAATTATAGTGAGTTTAACTCAATTTGTCAAGAGTCCAATGCCATTATCAACATTTCAAGCACTTTAGCACAACTTTGAGATTGCACGGATAGTCTATCCCCACCAAAATGACAATACGCAATATGCGCACTCTCGCCCTTAAGCTGCACACCTACAAATACACTTCCCACAGGCTTTTGACTACTCCCACCACTTGGTCCTGCAATGCCACTTGTAGCCATTGCCACATCAGCTTGTGTCTGTTGTAATATCCCCTCACACATTCCTCTAACTACCTGCTCACTTACAGCACCAAAACTTTGTAAATCGCCCCTATCTACACCAAGCCAAGAGGCTTTTATCTCATTAGCATAGCTTATCATCGCACCATCAAGCACATTAGAAGCTCCAGCAAGAGAAGTGAAATGATAGCTCAACAATCCGCCCGTGCAGCTTTCAGCTATGCCCACTTTAAGCCCCTTTTGAGATAGCAAAATAAGGGCTTTTTGTGCTAAATCACTATGCAAAATTATAGAATCTGTAACGCTTTTTGGCTTCATTTTGTAACTCCTTGAAACAAATCTCTGCTTACGACTTGATTTTTATCAAAAAACAATACATTATATACATTATAATAACATAAATTTTACACAAGGAGTGGGTTATGGCAAAGCAAGAACGACAAATCGTCATTCGACCAGAGAGCGAAAGGAATGTCCAAGAGATCTACAAAGCAAAAAATGGGCGTATGAAAGAGGATTTTTATCTTGAAGAGCTAACAAAACTTCAAATTGAGCTTTTAAAGCTTCAAAACTGGGTGAAAGCTACAAAGCAAAAAGTCATCATTATTATGGAAGGACGCGATGCAGCAGGTAAAGGTGGAACAATCAAGGCTCTAACAAGCCATATGAATCCACGCGGTTGCCGTGTAGTTGCTCTAAATAAGCCTACTGAAACAGAAAAAACAGAGTGGTATTTTAAGCGATACATCAGCACATTGCCAAGCGGTGGGGAGATTGTCTTTTACGATAGGAGCTGGTATAACCGAGCGGGTGTTGAAAAAGTGATGAATTTCTGCACCCAAGAGCAATACAAAGAGTTTATTGTGCAGGTTGCTAACCTTGAACAAATGCTTATCTCAAGTGGAACAATGATTTTTAAATATTTCCTTGATGTAGGCAGAGATGAACAAAAACGCAGAATCTTACGCCGAAAAACAGATCCTTTAAGAATGTGGAAGCTTAGCCCAATTGATGGTAAATCGCTTGATTTGTGGGAGCAATACACAGAAGCATTTGAAAAGATGTTCGCACGCACACACACACACATTTGCCCTTGGACAATTGTCAATACAAATGATAAAAAACGCGCAAGGCTCAATATCGCACGAGATATTCTAAGCAAAATTGACTATGAAGGCAAGGATCAAACTGCCGTATGTCTTTTGCCAGATCCTAGCATTGTATGGACTTACTCGCAATATCAAGGCACTCATCTTGATCCTGCAAAAGAGATTCAAAAACAGCTCAAAGAGTTAAAAGAAGCCAAAGAAGCAGAAAAGAAAGAGAAAAAAGCCCAAAAAAATGCTACAAAAAAACAAGAAATTGCAAAGCAAGAATCTAAAGCAGAATCCAAAATGGCTAAACCAAAATCTAGCAAAGATTCAAAAGTAGTCACAAAAGCAAAGTCCCAAAACAAGGCAAAAGAAACAGACCAAAGCAACACACTTCTCTCTAAGCCATAGAACACTAATGGGCTTATCAAGCGAGATTCTATAAACTTATAGAATCTCCAAAAATGAAGGTGATAAATTACCAAAAACTTTTCTTAATCCCCAAAGTCAATACAAACTCACTTCCCCTTTTAAGAGATTTTAACCAACTTAAGATACAATGCCAAAAATTACATAAAGGACTATACACTATGGATTTCAAAGGGGAACTCAAAGGCAAAAATAATATGAGCCTTGCCAAGCCACTCTATGCTAAAGATTTAGATGAAAGCTATTGCATTATTGATATTCGCTATCCAGAAGACTACGCACTCTGCCATATTAAAGATTCTCTGCAGCTTAATAATCCCTACGATGTGTATGCACATATCAAAAAAAATAAAGATAAAAAATGTGTGCTTGTGTGCTACTCTGGGCATACGGCAAGTATTTTAGGCACAGAGCTTGTGCAAGAGGGGCTAGAGAATGTCTATTTCTATGATGATGAGTTTAGCTCCCTTGCTCAAGCAAAGATTCAGCTCATCACGCAGTAATATCGCAAAAAAGGAATGTTATGACAGATATTTTATACACACTTTCAAATATCAATGTGATTTTTTACATCATCGCCTTTCTCTTTGGTGGCATACCATTTGGTTGGCTTCTTGTGAAGCTTATCTATAAGCAAGATATTCGTCAAGTTGGCTCTGGGAGCATTGGTGCGACAAATGTCTATCGGGCGGTAAAAGAGCTTGATGAACGCAAGGCAAAAGCTTTTTCTATCCTTACCATTATCCTTGATGCGATAAAGGGGCTTATTGTCGTGGCATTTGCTAAAATGCTTGGGCTAGGCTTTTCAGCCCAGTGGCTTATCGCACTTTTGGCGATTTTGGGGCATTGTTATAGCCCTTATTTAGGATTCAAAGGCGGTAAAGGCGTAGCAACCGCCATTGGCTCTGTTTTACTCCTTATCCCAGTGGAAGGGATTTGTGGGCTGATTGTGTGGGGCATTGTAGGCAAAGTCTTTAAAATCTCGTCTATCTCATCACTTGTTGGCGTTTTAAGCGGGATTATTCTTACATTTGTTATTCCTTATGTTGTGCCTTTGCCAGATTCTATATCTATTATCGCACAGATTGACACGCACACGCCTGTGGTGCTTATAGGGCTTTTCATTCTCTATACACATATCCCCAACATCAAACGACTTTTTAGCGGTAAAGAAAGCAAAGTGCTGTGAGTGCAAGTATCACACTCCACATTGAAAATCTCCGCATACAAGCCATTATTGGAATCTTAGAGCAGGAACGCCACACTCCCCAGCCCATTGAGATAAATGCGGAAATTACCTACGCCTATACAAACACATTTTTAGACTATGTAGGGATTTGCAATCTCATCACCACATCTTTACACGACAATGCCTATGGGCTTTTAGAAGTAGCCTTACTTGATATGGCTAAGATTCTAAAGACACAATACAGCAATATCCAAAAACTTAGCCTTTACATCAAAAAACCAACCATTCTTAAATCTTGTGTTGTAGGAGCAAGTATTACACAAGATTTCACATAAGATTTTCGCAACCCTAGTGTCTTAACAAACCTAATAGAATCCTGCCCTTATTGCTCTTTTTGTAGTAGCCTTTTTAATCGTCTCTCATTGGCTTCACTTGGTGTTGCACCTAGCTCAATGAGTTTTTTTGCGATCTCAATTTGAGGCTTTTTTTGAAAATTCTTAGCATTGAGTGCCACATCAAGGGGTGTTTCACCAGCTTTCAGCGAATCTATAGGGACTTGCTTTTCTTTAATCAAATATTCCAAAAGCTCCATATTGCCATCGCGTGCGACAAAGTGCAGCATATTCCCTCCACCAAAATCACGCAAAAAACTCTCATCAAAATACAGCATAAGCTCCAAAATATGAGAATCCCCAAAAGTTACAATACCATTGCTGTTTGGGTGTTTGCGATTATTATACTCCGCACCTTTTTTTAGAATCTCCCAAAACATACCATAGCGATGATACATTGCAGCCAAATCAAGTGCAGATACACCATTCACATCAAAGATTCTATCTTGTAATTGAAATGCCCCAAGCGAAGAGTAGTCATCTAACATCATACGATTAATATTAAATCTTGGCTTATCCTTTGTAAGCAAATCAACCCTGCCAGATTCTGCCAAAATAAGCTCAAAGACATTATATGAATCAAACACGATTGACACCATAAGCGGTGTGATTTCAAGCCTTGGGGATTGGGTTGTGTAGAATAAAAAATACCTGCTCCACTGATTATTGTCAAGCATTTTTTGATAGTCCTGTGCGTCATCTTCAATAATCACTCTAAGCAGTTTTTGCTCAATCTCACATTCTTTCACTGCTTCGCTACCTTTATAATGAGACTTTGGCGTTATCCCTTTAAGCAATTCTACTTTTTTGCAATCCACTTCCAACAAAGCATTTAGACTTTGCTCTAGCGTAGGTGGATCTTCTAAACTCCAAGATTCTACAAACCACCCGCCAAAAGCAAACTCAAACGCACACAGGCTAATAAAAATGTATCTATGGAGCATTCTTACTCCACACCCACCATAACCGATGTAGCCTTGATAATCGCATAGGCTTCCTTGCCTACTTCAAGTTGCAATGCTTGTAAAGATTCTAAAGAAATGGTAGAAGTTATCACATTCCCCCCACCTATATCAATCTCTACAATCGCATTTACACTGCCCTTTTGAATAGAAACGACCTTACCCTTAAGCTGATTTCTCGCACTGATTTTCATTGTGTATTCCTTTTTAAGCGAAATAAATCCGCCATTATCTAACTTTTCTGCCAATGTGTCAAACAAGGATTAACCCTTTTTGAATCTAGTCCCCTATCTACCCTGCAAATGCCCTAAATGCCCTAAATCTTGCCAAACTCTCTTCTAATCCTAAAATAAACAATGCCTCGCACACACCAATACCCCCACTTTTACCTAGCAAGGCACAACGCAAAGTCGGCATAAATTTACCTATTTTCATACCATTTTTTTCAGCAAAACTATGTAACAGCTCATCAAGATTCACAATCTCCCATTTTGCCAAGCTCAACTCATCGCAAAACGCCCCCAAAGCCGCAATAGCTGCCCTATCAAGCTTAGCATACATCTTCTCATCATACACACTTGGAGCATTCATCACCTCATCAAAGCCTTGAGCAAAGCTAATAAGCGTATTGCACCTATCTTTTAACGCATTATAAAGCACATCTCGCTTGTGAGATTCAAGGCTTTTTACCCCAAAATCTAACAGCAAAGATTCAAGATTCTCATTTGGAGTTTGCTTCAAATAATGCTGATTAAGCCATAAAAACTTCGTCTCATTATATGCACTAGGGGAGCTGTTTAAGTCATTTGGATTAAATAACTCTAGCATTTCTTTAAGGGAGAAAATCTCCTTGTCCCCATAGCTCCAGCCAAGACGGACAAGGAAATTTAAAATCGCTTCAGGCAAATAGCCCATTTGCTTATAGTCCATTACACCCATTGCCCCATCGCGTTTGCTTAGCTTCCTACCTTGTGGATTTAAAATCATCGGCACGTGATAGAATCTAGGTATTTTAAAGCCTAATGCTTCATACACAATAATCTGCTTAGGTGTATTGCTTAAATGATCATCACCGCGTATGACATCACTTACCCCCATAAGCGCATCATCAACCGCCACGACAAAGTTATAAGTAGGTGTGCCATCGCTTCGTGCTATGATAAAATCATCTAATTCCTTTGCTTGAATGTTAATTTCACCCTTCACACCATCTTTAAAGCTCACACTCCCTTCAAGCGGAGCTTTGATTCTCACCACAGGCTTTACGCTCTCTGGTGGTGTGCCTGTAAAATCACGATAGCGATTATCATATCTTGGCGTTTGCTTATTTTTCTCCTGCTCTGCTCTAAGCAAATCTAGCTCCTCCTTACTCATATAGCAATAATACGCCTTGCCCTCATCTAAAAGCTTTTTTATATACTCCTTATACAAGTCAAATCGTTTGCTTTGATATACCACCTCGCCATCGTATTCTAGCCCCACCCACTCAAATGCTTCAATAATCGCCTTTGTCGCATCAAGTGAGTTTCTGGCTAAATCCGTATCTTCAATGCGGAGTAAAAACTTCCCGCCATTTGCCCTTGCGTAAAGATAATTAAATAATGCTGTGCGTAGCCCACCGATGTGTAAATAGCCCGTAGGTGAAGGTGCAAAGCGTGTGATAATCTTTTCCATTTTCTGCCTTTTTTCTATTCTATAAGGGATAAAATTTTGGGATTGTATAGGAATTTAACTTAATGCCTTATTTGATATTTTTCACTACAATTTGACACTCTTAGAATTTCACTTAAAGGAAAACTATGTTTGCAATCACAGGTGGCGGGAGTGGCGGACATCTAGCCATTGCCAAAGCATTAGCACAAGAACTGAAAACCCAGAATCTTAAAGCTATTTACATAGGCTCAACCTTAGGGCAAGACAAAGCGTGGTTTGAAAATAGCGAGCTTTTCACGCAATGTTATTTTTTAGAATCTAGCGGTGTAGTGAATAAAAGCGGTTTGAATAAACTCAAAGCCCTATGGAAGCAGTTTCAAGCCACTTTGGAAGCTAGGAAGATTCTTAAAGCTCACAAAGTTACGCACGTGATAAGTGTTGGTGGATTTAGTGCCGGTGGAGCAAGTATGGGGGCGATTCTAGCTAGAATCCCCCTTTTTATCCACGAGCAAAATGCCATTAAAGGCAAACTTAATGAGATTCTTACCCCCTTTGCTAAAGCCGTTTTTGGTAGTTTTAGCTCAAATTCTAAAAACTTCATTCACACTTCATATCCTGTAAGAGATGAGTTTTTTACCACTTCTCGCATAAGGCAGGAGTGTAAAAATATCCTTTTTCTAGGTGGCTCTCAAGGCGCAAAGGGCATTAATGACTTTGCCTTAAAGCTTACTCCCTTGCTTTTACAAAAAGGCATAAATGTCGCTCATCAATGCGGAGAGCGGGATTTTGAACGAGTGAAGCAAGAATATGAGAAACTTGGAATCTTAAATAAAGTTGATTTATTTGCCTTTGATAAGAATCTTGTAATGCGTCTTCAACAGGCGGATTTATGTATTGCACGCTCCGGTGCTTCAAGCCTTTGGGAAATGGCGGCAAATGGGCTTATAGGCGTATTTGTGCCTTATCCTTTTGCAGCAAAAGATCATCAGTATTTTAATGCTAAAAGCTTTACTGATGAGAGCTTAGGCTTTGTGATACGAGAAAATGAGCTTGATATTCAATCTGTGCTAGATTTTATAGAATCTTTGCAAGGGGAGAGTTTGGAGCAAAAATCAAGTCAAGTGATGAGTAAGATTAAGCCCAATGGGGCAAGGGAGATTCTTAATCATATCAATTCTTTAGCACCCATAGCAAAAGACTAAAAGCTATACCAAACATCACACAGCCCACGCATACATCAAGCCAAACAAAGGCTTTTGGCGAAGTGAAATAAGGCGACAGCACATTTGCCCCAAAGCCAAGCAGGGCAAACCACGCCGCGGAGGCACTCACACAGCCTAACAGAAAATCAAATTGAGATTCCATACTCACACCAACGCTACCAAGCAAAACAATCGTATCCAAATACATATGGGGATTTAAAAGCGTGATAGCAAGGGTTTGAAGCAAAACAGCCTTATGGGGAATGCTTTTCTGCTCCTGTGTGGAATCTAGCCGAGCTTTAGGGTGCAGGGCGGATTTAAATGATAAAAAACCATAGTAGCATAAAAATATCGCCCCACATAAGGCTAGAATCTTACTCAAAAAAGCAGATTGAGAGAGCCAAGAGCCAAAGCCTAGCACACCAATACTCATAAATACCACATCGCAGCCCACGCACACAGCACATACTAAAAATGTATGCTGCTTTTTTATAGCACATTTAATAACAAAAGCATTTTGCGCCCCAATAGCACTAATCAGCCCAAAAGCGACAAAAAAGCCTTGTAGATACTCCTGCATTTTATCTCCCCGATGGAATCTAACACTTCATTTTAGATTCTACACTACTTATTTAAAGGTGCAGAGTAGGTTGTCATTCTTTGGATAATACGCTCTTTATCACTCCCTTGGGCGATGATGGGCTGATAGTTGTTATAAGTCTTTACCCCACTAATCAAAACCGGCACAAAGCTATGTAGCTCACTCCATTGCGGCAAATCCGCAACTTTTTTGAGTTTTTTATTATCAATATAAATATATTTTTGTGCTACATTTCTTAAATCCGCCCTAGATTCACCAAAGGCAAAACGCACCTGATAAATCACACTATCTTTATCGGCGGGATTTTTCGCACCACCATAGACAAAATTCCCTAAGCTATACACAATTTTTTTACCCTTGTATTCCTCTATGCCTTGAAGCACGTGCGGATGATGTCCAATGACTAAATCCGCACCGCTATCAATAGCAAATCTGCCTATTTCTTTTTGAATCTTATTAGGATAATACTCCCTTTCCTCACCCCAATGGAATGTAAAAATCACAATATCCGCACCCATCTCACGCAGTTTTGCAATTTCAGCTTTGACTTGAGGTTTGATGGCTAGATTCCACCCTCTATGCCCTGCCATACCGATTTTTTTACCCTTAATCTCATAAATACTTAGCACCCCTTCTCCGCTATAATAAATCCCTGCGTTTTTGAGATGTTTTTGCGTATCTTGGAATCCTTTCACACCATAATCGCGTGTGTGATTATTAGCAATATTTACCGCTTCAATACTTCCCTCTTGTAATATTTTCACATAGCTTGGATCACCCTTAAAGGCAAATGGCTTTACTAATCTATCGCCATTATGTGTTGTGAGTGGTCCTTCAAGATTCCCTAAACTCATATCATCATTTTCTAGCACTTCTTTTACCTTAGCAAAAAAATAGCTAAAATCGCTCTTTTGCTGTGCAAAACGCCAATTAAATGTCTCGCCATTGCTCCCATAATAATCCCCAAGCACATTATCGCCCACAAAACTAAGTGTGATAATCTCACTTTTTTTAGCTTCTTTAGCATATGGGGTTTGGGGTTTGCCTGGCTCTGCTTGTGTGCCAAAACACCCGCTTAAAAATGCCACAAGCAACCCAAAAAAAGTCACCTGAAAAACCAAAAACCTTACAGAAAACATTCCTACCCTTTCATTTTTTGCATTCATTTCAAACCGCACATTGTAGCAAAATCTTAAATAAAGTTTGCTATACTTCCGCTGACCCTTTCATCTAGCTGGCCAAGGATACCACCCTTTCTCGGTGGCAACGGAAGTTCAAATCTTTCAAGGGTCGCCATACTTTAGAATCTACACATTATCTAAGCAAGGATTAATAATGAAACTTATCTCGTGGAATGTCAATGGACTGCGTGCGTGTATGAATAAAGGCTTTATGGATTTTTTTAACGAAGTGAATGCAGATATTTTTTGTATCCAAGAATCTAAAATGCAAAAGGAGCAGGGGGATTTTAGCTTTCAAGGATATAGTGAGTATTGGAATAGTGCGGAGAAAAAGGGGTATTCTGGCGTTGTTGTGCTTAGCAAGATTAAGCCCTTGCAAGTAACCTATGATATGGGGATTAGCCATCACGATAAGGAGGGCAGGATAATCACGGCAGAATATGAAAGATTCTATCTTGTCAATGTCTATACACCTAATGCCAAGCGGGAGCTAGAGAGACTAGAGTATCGTATGGAGTGGGAAAATGACTTTAGGGCATTTGTGAAAAAGTTAAAAAAGCATAAGCCTGTGGTGATTTGTGGGGATTTAAATGTCGCTCATAAAGAAATTGATTTGAAAAATCCAAAGACAAACCGCAGAAACGCAGGATTCACCGATGAAGAGCGGGGCAAAATGAGTGAGCTTTTAGAATCTGGCTTTATTGATACCTTTCGCCATTTTTATCCCACACTTGAAGGGGCATATAGCTGGTGGAGCTATATGGGAAAAGCAAGGGAAAATAACACTGGTTGGCGGATTGACTACTTTTTATGTTCTACTTCTTTGGAATCTCATCTCAAAGATGCCACGATTTATCCGCATATTTTTGGGAGCGATCACTGCCCGGTTGGTTTAAGTATGGATATATAAAGCGATATGAAAGCACAGATTCTAAAACTTCTTCAATTAAAGCAACTCTACAAACGCCAAGCTTGTGGGGAAAAATATGCAAATGCTCTTTTTGCCCCAAAATCCAACGCTCCCATAGGGCAAGACATAAACACCCTTATCAAAAATTGCTCACTTTGCAATCGCATTAAACATTGTAAAGCCCCAAATATCGGGCTTATAAATCAAAATGCAAGTTTGTGTTTTATCAGTGAAATCCCTCTTGTGAGTGAATCTCAAGCATTTGTGCAAAATAAAAGTGCGATAATGTTACAAAACATCATTAGCAATGTTTTCAAGCTCCCCCTTTCACAAGTTTCTATCCTTTCACTCATTAAATGCGATCCGCTCAATCCCCATTTTGAAAAGAGCGAACTTCTTAGCTGCAAGCCCTATGTGCTCACACAGCTTCAAAGCCTTACACCAAAGCTCTGTGTGCTTTTAGGCGATGTGGTCAGTGAGCATATTTTGGGCAGTCATTTGGAACATAGTAGAATCTTATGGCACAATAACAAAAAGTTTTTAATTACTTATGCACTCAATGAGCTTGTGCGGAATCCCTCACTCAAAACACAAGCACATAATGACTTTTTAATTGCGAAAGGACAATTATGAACATCTACTTAAAGCCTATTTTTGCCTTATGTTTGTATGGAATCTTAAGTGTGAGTTTAGCTACACACGCCTTTGCCAAAAGCTATATTATCTCACCCCTACCCTTGCCACAACAGGAAATTTTAAATATTAGCACGGAAAAATGTGGCACCTCTTGCTTACTGAATTACTTTGCTAAGGGAGAGTTTTTCTCTTTTGTTGCCTTTTTTGACCCTAGCATAGATAATACCGAGCTTCGCTCTAAGCTCTCTTCAGTCCTTGGAGACTTAGGCATTGCCGACCAAATGCTGCCACCGACACTGCAGGGCAGTGGGAAGATTAAACTTGCTCTTTTAATGCCTAAAAAAATCATAGGACGCTACTCGGCAAGCAGTATTGATACCATTTTGGCCTATCTTATGACGCGGGGCAATGACTTTGTGTTTGAGATTTTTGATAGCGGCGATGAAAGCAGGGCTAATCTTAACAGCGCTTACAAAAACATCGCAAAAGAAAATTATGATTTTGTCATTGCCATTCTCACGCCAAAAGGAGCGCAAGAGTTTGCCACACTTGATATAAGTCTTCCCACCTATGTGCCTACCATTAATAGAAAACAAATCAACATAAGCTCGTTGCCTAAAAATCTTATTTTTGGCGGGATTGATTATGAAGCACAAATTGAGCTTTTGCTCTCTCTAGCTGGGAGCAAAAATATCATCGCTTATAACGATAAAAGCCTTATTGGCAAAACACTTGGTGGAATCTTAAAAAATAAAAGTAGCCGCGTTGTCTTTGAAGAAGAAATAGATTCAGAATCTGCTAAAACCTTTGTGCAAAAGCTAAGCAAACACGATCGTCTCATTGCTAATAATGTCGTGTTTTTTAACACTCCCCCAGCAAGGACAGGGCTTGTGGCTTCACAGCTGGGACTTGCCAAAAATAAGCCTGATAAATTTCTCTCCGTCCAAACAAACTTCCACCCACAGATTCTATTGCTTATCCAAAAAGAAGATCGCAAGAATCTCTTTATCGCTAATGTGATTAACAATCAAAATCCCAAACTTGTGGAATACACTTCGCTTCTAGGTGGTGATTTACGCTATGATTGGGTAAATTATGCCACTGCTGTGGGTGTGGAGCAGCTCATACTCGCTCAAATCAACCAAGGCAAACGCTTTTTTAATGAACGCGTGAAAGATGGGCAGGTTGAATACATTAATAGAATCTACAAAAGCGATGCAAAAAGCTTCTATGAATACCGATAAAGATTATCCCTTTAGCTTTGAAAACTCCGCTTGTGAAAGCTGTGGGGGCAAGTGCTGTGTGGGGGATTCTGGCTATGTGTTTGTGAATATTGAAGAAATGCAAGAAATTGCCTCTTTTTTGGGATTTAGCTTTGAATCTTTTACCAAAGCTTATGTAAGAAAAGTGGGTTATAGATTTTCCTTTATTGAAAAGTCTTATCAAAATGGCTTGGCGTGCGTGTTTTTTGATACAGATTCTAAGCAATGCAGCATTTATGCCTATCGTCCAAAGCAATGTCGCACTTATCCATTTTGGGAAGCTCATAAGAATCTTAATAAGCAAGATTTACAAACTCTGTGCAATGAATGCAAAGGCATAAAGATAAAGGAATGTGTATGAAAATTTTGCGTGTTTTTGCTTTATGTTTTATCGTGCTAAGCTCTTGCTATGGGGCATTTGATGAGGATAGCTATCTGTTTGAAGCTATTGAGTATGAGGCACAAAAGGAGTTTGACAAGGCAAGAGATTTGTATCTTGTGCTGTATGAAGAGACTAAAAAACTAGAATATTTTAAAGAGGCAATCATCCTTTCTTCAACGCTTAATAACCCCCACGCTACGCTTGATTTTGCTAATGAGTATGTGGCAAAAGGTGGGCAAAAAGATCTTATTATCCATAAGATTTTCTTAGATTCTTATCTTAAGCTAGGAATGACGCAAGAAGCGTTGCAGGAAGCAAAGATTATTGCTAAGAGTGAAAATTCTGCCCTGCTTAATGATATTTTAGGCTCACTTTATGCCACACTCGGGGATTTTAAAAATGCCCTTATCCATTTTGAATCTGCCTATAATGAGAGTAAAGCCCAAGAAGTGCTACAAAAAATTGTCGCTGTGTATTTGAGCCAATCCCAGCAGGAAAAGGCTTTGAAGCTCCTCGATTCCCATATTGAAAATTATGGCTGTTTTGGGAGCTTTTGTAAATTTAGCATTGAAGTGTATGGAAAATTTAATAAGATTGCTAAGATTGAAAATGTCTTTGAAAAGTCTTTTCAAGCCCAGCCCACCATTGAAAATGCTCAAAATCTTATTCTTATTTACGCCCACCAAAAGAAATTCAAACAAGCCTCGCAAATTGCCACGCAATTCCCCTTTAAGCCAGAGATTCTCCTAGAGCTTTATATCGCACAGCAAGATTATAAAAATGCCGCCAAACAAGCAAAATATGCCTATGATGAAAATAAAAATCCCTATTTTCTAGCTCTGGAACAGATTTATACCTTTGAATCTGGCAATAAAAAAGATAAAAAAGCCATAGCAAATATTGCTCAAAATCTCAAAAATGCCATAAACCTTATGCAAATGCCTGATATAAGCACGCCAAAAGATGAACGCATTGATAGTGCTTTGCAAAACTCGCAAAATGCGGAGCTAGGCTTTTTGTTTAATTTTTTGGGTTATTTGATGATTGATTATGAGCTGAATGTCAAAGAGGGCGTAGAGTATGTGAAAAAAGCACTTGAAATCTCCCCTCGCAACCCAGCGTATTTAGATTCTCTAGCGTGGGGATATTATAAGCTTAAAGACTGCAAAAATGCCAAAGAGACTTTTAAGCTTATCCCCCAAGAAGAGATTAAAAAAGAGCAAGAAATAAAAGAACACAGAGCCTTAATTCAAATGTGCAATCCATAGAACAATCATCTATATTTAATTTTTTTAATTTTATTAACAATTCTCTTATGCAATGGCGATACATCAAAAATTATCTCAAAATTTGCAGCATCAAGCTGTTTGTTTCTTTGTGTGCTATTTGGGTGCTTGAGTGGAAAAACAATATCATAGCTTGGCATTGTGGCAAATTTAGACTCTCCTGTGGTGTGAGTGGCATCATTCCTATTAAAACCAATGTTTGTAATCATATTATTCTTAGGATAAATACAAAGCCCCTTATGCTTCCATATACTATATGTAAATGGATAATCCCAAGTGTTTATTTTGCCTTGAGAATAAGTTTTAAAGATTTTATACCAATATCGCTTTTCTTTCACGGAGTAAAAATTATCAAGCGTGTTAAATTCAGATTCAAAGTCGCTAAACTCTAGCTGATATTTCTGCCACGCTCTAGCCCAGCCAGCCCAACCCCAAATATGCGGATATTTGGAGAAAAAGTAGTCATCTTGTAGCTGCGCCTTTGGGTGTAATGTCTCTACTGAAGCGTTCTTGGCAAAATCAAGCGCACTCCAGCCACTTATCATAAAGATTTTTTCTTCATATTTGTAGCGTTCTAAAAGCTCATCACAGAATCTAAAAAAGCTTAAAGTCGGCAGACAGTCATCTTCTAGGATAATACCCTGCTTTTCTTGTGAGAAAAACCACGATATAGCAGAGCTTACAGCCATTTTGCAGCCAAGATTCGCATTTAAAAAGCGTGTGTGTATCTCACACTTCCAAGTAATATGTCTCAATACACTTGTGCGCAAAGTGGCAATATGCTCTTTTTCCGTCTCATTTCTACCCCCATCTGCAGCTAGATAAATTCTTTTAGGCTGAACTTTGGCAATTTGCTCTAGGGTAGCAAGCGTAGTATCAAGGCGATTGAAAAAGAGTAGCAGGATAGCATTTTGGCAGACATAAGTCATTATGCCGCCCTGCTTTCATCATGGTTATATAAGATGCTTGTATAAGCAACAGGAGATAATCTATACCCCCCCCCCTACATACTATTAAATGTGATAGTTTTGTTTGTAAGGCTGTAGAGACTTTTACCAATTTATGCCTTATTCGCCTTGGTATGGTGTTTTTATGCACTAACTCAAAAGATCTAATCCGATCTAATGCTAGAGCAGATTCTGCTATGTCTTTAGGAAAGATAATGGGAAATTTTGTATTTATGCTGGGGGGATTAAGCATATTGCCTTCCTCTCCACAATGCACCCCACTTCCATCAAAGCCGATTTGATGGATATATGAGATACTTGGACAAAGCGTTAAAGCATTATGCTTGTGAGCAATAAGATAATTAAATATTGCCCAAGTTTTTAACTTACCTTTGTGATTAAGTGTAAAATGACTAAAGTAATCAGCAGCTCCATCAAGATTGATATAGGCAATGTCGCTTTTGTTAAAAGAGTTTTTAAAATCCAAAGACATATCACGCTTAAAATGCTGCCATCTATCACTCCAACTTGCCCAACCCCAGCAGTGTGGGATTCTCCAAAAGTAGCAGTCCCCCAAGTCTTGTGTAGTTATTGGGTAGCCCCAACCCGCTATGCTCCATACTTTTGGCTGATCTTTGTAATAATTAAGAGCAGCATTCATAAAGTCCAAAAATACAGGCGATACAACAATATCATCTTCCAACACAATGATTGTGCCGTATTTATTGATGATATTTGTAACACCATCAATGATAGAATCTGCCAGTCCAAAATTACGCTCTCTTTGGATTAGGGTAATTTCTTTAAAGTATTTGCTATTCTCGTTGCTGGTAATTAGGACAGATTCTCGTTGCTCCTTTGTGGCATTTTCCTTTAGTCCATCTTGGTAGATATACAATACGGCTCTTGGGGCTAGATGATTAGCTTTTAGTGCGTCCAAAGTTGCTTTGGTATGCCTTGGGCGATTGTAGGTAAAAAGCACGATTGGCACTAAATCACCATTTATTAAAACTTCCAAATTTCTCTCTCCCACATTCTAAATCCTTGCAAAAAATGTCATTATAGCTCATTTGCATAAATCCTAAACCACACTATCCTTGCTTAACAATTCACCCTCATACAGAAAGATTGATGGGGTGTAGTCAATGTTTTTCACATTATCCTTTTTAGCAAAAGAAAGGATAAGATTCTCTTTTGCACGCGTGATGGCTACATAAAACAGCCGCCGCTCCTCTTCTATGCTCCCGCCCTTGCTTATGAGTTTGCGATTTGGAAATCGCCCATCCATTAAATCCACCACATATACATTTTGAAACTCTAGCCCCTTACTTGCGTGAATGCTTAATAGATTTACCCCGCTGCCTTCACTAGCTTCACTTGAGCCTAGAATCATCGCATTTAAAAACTTCCCTAAATCATTGTGATTTTTTGCCAAATCAAGCAAAAGGCTACATTTGCGTTTGATAGATTCTAAGGCTTGTTCAAGCCTTGCAGAATCTATACTGCCCTCTTTTGTCTTAGAGCGATTTTTAGCTAGATTTTGCATAATATCAGTAAAAAACTTCGCATTCACAATGCGTTCAATCAGCCTTTTTGGCTCTTTAATATGTCTTATAGAATCTAGCATTTCATAAAAATCACTTAAAAATATCGCCCCTTCTTTTTGAATCTTTGGGTGTTGCAAAAGTGGGTGTGAAGCAAAGCCCCCTGTAATATATTCATTAAATCTGCCTTGAGATTCTAAAGCAAAAAAATCATCAAAAAGCCCAAGTTGTGTATTTTTTGCCCTTTGCTGATAGGCTTTTACATCACTTTTTGGCATAAACATACCCCTATGACAATCCCCCTCACCTAAGATAAACAACGCCTCATAAATATCCTTAGCAATGCTATTGCCTATGCCTTTACCATAGCTCAGTGTATGGATATGTGCCATCATATCGCGTGGATTATGCGTAAGGGAGCAAATATCAAGTATGAGACTGACTTCTTTTGTGTCAAAAAAGCTCACGCTCCCCTTGCGTTTTGAAGGGATATTTAGCTCTCGCAAACTCGCCTCAATCCCATCAGCACTTGAATTATTGCGAAAAATAATAGCGGTATTTTCATAAGGCGTGTTGCTTAAAGCTATGCGTTTAGCAATGCCCTGATACTGCAAAAATAGCTCATCATACCATACAAGCTTTGGCGGGGCAAACTCGCCTTGCTTAATCACTTCCAGCCTTTTGGGATATACCCGTTCATTTTTCTCTATCACCTTATTAGCTAAATCAAGGATATGCTTACTTGAGCGGTAATTTTTACTTAAAGTAAAAACTTTTGAATCTGCATACTTATCCCCAAAGCCACTGATTATGCTAATATCCGCCCCATTAAACGCATAAATACTTTGATCATAATCCCCCACACAAAATAAGCTTTGGGGCTTTAACGCATCAAGGATAGAATCTTGCAAAGGGTTTGTGTCTTGATACTCATCGCATAGCACTTCCATAAATGGCGGTAAGCTAAGCTCTAGCAAAGATTCACGATACAATAAAAGCAAGTCGTTATAATCCGCATAATGATGCGTGTGCTTTAGTGCCTTGAACTCTTCCATTACATCCTCATAAATGGCAATGTATGGCTCTTGCTGCGGATTCCTATCCACTATCCACGCCCCAAAACTACCCTTATACGCGGCATTGACAAAAAGCGAATAGATTTCATATAAATACTGCGAAGAATAAGGCTTTATAGAATCTTGGCTAAAAACGCGTTTCTCATACAGGCTTTTAAAGAGCATTTGCAATTCTTTAGGCTGTTTAAGATGAATATTTTTCATCTGTCGCAAATACCGATACGCCACGGCGTGAAATGTGCCAGATTCTATCTCTTTAGCAAGGCTAGAGCCAAAGATTTTCCCCACTCGCTCAATCATCTCGCTACTTGCTTTATTTGTAAAGGTAAGCAATAAAATATCTTTAGGCTTAAAGCCCTGCTGCAAAAGATAGGCTATACGCCCCACAATCGTGGAAGTTTTGCCTGTCCCAGCTGAAGCGATAATAAGATTATGTCCGCTTGGGGCAGTAGCAGCGGCTAACTGCTCTGGGTTAAGATTGGAGAGTGGCATTATTTGCTAAGTGTTTGCAGAATCTCGGGGGATAAAAACTCTTTTAAAGGTTGGACTTTGCTAAATTGCGGATATTCAGCCACAGGCAAAGTCGTAACCTGTAAGCAAGAAGCATTGCTTGGATTAAACACAAAAGGTGCCATAAGATTCACAATGGAGTTTTCAATAGGCTTTTGCACCACCACTACACAAAATACAAGCACCTTATCGCCCCTTGTCTCATCTAAATCAAGGAGCTTTTCATCAGCGGTTGGAATGGTAAAGTTGTATTCGCAAAGTGAAAAGGGATTTACAAGTGTGATTTCAAAAGGACGCGTTCCATCAAGTGAGCGGAGCTTACTAAAAGTCTCATCTATCTGCTCTAGCTCCACCTTTGTAACATCATCAAAACCCAAAATTGGCATCTTTAGCTCATAAGTCATTTTTACCTCCATTTGTTTTTAGCAATTTGGTATTATAATACACCTAAAGCAAATTAAATACCACAAAGGCATTTTATGGAGAATACGACACAGGAAAAAAAGGGCTACAATCCCAAAGATATAGAATCTAGATTCTATAATATTTGTCAATCTCGGGGATATTTTGAAATTGATGGGAACAAACATATTCAAAATGGAGAAAAGTTTTGTATTATGATGCCCCCACCTAATGTTACAGGTGTTTTACACATAGGACACGCACTTACTTTTACATTGCAGGATATTATCACGCGTTTTAAAAGAATGGACGGATTTAAAACGCTCTATCAACCCGGACTTGATCACGCAGGAATTGCCACGCAAAATGTCGTGCAAAAGCAACTTGCAAAAAAGGGTATAAGCAAAGAATCTTTAGGCAGGGAAGCTTTTATCAAAAAAGTGTGGGAGTGGAAAGAGCAAAGCGGGGGAGCAATCCTTAATCAAATGCGTCATCTAGGTATCACTCCGGCGTGGTCGCGTCTAAGATTCACAATGGATAAGGGTTTGCAAAATGCGGTTAAAAAAGCTTTCGTTCAGTGGTATAATCAAGGCTTAATCGTGCAGGATAACTATATGATTAATTGGTGTGTCAATGATGGTGCGTTATCTGATATTGAAGTGGAATACGAGCAGAATCTTGGCAAACTCTACTATCTACGCTATCCCATTAAAGACACTTCAAAGACTATTGTTGTCGCTACCACGCGTCCAGAGACATTTTTTGGCGATAGTGCGGTGATGGTAAATCCCAACGATGAGCGATACAAGGATTGTATCGGTAAAAGTGTGATTTTGCCGCTTTTAAATAGGGAGATTCCCATTATTGCGGATTTAGCAGTGGATATGGAGTTTGGCACGGGCTGTGTGAAAGTAACTCCCGCTCACGATGTCAATGACTATGAGGTAGGCAAACGCCATAATTTAGAATCTATTACCATTTTTGATGAAAAAGGTATTTTAAATGCCTATGCTGGGGAGTTTGAAGGGCAGGAAAGACTAGAAGCAAGAGAAGCTATTATTAAAAAGCTAGAATCGCTTGGCTTTGTTGAAAAGATTGAAGATTATACAAATCAGGTTGGCAAATGCTACCGCTGTGGCAGTATTGTAGAGCCATATATTTCAAAGCAATGGTTTGTTAAAAAAGAAGTCGCACAAGAGGCTATTAAAAAAGTCAATGCAGGGGAGCTAAAGTTTTTCCCAAATCAATGGTTGAATAATTATAATGCGTGGATGAGAGAGCTGAAAGATTGGTGTATTTCACGCCAACTTTGGTGGGGGCATAGAATCCCCGTGTGGTATTGCGAATGCGGAGAAAAGATTGCGTGTGAGAGCGATAATCCCACTTGTCCCAAATGCCAAGCACTCATTACAAAGCAAGATGAAGATGTGCTTGATACTTGGTTTAGCTCGGGGCTTTGGGCGTTTAGCACACTTGGCTGGGGCAACATACAAGCAAGCAAAGATGATGAAGATACAGAATCTGCTCTCTTTACAGATTCAGATTTAAGCGATTTTTATCCTAATTCTTTGCTGATTACAGGTTTTGATATTTTATTTTTCTGGGTGGCTAGAATGCTCCTAAGTGGCGAATCTTTGCTAGGCTCACTGCCTTTTAAAGATGTCTATCTTCACGCATTGGTGCGAGATGAAAAGGGGCAGAAAATGAGTAAGAGTAAGGGCAATGTCATTGATCCATTGGAAATGATAAGCACTTATGGGGCGGATACTTTGCGTTTTACTCTAGCGATTTTATGCGCTCAAGGGCGAGATGTGAAGCTCTCCACCCAAAGCTGTGAGATTTCTAAAAATTTTATAAATAAGCTTTATAACGCCACGCAGTTTCTAAAAATGTATGCCTCCCAACAAGATGAGATTCAAAATAAAACCTTTAAAGCCTTTAAAAATCTTAATGAGATAGAGATACAAACTCCGCTTGGTCAGTATATGTTTGTGCGTTTGCAAGTGGCGATTAATGAAGTGCGTTTGGCTTTAGAATCTTATCGCTTTAATGATGGAGCGAGTATTTTATATCGCTTTTTGTGGGGGGAATTTTGCGATTGGGGGATTGAACTTGCAAAGGCAAGTAAAGATTCTGTCTATGAGCTTGGAGCGATTTTTAAAACTGCGTTGTTACTTTTGCACCCTTATATGCCTTTTGTTACCGATTGGCTATGGCATAGCTTGAATGGCAGTGAGATAGAATCCGCAGATTCTATTATGATAGCCCCTTATCCAAAGGCAGAGAATGTGAGTGAAGAGCTATCCGCCATAGAGCAGACTTTTAAAGTGATTGAAGATGTGATTATTTCAATCCGCCGATTAAAAGCAATGCTTGAGCTTGGCAATGCGAATGTGGAGCAGGTATTTGTTAAGCTTAATACAAGTGTAGATGAAAATATGCTTAAACTTTTTGTAGAAAAACTTGCTAAGGTTACAAACTTACAAATCGTTAAAGATAAACAAATGGGCTGTGTGTGCGATGTCAGCGATTTGAGTGAGAGCTATATAAATCTTCAAGGCATTGATTTAAGTGCCATTCTCACGCGTTTAAACAATCAAAAAGCAAAGCTTGAAAAAGAGATAGCCAAACTACAAGGAATGCTAGGCAATGAAAATTTTATCAAAAACGCCCCAAAAGCGGTGCTAGAGCAAAATACACAAGCCCTTGAACTCGCACAAGAAAAGTATGCTAAGATTCAAAGCGAGCTTAAAACGCTTTCACAATCATAAACACAAATCACAAAAAGGAGAAGTAAAATGAGATTTTTTAGCGTGAAAAATGCTATTTTAGCGGTATGTTGCCTAGCGTTGATAGGTTGTGGAGATTCAGATTCTAATACCACAGAATCTAAGCAAAGCAGCTATTACACACAGCTTGTGGAGGTTATGCCTGTGGTTAGCTCACTTGAAAGTGCCAAGCTAAAGGGCGATGAAAATAAAGCCAAAGAAGCCCAAAGCAAACTCCAAACGCTCAATATAGATGAAAAGATAAGCCAAGATGCGACAGCCATTCTTCAACGCGCAGGGCAAAATGGCTATAGCATTATCCTGCCTGATGAGTTGGCACAAGACATAGAATCTTATACTATTATGGCTACCCTGCCACGCGGTGTGTATAATCTAGGGCTTATCCCTAATGCCAAACATTTTGAGTTTGCTTTGAGTCCAAGTCTAAACGACAATGGCAGTGAGTGGAATTGGGAAGCTGATGCTCTCTCTCGCAAACAAGATGAGTTTATAGCCCTGCTTGGAAAAGACAAGAATTCTAAAATCGTATTTTATGATAGTGGGGAGTATGGACTTTCACCTATGGGAAGTGCGGTTGTAGGGATTATGTGGGCTAAGAAGCTAGGCTATAATAATGTCTATTATCTTGTTGGTGGATTTAACGCGTGGAAAGATTTAAAACTACCCATCAGCACGGAAGCACCGCATTGCTGTCAAATGTAAGAATCTGCATAATTTGCGTGATTATGACTTGTAGTGCCACTTGTGGAATTTCTCAAGATTCTAAAAACCTTGCAAAAGGCTCTAGCCCGAATACTGAAGAAATGCAGAGATTTTCTTCAGTGCCAAATTTTGAATGGAAAGAAGATAAAAATGGCATTAAAAAAGGCTATTTTACAAATCTTAATCCACACACAAAGCACATTAAACGCGCAGCGTGGTGGGAAGTGGCAAGATTCTATCTTTTTAAGCCTAAAAATGCTAAACCCAAACACCCCCTGCCATTTTCTCAAACAAATCTCAAAACACTTCACACGCAAAATCCTGCTTTTGTGTGGTTTGGGCATTCTTCATTTATGCTAGAAATGCAGGGCTTTAAGATTCTTGTTGATCCAGTATTTAGCAATTATGCCTCGCCCTATCCTTGGATCAATCGTGCTTTTGCCTCTCATATCCATTGGGACAAGGAAGACTTTGATAGCATTGATGTGCTTGTGATTACCCACGATCATTATGATCATTTGGACTATCCTACTATCATTGCCTTAAAAGATAAGGTGAAGCAATTTGTCGTGCCACTTGGCGTTGACTCTCATCTACGATTTTGGGGTGTGGATTCTCAAAAAATCACAGAATTACAATGGTGGCAAAGCCTAAAACTTGCCCCTTCTATCACAATCACTTCTACGCCCTCGCAGCACAGCTCAGGACGCACAATAGAATGGGACAGGACACTTTGGAGTTCGTATGTGCTAGAAATGGCTGGGATAAAAATATTTTTAAGCGGTGATGGGGGCTATTATACGCATTTTAAGGAGATTGGAGAGAAATTTGGCGGAATTGATGTAGCGATTTTAGAAAATGGACAATACAATCAAGCGTGGCGATTTTCACACTCTTTTACAAATGAGGTGCTACAAGCCGCTGTTGATTTAAAGGCAAAAATGATTATCCCCATTCACTATGGACGCTTTGTCTCTGGCTCTCACGCGTGGAATGAGCCACTCAAAAATCTCATTGCCTTATGCGATGGGGCAAATATCCCTATCAGTGTGCCTATGCTTGGCGAAGTGTATGACTTCACCACTCCACCTAAACGCGAGGTATGGTGGGATTTTTAAGATTTTGTTAGCTTTTATTTTTAGACTAGATTCTGCATTCTGGGCATTTGCCTATAAGCACCGCGGAAATATCACAAATACTATATCCGCTATTTTGACTGCAATCTTTTTCTAAAGCTTGTATATCAAGCCTAATGTCTTCAAGCTTACCGCATACCTCACAATACACGTGCAAATGCCTATCACTACTTAGCTCATACTTTTGTTTATCCTTTGGAGCTTTAATCTCACGCAAGATATTTGCTTCACAAAGTGCGTGAATATTCTTATAAATCGTAGCAAGTGAGATAGATGGGAAAATAGAGCGAATCTGCTCATATAGCTCTTCTACACTCATATGCCCGTTTTTTTGAATCCTATCAAGCATTGCGAGTCGCTGTGGTGTAATTTTGAGCTGATTCTCTCGTAGAGATTGTTCAAAATTTATCATTACAATTCCTTGCTATTTTATGGATTATTACCTTTAAATATATAAGTTTGAAGCAAATAAAAGCATAATAAAAGTGATTTTTATGTAGAATCCCGCCTTTTATTGCATTTTATTTTCACAAAGGAGTTATCGTGTTTGACACACTCACAAGCTCATTTAAAGGCATTATTAACAAAATCCGCTTTGCTGATGATGAAAAATCGCTTCAAAGGGCGTGTGATGAGCTAAAAAAGACTTTATTAAAAAATGATGTGTATCACAAAGCTACAAAGCAGATTATCCAAGAAGTGAGCCAACGCACCAAAAGCAATGGCATAGGCAAACAAAGCTTTATGAATGCTCTGCAAGATTCTCTCAATGAGATTTTAAAATCCAAGAAAAGCTATGGGATTAGCTTCTCACCAACGCCGCCTAGCGTGATTTTGATGATGGGCTTACAAGGAAGCGGTAAAACAACTTCAAGTGCCAAACTCGCCCTTTATCTTAAACAAAAAGGCAAGAAAGTTTTGCTTGTGGCGTGTGATTTGCATAGACTCGCAGCCACTCAGCAGCTTAGTCAATTAGCCGCAAGTATTGAAGTGGATATTTTCACCCCAAATCAAAGCTCAAAGCCTGAAAATGCCCTGCAAGTAGCTAAGGAAGCCAAGCAAAAAGCAATCAACGCACATTATGATGTAGTTATCATAGATAGTGCAGGACGCTTAAGCATTGATGAAGCTTTAATGCAGGAGCTTTTAGAGATTAAAGATTCTATTAACGCCACAGAGTGCCTGTATGTAGCCGATTCTCTAAGCGGACAAGATGGAATCCGCTCCGCACAAAACTTTAATGAAAAAATCGGTATTGATGGGGTGATCCTTTCAAAATTTGATAGTGATAGCAAAGGCGGGATTGCCCTATCTATTGCCTATCAAATCGGCGTTCCGCTGAAGTTTATAGGAAGTGGGGAGAAAGTAGCGGATTTTGATGTGTTTGTGCCTGAACGCATTATCTCGCGTCTTATGGGAGCGGGGGATATTGCTTCATTAGCGGAAAAAACCGCAAGTGTCATCAATCAAGATGAAGCTAAAAGCATAGCTAAAAAAATCAAAAAAGGGCAATTTGGCTTTGAAGATTTTATTAATCAAATTGAAAATGTTAAAAAGCTTGGTTCAATGAGTTCCATTGCCTCAATGATTCCCGGGCTTGGCGGAATGGCAAGTGCGTTAAAAGATGTGGATTTAGACAAATCAAATGAGATTAAAAATATCCGTGCAATGGTTAATTCTATGACAAAAAAAGAAAGAGAGAATCCAGACTTGCTTAATGGCTCAAGACGCAAGAGAATAGCTCAAGGTAGTGGCTTAGAGGTAAGCGATATAAATCGCATTATTAAGCAGTTTGACCAAGCGGCAAAGTTAGCAAAAAAACTTTCACAAAAAGGCGGTATGCAAGAGCTTATGAGTATGATGGGCAATATGCGTATGCCAAAATAATCGTGCTTTAAGCAAAACACATTATAATTTCAGCTTTTTAAAAAGCTAATATGTTAAGGAGCAAAATATGGCAACAGTGATTAGACTTACTAAAATGGGACGCAAGAAAAAGCCTTTCTATCGTATCGTAGTTACAGATTCACGCAAAAAACGCGATGGTGGCTGGATAGAATCTCTTGGTTATTACAATCCTTTGGTTGAACCTGCACTTGTCAAATATGATGCACAGCGATTAGAATATTGGAAAAGCGTTGGTGCAAAGATGAGTGAAAGGGTAGCTAAACTGACTTCAAAATAAAGAAGCGATGATGGTTGAAGATTTTGTCAAAGAATATGCAAAAAAGATAGCCAACAATCCAGAGGCGATAGAGATTAAGCTTGAGAATATAGAAGACAATACTTGTGAAATTACTATTTTTGCTGATCCTCAAGATGTCGGGCGTTTGATTGGACGCGATGGTAAAATGGTAGGCTCTTTAAAAACTTTCATTTCAGGCTTAAAAGCTAAAGATGGGAAAAATTATAGAATCGCCATTCAAGCCCATTGAATCTAAACTCATCACATAATGGAACATTCAAATAAAAATTGCCTACTTTTAGTTGCTAAGATTGGGCGGCTTGTAGGCGTAAATGGAGCGTTGAAACTCCACATTATGAGTGATTTTCCCTCCATTTTTGCCCCACAGGCGACTTTTTATCTGCAATCCCCAGCTCAAATATCTTTTAATCAATCTCCAAACGCCCAAGCCACACTTGATACAATCCGCATTCACTCATTTGACACAACAAAGAATCTTGTGATTTTTCAAGGCTATGAAAGCAGAGAGAGTGCCGCAAAGCTAGTTAATTACGAGCTTTACTCCACATTGACAGAAAGCAAAAAGATTCTAAAAAAAGGTGAAATCTTATGGCAGGAGCTTATAGGCACAGCCATTAGCGACACCACAGACATAAAACAAAGGAATCTTGGCGTTGTGAAAGATATTGAGCGTATTGCTAAGATTGACTATTTTCTTATCCAAACACACACAGAGCTTGTTTCTCAAGGGCTGCCAAAGCAGTTTTATATCCCAAATATCAGCCAATATGTCCTTAACATTAGCACAGATTGCATAGCGACACAAAACGCCTTTTTACTCCTGCAAGAAAGCTAAGGGGGCAAAATGCGTTTTTCATTTTTGACCCTTTTTCCCGCACTCATTGAATCTTACTTTACAGATTCTATTCTTAAACGCGCCATTAACACCAACCTCATCAGTATTGAGACCATTAATATCCGTGATTATGCCCTTGATAAATACCAAAAGGTTGATGAGCCGCCAATCAGCGGTGGGGCAGGACAAGTGATGAGAGCAGATGTATTAAGCAGAGCATTAGCGCCACTTAAAAGTTCCCATATTATCTTTCTAAGCCCTTGTGGCAAACCTTTTAACAACAATGACGCCAAACGCCTAAGCCAAGAATCCCATATAAGCTTTGTATGTGGGCGATATGAGGGCTTTGATGAACGCGCCATAGAAATGTATGCTGATGAAGTCTTTAGCATAAGCGATTGTATTCTCACAGGTGGGGAGCTTCCAGCCCTTGTGCTATGCGATAGTATTGCAAGGCAGATTCAAGGTGTGCTGGGCAATGCAGAATCTTTGCAGGGGGAAAGCTTTGCGGAACATTTACTTGAAGCACCAAATTTTGCTAAAAGTCCGCCATTTACCACAAGCCCAAATGAAAATTTACAAAATTTAGCTGTGCCTTCAGTGTATTCAAAGGGAAATCATAGTAAAATCGCCGACTTAAAAAAACGCTTGGCGATATGCAAGACGAAATATTTTAGACCGGATTTGTATCAAACATACCGCGTTTTAGCCCATATTTCAACCGGGCGGATAGCAAAAAAGCATACCCAAAAAGAAAGGACAACCTATGAGAAATAGATATATTGAGAGCTTCAATAAAGCACAGATCGGCGAGAGAAAAGTGCCACAATTTAAAGCTGGAGACACACTCCGCCTAGGCATAAAGATTCAAGAAGGCGATAAGAGCAGAATCCAGCACTTTGAAGGTGTGTGCATTGCCATACGCGGAAATGGCGTAGATAGGACATTTACAACAAGAAAAATGGGTGCAAACAACATCGGTGTGGAAAAAACTTTCCCACTTTATAGCGAGAGTTTGGATAGCATAGAGGTATTGCGTATCGGTCGCGTCCGCCGTGCTAAACTCTACTACCTACGCACAAGACGCGGTAAAGCTGCAAGAATCAAAGAGCTTCGCAAATAACTCTTTCTTCTTAACTTATTCCCAGATTCAGTTTTAAATCCCTAAATTGATAATGCAGTTTTGGGGATTTTTTTTTGTTAAAATACCACTTCTACAAGAATCTAATGAGATTCTTAGTCTTATAAGAATTTTTACAAAAGGGACATTATGTTTGACTTCACGCTAGACTATAAAGAACAGCAATTTTTTGGATTCCAGCGATTTTGCTTATTTGTAGGCATTGGGTTTATTATACTTTTTTCTTTATTTTGGAGAGCCTATAATATCCCAAATATCCCTACTTGGCTTGCATCTTTTGGAATTGCAGCAGGAGTTGTGCTTCTTTCACAAAAAGGGCGATTTGCTAAAGCCGGTATGCTTATGGGCTATGCGTGGCTTATGGCGTGTTTTATCTACTCTTTACTCTTTTTTAGCTCACTTATTGAAGTAAAAGACATAGAGCTTACATCTTTCCTTGCAGAAACAGAAACTTTTCTCTATACGCAAGGCTTCATCACGCTAGAAGATATGAATGAGGTAGGGCTTACTTCGCTTCAGCCTTACATACGCGATGTCTTTTTATCTGCTCATATCGGTGGGTTAATCTACTCTGCCCTTGGGCTTATGCTCACTCTCTTACGCTTTACACAAAAGATTTTACCCCTGCTTTTTGTGTGTTTTAGTTTAAGCTTACCGCCTGTGTGCTTTATAGCCACCTTTTTTGCGTGGATATAGAATCTAGCTTGTATGCGTTGTAGCAAGGAGTGTGTAGCTCATCACCATTTTATTAAGCCCAGATTCTACAAGCTCCACACATCGTGCGTAAAATAAGGCAATATCATCATTTGGGATATGCAACGCACAGAGCATTATGCTATGTAGAATATGCGAGATACTCCCTTCAAAAAGCACCCCCACAAATGGCTGTTCTACCACTTTCTTAAGGCTCAAAGCCTGAATCTTATCAATCCTTTCAAAAAGCTCCCTTTTCCCACGCACACTTACTTTCATCGCCTGTAAAATAGTCTCTTTATACGCTTTAACTTCGCTTATATGGCTATCTGTGCTACTTAGCACCTTGTGTCTATCCTTACACATATAGCCCTTAAGCTCCGCTATGGCTTTGGCTTTATCCACTTTGGCTAAATCAAACTCATCTATCTTGGCAGAGCGACTTCCGCGGATATATGCCCCCTCGCCTAGATTCAGCACAAGCCTTGGAGTAAAAACTTCAATCGCCCTACTCATCATCGCAGCAGAGAGTGAAAATAACGCATCGGCATAGACCTCACATTCCGCATTGCCCTGCACGACATAGGCATTTTTTGGAATCTCACTTTGCTCATCGCCATAAAACGAGCCTTTGGCGTGTTTTGTCCGCCCCTTGATATACCCGCAATCTAGCCCACAAATCAGCACCTCTTCGCTCAATAAACACGCAAGGGCAAATCCCGCATTCCCCACATAAGGTGCGGCAAACTCCACCACACTCTTTGCCCTACCAAAATACGCACTCGCACTGCCCCCACGCATAAACATATAGGCTTCCTTAGCAAGACTTAAAGCACTTGGTTGCACCATATTCCCACAAAGCAGTGTCGTATCCCCCAAAGGCGCAGATTCTAAAACGCCTTTAAGATAATCTATCCTTTCAATTTCAATTTGAAAATCCGGCATAATCCCCGCATTTTTAAGCGGCTTTAATGCCGTCCCACAGCTAAAAATAATCATTCTATCCATATTTGCTTTGATAAAAGGCAAAAGAGAATCTAAACTCGCTCCATTCCCCACAACACATATTGGCACATTCACCCTTTGTGGCAAATGCAAAATGGGATAGGGCAGAATCTCACTCTTGCTAAGATTACAAAAGGTATTTTTCACCCCTATCATCTCATCATCAAAGCTCCCCCAACCCCTTGAATTAATCGCATAAGCCTGTGCGACATTATCCCTAACAGCTTCAATCTTTGGACTATCATAGAGCTGTAATTCTAGGCGGAGAAAATTATTTGTAATGCGTCTTTGCGTGAAGTAATTTTGCACAAATTCCTTATGCAACAAATCCTTGACAAAAAGATAGCAAGAACGATCACTCACAGATTCAAACAACAGCGGATAATCCACAAAATAAAGCGAGATTCTAAATAAATCTATATCTTCTTCAAAAAGTAGCAGTGAGTGAAAAAAATAACCCTTTTCAAGTAAAAACTGCAAAAACATACCGCCCAAAAGCCCAAAAAATGTGCTGCTAGGCAGGAAGTTGTTAGGGAGATGAAAGCGATTGTTCCCACTAAACTCATTTTGCATAAGCTCAATTATGGGGTTACAAATATCAGCCGTGAGCGGGATTTTTTGTGAATCTAGCTTGTGAAGGGCTAGATGGTTAGTATAAAGGCTAAAGGCGGGATTGTTTAAAGGATTTTTACTCAAGCTAAGATTTTGCTCTATCATCGTACGCTTGGCATTCTCAACCGGATAGACAAAGCTATTATTTTGTATATCAATGATATTTAGCTCATTATCCTTGCAATAAAGCGTGTATTGGCTAGGCTTAGCTTGGAGTTCATTGTAAAGCTTGGGATTAAGGGTTGAGAAAAAGTCCATATTAATAGCATATCGCTTGGTGATATAGGTTTCAAGTGGGCTTAAATCACCACTTTGTGCGATATGTAAAAGTGTGGGGATTTGCTCTTTCATCTTTATTTTTGCCCTTTTAAGCTTTAAATCTCAAGCTTTAAGTCTAGAATCTAGCCTCAAGATTCTAAGATTCTCTCCTACAAAATCTCTGCGCGTCCATTTTTCATCACAACCAAATCTTCAATTCTTACGCCAAATTCATTGGGGAGATAAATGCCCGGCTCAATGGAAAAGACCATATTATCTTCAATCCTATCCTCACTCAAGCGTGAAATACGCGGCAGCTCGTGTATGTCTAAGCCCACGCCGTGTCCCGTGCTATGGACAAAATACTTCCCATAGCCACCTTTTTCAATCTCAGCCCTTGCAAGTGCGTCAATCTCCTTGCCGCTCATACCACTTCTTGCCTTGCTTATAGTCTTTTCTTGAGCCTTTAACACAATATCATAAATCTTGCTATGAAGCTTATTTTTAAATTTTTGTCTTTTGCTAAAGTGTATATCTTTGCCCACCGCCGCTGTGCGTGTCATATCCGAACAATACCGCTTATATTGAATCCCCGCATCAAAAAGCAAAATACCATTCTTTTTTAAAACACACTGATTTGAAGGCAAGGCGTGGGGCTTTGCTCCATTCTCATTAATGCCAACAATAGGATCAAAACTCAAATCATACTTGCCAAAATCGCTTAGAATCTGCTTAGCTTGATAATGCAGCTCTTTTTCACTTGGGGCTTGTTTAAGAATCTTAGCAATATGCTTGGCAAAGGCTTTAAAGGCTTGTTTGTTAAGCTTTTGTGAAGTGGCAATAAGGGCAATTTCTTTCTCGCTCTTACAGATTCTTAGTTGCTGATGAAAATTTGGCTTTGAGATAAGCTCACATTTTATCGCACTAAGAGATGAAAGGATCTCCTCATACATCGCCACATTCAGCTCTTGGGGATTAAATACAATTTGCTTAAGTTTTAGCCTACTGACTATGCCAAGCAAACTTTGGATAAAGTCATTTGAATCTATCACTTCTGTGTGCTTATTGCAAAACTGCTTTGCTTCAAGGGTGTAGCGGGAATCTGTAATGAAAAATCGCGTATCCTCCACACGCACGACAATGGCATTATCACAGCTAAAGCCGCACTCATAGTATTGTGCGTTTTCATCAAGGATAAAATAAGGTTGCATTATTTTTGCTGTGCTTGAGCGGCTTGCTGTGCCTTATAGGCTTGCACTTCATTTGCAATTTGCAAGATTCCCATTAACGCTAAATGATAGCCAAAAGCACCAAATCCCGTGATTACTCCCGCACTCACAGCACCCGTATAGCTTTTGCTCCTAAACTCCTCTCGTGCGTGAATATTGCTAATATGCACTTCAATCACAGGCACACCACAGCTTGCTATCGCATCGGCAATGGCAATGGAAGTATGCGAAAATGCCGCAGGATTGATAATCACACCGACATACTCACCGCCTATACACTCTTGAAGCTTATCAATAATCTCGCCTTCAAAATTACTTTGGAAAAACTCTAAACTTGCGTTGTTTTGCTTTGCTTGATTTTGAAGATTTGTATGAATTTGCTCAAGTGTGAAATTTCCATAAATATGTGGCTCTCTATGCCCTAGTATATTGAGATTTGGTCCTTGTATCACTAAAATTTTCATATTGCTCCTTTTGCCTCTAAAATAAGATAAAACCCCGCATTATAGCTAAAAATAGGCATATTTGTAAAACTTTAAGCAAAAATTTATTATAATCCCCACTCTTCTCACAAAGAATCCCAAAAGATAGCATATACAATCCCTAGACTTAAGCAACTAGGGCTATCTTGAAGCCACAGTGGCAGGGGCAATCCACACACAAATAGGAGCTAGTGTTTATGGAAAAGATTTTAGATATTATTGATTTAATTGCGTATGATAAGGGGCTAGATAATAGCGTGGTTTTAGAAATTGTCAAAAATGGCTTAATCAAAATCGCACAAGAAGAGATTAATCCCCTTTATCACTACATTGTTGAGCCAGATATAAAAGAGCGGACATTAAAGCTTTTTTACCGCAAAAAAGTCTGTGCTGATGATGTAAAACTCACAGAAGAGGATTTAGCTACTTCAATCCCCTTTTCTCAAGCTAAGGAGTTTGGCGATGTGAGCGTGGGCGATGAGCTAGATTGTGAATTGCAGCTTGATGAGATGAGCCGAGGAGCGATAAATAAACTTTTTTTGAATCTTGAATACAATTTGCAACGCTCCATTGAAGATCAGATTCTGCAAGGCTTCCGTGCCCAGCTTGGCAAAATCGTCAATGGGCAGGTTGTGGGTGTTGATGAGCGTGGCAACACCTTTGTAGAGATAGATTCTATCCGTGCCCTGCTACCACAGAAAAATCGCATAAAGGGTGAAAGCTTTAAAGTGGGTGATACGATTCGTGCGGTGCTAAAATTTGTTGGCATTAACAAAAATGGATTGCAAGTGGAGCTATCTCGCACCACACCAAAATTTTTAGAAGAGCTTTTAGCGATGGAAGTCCCAGAGATTAAAGATAATGAAGTGATGATTTTTAAAAGTGCGAGAATCCCCGGCGATAGAGCAAAGGTAGCGGTATATTCTAATAATCCTAGAATTGATCCTATCGGCTGCTGTGTGGGTGTAAAGGGTGTGCGGATAAATGCGGTCAGCAAAGAGCTAGCAAATGAAAATATTGACTGTGTAGAATATCACAGCACACTAGAGATATTTATCGCCAAAGCCCTAACACCCGCTCAAATCCTAAGTGTAAAAATACAAGAGCAAAATGGGCGTGAGAATATGGAGGGCGAAAAAGAGAATAATGAAAGAAAAAAGGCTATCGTGCAAATTAAAAGTGATCAAAAAAGCAAGGCTATCGGTAAGGGGGGTGTGAATATCCGCCTTGCAAGTATGCTGTGTGATTGCGATATTGAGCTATGCGAGATTGACACGCCAAGCACAACAGAATCTAAAGCAGATTCTACTGCCACAGCTCCAGCTGAAAACACAGCACAAAAAAGCGGACTAGACGCCCTTAGCTCACTCTTTAAAAATTAGATTCTATATTAAGATTTTAGAATCTTATTCTGCTGAAGCATTAGACTTTTTCTTTTCTCATACTTTTACACACAAAAAATGCGTAATTAAGATTCTCTATAAAATACCAAGACGATTTACTCTATTTTAACACCTTTTATCTATCATAAAACCATTAAAAGCCCTTGTGGCATTCCCTAGAAATAG
>NZ_JRPE02000013.1 GCF_000765825.2 Helicobacter magdeburgensis
GTGCTATTACAGATTCCATTTATAAGTGATTGTGTTGTATATGGAGAATCTAATGCTATCACAGGGCAAAGTGTAAGTGTAAAGGTGGTGTTAGATTCTGAAAAAATAGAAGCAGTAGAATCTAAATCCCACGCTAATTCAAACTTAACGCTAAAAAAACATATCCGCACTTTCTGCAAAGACAAACTCGCCCCCTTTAAGATTCCAAGTAAAGTAAGCATTGTGGAATCTTTGGAAGTGAGTGAGAGATTGAAAAGGAAAAGAAGGTGAGAGAGAATATTATCATTTTAGAAAATAGTAAAGAGAAATTGGACCATAAAGCTGAGATTCAAAGTCTATTTCACACAATCTTTCGTAAGCCTATGCCGTATTATGAAAGATTCTTTACCACCACACCATTTGGCAATAAAATGATTTGCTATACTCACAATAATGCGATTAAAGGTATGGGGAATATCACAAGAATCCAAGCCAAGCTTAATGAGCAAAGCTACAATTATTATCTCTTTACAACATCAATGATTGATGAAAGTGTGCGGAAAGACGGAGCGTATTTTGCCATTCTCAACACCATAAAAGAAGTAGCTATGGAAGATAAAGTTGATTTTATCCTTGCCTTTCCAAATGCTAATGCCTATCCTATCTTGTCAAAACTCGGTGGTTTTGAGCTTATAGGTAAATATGCTTTTTCAACCCTGCCCTTACATCAGGTTCTGTCTCTGCCTTGGCAACAACTTCGCTTTACGCAAGGAATGTTGCAGTGGAGATTATCATTCCATCAATATTATAAGCATATTGATACAAACTACCAAATCATTTACAAGCTTTATAATGATGTGATTGATGTTTTACACATCTTTGATAATCAAGTGCAAATCCCTATACCAACGCAAAATTTTAATCATAAGGAAGTACTAATGCCACTAAAATTCGAGAGTAAGGTTCATAAAAATACTCAGCCCATTTGTATGACTTTTTTTCCTGTGCTGAAAGATAAAATCTCTTTAGATTTTTCACCTATTTTATCGGATGTGTTTTGATGAAAAAGATTCTAGCCTTTAGCTCTATTCGTTCAGAATATGACCTCTTAAGTCCATTGTATAAACTGCTTACACAAGATTCACAAATAGATTTTCGCCTTTTAGTGAGTGGAGCACACCTTTCGCATATTTATGGATATTCTGTGAAAGAAATTGAAAAAGATAATATCCCTATCCTTGCAAAAATAGAAACACTTCTTGCAAGTGATTCTAAAATATCAAGGATTAAAAGTGCTAGTCTTTTATTGCAAAATTCACTAGAGATTATTGCAGATTTTGCCCCAGATGTCTTATGCTATGCGGGAGATAGGGAAGATGTGATGATTTACAGTATGATAAGTGGTTATCTTGGTATTCCTTCAATTCACTTTTTTGGTGGAGACCACGTCCGTGATGGCTATATTGACAACCCAATACGACACGCCACATCAAAGCTATCAAGCCTACATTTTGTATCGTGTGAAGCACACTTGAAACGACTTGTAGCAATGGGGGAAGCAAGGGAGAGAATCTATAATATTGGAAGCATTGCCCTAGATAAATTTGTGGATTTTAACCCTATGCCCTTGAAACAGATTTTTTCAAAATTCAATAGAGAACAATTTGAAAGATTCGCCATTCTTATTTTTCACCCTGTTACACAAGAGGCAGGTATTGTTGATGTGATTTTTACAAATATTTTAGAATCTTTACAAGAAGCAAATATAGGAGCTTTTGTAAGCTATCCAAATGTTGATTATGGCAATCAAAAGCTTATTGCTACAATAGAGCGTTTCAAGACACATCAAAATTTTATTTTTTACGCAAACATAGATAGAGATTTATTTTTATCTATTTATAAACAAGCGGAGTTTATAATAGGAAACAGCAGTTCTGGGATAGGCGAGGCAGCTTCTATCCCAATACCTGCGATTAATGTCGGTATGCGACAAACCGGTCGTATGGCAGATAAAAATGTCATTTTCTGCTCATCAAACAAACAGGATATTAAAGATTCTATTACCAAAGCAACAAGCATAGCATTTAGAGAATCTATCCAAAACATACAAAATAGCTATGGTGATGGCAGAAGTGCAAAAAGGGCGTATGAGCTTATAAAAACTTTGGACTTTTCTCAATTTTTAAGCAAAAAAGAAGATCCTCTCGATCAAACCTTGAGATAAAATAAAGGATACAAATGAATAAAGACATTCTAGTTATTGCCACGCACCCTGATGATGAGACGCTAGGGGCTGGTGGGACGCTTCTTAAGCACAAAGCTAATGGCGATAGAATCCACTGCATTTTTTGCACAGATGTTTTTGAAGAAGAGGGCTTTAGTCAAAAAGTAATCCAAAAAAGAGAGCAAGAAATCGCCGCTGTATGCGAAGCCTATGGATTTTCAAGTGTGCATAGACTAGGGCTTAAAACAATGAAAGTTGATGAATATCCAAAAAGCAAGATTATTAACGCATTTTCTGGCATTTTTAAGCAAATAGAGCCCAATGTCATTTACCTGCCCTTTGCCTATGATGTGCATAGTGATCATCGTGTGATTTTTGAATCCGCCTTTGCCTGCACGAAGTCTTTCCGCTACCCAAGTATTGAACGCGTATTAATGATGGAGACTTTGAGTGAGAGTGAGTTTGCCCCGAGCTTTGCTGTACAGAGCTTTGTGCCAAATGTGTTTGTAGATATTAGTGAGTTTTTTGCTAAAAAATGCGAGATTATGGCAATTTATGAAAGTGAGATAGGCACTCTGCCCTTCCCCCGTTCAATGCCAAACCTCAAAGCCCTAGCACTCTATCGTGGCTGCACCCGCGGAGCGGACGCGATTTCTACGGATAAAAACGGCTTGATTTTAGCTGGGGGGGGGGGCGATAGATGAAGTCCCCCTTTACGCAGAATCCTTTATGCTCCTTAAAGAAAAACTCTAAACCCCTTAAGTCCATAGCTCTAGTAACCGGCACTCGTGCGGAATGGGGCTTACTCTACCCTCTTGCTAAAGCCCTAAAAAATACTCCATTTTTTAAGCTATCCCTTATCGTTACGGGTGCTCATCTTAGCAAAACGCTGGGCAATACCTATAAGGAAATACAATCCGATGGCTTTAAGATTGATGTTAAAATCCCCATTTTACAAGATTCTAGCTCCACTCAACTTGACATAGCTAAATCCCTATCTGCCGCGATTACAGCTTTTAGTCAGTACTTCTCTCACACTCCTTATGATATGGTGATTATTTTAGGCGATAGATATGAAGCCTTTGGAGTCAGCATAGCCTGTGCTAATCTCAATATCCCCATAGCTCATATTAGCGGTGGTGAGACCACACAAGGGGCGAATGATGAGTATATGCGACATTGTATCACTAAGATGAGTTATTTACATTTTACTAGCACAGAGATATATAGGAGACGCGTTATTCAGCTAGGTGAAAACCCATCGCGTGTGTTTAATGTCGGCTCATTAGCGGTTGAAAATATCCATAACACACCATTGCTTACTCAAGCAGAGCTAGAATCTACGCTTCAAACCCCTGCGGATTTTCTCCATTCCTTTTGTGTGCTGACTTTTCATTCCACGACTTTGGAATCTACAAATCCAACGCAAGAAATTACACTTATTCTAAACGCCCTTTTACAAAGCCCATATAAGATTCTAGCCACAAAGGCAAATGCCGATAGTGGCGGAACTCTCATCAATGAAATACTAGAATCTTATGCAAAAAAATATCCGCAAAACATTGTGCTTTGTGCGAGTTTAGGCAGAGTGCTGTATCTCTCAAGCCTGAATCTTGCAAGCTTTGTGATAGGCAATAGCTCAAGTGGTTTAGGCGAAGCCCCGATTTTACACACGCCTACAATCAATATCGGCGATAGGCAAAAGGGGCGGTTAATGCCCGAATCCGTTCTTACTATGACGCCAAATCCAAATGATAAAAAGGCGTATATCCAAGCAATTTTAGATTCTATACACACCATTACAAGCAAAGATTTTATGAACAAAGCCATCACTCACCCCTTTGGCAATGGCACAACTTCACAGCAAATGATACAAATCTTACAAAATACACTTTATAACGACACAATCAATCTCAAAAAAGCCTTTTATGATATAGAGCCTTGAATCTTAGCCACTTTGACATTACCAAAGAGTGAAGCAAAGGTGTGCTTATCATTGATTTGCAAATCTCCATATTCATCTTTGCTAAGTAAGCCTTGCTGCTGCATTTTCTGCAAGATTCTACTGAGCGTTTCAAGCTTGATATTGAGCTCGTGTGCTATGACTTGCCTTTGGACTTTATTGAACCGCTCTAGCTCGGTATAGAGCAGATGCCCCACACGCGAAGTGCTGTCATACACTTCTTTGAAGTTAATAAAATTCTTAAACACAATCACCTTGTCCATAAAAGCCGATAAAAAAGCATTGCTTATCTCAATATCCTGCTTAATCAGTAGTTCCAAAGATTCTAATTCAATAAACGCCACCACACTTGGCTCTATGCCCCGCACACTCGCAGCTGCCTCATAAGGCTTAAAAGAACCAAAAGCATTTATCAGTCTCACCCCCTTAGCCCTACTCTCCACATAGCACAAAAAATAATTCATTATCATTTTTATCCATTTTGTATAGCTCCAAACGCCCACTTATAAGCATACAAGCCCATTTGAGTAAATCCCCTTCATAATACAAAATCTCATTTTTATCTATCTGCCTTATCTTTGTGATAGATTCTAAAGATTTTAAACTCTTTTCACTTATATGCTCAAAATCTCCTATGTGCCGTAATGATTGCTTTTTCATCTTCTTTTCCTTATTTTTTCCTTATTTGTTATTTATCCGCGTGAGAATAGCAAAAAATAACCATTCTAGAGTAAAATACGCTCAAAAATCTTTAAGGATTCTAATGGAATATGATGTTTTAGTCGTGGGTGGCGGACACGCTGGGCTAGAAGCGAGTATAGCAAGTGCGAAAATGGGAGCAAAAACACATCTGCTTACACTTTTGGTGCAAAATATTGCTCTAGCAAGCTGCAACCCCGCAGTAGGTGGGCTTGGCAAAGGGCATTTAGTAAAAGAGATAGACGCATTAGGGGGCGTTATGGGGGAGATTACCGATAAATGCGGGATTCAATTTAGAATCTTAAACTCTTCTAAAGGTCCTGCTGTGCGTGGTACAAGAGCGCAAATTGATATGGATAGATATAGCATTATCGCTAAAGACATAGCCCTAAACACGCCAAATCTCACGCTCTCACAAGAAAGCGTAGAATCCCTTATCTATGAGAAAGATTCACAAGGGCGATTTATCGCTAAAGGTGTGAAAACAAATATCGGCAAAGCTTATTATGCTAAGGCTGTGATTCTTACCACAGGGACTTTTTTGCGTGGGCTAGTGCATATCGGGGAGAGTAAGATTCAAAATGGACGCTTTGGCGAGATGAGTCCGCAGAATCTTAGCACTTCCCTGCAAGAGCTAGGCTTGTCTCTAGGGCGGCTTAAAACAGGGACTTGTGCTAGGATTGATGGGCGGAGTATTGATTTTTCACGCCTTGAAACGCATAGTGGCGATAGTAACCCTCCGCATTTTAGCCATAAAACAAAGGATTTTGCCCCTACACAACTGCCCTGCTATGTAACCTACACAAATGAAAAAACGCATAATATTATCCGTAGTAACTTCCATCGCGCTCCGCTTTTTACAGGGCAGATTGAAGGGGTGGGACCGCGATACTGCCCAAGCATTGAAGATAAAATCAACCGCTTTGCCGATAAAGAGCGACATCAGCTTTTCTTAGAGCCTCAAACACAAGAAGCGGTGGAATATTACATTAATGGGCTTACAACCTCTCTGCCTATTGATGTGCAAGAGCAAATGATTCATAGCATTGAAGGGCTAGAAAACGCCCATATCACGCGATATGGCTACGCCATAGAGTATGATTATGTAGAGCCAACCGAGCTTTACCATACGCTAGAGACTAAAAAATGTGCGAATCTTTTCCTGGCTGGGCAGATTAATGGCACAACAGGCTATGAAGAAGCTGCCGCTCAAGGCATTATGGCTGGAATCAACGCTGCCCTTTCATTAAAGGGAGAATCTTTTAGCCTCGCACGAAATGAAGCCTATATAGGCGTGATGATTGATGATTTGGTAACAAAAGGCACAAAAGAGCCTTATCGTGTTTTTACCTCTCGTGCGGAGTATCGGCTGCTTTTGCGTGAGGATAATGCGTATTTGCGGCTTGTGCCTTATGCCTTTGCTTTGGGCTTAGTTACAAAAGAATATTATGAAAAAACTATGCAAGATAAAGAGCATATCACAAATACGATGAACTATTTACAAAATAATTACCTTACCCCATCGCAAATCTCACTTGATATGCTAAAATCGCTTAATCTCTCGCCCATTAGCGATAAGACTTTGCTTATTCATATCATTGGAAGACAGGAGCTAGAAGCCCAAACACTTAAGACACTTTTAGCAAAATGTGGGGTAGAAAATGTGGAATCTATGAGCAAGGAAGCCATTGAGCAGATTTTCATAGAATCTAAATATTTTGACTATATCCAAAAACAAAAAAAGCAAATCGGGCAGATGAAGCAAATGCTACAAGTGGAGATTCCACGGGATTTTGTGTTTGATAAGATTCCCGGACTTAGCCTTGAAGTGATAGAAAAGCTCAAAAAATTCACACCAAAGAGCCTTTTTGAAGCAAGTGAGATTAGCGGTATTACCCCTGCTAGCATTGATGTCCTGCATTTGTATATCCATTTACATCATAAAAAATCAGCTTTGGTATAATCTTTTTAAGTCAAAAGGAGTGGCAAATGAAACATATCAATACCATTAAAAACTATGCAATGGTTGGCGGACTTGGGGTGATGGCTGTTTTTGGACTAAATGCTTGTGATTCAGGTAACAACAATAACAACCTTAACTCCACTTTGCAAAATACGCAGAAAAACGGGGCGTTTGTGATTATTGAAGAGCAGTTTGATGGGAGCTACAAGGTGCTTGAAGAATATCCAAGTGAGCAAACACGCGTTATGCTTAAAGATAAAAATGGCGGGGAAAGAATGCTAAGTCAAGCTGAAATTGATGAGCTTATCAAGCAAGAAGAAGGCAAGATTAATGCTGGGACAAGTGAGCTAACAAACCCAAATGGCGGAGGACTAGGGCTTGGCGGGGCGATACTAGCAAGTGCGGCTGGGGCGATTCTAGGCAGCTATATTGGCAATAAGCTTTTTAATAATCCCAACTATCAAGCTAATCAACAACGCAACTACAAATCCCCACAAGCCTATGAAAGAAGTCAAAATAGCTTTAATAATAAAAATGCTACAAGCACAAGCGGCACAAAAAGCAATACTGGAAAAAGTGGATTTTTTGGGGGCAATAATGCGGGAGCAAACACAAATAGAAGCACACAAAATTACGGCGGATAATCACGACATATAGAATCTATTAAACGTGTAAAAAAACACGACAACAAAAGGAAATCAAATGACAATCACTACCCTTTCACTGCCTAGCATACAACAATTTGAATCTATGGGACTACAATGGCATACAGACTTAGATAACACCTCTTATATCAGTGATGAGCTTATCCATATCACAGAGCAGGAAGCAAATGCCTTTTATGAAGCGGGAAATACGCTGTATGATATGTTTGTAGAAGCAGGAGAGTATGTTATAAAAAATGATTTATTTTTTGAGCTTGACATTCCCCCTAGCCTTATTGGTGCGATAAAACAGAGCTGGGAAGAAGACATACATTGGCATTTATACGGACGCTTTGATCTTGCTGGTGGGATTGAAGGCAAACCTATTAAGCTATTAGAATTTAATGCCGATACGCCAACAATGCTTTATGAAACCGCCCTTTTGCAATGGGCGTTACTCAAACATAATGGACTAGATGAAAATAAGCAGTTTAATAATATTCATAACGCTTTAAGCGAAAATTTTAAGCGACTTATTACGCTTGATAAAGACACTTCTAGCTTTAGCTCACTCTATGAGGGCTGGAAAATACTCTTTTCTTGTATCACAGATTCTAGCGAGGATATTAGCACAACACGATTTTTAGAGTATATCGCTAGGGAATCTGGCTTTATATGCGACTTTGCCCCTATTGATAAGATAAATTTTTCTGCGACCCAAGGGGTTAGCTTTGAAGGGGTAAATTATGAATTTTTATTCAAACTCATTCCGTGGGAGAATATTGCCATTGATGAGCCTGAACTCGCCTTGCTGATGAGTGAAATGATGCAAAATCACAACACTATTTTTCTAAACCCCACCTACACACTGCTTTTTCAAAGCAAAAGAATGCTAAAGATTTTATGGGATCTTTTTCCAAATCACCCATTATTGCTCCCTGCGAGTTTTGAGCCACTGCCAAAAACAAAGCAAGTGCATAAAAGAGCGTTTGGCAGAGAGGGGGCAAATATTGAGATTATAGATTCACAAGGCAAGATTTTAGAATCTAAAGATGGCATATACACTCATCACAAAAGCGTGTATCAAGCCTATTATGAGCTAAACTCACACAAAGACGCCTATTATCAACCTAATGTGTTTTTTGCCTATGAATCTTGTGGGCTTGGATTCCGCAAGGGCGGGAATATAATAGATAATTTTTCAAAGTTTGTAAGTCATTGTATAAAGTAAAATCTATAATTACGCCCCATAGCCCACCCAAAATGGGCTTTGCAAAAGACAGGATTCTAGAATCTTTACAAAATCTTAAGGCTGTAAAATATCAAGATTCTTATCATAATCTTGTGTCTGCACATTTAAAATATGTAAAAGTGTATGAAATACATAATCCTGACTAAAATCCTGCTCCACTCTTTTTCTTGCTAAATGCGGAATCTCCCCCCACGATTGACTAAACCACATAATTGAGGGGATATGTTTTTGATACTTTGGAGCTAGAGTATAGCCAAGTCCGCCGTGCATATACAGCCCAAGCTCCCCCAAACTCTCGCCGTGATCACTCACATACCACAGCATAGAACGCACAGGGTTAGAATCTTTACTTGTAGAATCCTTTTGAAGCATACCTATCATTTGAGCTAAAACCCAATCTGTGTAAAGCAATGAATTATCATAAGCATTGCTTATCTCTTTAGTCGTGCATTTTGATAGCTCCTTTTGCTCACACACAGGAGTAAAACGCTCAAACTCCTTTGGGTAACGGCTCGTATATGAAGCCCCGTGGCTACCATAGCCGTGAATGACAATAAATGTGTTGCGATTATTTTGCTTTGCTTTTTCCACAATCTTGGCAATGTCTTTTAGCATTACACCATCAAGGCTATCTGTGGGATAAAAAAGCGTGTTGCGGATATTCCTATCACAGCCTCCCACACATTTACCGCCATTATTCCCCAAATACCACACATCATATCCTACACTTTGGGCAATATCAAGGATATTATTGACATACAATGAAAGGTTTCTGTGCGTATAAGTCTCTCTCGTATAATGTGTCAGCATACACGGCACAGCAATAGCTGTAATCACACCGCAAGAATAAAATTCCCTAAAACTTATGACATTGAATGCTTTTGTATAGGGATTTGTCTCTTTTTCATAGCCATTGAGTGAAAAATTTGCACTCCTTGCACTCTCGCCAATCACAAACAGCACAATTTGCTTTGGGGAATCCACGCTCAACACCGCATCTTCAGCCACAAGTATAGGGGTAAAATTTTTCTCTTTTGAATGCTGGATATACTGCACAAAGGAGCGGATAGGGGCAATGGGATTTGGCATATCCCCAAGCACTTTTTGCGTTTTAAACACAAAAGTAATGTCTTTTCCCATAGTTGCGTAGCTTCCGCTAATCATAATGGTTAAAGCCGCTACAAAGAAAAGTTTCTCTCGCAATGCTTTTTTTAGGCTAAAACGCTTTATTTTTGTAAAAAATACAAGCACACTTGGTAAAACACCAAAAAGCAAAACATACGCGATAAACCCAAAGCTTATCATATCCAAGGCTTCATCGGTATGTGTCTCAAACACACTTTGGATAATGTCCTCATCAAGCACCACACCTAAAGATTCCATATAGAATCCACACACACTACACAAAAGTAATACAAAAATCACAACATATTTAACACTCAATCTTAAGCTTAAAATCTCAAATGCCAAAGCTAAGATGGCTATATGCACGATATACTTTGCCCATACAAGATAGCCAAACCCAGCTTGCAAAGCAACATTATCAAATGTCTTATGAAAAGAATGATTAAGACATAAGACAATATAGGCACTCACGATAAGAATAAGCCAATGATAACTGATAGAATGAGAAAAGATTTTTTTGAAAAGTTTAAGCATTTATGTATTCTAAAGTCCTAAGCCCCACATTTGCAGAGCTTAGATTCTAAAAAAGTTTAAGATTCTTAGAGAAGTGAATCTATTTTTTGGCGGATAACATCTTCTGGCTGAACACCAGTGATTTGATCAACAATCTCTCCATTTTTCATAAACAACATAGTGGGGATATTGCGGATTCCAAATCGTCTTGAAAGCTCACCCTCATTATCCACATTCACCTTGCAAATCTTTGCCTTACCATCATATTCCTCTGCAAGTTTATCAATCACAGGGGATAGCATCTTACAAGGATTACACCAAGGCGCCCAAAAATCAACCAACGCTACGCTATTTGCGATCTCTGCATCAAAATTATCATTACTTAGCTCTATATACTTAGCCATAACAAACTCCTTCTTTAAGGTTGTTTAAAATTATTTTAACCTTGCATTGCAAGTTTAAAATCCGCTCATTATACATTGCTTTTTTCAACAAAAAATATCTTTTGTAATATTTTCACAATCTTTGTTTATGATTCTTAGGATAGCAACCTGCCTTTGCTTCTTGCTTTACCATATTTGCAAAACCCACTTTTCACACTATCACTTTTTGTAACTTTTATTTAAAAATATTTTACTTTTTCTCATAAGCCACAATTTTATCTTAAGAAAATCCCAAAAATAAGATAATATTCCAAGAATTTCAAAACAACAAAAGGAGAATCTGCAATGAAACTACAAGATGCAAATGATGAGCTGTTTAAGCAAGCTTCCAAACGACTTGATGAGTTAGCCAAGCTCCCCGCACACAATGGCAATAAAAATTTGATACAAGAGCTAGAATCTAAAGGTTTTTCTCGCCGTGATTTTATGAAATGGTCTGGTATGATGACAGCTACACTTGCCCTGCCTGCGAGTTTTGCTCCCTTGACTGCAAAGGCTGCTGAAGTGGCTAATCGCCTACCTGTTGTGTGGCTACATATGGCAGAATGCACCGGTTGTAGTGAGAGTTTATTGCGAAGCGATGCACCAAGTATAGATTCTCTTATCTTTGATTACATTAGCCTTGAATACCACGAAACCGTTATGGCAGCGGCTGGTTGGCAAGCAGAGCAGAATCTTCATCACGCTATTGAAAAATACGCTGGAGAATATATCCTTATGGTAGAAGGTGGGATTCCAAAAGGAAGCAGTGAGTTTTATCTCACTATCGGGGGACACGCACGCACAGGAGCAGAGGAAGCAAGAATAGCAGCAAAAAATGCAAAAGCCATTTTTGCCATTGGCACTTGTTCTAGTTTTGGCGGGATTCAAGCCGCTCACCCAAACCCCACAAATGCCGTGCCACTTAGTGAAATCACAAGTCGCAGTGTGATAAATGTGCCGGGCTGTCCGCCGAGTGAAAAAAACATTGTCGGCAATGTCTTGCACTATATCCTTTTTGGCTCACTTCCTACACTTGATGCCTATAATCGTCCAACTTGGGCTTATGGACTTAGAATCCACGATTTATGCGAAAGACGCGGGAGATTTGATGCGGGGCAGTTTGTAGAACATTTTGGCGATGAAAACGCTCAAAAAGGCTATTGTCTTTACAAAGTCGGGTGCAAAGGTCCTTATACATTTAATAACTGCTCAAAGCTTAGATTCAATCAACACACAAGCTGGCCTATTCAAGCAGGACACGGCTGTATAGGGTGCAGCGAGCCACATTTCTGGGATACGATGAATCCATTTGAAGAACCCATTGGCAACAAGCTTTATGCAACAAGCTTTAATGGACTAGGAGCGGATAAGACTGCGGATACAATAGGGGCTGTTGTGCTTGGGGCGACAGCCATTGGGATTGCCGCTCACGCGATTATCAGCTCAACACAAAATGCAAAATAAGGAGTAGAAAATGACAAAGCGTATTATTGTAGATCCTATTACAAGAATTGAAGGGCATTTGCGTATTGAGGTGATTGTTGATGAAAATAATGTTATTCAAGATGCGTTTTCTAGCTCAACACTTTGGCGCGGAATAGAAACGATTGTAAAAAACCGAGATCCGCGTGATGCTGGATTTTTGGTGCAGAGAATCTGCGGTGTCTGCACTTACTCACATTACAAAGCTGGGATTGTGGCGGTTGAAGATGCGTTGGGGATTAAACCTCCGCTCAATGCCATTCTCACACGCACTTTGATGAATATCTCTCTTTTTTTACACGACCACGCGGTGCATTTTTACACACTGCACGGACTTGATTGGTGCGATATTACTTCAGCTTTGCAGGCTGATTGTGCCAAGGCGGCTAAACTTGCTTTCAAATACACTAAAAATCCGTTATGTGCGGGAGAAGCGGACTTAAAAGTCGTGCAAGAAAAAGTGAGTGCCTTTGTCAAACAAGGTGCGTTAGGACCATTTGCAAACGCATATTGGGGGCATAAGACTTATAGATTTTCCCCAGAGCAAAATCTCATTGTGCTTTCACACTATCTTAAACTCCTTGAAGTGCAACGCGTCATCGCTCAAATGATGGCGATTTTTGGTGCGAAGAATCCCCACCCGCAAAGTCTAACCGTTGGTGGTGTAACTTCTGTTATGGATATTTTAGATCCCAGCCGTTTGGGCGAGTGGCTCACTAAACATTTAGAAGTGGTAGATTTTGTTAATCGTGCGTATTGGGCGGATATTATTATGGCAGCAGAAGCTTATAAAAATGAAGATTCTGTGCTAAAAGGCTGTGGGGTTAAAAACTTCATTAGCTTCCAAGAAATGCAGGTGGGAGCTGAAGAGTGGCTTTTCAGCAGTGGGATTGTCAAAAATGGCGATTTAAGCAAAGTTTATCCTATTGATGAAAGCAAGATTACAGAAGAGGCTACGCACTCGTGGTATGAAGATAATGAGCCGCTCCACCCCTATGATGGTAAGACAAATCCACACTACACAGGCTTTAGAGATGCTCAAACTATTGGAGCTGATGGCAAACTTGTAGATTCTAAAATCCTTGATGAGAGTGGTAAATACTCGTGGATTAAATCTCCACGCTATGATGGTGAGCCTATGGAAGTAGGGCCTTTAGCGAGTGTTGTGGTGGGATACGCAAGTGGCAATAAGGCAATTGTAGATGTTGTGAATGAATTTTTACAAGCCACAGGTTTGCCAAAAGAAGCACTTTTTAGCACACTTGGTAGGACTGCTGCTAGGGCTATTGAATGTAAGGTTGTCGCAGACCACGGAGTGAAGGCGTTTAACGCACTCAAAGATAATATCGCAAAGGGCGATAAAAGCACTTGTGCGCCTTATAGCATAGATAAAAATAAAGAATACAAGGGACGATTTATCGGTAATGTGCCACGCGGAATGTTAAGTCATTGGGTAAGAATCAAAAATGGCGTGATTGAAAACTATCAAGCCGTTGTGCCTTCCACTTGGAATGCAGGACCACGCGATGCCAAAGGGCAAAAAGGACCTTATGAAATGAGCCTTATTGGCACACAGGTTAAAGACATTACCCAGCCACTTGAGATTATCCGCCATATCCATTCCTTTGACCCTTGTATTGCTTGTGCGGTGCATTTAATGGATACACAAGGCAATGAACTCAGTCAATACAAAGTAGAGCCATCATTTGCTAGACTCCGCTAGAACTTAAAAGGAAAAAGTATGAATAAGGTTGAAATGTTTAAAAAAGAACTCCATATGCACGAGGAGTTTTCAGGGCTTACGCGGATATTCCATTGGATTAGAGCATTGTGTATTTTTACACTTATTGCCACTGGATTCTATATTGCTTATCCTTTTATCAGCTCAAACCCAGAGATGACACAAGCCACCCTGCAAGGTGTCATACAAGGCGAGATTGTTACAGAACAACAAGTAGGTGCAGTGAGTAATTCCTACCTTCAAGCCTACATCCGCAGTGTGCATTTGATTATGGGGTTTGTGTTGATTGGTATTTCATTTTTTAGAGTCTATCTTTTTATTTTTGATAAAAAATCTTTACCAGAAAGAGTGTCGTTTGCTCAAGTCAAACAACCAAAAGTGTGGCTAGATACCATTAAAGCCTACTTATTTATAGGCGGTCATCCACACATTGATGGTGCATATAATCCATTGCAATTTGCCACTTATCTTTGCCTTGGCATACTTGTTTTACTGATTTCACTCACAGGTGTTGTGCTATATTACAATGTCTATGATGATGGACTTGGAGCGATTTTAAGCTTTTGCTTTAAATGGGTAGAGGTGCTTTTTGGTGGGTTATCAAATGTGCGTGATTTACACCATATCCTTACTTGGGCATTTGTAATTTTTATCCCTGTGCATATTTATCTTGCTGTGTGGAATTCTGTCAAATACCCAAATGGTGGCGTAGATGCGATTGTAAGCGGTATGCGTTATACTGATGATGTGAAAGTTTAAGGCAGAATGAAGATTCTTGTCCTTGGCATTGGCAATATTCTTTTTGGTGATGAGGGCATTGGGGTGCATTTATCCAATCTCTTAAAGCTCAATTACCGCTTCAGCGGGGAAAATAAAGTGGATTTTGTAGATGGTGGCACACTTGCTTCTATGCTTATCCCCCTTATCACTTCTTATGATAAGGTGCTTATCCTTGATTGCGTGAGCGTTAAGGACGCCAAAATAGGCGATGTATATTATTTTGATTTTGATAATGTCCCACAAATCATCACTTGGGCAGGGAGTGCCCACGAAGTAGAAATGCTCCAAACACTAAGAATGACAGCCATTTATGGCGATTTACCCCCGGTTAAAATCATTGGCATTATCCCAGAAATCATCGGCGAAGACACAGCTTTCACCCTTTCATCAGCAGTCAAAAATGGAGCAAAAACAATGGAGCAACTCGCCCTAGACTTTTTAGCAGAAAATGGAATAACTGCCCACAAAAAAGATGATAGGGATTTACAAGAGGTTGCCAATGGCTCATTTAGAGGCTATGAATGATATATGATTTTAGATTCTTAAATACAAGCGAAGATGCGGATTTTTTTCTCTATCTGCTTGCTTCACAAGCCAAAACTCTAAACCTTGAGGTATTTTTCTACACGCAAGATTCACACACACATTGCATTATCCCAGACTTATCAGCCCTTATGGAATCTTATCTGCAAAGCCAAGCCACACAGAATCATCAAACCCCACAAACTAGCCAAGATTCTATACAATCAGCACCTACGCACACAGCCCAAACCAACATATTACCCCACGCTTTCACACTTTATCACAACTCACAAAATATTGTAGATTCTCAAAAAATCTTAGACTTTGCCAATGACATCTCACTCACTCTGCCGCTCTCGCTTTATTTTACCTTTAAAGAGATTACACCCATTAGCCCAAATCAAGCCTTTTTTGAAAAGCTCTCCTTGCAAGAATCTAACCACGCTAAAGAATCTAATAAATCCAGCCACACCCATAAAAATCTAACGCAGATTCTATCCCTTGCCTTGCTTGAGCTGTTGCCCTGCTCTACACTTTTTAGCTCTCATCAAATCATTGCTCTTTTTAACACACCCAAAACCTATTACTACACGCCTATGCAAACAAGTCAGATTCTAAATCCTAAAAGCGATGGCTTTGCTTTTCTTAATCCTCCGCTTTCCATTACCCATAAACCACTTGCCACGCAGGACAAAACATATTTTTTACAGATTCTCCACGCCCTAAAGGATAATCAGCAAGTCCCCCTCCACACCCAACGCGGCATTGTCTCACTCTCTCTTACCCCAACGCCAAACACCCACGCAACCATTGCTTGTGATATTGCCTCGCTTAAAACCTACTTCCGCATACATAAAGCACAAATTGACATTCTCGCAAGTTTTGAAAAACCCCTAACCCACCTTGTGCCAAAGGAAGTTTTTGAAAAGCATTTTCCGCTTAATGCCACGGGGCTAGTTAGAATCGGTTTGCCCTATGATATGCCTTTAGCTATTATTGGGGCTTTACTTTTGCAAGATGATATAGGCTATTTTTTTCTATCCACGCCCAGTCAAGATTCTAAGCCACCCTTTGATTTTTGCCACTCTCCAGCCCCAAAGGAGCAGATTCTTACCATATCACAGAGTGGAATCTTTATTGACAATCACATCGCCACATCACATACGCTCACTTCCCTTATACAGGAGCATATCACAGATTTAACCCAAAGGCATTTAGTCATCTATCTTAGCTCACGGCATAAAAGTGCCTTCCTTGTGTATGACAATACACCAAAAGTCCTGCTTGACATTCATTTTGAAAACAATCCAAAGCTTATTTTGCAAAACATCGCCACATCTTATAAGAGCGGAGATAATCTCATCAAAAACTTCACTTCACGCTTTCCACATCTTATAGAATCTATAAACGCCCTGCCAGATTTAGAGCAGCCAACTAGCAATCTTATTGACATCTTTGATAGTGCGGCTTTTACTCTAGGCTTTAACACAAATGGAGCGAGTGATAAAAATGCCCTTTTTTATCGTGCGTATCGCTTCGTGCGTGAGCGGGGACCTCGCATTGATTATACACTTTTGCGGGAAAACAACACACTTAGCCTTGATTATCATCGCATTATCCGCTCAAGCATTAGCTTTAAATGTGCGGATATGGAAGATGAGATTTTAAGCTATGGAATACTAGATTCTCTAAGTGAGTTTATCGCCACCCTTGTGCGGGATACAAAAACAAATTTGCAGATTAAAAAAGTATTGTTACTTGGAGATATGCTAAGCAATAGCATTTTCCTTGATAGAATCTTAGGCTATTTGCCAAAAGATATTCATCTTATTTTGCCAAAAGATGGCTTACTTGATTACTAGCAAGTTACTCAAAAAAGCTATAATCCGCAGCATTTCACACCTACAACTTTTCACAACAAGGAGAATCTAGTGAGAAAATCCATAAAACTTCAACCTTTTGCCATAGCGTCATTAAGCCTTGGGTTACTTTTTTTTACCGCGTGCAGTGATGATAGCACAACTCTAGCCACAAATGAATGCCCTAGCCACGCTCTATGTATCTACAAAAACATCTCCTTTTCTCAACCCATTATGCCTGATGTATATAAGGCAAGTATCCGCATTACCGAAAGCGATAGTTTGCGTAAAGGTGGCGAGATAGAATCTAGTGCTAAAAAAGAAATCGCCAACACCCTTAATGATATTTTGAATCTCAATAAAGAAAAGGGCTTGTGTGAAGGGGGCAACTATGACTTGCGTCCAAATATCCAATACAAAGATGGAGCGGCACGAGACACAGTTGGCTATACGCTAAGCTTTAGCTTAGAATGCGATGTCCCAAGTGAGCAGAAAAAAGATTATGATAATTTTATCGCCGCGGTTGATAAAAAAATCAACAAAAACAAATTCCTAAGCTTTCTTGCACCAAATGTTACTATAATCGCCACACCTGAAGCGTGGCAAAACACGCAAGACAAAGCTTTTGCTGGAGCGTTGAATCTTGCTAAAGAAAGTCAAAAAGAGCTAAGTGAGATTCTAGATAAAAAATGTGTCTTAGCAGGAGCTGATGGCGTGAATAACGCTATCGCACCGCGTGAGTTTGCAAAACTTAGCAATATGAGTGCATCAGCAGACATCAGTTGGGAGCTTCCCGCACCAAAGGAACAGGAAGTGAGTGCTAAGATTCAAGTTAAATATATTTGTAAATAAAGGATTTCTATGCAAAGTAGCTTTGATACCACACTAATCCACGGGGGACTCACCACAGACCCACGCACAGGTGCGGTAAATACGCCTATTTACCAAACCTCCACTTACGCTCAAGATGAGTTAGGTAAGCACAAAGGCTATGAATACTCTCGCACCAAAAACCCCACAAGAGATGGGATTGAAAGTCTTATAGCCGAATGTGAGGGCGGGAAATATGGCTTTGCCTTTGCCTCTGGTATGGCAGCCCTTGGCACGATTTTAAGCCTATTTAAAAGCGGAGATTCTATCATCATCTCACAAAATGTCTATGGTGGGACTTTTAGAATCTTAGATAAAGTCTTTAAAAACTTTAATATTAACTATAAGATTGTGGATACAAGGGATTTAGACGCTTTGGATTCTGCCCTAACCCCTGAAGTCAAAGCCGTGTTGATTGAAAGCCCAGCAAATCCGCTTCTAAGCGTTACGCCTTTGGCAAAAGTCGCTGAAATTTGCCGACAAAAAGGGGTGTTAAGTATCGTGGATAATACCTTTATGACGCCCTATTTGCAGCAACCTTTGAGACTAGGCATTGACATTGTGGTGCATTCTGCGACAAAGTATCTCGGCGGACATAGCGACCTTGTAGCCGGGCTTGTGGTGGTAGATGATGAGAATCTAGCTGAACGCATAGGATTCTTACAAAATAGCATTGGCGGTGTATTGGCTCCATTTGATAGCTTTTTGCTTATCCGCGGTATGAAAACTTTAGGCTTACGAATGCAGCGACATTGTGAAAACGCTCTATTTCTAGCAGAAGCCCTAAGCGAACACAAAGCGGTGGAAAAGGTGTATTACCCCGGACTAAAAAGTGATAGCGAATATGAAGCCCAAAGCTCTCAAGCGCGTGGTGGCGGGGGAATGCTAAGCTTTATATTAAAGCCAGAATATGATTATAGAATCTTTTTTAAATCCACGCGTATCATCGTTTTAGCCGAAAGTTTGGGTGGCGTGGAGAGCTTGCTTTGCCACCCTGCGAGTATGACTCACGCCTCTATCCCTAAAGACTTGCGTGAATCTATGGGGATAACTGAAAATCTTATCCGCCTATCTGTTGGCATTGAATATGGCAAAGACTTGCTTGAAGATATAAATCAAGCGATTGAAAAAAGTCGTGTGTAATATATAGCCTTGATATTAAGATTCTAGCCGCCTATGCTTTTAGCTCAAACGACATCTATTGAAATTCTCAAAGGAAGCTATTTGTCGTAAATCATTTATTTTGGATTCTATCTCTTTAAATTTAGAATCTAACTCTCCCTTACGCTTTATACCTAAATCTATAAAGCTAGATTCTCTCTCAATGCCTACAAACTGCCTACGCAAAAGATTTGCTGCAATCCCTGTGGTGCTAGAGCCTGAAAATGGATCGCAAATGATAGAATCATCATTACTTCCCATTAAAAGCAGTCGCACTAAAAGGGCTAAGGGCTTTTGTGTGGGGTGTTTGCCAAAGGTCTTTTCCCAAGGAGCAATCGCTGGGAAGATCCACACATCACGCATTTGCTTATCATTGTTTAGCTTTTTTAGAATCTCGTAATTAAAAATATGCTTATGTTTATGGCTTTTTCTAGCCCAGATGATTTGCTCAGTAGAGTGCGTAAGATAGCGACAGCTAAAGTTTGGCGGAGGATTAGTCTTCTGCCAAGTGATGATATTTAAAATCTTAAAATCAAGCTTTTGCAACGCCCTGCCAAGTGAAAAAATATTATGATATGTCCCGCTTATCATAATGCTGCCTGTGGGCTTTAGGGCTATTTTTGCATTTGCAATCCACTCCATATTAAACCTATCAATTTCATCAATATTTTCTCCCCTGTCCCATTCGCCTTTATTCACACTCACAATCTTGCCACTTTGGATACTTAAGCCATCGTTTGAGAGAAAATAAGGCGGATCGGCAAAAATCACATCAAAACTCTCTTTCATCTGCGGCAAAAGGGCATTACAATCGCCTTGATAAAGACTAAATTTAGAATCTAAGCTTGTAAAAGCGGGGATTAGCGTGTGAAATTTAGCGGTCATTTTGTGCCTTTTTGATAAAATCTTTTACATTATTGAGATTATACATCTCTACGCTTTTATAGGCTTCTTGCAATTTATTTTTACTGCTGTGCCAACCTTGACCATCAGTAATCCATACAAAGTTTTTATCGGCAAATCTATCAAATTTTGGGGCTAATTCTTGATATGCTCTAGCTGTTTCGTTAAGCTTACTCCCACCGCTTGTATAAAAATTGCATTCAATAAAATAGCTCATAGTTTCCCCAAAAATCACAAAGTCAAATCGCTTTTTATCATCTCCAAAACTTCCCTGTAAGTCGCTAAACTCTACAATATTCACTTGTTCTTTAAAGTGTAAATTAGCCTTTGCAAAAAGATCTCTTAAATAAGATTCCATAAAAGCACCGCCACGATTTTTCCTTGCATTACTATCTAACCCCACTTCAATGCCAAAGACAAAATCATTTAAATCTTTAATTTTTCTATCACTAAAGATAGAATCTAGCCCACTCTCACAGATAAAATCATAAATCCCTTTAGGGCTTTGTAAATATACATTTATGGATATTTCATTACGATTAGAATCTAGCACCAACTCTTTTTCATTGCGAATCGCTAAAATCAAAGGCAAAACATCAAAAGCCTTAGCATACTCATCAAAAAGCAAAGTAATCTTATCTTGCAAATTCTCCTTTGATACGCCCAACAAAAGATTTAAATGATTAAGACTAATACTTAATTTATCTTTATTTGCTAGACACTTCTGTCAATCTACAAAAAAGCCCATATCTCTATTTGTCGCTCTAAGAGTGCTTAGAAAAGCCTCAAATGGTAATGTATTTTTCACAATTATTTCCTTATGTGTTGTGCATTTTAGATTTACTTCCCCAAACACCCTTTTGAAGATAGAATCTACTTATTCCTCAAACTGCAAAGGTTGCTATTTATATTGTTAAAATCCTTTTGTGCCTACAATCTTTTAAAAGCTAGATTCTATCTTTTTTCTTTTAATTTTTATATATTTCGTGCAAGATAAAAAAGTTGTAACAACATTTACCATAAAATTAAAAGCCTTATTTACTATATTTCGTAATTTTAAAAACAAAGGATGCACAATGCTTTTTCACTCAAGCCTTGAACTTATCGGTAATACGCCACTTGTAGAGCTTTCACGCATAGCCATTCCAAATAACAACCGCATTTTTGCAAAGCTAGAATCCTACAACCCCGCTGGTGGCGTGAAAGATCGCGTAGCCCTGCATATTTTGCAAAAGGCACAAAAGCAAGGTAAGCTACATAAAGATTCTGTGGTGATAGAAGCCACTGCAGGGAATACGGGGCTAGGCATAGCTTTTGTATGTTTGCATTTTAATATCAAGGCGATTTTAGTCGTGCCGGATAAATTTTCCATTGAAAAGCAGATTCTAATGCGAGCGTTAGGGGCAGAAGTGATTAACACGCCAAAAGAGCTAGGCATACAAGGTGCGATTGATAAAGCACAAGAATTGCTAGATTCTACTCCGCATTCTTTTAGCCTACATCAGTTTGAAAATCCGCTAAATCCTGAAGCACATTATCTTACTACCGCAAAAGAGATTTATGCGGATATGCAGGGTGTGCGGGATTCTAATATACGAGATTTTTTTGGGGATTTATCCACAACACACGCAACAAGCAATGGCAAGAAAAGTAGCCAAGCTAATTTGGCAGATGAATTTTGCGATGATTTTAAGGGTTATCAAGCGAAAAGCGAAGGGAGTTATCTAAACGATAATGACCGAGCTTTGAGTGCAGATTCCCTTAAAAGCACGCAAAAGTCGCTGCCAAATTTGGATTATTTTGTATGCGGTGCTGGGAGCGGCGGCAGCTTTAGCGGAATAGCACAATACCTAAAAGAGCAGGATTCTAGGATACAAGCTGTGCTATGCGATCCTATCGGCTCAATCATCGGCGGAGGGCAAGAGGGGTGTGCAAATATTGAGGGTATTGGCAACAACTTTATCCCAAAGACTATGGATACAAGCCTTATAGATTTGGTGCAAAAAATCAGCGATGAAGAAGCGTATCAAGGGCTAAAAATCTTAGCTGGAGAGGAGGGAATCTTAGCTGGAATCTCATCAGGAGCGTGTTTGCAAGCGTGTTTAAAACTCGCCCAAGAAGTAGAAAACAAACTCATCGTTACACTCTTTGCCGATGATTTAAGCAGGTATTTGAGCAAGAATTTGGTGTAATTTTGCTTCGCATAGTAGTAAAAAAGATTCTATAAATCCGCTACAATAACACACTTAATCCTAATAGGAGATTGATTAAAAAGCTAGGAAATACTATGGACTTCACACAAGAAAAAGACTTGCAAAATGAGATTGCAAATAATCAAAGTTTGCAAAGGGATATTTGCAGTTTGCTTGATATGGATTTTTATCAAACAAAACACTTCAATACTATTATTAAAACAATAGTTTTTAAATACCTAATAGGGCTTCAACAATGACAATACCATTACACAATACATCTTTTAGCTACAAAAACACAACATTATTCAATCATACCTGCCTTGATAAAACGATTTTGCAAGAAAACTCGCTTAATTTAATCATCACTTCTCCACCTTATAATGTGGGTATTGAATACAACTCAAATGAAGATTCTAACTCTTATGAAAGTTATTTAGAATTTTCTCAAAAATGGATAGAAAATTGTTATTTTTGGGCAAAAGATGGGGCAAGATTCTGTCTTAATATCCCACTTGATAAAAACAAAGGCGGACAGCAAAGCGTGGGGGCGGATTTAATCATTTTAGCAAAGCAAATTGGCTGGAAATATCACAGCACAATTATTTGGAATGAGGGAAATATCTCACGCCGCACAGCTTGGGGGAGTTGGCTTAGTGCATCTGCTCCTTATGTTATCGCACCTGTTGAGCTTATAGTTGTGCTATATAAAGGGACTTGGAAGAAAAGGTATAAAGGGGAGAGTGATATAAGCAAAGAGGAATTTATGGCTTGGACGAATGGATTATGGAGTTTTAATGGGGAGTCTAAAAAACGCATAGGACACCCAGCCCCTTTTCCTAGAGAACTGCCGAAGCGGTGCATTAAACTTTTTTCTTATGTAGGTGATGTGGTGTTTGACCCATTTTGTGGCAGCGGCACAACAATGATAGAATCTTATCTTAACAATAGAAAGTTTATAGGCATTGAGCTAGATAGGGAGTATTGCGAACTAAGCAAAAAACGATTTTTAGAAACAATCCAAAAAGAAAGGGGAATTTTTGATGAAAAATAATGGCTCTCAACTTGATCTAATAATGGAATTTTTTAAGGCAAATCCAAAACGAGATATTAAACACCCTGAAGTGGTGGATTGGGTTGTTAAAGAATGGCAAAAACGCACAGGAAAAGTTTTTAGAGACCCAGATAGAGGTATTAGAAGTTTGCACCAAAAAGGCTATTTGCAAAAGATTGCAAAGGGAGTTTATCACTATAACCCAGATTCTATCAATTTAGGGCAAGATTTAGAGGATTTTAGTCAAGCCTTAAAAAAGCAAATTTTAGAGCGAGATAATTATAAATGTGTGATATGTGGAATGGGTAAAAAAGAAGGAGTTGAGCTTCATATAGACCATATAAAACCAAAGGATTTAGGTGGAAAAGCGGTTTTAGAAAATGGGCAAACTCTATGTAGTAGGCATAATTTTTTAAAGAAAAATCTAAAGCAAACCGAAACAGGTAAAAAGATGTTTATCCAAATGTTAGAATCTGCAAAAGATTCTGGTGAGAGTGAGCTTGTGGCATTTTTAGAAGAGGTTTTAAGCATTTATGAAAAGCATAATATCAATGGGCATATAGTATGGAAAAAGTCAAGTGATATATAATCTTAGAATCTTATTTTATTCTATGTGCTAGAATCTTTGCATTTAACAAACAAAGCAAAGGCGGTGATTTATGGGTGTTTTTATAAGATTATTTAAGGTTAGCACAAAGGCTAAGATTCTAATGCCTTTGGCGTTTATAGCGTTTGCAAATGTGGCTTTTGCTGATAGTGAAAGTTTGCAAAAGTTGTTTAAGGAATACAATATAAGCAAAGATAAGCAAGAGCATATCAAAAAGCAATGCGATATGGCTAATTTTGACTTCAATCCTAAAAATAAGCAAGAGCAAACCTATCTCTTTGAAACAACGCAAATTGATTGTTGGGTGCAAAGCTTAGGCGAAGTGCTAGGCTCAACGCAAGGCATTCTAGCTTCACTTAATTATGGCTATAATGAGTATGACAAGCTTTTAAACAAATACTACAAACTCTACCGCACTGAACTCAAAAAGAAAGGCAAAACCACACCAACAGGGGCTTTCTCTCACGAGCCAAGTATAGAAAAAGGGCAAGACACACTGCTAGAAGAGCAAAGAGCGTGGCTTAAACTCCGCGATAGCTATGAGGCATACACAAAGACACACCACGCACATATCTATGATATAAATGGCGGTGGCACGATATATAGCATTGAAGCAAGTAATGCAAGGCTAGGATTCTTAAAAATGCGTGTAAATGAGCTATTTTCACGCTATTTGATGATGATAACAGATGGTGACATAGGGTTTGATAGTCTCTTTGGGTGTAATGTAGATGGGGATATATAGGCGTTAAGTTATAGCTAAATCTCGCAAGATTCTATGTTTGGCAAAGTCTCTCTTTTAGCAAACTTTTAGCAAAACAGGGTGCATTAATCCTTGCATTATCAGAATCACACCTTGCTCAAATCACTCAAAATATAAGAATCTAGCCTTTCACTTTACTTTCCAAAGTTTTAGAATCTAGCCTTATAAAAATCTATACAGATTCCTAAAATCTTAGAATCTTAGCCTACAAACACAATACCCCAAAGCCCTAAAACTTCTTCATATTTGCATCTTGTAAAATATCTTGTGCGATGTGTTCTACACCTAAGCTAATCTCTTGCGTCTTATGTGCGGTTTGCGTGTTATGACTTGTTATCTCTTCTAGCTCAACAATACTTTCATTAATATGCTCAATACCCTCCATTTGCACCTTAATCGACTCGCCCATATCATTGATACTTTGCACAAGCAAATTCACACTTGCCCCTATCTCGCCCAAGCTCTTTTGTGTGCGTTCAGCCAAGTTTCTCACTTCATCAGCTACGACTGCAAAGCCCCGCCCGTGCTCCCCTGCCCTTGCTGCTTCAATCGCTGCATTTAGTGCTAAAAGATTAGTTTGATCAGCAATCTCTGCGATAAATCCTAGAATCTTTTTAATATCATCGCCCTGCTGCACCACTTCTTGTGCCTTACTATCAACACCCTGCATAGATTCTGTAATCTCTCTTACCGCATTTGCCGTCTCTTCTAGCGACTTGCTTTGCTTCTGTGTGCTTTCACTCATCGCCATTACAGAATCTTCTAGCTCTTTTGCCTTAAGATTTAGCGATTTTGCAAAATCAAGGCTAGTAAAAAGCATTTTGCGTATCTCTTCGCCCAAATGCCCCACACCTTCATTCATCGCTTGAAGTTCGCCTTGCAGATTCTGTGCCGACTCACTCTCTTGCTTTTGGAAGTCATTGTCTGCATATCGCTTCAAAATCACAAGCACACGCGAGACATTCTCATCAAGGGAAGTTAGCATTTCATTAAACAGCACGCCAAGCTGGGTTAATTGCGGATTGTTCGCATTTGTCTGTATCTGCAAATGCAAATGCCCCTGCTTGATACTCTCAACCGCTTGAAAAAAGTCTTCCAAACTCTTTGTATCCTTTAAGAGATTCTGCTGAATCGTCTCTACATTTTCATTAATCGCTTCTGCCATTTCTTGAAACTCATCGCTGCTGCGGAGTTTCAAAGGATTCACACTTTTTTGCTTGTGATTTAAAAAGTCAAAAAACTCTAGCAAACTCTTTTTAATGCGTCTAATGGGCTTTAGCAAATACGCCAAAATCACATAGAGTGCGACAACGAGAATAAGGGCAAAAATGCCTAGCATAATGAAAATAGGCTTGTTGTTTTGACTAAGCTTATCGGCAATGCGAGATTCTGGGATAATGGAGCAAAGCAGCCATTGCGTTTGAGATTCTACCTTGCAAGTTGCGATATTAGAATCTAGTTTAAAAGTCGGTGTGTCCGCGCTAAAGCTACTTTTTATCGCCTTAGAAAAATCATCACTTTGCAAAATCTTACTCTCATCATTATGGCTGACATAATTGCCATTTTTGTCTATGATGATAATCTCTTGTTCGCTTGTATTCTCATCTTGTGCGTGGATATAGGCATTGAGTGATTTTAGGGCAATATCGCTACTAGCCACACCGATGAATTTACCATTTTCAATCAGTGGGGAAGCAAAGCCAAAAACTGGAATCTTATATGAGTTTTGTATCCACGGCTCACTTAGCACTTCATCTTTAAGTGAATTTTTAGGGATTTGATACCAACTTCTTATGCGGGGGTCATAGCCATCTTGTGGGTATTGGTGTTTGCCATTACCCCGTAGCATTCTCCCGCTAGATTCTATACCGATATAAGTGAGATTAAAATCGCCAGATTCTTGGATAAGGCGGAGATTTTGTGTCATTTGAGATTCATTTAAGCCACTTGCAAGGGCTTCTTTTGCGAGTTTTTGAATTAACCGCTTTTTCTCATCAATATAGACATTGATGAGATTTTCTAATTGCGTTACTTGCTTTTCTTGCGTCTCATACTCAATGAGTGTAATGGTCTTTTGTGCGTTAAAATACACAAACCACGCCAAAATGCTAAAACTCACAAGCACCATTAAAGTCGTGCTAATTGATACCTTTGCGTTGATTCCTAGTCTTAGTTTCGCCATTTACCACACCTTTGTCATAAGATATTCCAACATAGGTTAATCATATACACAAAACATAAAAACAAACTTTTTAACGCTAATAATTAAATAAAAAACTCACCTTCTCATATATTTTACACATTATTCATACTCCTAGTTTATCAATCTTTGCTTTTTCATACACATAAAAATCACAAAATGAACTCTCATTTGGCTTATTTTCATCATAAGGATAGGCATTTGGTATCATTGTCTTAAACTTCCACTCTACCGCATTTTTTTGCACCCAACTACTAAACTGCCTATGTCGCACGTGTTGAGTATGGGGCTGATCCTTGTTTGATGAGTAGATGATTGCAAATTTTTGTGCGTATGTAAAAAGATTACGCATACAAGATTCAAAAATTTCATCATTTACAAGATGATAAATCACATCTAATGACAGCCCAAGCTCCGCACTGCTAGGATTTTCTAAAAAATCACTCACTTCATAAAATACCTTAGTTTTATCATTAGCAAACTGCTTTTTTACTTTTTCAATCACACAAGGCGAGACATCAAGCCCTGTGTATTGTGGATATTCTGCCAAGGAGAGCTGATTCCCATCGCCACAGCCCCATTCTATCACACTTTGAATCTTATGCTTTTTTACAAAGTCATTTATTACCTTTGCCTTAAAAATCGCTAAATCCCCATAGCTCCCAGCCCCAGAAGCCCATCAAGCCTTGATTGAAGCCCATTTTGTTTATGCTGATTTTTCAACTTTTGCCTTTAATCTTTATTTATACGCAATTTTTAGTTTGAATCTCCGCAGGGTGCTTAATCTCCTAGTCATTTGTTAGATTCTTATTTAAAAATTATTCACCACTCTCACAACTTCTTCTGCTTGTTCCTTGCTCATAATCGGGCTAATCGGCAAAGACAACACTTCCCTATGAATCTTTTCAGTAATGGGTAAAGAGAGATGATTATATTCCTTATAGGCTTCTTGCTTGTGCGGTGGGATAGGATAGTGGATAATTGTCTCAATCCCATTGTCCTTTAAATACGCTTGGAATCTATCCCGCTCTTCGCAACGCACGACAAATAAATGCCACGCGTGCCCTTCTTCACTCACACATTCGGGCAAAATAATCTTTTTATTTGTGATATTTTCGCGGTAAAACTTCGCCACTGCTCTGCGAGATTTATTATCAAAATCCAAATGCTTTAACTTTATTTCTAGGAATGCTGCTTGAAGCTCATCAAGCCGAGAATTTAGCCCCTTGTAGAGATTGACATACTTTTTATGTGAGCCATAATTCCCCAATGCCCTAACTTTTTCCGCTACATCTTTATGCTTTGTGGTTACCGCTCCGCCATCGCCTAATGCCCCTAGATTCTTCCCCGGGAAAAATGAGAATCCAGCCACATCGCCAAGTGTGCCAACCCTTTTGCCTTGATAGATCGCGCCGTGCGCTTGTGCGCAATCCTCTATAATAGCAAGTTTGTGCTTTTGTGCCAGCTCCCACACCTTTTGCATTTCCACGACCTGCCCATACAAATGCACGACCAAAATCGCCTTTGTGCGAGGCGTGATAGCAGATTCTATTTTCTCCACATCAATGTTATAAGTTTGCAAACTAGGCTCAACAAAGATAGGTTTGCAGCCATTATCAGAGATAGCCAAAATTGAGGCGATATAGGTATTTGCCGGGACGATTATCTCATCATTTTCCCCAAAGCCTAGTGCCTTTATACCTAACCGCAGGGCATCTAGCCCATTACCACAACCTATACAATGTTCTGCCCCACAATACTCAGCAAATGCCTTTTCAAAAGCCCTGCTTTTTTCTCCTAAAATATACCAGCCAGATTCTAGCACCTGCTTCATCGCCGATTCTAGCTCGTCTTTAAAACGCGAATTAATTGCCTTTACATCAAGAAATGGGATCATTGTATAACTTCCCCTATCCATCAATCTTTAGCACAGCCAAAAACGCTTCCTGTGGTAACTCAACCTTGCCGATAGCCTTCATACGCTTTTTACCTTCTTTTTGCTTCTCTAGCAGTTTTCTTTTACGCGTTATATCCCCACCATAGCACTTTGCCGTTACATTCTTACCCATTGATTTAATCGTCTCTCGCGCGATAATCTTATTGCCAACACTGGCTTGAATCGCCACTTCAAAAAGCTGCCGCGGCACAATCTCTTTCATAGATTCTACTAACGCCCTGCCTTTTTCATAGCTTTTTGACTTATCTACAATGATTGACAACGCATCTACAACTTCCCCTGCCACGCGTATATCAAGCCGCACCAAATCGCCCTCCCTATACTCAATAGGCTCATAATCAAAACTCGCATAGCCCTTCGTGCAGGACTTCAGCTTATCATAAAAATCCATCACAATCTCATTGCTAGGCAACGCATACACAAGCATTACGCGGCTTTGGGTAAGATAATCCATCTTTTCTTGAATCCCGCGGCGATTTGAAAGTAGCGTGATGATATTCCCCAAATACTCGCTAGGCGTGATGATACTTGCCCGGACATACGGCTCTTTTATAGATTCTATCTTTTGCACTTCAGGCAACTCACTGGGATTTTGCACCGCTACCATACTGCCATCAGTGAGATAGACTTCATACACCACCGTGGGAGCTGTTGCAATGAGACTTAGCCCAAACTCACGCTCCAAACGCTCTTTCACCACTTCCATATGCAAAAGCCCCAAAAAGCCAACGCGGAATCCAAAGCCTAATGCCACACTCGTTTCCGGCTCAAAACTCAAAGCAGAATCATTAAGCTTTAGTTTATTTAACGCTTCGCGTAGCTCTTCAAACTTATCTGTCTCAATGGGGTAGATTCCAGCAAATACAAAGGGCTTTGCTGGGCGAAATCCCTCCACTGGCTCTTGTGTGGGATTCTTCGCATCTGTAATCGTATCGCCAACTGCCATATCTGTAAGGCTTTTTAGCCCAAGTGAGATAATGCCAATCTCGCCACAAGCGATACTCTGCGTTTGAATCTTTTGCACCGGGTGGGGATAATATAACGCCAACACTTCATACTTTTTCCCACTACTCATTACCTGCACTTCCTGCCCAACCCTTAGCTCCCCATTCACAAGCCGCACGAGTGCTAAAGCACCAAGATAGTTATCAAACCAAGAATCATAGATTAAAGCCTTTGTGGGAGCGTCTTTATCGCCTTGTGGAGCTGGGATTTTCTCAATGATAGATTCTATAAGCTCCTTAATGCCCTCCCCACTTTTTGCACTCACTTTCAACGCCTCCGTACAGTCAAGTCCTATGGTAGATTCTATATCTTCAGCCACTTTGAGCGGGTCAGCAGCAGGCAAATCAATCTTATTAATCACAGGGAGAATCTCAAGGTTATTTTCCATAGCGATATAAACATTTGCGATTGTTTGTGCCTCCACGCCTTGACTTGCATCAACCACGAGCAAAGCCCCCTCGCACGAGCTAAGAGAGCGTGAAACCTCGTAGCTAAAATCCACGTGTCCGGGCGTGTCAATGAGATTTAGAATATAAGTTTGTCCTTTGTAGGGGTAGCTAAGACGCACAGATTGTGCTTTGATGGTAATACCGCGTTCTTTTTCAATATCCATTGTATCCATAATCTGTGCGGTCATCTCCCGCTCACTCACCGCCCCACACTCTTGGATAAGCCTATCTGCAAGTGTGGATTTGCCGTGATCAATATGAGCGATGATAGAAAAATTACGAATATATTGCTGTTTAAAAGCATTTTGCGTATTCATCTCGTGCCTTTATGTAGAATCTAAGGCGTGATTGTAACACACTCAAGGCACTTTGTCTATATGCTATGCCTTGTGCTTTATCTCAAGCAAAGAAAAATGAAGCAAAAGTCCTAACCCATTAATAATCGCCCTTTTGCCATTCTCAAGCCTAATCGTCCAGGAACGCAAATAATCATCATCTCTCTTAGGTAAATCAATACCTATTTCAAAGTCATTGTGAAATACACCCTGAAATCCAAGCTTATCGCATAATTGCAATGCTGTTTGCCTACTATGCATATTCCAGCCAGATTCTAGGTGCTCACTCCCAACAGCACGAGATTTGATAAACACATCGTGTGGATAGGGATTAAAAATACCCATAATAAATCCCCTACCCCCATTTGCAATCATTTTAGTAAAATTTCTCAAAGGTTGTTCAAGGTCATCAAAAATACTTAATACACCGTTACAAAACACTAAATCAAATGTTTGCTTTGGTAATCCCTCTCCACTGACTATGTCTCCTTGCCACAAAGTAGGAATAGGCTTATTACGCGCTTGAAAATCCGCCTTTGTCTTTTCAAGCAGACTTGGCAGAATATCAATCCCAAAAAGTTGAGATTCAGGGAAAATCCCACTTAGATAGTAGAGAAAATCCCCATTTGAACAGCCAATATCTAAAATACTTTTAGGGAAATTTTGAGATGAAGGCTTTTTAGTATTGCCCCCCCCCCCGCACATAAAGTGCTAGGCATTACTTTATTGTTTTCCATATTTTACTCCTTTTGTTTTTTTTAAGATTCCCATACAGGGTTTTTTAACACCCAACGCCCAAAGCCATCTTTTGTGAAAATATCACGATTATAGAATCTATCCATAATCGCCCAAAACTCACTCTCTTTATATCCTGCAAATTTACAAAAATCTTCTACCGCTTTTGCATCAAGATTATGATCTCTTTGCTTGACAATCTCTACTGCCTCATCGCGACTCATCATTCCATAGCGAATAAATCTCGCCGCATAGTCAGTTGCACAGGCGTGTCCAAATTTAGGATATTTCATCCACGCGTGAACAAGATATGCCACAGAATCTACCTGATCAAAGCTCTCTGCACACATTGTCCTATCCCATTCTCCAACCAAGTCGTGGAAGCCTCGGGATTTAGCAAAAATATAATTTGAATAGGAATTCCAAGGAATAAAATAAGAAAGATAAATAGGATCTAGCTTACTAAAAGCAGTGGGGGGGGGGGCAATAGTTAATTCAAGGTCTTTTTTTGAAAGATTTTCATCAATGAGTTCTTCTAATGGTATATCACTTGCCACACCATTGCTTAAAATCTCTCTCGCACTATATGTCTCTTCACTATCACCGCCGCCATATTCATAGCTCACATTTTCGCCATACACAAGCAGTGGTGTATTAAACTTCAACGCCATATGGATAGGATAAGTATAAATCAGCCTATCTATAAACCAAGTGGGCTTACCATATTTTTCAAAAGTTTTACGCATAAGGGCTTTTTGCGTCCGTAAATCCGGCTTTAGCGTTATAAGATGACAGCCAAAGGCTTCAGAAATATTGCGTAAATTATGCCTACCTGCTTCGGTCATAGAAAAATTATCTTCCACTGAAAACAAAATAGGATTCATACCCATTACTTCTTTCATCATATAGGTTTGAAAATGTGAATCTTTCCCGCCGCTTACAGCAATCGCACAATCCCAAGAATCTCCATTGCACCCACGATACTTATCGCATAGCTTTTTAAACTCTTCAAATCGTGCTTCATAATCCACCTTTTGCTTACGCTCGTGGTTTTTACACGGCATACACACGCCATCACTATCAAATGTAATACCCGGACGCGTATCAGGCATTACACACTTCTTGCAATACTTCATTTGCACTCCTTTAAAATTAAGATAGGCAAAAATTATATCACACTTTGCGTTTTTTTTTTTTTTTTGTAAATCATTCATTACTTTTCATAAATATTTTTCCTGCAAAACCTAAATTTTCTTAGAATAACTTTTAGCTTGTTTTGCTACAATGGCACACGAAAAACCTACAAATTAGACATTTTTTAGTTATGAAAATTTGACTTTTTGTATTAAATCTAAGTGTAAAGGATTATTCAAAAGCTATGCAAAACACCATTATGCAGGACATCAAGCAATTATCCGTGTTCTTAGATACAAGCATTCAAGATGCACTAAAGATTTTTGGCACTTATGATGGCGTAAGATTGCTTGTTGTCAATGATAAAAATGGCAAGTTTTTAGGCATTCTTACCGACCCAGATATACGCAGGGGACTGCTTAAGGGCTTAAGCCTATCAAGCCCTGTGGAATCCATCGTGCAAAAATCGCCCATTACCGCAAATATCAAAGATTCTAAAGAAAAGCTTATTGAGCTTTCAGCACGACATAATATTTATGAGATTCCGCTTTTAGATGAGAATGGCAAAATCGTGCGGATAGAATCTATTGCTTCTTTGCTAAGGACACCCACTTTTGATAATCCCATTGTGATTATGGCAGGGGGCTTGGGGAAGCGTCTTAGACCTTTGACAGATTCTATCCCAAAGCCAATGCTTAAAGTCGGCTCAAAGCCTATTTTACAAATCATTTTAGAGCGATTTAAGGCTCAAGGCTTTAGCAATATTATTCTTTGTGTGAATTACAAGTCTCATATCATTGAAGATTTTTTTGGCGATGGGAGCAAGTTTGGGCTATCTATACGCTATATTAAAGAAGAGAAAGCACTAGGCACAGCTGGGGCGTTAAGCCTTGTTGATGACATAGGAGAAAAACCGTTTTTTGTGATGAATGGCGATATTTTGAGCGATATAAACTTTCAAACAATGCTAGAGTTTCATAAGGAGCGTGGCTCTCACGCTACAATGGGTGTGAGAGAGTATAACTATCAAGTGCCTTATGGTGTAGTAGAATGCGATGGTAGCAAGATTCTTAACATCATAGAAAAGCCTACGCAAAGCTTCCTTGTGAGTGCGGGAATCTATGTGCTAGAGCCGCAGATTCTGCCCCTTATCCCCAAGGATTGCTTTTTTGATATGCCTAGCTTATTTAATCTTATTTTTAGCCAGGCACACTATAATGCCCACTCGTATTTAATCACTGACTATTGGATTGACATCGGTCGCCACGAGGAATATGAAAGAGCTAATAGTGAGATAAACATTTAACTTATCCCACTACAAGTTATTATAAAACTAACTAGAAACATAAAATTACATAGCAAAGGATTCACACTTGTCTTCTCATAACCACTCATTCCTTTCAATCATTCCTGCCAGAAGTGGGAGTAAAAGACTGCCTGATAAAAATATCAAGCTTTTATGTGGGAAACCTCTTTTAGCGTGGAGTGTAGAATCTGCGTTAGATTCTAAATATATTGATGAAGTGGTTGTTAGCACGGATTCTAGTGTGTATGCGGATATTGCTAAGTCTTATGGGGCAAATGTGCCGTTTTTAAGACCTGAATCTTTAAGTAGTGATACAACGACTACTTTTGATGTATTAGAGCATTGTATTAGATTCTATAAAGAATCTTTGGGAAAAGAGTTTGATTATATCGTGCTACTTCAGCCCACTAGCCCCTTGCGACAAGCTTGGCATATAGATGAGGCGTGTGAAAAAATTATCACAAAAGAGATGGATTCTCTTATCTCTGTGTGTAAATGCGAACACCCGCCCCTATGGAGCAACACCCTACCAGAAAATGAGAATATGAATGATTTTATCCCCAAAGCGGTGCGAGAGATACGCTCCCAAGACTTGCCGCAATATTACCGCCTAAATGGCACGATTTTTATCGCTAAGACTGAATCTTTACTTACACATAAAAGCTTTCTCACCCCCCAAACCATCGCCTATAAAATGGACAATCTCTACTCAAGCGACATAGATTCTGCACTTGATTTTACATTTGCGGAGTTTTTAGCTTCACATATAAGAGATATTAATGGGGGGGGGGGCAATACACAACTAAAGCCAAAAATCCTTTATATTCCACTTCTTACACCTTTTGCCACAGCATTATCAAGCCACACATCTTTATCCGCCCTAGATGTAGCCCCAGCGGAGGCAGCCTAAATGTCGCTTAAGATTCTTATCATAGGCTATGGCTCTATTGGCAAACGCCACGCACAAGTTTTGCAAGAATACTTTTCAAACACAAACATCACACTTATCAGTTCTCAAAATCTCCCAAACGCCTACCCCAACCTAGAATCTCTGCCCAATATCCACGCTTTTGATTATTATATTATCAGCTCTCCCACCGCTCATCATCTGGCCCATTTGAGTTATCTAGATTCTCAAGTAAAACATAAAAAAATCTTTGTGGAAAAGCCCCTTTTTGAATCTGCCCACAGCTTTACCCCAAGTGGGCAAAACACAATCGTGGTGGGATTTTGCCTAAGATTCCACCCACTCTTAAAGCAGCTTAAAACAATCCTGCAGGATTCTGCTCCCTATGCAGTAGAAGTCTCGTGTGGCTCATATCTGCCATTGTGGCGTAAAGGTGTGGATTACCGCCAAGTGTATAGTGCGGATAAAACGCAGGGTGGGGGTGTTTTACTTGATTTAAGCCACGAGCTTGACTATATACAATGGCTTTTTGGGAGCTTCCAAGATGAAAGCCTTGTAGGCTTTAATGGCAAGATTTCCGAGCTTGAGATTTCAAGCGATGATACACTTATGCTTATTGGCAAAACAAAGCAAAATACCCTTATCCAGCTCAACCTTGACTACTTTAGCAAAAATCCAAAGCGACTACTAAGAATCCACACGCCAAAGCACAGCATAGAGCTTGATTTAATCGCAAATTCCCTTAGCATTACCGACACGAAGGGCAAGACACAGCATTCAAACGCCGCATTTGAACGCAATGAACTTTTTGCGATAATGCACCAAAGTGTGCTAGATTCAGCAGATTTCTTAAATACAAAAATCCCTAAAAAACTTTTAGATTCTCTTAAATCCAAAGCTCAGATTCTCCCCACCCTAGAAGAATCTCTTCTCTTAATGCAAACTCTCACAAGGATAAAAAATATGAAACCACATCAAAAAATTCTCTGTGTCATCGGTGCTAGAGGCGGAAGCAAAGGTGTGAAAAATAAAAATATCACGCCCATTGCCGGAAAGCCCCTTATTGCTTATACTATTCTCCAAGCCCTGCAAAGCAGTCTCTTTACGCATATTGTGCTTAGCACAGATTCTAAAGAGATAGCCAAAGTCGGCAAGGAATGGGGAGCAGAAGTGTTTTTTCTAAGAGATAAGGAGTTGGCAAGTGATACTGCCGGGAAGCTTCCAGCCATACGCGATGCACTTTTAAGAAGTGAGGAGTATTTTCAAACGCATTATGATGTTGTGTTTGACCTTGATGCGACAAGCCCTTTGCGACTTGTGAGTGATATTACACAAGCTTATAGTCAATTTGTGCGTGATGATAATGATATTTTAATCACCGCCGCCCCCGCACGAAAAAGCCCATATTTTAATCTCGTAGAAATATTTGAAAACAATGGCAAACAACAAGTAGCCTTAAGTAAAACCCCCGATAAGCCCATTTTACGCCGACAAGATTCCCCCAAATGCTATGATATGAATGCCAGTATCTACATTTGGAAGCGTGAAGCGCTGCTTAGTAATGAAAGCGTCTTTACGCCAAACACAGGGCTTTTTGTAATGCCAGAATCTAGAAGCGTAGATATTGACACGCCACTTGATTTTGAATTTGTAGAGTTTATGCTGAATAAAGCAAATAAGTTAAATCTAACGGGGGGGGGGATAGACTAAATATTTTTGTGCGAGATATAATATCCCATATAGCCCCCATAAAGGAGGCTGTATGATAAAAAATCTTGCTATTATTCCTGCACGAGGCGGAAGCAAAGGTATTATAGGTAAAAATATCAAGCCCATTTGTGGCAAACCTCTCATCGCTCACACGATTGATTTTATAAAACAAATCCCTGCTTTTGACAAAATCATTGTATCCACTGATGATTCTAATATTAAACGCGTAAGCCTTGAATATGGTGCAGAAGTTATTGATCGCCCAAAAGCATTAGCCACGGACACTGCTTTAGCTATGGATTCTATCCGCCACGCTGTACAAGAGCTAGAATCTAGCGGGGAAACAATAGAGTATATCTATATACTTGAGGCAACTTCGCCCTTGCGTAGAAAAAGTGATATTGTGCAATGTATGGAGATTCTAAGAAGTGGCAAGTATGATAGCATAGCCACCCTTATACCCTCTAGCATATCGCCCGGACGAATGTTTCAAATCAATAACAACACCATAAGCCCTTATATTGAAGGTTCTGTAGCGTGGATGCCCCGCCAATCCCAGCCAAAAGCCTATCAATGTGATGGAATCCTTTATGGCTTTAGCAATGCCATTCTTCAAAAGTATAAAGATTCTCAATCCGCCTTTTTAGGCAAAACTTACCCCTATATCACGCCCTATGAATGCCTTGATATTGATACGCTCTTTGAATTTGTCATTATTGAAAAGCTCCTTGAAATGGGCTACCCAGAAAAAAGTTTGAAATAAAAGGAGTGCGTTATGAAAAAGCCTTATCTTTTAATCACAGGTGCAAGCAGTGGTGTGGGGAATCCCCTTACACATTATCTTTCTCAAAGATTCCATATCCTAGCCCTAGCAAGACGCAAGGAAAAAATGCAAGAATCCTTTGACAATAACGCCAATGTAGAGATTATAGAATCCGATCTTGCTTCACTTACAGACCTAAAGCACACACGAGATTCTATTACACAACGCTACAATGAAGTGCTATATATCATTAATTGTGCAGGGACAAACCAGCCCCAAACTCCACTAGAATCACTCAATATGCAGGATTTAGACTATGCCCTAACACTCAATGCAAAAGCTCCTATGATGATTATCAACCACTTTTTGCCCATAATGAAAAAACGCAACTTTGGCAGAATCATCAATGTAACAAGCGGTGCGCCACTGAATTGTGCGGAAAACTTTGGCATATATAGTGGGAGCAAAGCCCTGCTTAACACCCTAAGTGTAACTTTAAGCAAAGAGCTAAAAGATACAAATATTAAGCTTAATCTCCTATCCCCCGGACCTGTGCGTTCAGAAATGAGCCCTAATGCGACTTTAGAGCCAAACATCTGCTTTGATATGGTGGATTATCTACTCAACATAGATAAATCTTCTGTCGGCGGGGGATTTTACTGGATTAAATGGCGGGTGCCGCTCTTCCCGGATTTAGAAGGGGTAGAGTGACTCAAAGGTATTGGCAATCACAAATTAGAAAGGATTTTAAATGAAAACACTCAAGGAATTAGCAAACTTGAAAGGCAAAACCGCTTTGATTACAGCGGGGGGGGGGTATCTAGGAATGTCTATGAGCGAATGTGTGGCTGAGCTTGGTGCAAATGTCATTGTGGCTAGTCGCAATAAAATAAAATGTAAGGAGAGTGCGAAATATTTGCAAGATACTTTTGGTATTAAAGCTATAGGCGAAGTGGTAAATATTATAGATACCAAAAGTATAGAATCTCTAGCAAATACCATAGAGCAGGAGTTTGGAGGGCTTGATATTCTTATCAGTAATGCCGCCCAAAGAAAGAAAAATACCTTAGAAAGCATAGATAAAGAGGATTGGCTTTTTGATATGGAACATTGCTTAAATGGCGTATTTTATCTCATCAAAGCCTTTATGCCCCTACTTAAACAAAGCAAGGGCTGCATCATTAATATTGCTTCTATGTATGGACATATAGCCCCTGATTATAGAATCTACAATCGTGACTGCTACACAAACCCACCAAGCTATGGTGCGGCAAAAGCAGGGGTTATACAATTTAGCAAATATCTAGCTAGTTTTTTAAGCCCTTATGACATTAGAGTAAATAGCATTAGCCCCGGTGCGTTTCCCTATGGATTCACAAATGATGATGAAGAATTTATACAAAATCTTTCAAGCAAAGCTATGCTTAATCGCATAGGTGAGCCTGATGACTTAAAGGGGGCAATTATGCTCCTTGCAAGTGATTTAGGCAAATTTATTACCGCACAAAATATCTGCGTTGATGGAGGTTGGAAAGAATGGTAAAAAAAATAAATCTAGGCTTAATCGGCTTAAGTGAGGGGAATGGACATCCCTACTCTTTTTCTGCCATTATTAATGGCTATGACAAACAAGCAATGCAAAAAAGTGATTGGAGTGTGATTTATAACTATCTTTTAAAATGTGATAAGCAGGATTTTCTTAATCGTAATGATGTGGCTATCACCCATCTTTACACACAGGACAGAAGCGTGAGTGAAAATCTCTCCCGTGCGTGTAAGATTCCATATATTGTAAATTCACTTGAAGAATTAGCTCTAGCCCCCATTGATGGAGTGATTCTCGCGCGTGATGATTGGCAAAATCACAAGGAAATGGCAAAGCCATTTTTAGAATCTCATAAGTTTGTTTTTATTGACAAGCCTTTAAGCCTTAATATGCAGGATATAGCTTATTTTACACCATTTTTAGAGCAAAATAGGCTTATGTCCTGCTCAGGTATGCGATATGCTAGGGAGCTAGATTCCATCCGCAAAGCCATAAAAGAAGATGGGGAATCTATACGCTTTATTGAAGCAAGTATTGGCTCCGCGTGGGATAGATATTTTATCCATTTGATAGATGCCATTATGGGACTCACCCCCTTTAAAGCCACGCATATTGAAGTGATGAAGCTAGATTTTTGTGTCAGTGCCTCGATACAAACACAGAGATTTCATATCCAGCTGAATAATATCAATGCCTCTTTTCAGCCCTGCACCCTTGCTATCACAACAGATAAAAATCGCTACACCATTACACTAAGCGATAATTTTAGTGCCTTTAGACGCACAATGGGACATTTTGTAGCCTTTATGGAGGGAGAGTCTTTTGACTATCAAAGCACTTTGGAAGCAATGAATATCTTAAGCCAAATAAAAGCCAAACTAGACGAAATAAGTTTTTCTAGCGAAAGATAAGACTGATTCTTGTGTAAATACAGAGATTGTAAAAAAAAAGATGCAAATGGCGTATGGAGACGCATTAAAGAAGTGGTGTAGAGTCCTTAAAATCTCATTTTGCATTTTTTGATGTTTTATTCTTAATGTTTTGATAAAATGGCGTTTTTAATCCCCAACGCAAACAAAAGATTAAACATAACTTTAAAACAAAGTGAGATTTATGGCAGATTCTAGGCTTTTTTATGCGGTTACGCTTTTATCTTGTATCGGTGCGGTGATGTCCTACTCACTCGCAGCATATATCACAAGTCATAATGGCTATACGCATTTTCACTTTTTTGTCAGGCAGATTATCGCTGTGATTTGTGGCATTTTGCTGATGTGGGGACTTTCTAAGCTTGATGTTGAAGCCCATTTTAAACGCATTGGCGTTACTATTTTTCTTTTATCTATCATTCTTATGGTGGGTATGCACTTTTTGCCCCAAAGCTTTGTAAGCTCGGCTGGTGGGGCAAAGAGATGGATTAGACTTTCTTTTATCTCCCTTGCACCATCTGAACTTTTTAAAATCGGCTTTGTGTATTTTTTGGCTTGGAGTTTTTCTCGCAAGTTTGTAAGCAATGTGCAGCTTTCCATTAAAGATGAGATTAGAATCTTTATCCCCTATTTGCTTTTATTTATCGTGGCTGTGGTGCTTATTGCGGTGCTACAAAATGATTTAGGGCAGGTTATTCTCCTAGCACTCACTTTGGGAGTAATGCTCCTTTTTGCCGGAGGGAGTTTGCGGCTGCTAGGCATTATCTTTCTAGGCACGATAAGCACGGCATTTCTAGCCATTATCACAAGCCCACATAGAATCTTGCGTGTCAAGTCGTGGTGGGCAAGCGCACAAGATTCTGTTTTGGCATTGCTCCCGCAAGGCTGGGCGGAGAATCTCCGTGTGAGCGGACTACCTGAACCTTATCAAATCTATCACGCCACAAATGCTATGTCAAATGGTGGATTTTTTGGCTCTGGCTTAGCTGAAGGCTCTATCAAGCTTGGATTCTTAAGCGATGTGCATACAGACATCATTCTAGCTGGAATCACAGAGGAGCTTGGCTTCCTTGGGTTATTTGGGATTATGCTGCTTTTTGGCTATATCTTACTTTTACTCTTTCGCATAGCTAATCGTGCTGCAAACAAAATGCACTATCTTTTTTGCATTGGCGTTGGGCTACTCATTGGTTTTTCACTTATTATTAACGCCTTTGGAATCTCTGGAATCACACCTGTAAAAGGTATAGCTGTGCCGTTTTTAAGTTATGGGGGTAGCTCACTTATTGCAAATTGCATTGCCATTGGCTTAGTTTTAGCTATCTCAAAATCCCAACCTCAAACTCAAACCTCATCATAAGGAGCAAAAATGAATCTTAAAAGCATACTTTGGTTGGCCTTTAGCCTTTCACTCATCATTTTAGGTATTGTGTGTATTGCAAATCCGGATAACACAATGATTGTCCTTGCCTATCTTGTAGGCTTTATTATGCTTTTTAGTGGGCTAGGAAGCCTTGTGTATTTTTTTCAAACGCGTTTTATGATGATACTCATAGATGGGCTATTGTCGTGTGTATTTGGCTTAATATTGCTTTTTGGCGGTGAAGAAATAGCACAAAATTTTATTCCACTTCTTATCGCCCTGTGGCTTATTTTAAAAGGAATCTTGTGGCTTATCCACGCGTGGAGACTTTCAAAAGTCTCAAATCTCGCTAGTGGCGTGATGATTATGGGTGGGCTGTATGTGCTACTTGGTGTGCTTTTTGTCATCTTCCCTGAAGTGCTTGCCACACTCATTAGCCTTATCCTTGGCATTACGCTTATCATCAGCGGCGGTATTGGCTTAATCTTTTGGAATAGTCTAAGAAAAATGCAGTAATCCATAATGGCAGATTCAGTATTACTTGCAAACAAATCCTGCAATCCCCTTGCCGCTCGTGCCTACGAAGTTGTGCTGATAGGCACACGCGAAGTAAAAAATGTCAAATGCCTTATTACAAATAAAATCACTTATCTGCCTATCACACACGATTTACAGGGCATTGATAGCCTTATTTTTACTTCACGCTATGCCATACAAGCCCTGCTAGAATCTGCCAACCCCCTATCCCCACACTACAATCCACATCTTGCTAAGTGGCGTGAGATTCCAAGCTTTGTGATAAGCCCAAAGAGTGCGGAGATTCTCTATAAGCATAACGCAAAAGTGGAATTTGTAGGGCAAAAAGCGCACGGGCAAGAATTTGCTAAAGAAATTATCCCCCTGCTTCAAAATCGCTTTCCACTCTATCTACGCGCCAAAGAGATTATCTCACAGCTTAATGCCACACTTATCAATGCCAAAGTCCTGCTGCAAGAAGCCATAGCTTATGTGAATACACCCTTAACTTTAGAGCAGAATCTTAAGCCAAAACCGCAAAGTGTGTTAATCTTCACCGCACCAAGTGCGTATAAAAGCTTTGTAGCAAATTTTAGCTGGGAAAAAGAGTATATCGCCATTGCCATTGGCAAAAGCACTTTTGCTTCTTTTAGCTCCACACTTCAGGCTTACATTAGCCCAAAGCCTAGTATTCCCCACGCTATTGAGTTTGCCAAATCCATAGCCTTAGAGCTAAATACCCAAAATACAAGAAAGTAGAATCTAGGCTTAAAGTCTATTTAACTTTGATTGCTACAATCCTGCAAATCTTAAATTTTGGAGAAATAACGATGAAAAAACATCTTCCCGCAAAACAACTTTTTGGTGCGATTTTTTTAAGCCTAGCCATTGCTTCTTTACAAGCTAAGACTTATGCTACCATTGATGGCAAACCTGCCGTTACAGATAAGGACTTAGAAATTTTGAAGCAAAGTATCCCTAACTTCAATTATGCTAAACTTTCTGATCAAGAAAAAGAGGGTATTATCCAAGAGCTTGTCAATCGTCAGCTTATCCTTAAGGCAGCTAAGGCTGAAAAGCTTGACACTTCAAAAGAATATACCGAAGCGATTAATAATATTAAAGATCAGCTTCTTATTGACTTATGGAGTAAAAAGCAAGTAGGTGGGATTCAAATGCCAAGTGTCAATGACGCACAGATTAAGGAAATCTACAAAAATAATGAGGGTATGTTTATTAACCAAGAAATGCACGCAAGACATATTTTGGTAAAGACTGAATCTGAAGCAAAAGATATTATTAAAGAGCTTGATAAGGCAGGAAAAAAAGCTGAATCTAAGTTTATTGAACTTGCTAATGCCAAGAGCATTGACCCAGCTTCAAAACAAGCTAAAAATGGCGGGGATTTAGGGACATTCCAACGCAATGTTATGCACCCAGACTTTGCTAATGCTGCTTCAAATCTTAAGCCCGGCACATATACGCAAGAGCCGGTTCAAACGCCATTTGGCTACCACGTTATCTACCTTATCAAAAAGAGTGAGCCAAAAGTCATTCCTTATAATGAAGCTAAAAAAATCATTGAAGAGCAAATCAAAATGCAGAATATGCAAGGTGGTATGATGCAAAAGATTCAGACTTTGCGTGAAAAAGCAAAGATTCAAATTACAAAATAGTTTTTATCACACAAGGAGAGAATATGCTTGTTTCGGGGATTGAGATTCTAAGTAAAGCCCATAAAGAAGGCTATGGCGTGGGGGCATTTAACTTTGTAAATTTTGAAATGCTAAATGCCATTTTTATGGCGGCTGATGTTGCCAAATCCCCCATTATCGTTCAGGCGAGTGAAGGGGCGATTAAATATATGGGGATTGATATGGCAGTGGGCTTAGTAAAGATTCTATCCAACCGCTATCCGCATATCCCCGTGGCATTGCACCTAGATCACGGCACGAGCTTTGAATCTTGCAAAAAGGCAGTGGATGCAGGATTTACTTCTGTGATGATTGATGCCTCTCACCACCCTTTTAAAGAAAACTTAGAAATGACAAAAGAAGTGGTAGCATACGCCCATAGCAAAGGTGTGAGCGTGGAAGCGGAGCTTGGGCGACTTATGGGGATTGAGGATAATATTTCCGTTGATGAAAAAGACGCGGTGCTAATCAATCCTGATGAAGCAGAAGAATTTGTTAAAGCCACGCAAGTGGATTATCTAGCTCCTGCCATTGGCACAAGCCACGGGGCATTTAAGTTTAAAGGTGAGCCAAAGCTTGATTTTGAGCGTCTCCAAGAAGTCAAAAGACGCACAAATATCCCACTTGTTTTACACGGTGCAAGTGCGATACCTGATTATGTGAGAGAAGCGTTTCTAGCCACAGGTGGGGATTTGAAGGGCAGCAAGGGTGTGCCATTTGCATTTTTACAAGAAGCAGTCAAAGGCGGGATTAATAAGGTAAATATCGACACAGACTTGCGTATTGCCTTTATCGCTGAAGTGCGAAGGGTGGCAAATAGCGATAACACACAATTTGACTTACGCAAATTCTTCACTCCAGCAATGGAATTTGTTACCAAACTTATGGTGGAGAGAATGGGTGTGCTGGGCAGTGCTGGAAAAATATAAGGGATATAAGAAAAATCAGCTATTAACCAAACCCCTTATCTATAATATAGAATCTTTGTAAGATTCTATATCCTTTACTTCAACTCTCATTTTTCACTTTACTATTAATATTCTGTTTAATCTTTAAATTTATCCCCCTAAACGCCAAATCTTAATTGCAAATACCACACACAAATGCTATAATACGCGACTTTACATTACTTGAAAGGATTTAAACAATGGCAATTGGAATGAGCGAACTCAAAAAAGGACTAAAAATTGAAATTGATGGGATTCCATATAGAATCACAGAGTATCAACACGTGAAACCGGGTAAAGGTGCGGCGTTTGTCCGTGCTAAGATTAAGTCATTTCTTGATGGCAAAGTGATTGAAAAAACTTTCCACGCGGGTGATAAATGCGAAGAGCCAAATTTACAAGAAAAGACAATGCAGTTTCTCTACCACGATGGCAGTGCTTTTCAGTTTATGGATACAACTACCTATGAGCAAATCGCACTAACTGATGACCAAGTAGGTGAAGTGGCAAAATGGATGCTTGATGGGCTAAATGTGCAGATTTTATTCCATAATGATAAGGCAATTTCCGTTGATGTGCCACTTGTTGTGGAGCTAACAATCACAGAAACCGCACCAAACTTTAAGGGCGATACAAGTAGCGGAGGTAAAAAACCAGCCACACTTGAAACAGGTGCTGTTGTGCAAGTGCCTTTCCACGTGTTGGAGGGCGAAAAAATTAAGGTCAATACCGAAACAGGTGAGTATTTAGAAAAAGTTAAATAAGTCCCTGCAAAAAGGCTGAAACCTCAGCCTTTTTGATATTCCTAAAACAATCTCTTAAATACACTTCACATTTTTTAATTCTCAAGCCTAGATTTTGAGCTATTACTTCACACAACAAGCACTTCATCTCGCCAAAGGACGAGCCTCCACAAGTGCGGGTGTAAAGAAAAATAGCTCACTTGTATCAATCAAAAAATCAAAATCAAGCGAACAAGGCTGTATGCCAAAACGCCGCTCAATAGGCACATTTGGATTTTCAAATGCACTCAAACATTCATTAGCTTCTAGCACAAGAGCGTATCTGCACCGCCCCACTGCTTGTGGGAATGATTGAAAATACACTCTCAAACGCCTTTGATTGTATATCACCCTTGCAAGACTTGTAATGCAAAAAACCATCTTCACCAATGGATAGACATCTATCCTGATTACGCGGATCAACAAACTGCACATAGCCAAAGCCCCAGCTTTTAGCCAAAGGATCTTTACCCCTAATAAAATCAGGATCAAGCCCAAAATCACGCAAAAACCAATTTTGCGTGTTAAAATCACCCTTCCTATCAATATTTAATGCAATGCCATTTCGCACACATTGCGTATTTGAAAACGCTGTGTAATATTCTCAAAATCATCTCTTCTTCCGCCACTATTAAAGCTAAAACCAGACGCACCCTCTTCAGCGACACTCTCCATACTCCCTACACTCATCACGCCAAGCATTAATACAACATAACATAGCTTTTTCATCACATATCCTTTTTTGTATATTTTTTTAATTTGGTGGGAATCTTCTAAAATTCACAGGAAAATGATCCGACACGAGCTGTGTGCGGAAATTTGCCAACATCAAAGCAGCTGCAATAAGCGGTTCTCTAAAGCCACTTCCAGAGTTCCCTATCACTGCATAATCAAGTATGCCACCGCTTCTTTGTGTGGCTATATTTGGAGCGACTATCGCTATCCTTACTCGCGTCTCCAAACTAAGCTCAAGCCGCAAACTCGCAGGGCTACGATTAAAATCCCCAAAATCATCCAATTAATATCTGATCGTCCGCTAAAATGATTAAACACAGCATTTCTTCCGCCATTAGCCAAAGCGTGGATTGAGAAAAACACATCACTACCTATGCGGATTCCAATAATGGGGCGAGAAACCGTTGTGGGTGGCGGCAGGACAATCACATCATCAGCCATTCGCCTAGAAACAATAGCAAGATTCACACGATTTGCCCCAACATCAACCGGAGAATAATAAATATACACCATATCCGGACGAGAGCGAGAGCCTAAATCCCAAGTATATTCAGCAATAGGAATGCCCGGTGGCGTTTGAAAAGTCCTTTGAGTGGGCGTTGCCGTTTGAGGCAAAGACCCTGCCTCTTGCAGAGCAAGTATATCGGCTGCATTTTCTCCACTTATAAGCTGTCGCACACTCACGCTCCATTTGCTTTCAGATGTTGCCGAAGAGCCTTGAAGATTCCAAGAAGCAGTCTTAAAATCATCAATCGCACCAAATGCTACACCAACAACACAAAGCCAAGCACATATTGCTTTTATCATTTTTTTTATTGTTGTTTTTACGCCCATTTTTGCTACCTCCATTATTTTTACCGCCATTATTTTCATTTATCAATATCCCGCCTATACAAAGGACGCACTAAAAAAGTCGGTGGGGCAACATACCACTGCTGATCTAAATTACTCCCTGTCGCACATTTAGTCAAAAAGATACTTGTTACCCTATGGAAATCGCCGAAAATATAGCCTATGGGTGCTTGCACACATTGATCAAAGCCTACATTTTTAAGCTGAAAAGATTCATTAGACATAGGAATGAGTTTGAATCTTTGGTAGCGATTTTTCGTATTACACGCCATATGGATAAGTCCATTTTTATAGGCATTGAGACAGGTTTGTGTCTCGCCATTTTCAATCATCACCTCATCATTATCAAAAAATCTTAATCGCCACACGCGCACCGCCAAAGCCTATACTATCAATAAGCGTATAGCCCCATATCCAATTCCCCTGTGCCAAAGCCCACACGGTCAAAGCCGCACCACCGGGCGACATCAGCACTATCCAATCTCCATTTTGTGGAGAGATAGGTGGTGCATTTACTCCACTACTTCCAACTAATGGTGGATGTTTGATAAGCAACACGGCATTGCGTGAGCTTTTCCCCACCATCTCTTCAGTGATTTGTGTTCTTACTCTTGTATTAAAGCGTTTATTTTTATCTTCAGGCACAACTATGGGTCCAACAACAAGTGCAGGTGTGCTTTGCTTTGCTGGTGGCGTGGGCTTTGAGCCTATTTTCAACGGATCAGAATCCTTAGAATGTCCTATCAGTCCAGCAGTTGGATTCACATCGCCTATTTTCCCCCACAGCCACCAAAAGCTAACACACAGCCAATTACAAAGGCTATAGAGATTCTATTTTTCATATAAGCCACTCTTCTTTATATTAAAATTTCTGTGAAAGCCAAGTCATTATATGACTTCTATCATTTGTTTGATTATGCGATAAGATAGGCGATTCTCCACCGACAGAATATCCAGCCTTTGTAACATCGCTAAAATATTCAATCTTTACACGCATACTTAGCTCCTTATACAGCCTTTGATTCAAGGTGAGTGCCAAAGCATTTTCATCGCTTCGTGGGCTTTGTGTGTGTCGCCCTAAAATCTGCCAAGAAAAATCCCCATAATCCCCGCCAATATAGCCAATAGTTGTTATCGCATTGCGTCCTATCATATCGCTCAAAGAAGCACCTTTATCATACGCACTGCCTATCCAAATATCAAAGCCATTAAACGGATCGCCATACGAGCCTATCCACGCATTTGCATTGCCCCAATTTTTATAGAGCATTACCCCGGCAAAATGTTTGTAAAAATTCACTTGTTCCCTAACAAAAAGTGTTTGCGTGTATTTATCAAGCTTGTCGCCAAAAAGCGTATCTACACCCGCTAACGCAAATCCACCGCTCATTCCTTTGGGATTCTCTTCATTTATAGGAAATAGTCCAATAGCCACAAATTCATTTGAAAGATGTTCCCCTAGAGCCTCATTCCACGCAAACTTCACGCCCGGTGCCACAAAGCGATCTTGCGAACCATAAGTATAAAGCGAAAGTTTTATAGAATCTGTGCCAACATCTAGCCCACCAGCATACACGCCCTTACCAGCCACACTAAAACGCGTATAATCCCAAAACCAATTACTATACACCATAGCCCTACTATCAGAGTAAAATCCCCAGAGCTTCACATACTTATTGCCAACATATAGCTCCCCACCTTGATTCCACGCACCAAACCAATCTAGCCCACTACTCTCATATCGCCCAGCCTTAAAGCCAAAATACTCCCCCTCATAGCCAACAAACGCATTATGTAAAATATATTGTCTCGCTTCCATTGCCTTATCGCCCTTGTAGCCAAACCACGCGCCGATATAGCCATTTCCCAAAGACTGCCCGCCTTGTGAAGAAGTGCTATCATACACCAAAGCATTAATCGCACCGCCTAAAGACGCACTGAAACCATTTTGAGCTTTCACATCAAACTCCATAGCCCCAAATAACGAAGCATAACTATCAGTAGGGTTTTTAAACGCTTTTGAGTCGTATGATCCATTATTAAAGCCAAATTTACCAAAAGATTCAGCTTTTCCTCCAAGCTTATACTCCACTCCAAAAGCACTCAATCCCACACAACAGCACGCACCAACAAGAAACTTTCTCACTCATACTCCTTAAAAATGAAAATTTTACGCGCATTATACAAAACTCACACAAAAAGCCATTTTAAGAATGCAAAAGATTCTCAATAAATTCATATAGAATCAAAATTTTTAGCAACTTGGCATAAACTTTGACAGATTCTAAGCATATTAGCAAAAACTTATCATTTATTTTATAAATAAACTTGACATTAAATGACTAAACTTATATAATGCGTTCCATATAAAACTTAAAGGAGTTTGCTATGAATTTATTTGATAAACTAACTAATCAATTAAAAGAAGCCATTGATAGTGCGGCTTCACTCGCACTTCATTCGCAGAATCAAGAAATCGCCCCTTCACATTTATATTGGGCATTATTAAGCAATCATCAAAGTGTGCTGAATCAAGCCTTAAATAAGCTCAATATTGACAAAGCTGCTATTACGCTACAAGCACAAAGTCAGGTGAATACCCTGCCAAAAAGCTCTCAAGTTTCAAAGGAAAGCCTAAGTATCAGCAAAGAGCTTTCAAATGCGTTACATCTCGCTCAAGGTGAGGCAACAAAGAATAATGATAGCTTTATCGCGGTGGATATGTTTCTCATCGCTAATCTCAAAGAGCGAGATTTTGTAAGTATTTTTAAGCCATTTGTGGATATGAGTGAGTTAAAAAAGACGCTCCTTGCTCTAAGAGGGGATAGCAAGATAGAATCTCAAAGTGGTGATGACAATCTAGAATCTTTAAGCAAGTTTGGCATTGACCTTACACAAAAGGCGTTAGAAAACACGCTTGATCCCGTGATTGGACGCGATGATGAGATTAATGCGATGATGCAGATTCTAATCCGCAAGAGCAAAAATAATCCTATTTTGCTAGGCGAACCCGGAGTTGGTAAAACTGCCGTAGTAGAGGGCTTAGCTCAAAGAATTATCTCAAAATCTGTGCCTTTAAGCCTGCAGAATAAAAGGCTAATCGCCCTTGATATGAGTGCTTTAATTGCTGGGGCAAAGTATCGCGGTGAGTTTGAAGAGCGACTAAAAAATGTTGTGAATGAAGTGAAAAAAGCGGGTAATGTCATTTTATTCATTGATGAGATTCATACCATCGTGGGGGCTGGAGCAAGTGAAGGGAGTATGGACGCAGCAAATATCCTAAAACCAGCTCTTGCACGCGGAGAGCTTCACACTATCGGTGCGACCACACTCAAAGAGTATCGCAAATATTTTGAAAAAGATGCCGCTCTCACACGCCGATTCCAGCCTATTAATGTCAATGAGCCAAGTATGAATGAAGCCTTGCAGATTCTGCGTGGGATTAAGCCAAACCTTGAAGCCCATCATAATGTCAATATCACAGATTCAGCACTCATTGCTGCAGCAAAGCTTTCAAGTCGCTATATCACAGATAGATTTTTACCTGATAAAGCCATTGATTTAATTGATGAAGCTGCTGCGGAACTTAAAATGCAAATAGAATCTGAGCCATTGGAACTTAGCAAAGTCAAAAAGCAAATTGCAAATTTAGAAGTAGAAAAACAAGCACTCAATATGGAAAAAACAGATTCTAATCAAGCAAGGATTGCAGAGATTGACAAAGAGCTAGAAAATCTTAAAGAAGAGAAAATCTCGCTCAATGGACGCTTTGAGCAGGAAAAAAATGTCTTCACGCAAATTGCTAACATTAAAGCCGAGCTTGATAGCCTAAGGCGAGAATCTGAAAATGCCAAACGAAGTGGAGATTACAGCAAGGCGGCTGAAATTGATTATGGCAAGATTCCACAGACTTTAAATAAAGAGGCAGAATTACAAGAGCAATGGGAGCAAATGCAGAAAAATGGCACTTTGCTTAAAAACGCCGTAACGCAAGAGAGTATCGCAAGTGTGGTAAGTCGCTGGAGTGGAGTGCCTATCAAAAAAATGCTCCAAAGCCAAAAAGAGCGGATTTTGGATATAGAATCTGAACTCACAAAAAGCGTGGTGGGGCAAGAAGAAGCAATCAAAGCCATTGCTCGTGCCATTAAACGCAATAAAGCCGGGTTAAGCGATGCCTCTCGCCCCATTGGAAGCTTTTTATTTCTAGGACCCACAGGTGTGGGGAAAACGCAATGTGCTAAGACTTTAGCGGAGTTTTTGTTTGACAATGCCAAATCGCTTGTTAGGATTGATATGAGCGAATATATGGAGAAACACGCTGTAAGCCGACTCGTAGGTGCGCCTCCGGGATATGTGGGCTATGAAGAGGGCGGTGTGCTAACCGAAGCCATAAGAGCTAAACCTTATAGTATTGTGCTGTTTGATGAAGTGGAGAAGGCTCACCCAGATGTGTTTAATATCCTATTACAAGTGCTTGATGATGGGCGATTGAGTGATAACAAGGGCGTGGTGGTAGATTTTAGCAACACCATCATCATTTTAACGAGCAATATCGCAAGTGATAAGATTCTAGAGATACAAGACAAAGAGCAGAAGCAAAATGCTGTCAAAGAGGCGTTGAAAATGTATTTTAAACCTGAATTTTTAAATCGCCTTGATGATGTTGTGATTTTTAATCCTCTAGGAATGGAGCAAATCACGCAAATTGTGGATATTATGTTTCAATCTCTTGCTAAAAAGGCTAAGGAAAAAGGCATAGAGATTAGCCTAAGCAATGAAGCAAAAGAGCATATCGCAAAGGTTGGCTTTGATAGCGTGTATGGGGCGCGTCCGCTAAAAAGGGCATTGTATGAGCAGGTTGAAGACAAACTCGCTGATTTAATCCTGCGTGATGAAGTAAGCAAAGGGGGGAGTGTGCTTTTCACAATTAATGGAGATTCTATTAACGCACAGGTGGAGAAAAAAGAGGGTTAAACAACATACTAGAATCTTTAAAGTTTCTATTGCAGAATCCCAAGTCCTATGCATTGATTTAACAAAATCCTGCAAGATTCTGCAAAAGGAAGTTTATATGAAAAAACTGCCCTAGCCTTTTATAAAAAA
>NZ_JRPE02000014.1 GCF_000765825.2 Helicobacter magdeburgensis
TTTTTTATAAAAGGCTAGGGCAGTTTTTTCATATAAACTTCCTTTTGCAGAATCTTGCAGGATTTTGTTAAATCAATGCATAGGACTTGGGATTCTGCAGCTTGTTAAACCCCTATTTACCTACTTTGTGAGATTCTATTTTTAAAATTTGTATTGTTTTAAGATTCTGTTATTGGCTTGGGCTTTACATCGGGGTGAGTTCCTGTTTTTTTGTCGCATCAAGGAAAATATGTTCAAATGAGAATGAGAATCCAAGCAGGAGATTATCGCCTTTTGTTGGGATATTGCGTCCCTGCAGGGCATAGTATTTCACAAATGGAGCAATAGCTAGTCTTTTGTAAAATTTTGTATCCAAACGCACTTCTATTTCTAGCTGATAGAGTGGATTGTATTCCTGTGGGGCGGAGCTGTAAAGATAGTGGCGAAAGTTTGTAAAGTAGTAAAACTTTGAATCTTTATTAAATTTATATTCAAGCTTGATACCGCCCTCCCAGCCGTAGTTTTCAGATTCTGTTTTCAGTGAAAAGTCCTTTTCCCCAAAGGCGTTAAAATGTAAATCTTTGATATACACCCCATCAAAAAGTTTTACTCCCGCATTAAGTCGTGTGATTTGTCGCCTATTTTCAAAGCCGGTTTGGTAATTTGCCTTGAGAAATGGACCGATTTCAAAGCCCCCTGCAAATGTTGGGACATACCAGATTCTGTGTGTGTAATCGGTGGTAATTAAGATTCTATCTAATGTGGTGTTGCTAATTCTTTCATCATCTCGCACAAGAATGGTGCGTCCATACTCGGCAAGAGTGGAGTTAAATACGACATAACGCGGTGCATAAAAGTCAAGCCCTAAATCAAAGTAGCCTTGAGCGATAAGCTGTGAATCGCCCTTAATACGGCTATCTGAAAACTTTACATACTCATCTTGCCCTTGGATTGTAGTAGAACTTAGATTTGTTGAGAGACGCTTTAGCTCAATATGCCAGCCGCGTTTATCGGGATTGACATCAATACCCGCTCCCAAGGTATAGGATATGGCACAAAGCATAAGCAAGGCACAAAAATAGAATCTAGTCATTTTCTGTTCCTTTATCTTTGCTTGTGTTTGTGATTTTCTCTTTATTTTTAATTTTCTCTAGCCACTCATTGAGCGTTTTTTCAAAGCCTTTGGTGGTGGATTCTACAAAATGTAAATCTTGTGCAAGGTAGCTTTGCTCCACCCAGCCGCCAAAATTATGCGGATAGAGATACGAGCTAGAATCTGGCAGAATTTGACTTGGCACTTCTAGCACACAGCCTTGCTTAATGCTGTCAAGGGCGGCGTTTATGGCGTTATAGGCGGTGTTGCTTTTGGGTGAAGAGGCTAGGTAAATCACGCATTGAGATAAGATAATGCGAGATTCAGGATAACCGATTTTACTTACAGCCATCATTGTGCTAGTGGCGAGATTTAGGGCGTTTGGGTTGGCATTGCCTATATCTTCACTAGCTAGTATTACAAGTCGCCTAGCGATAAACTCCGGATTCTCATCTCCCGCAATAAGCCGTGCTAAATAATATACACTTGCATTGACATCACTGCCGCGAATAGACTTGATTAAGGCACTTATAAGCGTGTAGTGGCTTTCACTCTCACTTGCCCCGTCGTGTAGGGCATAGGGACGCAGGGCTTTTAAGCTTTGCAGTGAAATATTATGCTCTCCCGTGCTGATTATGGCATCAAGCAGGTTTAGCATAGCTCTTGCATCGCCTACACTTGAATGGATAAGATACTCTCTAGCTTGGGATTCAAGCTCTATGTAGATATGTTTGGAATCCTTTAAAAATGCGAGAGCTTTCTCTAAAATAGAATCTAAATGGGCGTTGGAATGGGGCTTTAGCTCAAAAAGGAAGCTACGAGAGCGGATAGCATTTGTAAGAGAATGAAAAGGATTATAAGTGCTAGCCCCTAGGATAATGGCACTATAAGATTCCATAATAGGCAGTAAGACTTCCTGCTGGGTGCGAGTAAGGCGATGGACTTCATCAATAAAAATAATGGGCTGGAATAGGGTGTTCTCATAGCTTTTGACAAATTGCCGCAGCTCCTCTATCTTGAAGCTTGTAGCGTTGTAACTCATAAAAGGCTTGTTAAGCTCTTTGGCAATGAGTGCAGCAAGAGTGGTCTTGCCACTGCCGGGGGGTCCATAAAAAAAGCAATGTGATAGAGCGTTGTGTTTTAGCATTTTAAAAAGAGGCGTATCAGGTGCGATGATATGCTCTTGGGCGATAAAATCTTGTAAGGATTCTGGGCGGAGTAGGGCGGCGAGATTTAGCAAATGAAAACTTTACTTTTTTTGAAACAAAATAATTTCATAGGAGCTTTGGTGCGATTGTAGGACATTTGTTTTACCTTGATGTTTAGCAAGGTCTTCGCGTAAATCTCCTGCCATTTTATCAAGCTCATCAAGCCGCTCTTTTAACCGCAGGATAATATCCACACCTGCTAGATTCACTCCCATATCGCGTGTGAGTTTGAGTATAGTTTTAATCTTATCAATATCGCGTTGTGAGTAAAGACGCATTTTGCCATCGGTGCGTCCGGGTTGGATTAGCCCTTCTTTTTCATATTGACGCAAGGTTTGGGGGTGGATTTCTAGAATCTTTGCTACCACGCTAATAAGATAAACAGGCTCATCATAGCTATACATTTTCTCGCTCCTTATTTGATTTTGCTTGGATTATGGAAGCTGGGCTTTTAGCACAACTTGAGCCTCTTTGCTTAGCTCATCTATGCGGGGTAAGATAACATTAACTTTCACATATAAATCCCCAAAAATCCCACTTTTGCGGTTTTTAATCCCTTTGCCTTTAATGCGGAATTTTTGGTTGTTTTTTGTATTTTGCGGGATTGTGAGTGTAACTTCCCCATAAAGCGTTGAAAGCGAGACTTTGCCGCCAAAAAGGGCGGTTTTTAGTGAAATGTCAATGATTTTATGTAGATCATCTTCTTCTCTTATGAATTCAGCTGAATCTAGCACCTTGACTTTAAGGAGCAAATCCCCAGAGCGTCCATTTTGTGAATTACCCTTGCCTCTTAGGCGGATTGTTTCATTATCTTTTAGCCCGACTGGAATCTTAATATCAAAGCTCCCGCTTCGCCCACTATAATGATAGCTTCCACCAAGGGCGGCATTTTCAAATGGGATTTGGATATTTTCTTGCACATCAAGATTTGGGGCATTGAAGTTTGAAAAGCCAAAATCCCCACTACCACCACTAAATCCGCTAAATCCTCCACCGAAGAATCCACTTCCATTACCCGCACCAAAGCCGCCTTGCCCAAAGATTGAAGCAAGAATGTCATCAAGGTTTGCCCCACTGCCTTGTGAGCGTGAAAAGTCGTGGAAATTCTGCCCACCAAACATTGTATCGCCAAAGCGATCATATTGTGCTTTTTTATTTTCATCGCTTAAAACTTCATACGCAGCGTTAATTTCTTTAAACTTCTCCTCCGCTCCAGAATCTTTATTAATGTCAGGGTGATATTTTCTCGCTAACTTGCGATAGGCTTTTTTAATCTCATCTTGTGAAGCATTTTCGCTTATCTCAAGCGTATCATAAAGACTTTTTGACATATATAACTCCTTAAAATTTATAGTGATTTTTATATAATTTAAGTGTTATTGTATCATAAAAGTTTAGCAAAGTGTAATCAAGGTTAAAATTTGCAAAAAGTTTGCGAGTTGGGTTATAATTTAAACTCTCTTCATAACAATGCAGAAAAAGAATCTTTATAAGGAATAGACTATGCAAGAGCAGTTTTTAGCACTTAAAGCATCAGCGGGAAGTGGCAAGACTTTTAGCCTTTCGTTGCGTTTTATATATTTGCTTTTTCAAGGGGCGAATCCACATCAGATTCTCACACTCACTTTTACAAAAAAAGCTTCAAATGAGATGTATCGTAGAATCTATGAGCATCTTAAAAGCCTTTTGCAAAGCTTTGAGACAGGCACTTTTGAAAGCAATGATATTTATAAGGCTTTGTTGCAAAAGGGGCTAAGTCATAATCAAATAAGTGAAAATATTGCTGCTTTGTATCATATTTTTATGCAAAGTAGCCCACGCATTGCGACTATTGATTCATTTTTTCATTCTGTTTTGAAAAAATTTTGCTGGTATGTGGGCGTGTCTTCAAGGTTTGAGATAGGTGAGATAGATAAGGGCGAGATGTATGAGATGTTTTTAAGCTCACTTTCAGCTAAAGAGATAAAGGAATTTGTTGGGTTTTGCTTCACCCAAGGGCTAAAATTGCAGGATTTTTTAGCTATGCTTTATAACTTTTCCTTTTTGCCGCATAATATTTTGCTAGATTCTTGTTATGATGAGATTGATACCAAGGGCTTAAGCTTGGAGCAAATCGCTCAAGAGATTACTATAAATATGGCTAAGGTGTGCGATGAGCTTAAAAGGCAGGAAGCCACGCCAAGTGCGATAAAACTTTTTTCTAAGACATTTGATTATTTCACAAATAGTAAATCTTCAGTAAAAATGCTAACAGATTGGGATAACCATTCTTATTTAAAAAAGTATGATTTATCATCTATGGAATCTGTGCGTGAAAGGATTTATGGGCTTTTTGTGATGTATTATCATCAAAAGCAAAGGCAGATTCTATTGCGGATTTTACATTATCTTACGCGGTTTAAAAACGCACAGCAACAAGTGCTAAAAAGTAAAAATGTGCTAGATTTTGAATCTGTAAGTATGAAAAATTATGAGTTACTCACACAAAACATAGACAGGGAGTTTTTTTATTTTCGTTTAGATGAAAAAATTACGCATATTTTGCTTGATGAATTTCAAGACACAAGCTGTATGCAGTATCAAATTTTGCGACCTATAATTGATGAAATACAATCTGGGAATGGACGCATAGGCGATAGAAGTGTATTTATTGTGGGCGATGAGAAGCAAAGTATTTATATGTTTCGCGGGAGTTTTTCAGGCGTTTTTGAAGAAGCTACAAAGGCTTTGACACAAGAGAATCTTGAATATAACTACCGCTCAAGCAAACGCGTGATTGACTTTAATAATGCTACTTTTTCGCGTTGTTTTGAAAATTATATTAATCAAGCATATCCGCATACTTTGAAGCAAGAGAGTAAGGAGCAAGAGATCGGCTTTGTGCGAGTTTTTGCCCCGGTGGGTGAGGGAGAAAAGGAAGTTCAAAAGGTAGATAATGTCCTTGTATCACAAGTGGTTGATGAGCTAGGGGCATTGCTAGAGCAGGGGGCAGATGAAGATGATATTGCGATTTTGGTTTTCAAAAATAATGATATTTTAACACTTAAAGAATCTATTCAAGCTCAAATGCCCCACTTAAATATCGTAACTGAAACAAACTCTAGGCTTTTTGAAAAAAAGGAAGTAAAAATTTTGCTTTATGCGTTGAAGTGTATTGTGGTAGATTCTAAACTTCACAAGCAGGAGCAATGGGAGAATGATGAGAAAAAAGCTAGTCTGTATAAGGAGCTAAAACTCTATGAAAAAAGTATTATAAAACTCCTTGGAGAATCCTATTTTGGCGATTGTGTGGGAGAATCTAGCCTCTCTCACCCTGTGTTGCATAAGCTCAAATCGCTTCATTTAGGCATTGACACGCCTCCATCGCAGGTTATACTCGCACTGATTGAAGAGCTAGATTTAGCCCAAAGTGTGAGCTGGCGATTTTTGGAGCTTAGTTGTGAATATAGGAGTATTGAAGAGTTTTTACAAGAGATACCTTCACTGCTTTGCAATGCTCCAACACAAAGCAATCAGGGTGTAAAAATAATGACTATTCACAAATCAAAGGGTTTAGAGTTTAAATATGTGATTTTATGCGATAGGCTAGGCAGAGAAAATAATAGTAGTGATAGGTTTATTACAGAGTATCGCGGGGCTAGTATGAGGCAGCTTTATTATAAAATGCCACATCGTGAAGTGTTTGACATTGCGTATAATGGGGCGTTGCAATCATATAATGTATATGCTAATCAAGAAAAGCATAATGTGTTGTATGTGGCTTTCACAAGGGCGAAATGTGGGCTAAGTGTGATGCAAAAATCTAAAGGGAAGTTTGAGATTCTAGGACTTGAAAATTCTAGGCAGTTTGATGACATTCCTAAGCTTGTTTCTAGGCCAAAAAGCCACAATATGCAAAATATGCAAAGCCTTCTTTATACAATGCCAAAGCTTGGGGAGCAAGATGACTTTGTGCGTGTGGAGCAGAGTGAGAGTAAGGGCATTTTTGATTCGCAGAGTTGGCGTAATATTATTTTTGGAAATGCTTTGCATAGCGTGTTTGAGATGCATTTGGGCTATGAAATGAGTGTGAAAGATATGCAGAGTATTTTATTTAATCGCTATGGTTTTGCGCTCACGCTTGAAAATATACAAGATTGTATGCAAAAAGCTATATCGTGTATGCAAAGTGTGGAATTTAAGAATCTGCTTGGAAGCAAGATGGCTAGGTGTGAGGTGAGCTACAAGGCGGAAAATCGTCTCTATCGTATGGATACGCTTTTATATGATGAGAAAGAGTGGATTGTGCTAGATTATAAGAGTGCAACAAGTGATGAAGATTCTCATAAACAGCAGGTGCGTGAATATATGGAGTTTCTAAGGCGGTATGGCAAAGATAAAGAATCTAAAGAGCATAAGCAAATACGAGGCTTTATTGTCTATCCCTTGAAAAAGCAAGGTGAGCAGTTATGCGAGGTATCTTTGATAGGGTAGAGACATAGGCTAGATTCTATATTACAGCTAGAATCTTTGTCTTGCAAGGCTTCAAATAGATTTTATGATTAAGTAAAAAATAAGTAAGTAGCATAAATCTTAAGAAGTGGCTTATATCCCCTTGACTAGCCTATTGCAATTAAGTATAATGCGGATTTTAAACCCCCTTATAAGTTTTCCACACTAAAACTTGGAATCTAAATCATATTTACCATATTGTCTTTGGAGGAGATTCTATGCAAGAGGCAAAATTAAAGCCTAACAAACATTCATATGTTAAAGATAAACTGCAGGAGAATCTCAACGCCTTTATCAAGCACGAATCTTTTGGTGGAATCTTGCTTGCATTTTGCGTGGTTGTGGCAATGCTTGTGGCAAATTCGCCTTATGCGGATATATATTTTGAGTTTTTTCATACGGAGTTTGGGGCTTTTTTTGGGGATTCTGATGTCAAGATCAATGTGCAGGAGTTTATTAACGATGTGCTGATGTCATTTTTCTTCTTGCTTGTGGGCTTGGAGATGAAGCGTGAAATGCTTTATGGAGAGCTTGCGGGATTTAAAAAGGTGAGCTTTTCATTTTTGGCAGCTTTTGGGGGGATTATATGTCCTGTAATGATTTATTTGTATTTTAATCTTGGCACAGCCTATGAGAGTGGCTTTGGTGTGGCGATGAGCACGGATACGGCTTTTGCTTTGGGGCTTGTTATGCTTCTTGGTCATAGGGTGCCAAAGATTCTCAAAGTGTTTCTTGTAACTTTGGCTGTGGCAGATGATTTGGGTGCTATTTCTGTGATTGCGATTTTTTATTCGGATACAATTCATTTAGAGTGGATTTATGCTTCTTTAGCACTTGTAGTTGTGCTAGTTTATCTTAATTATCGCGATACAAAGCATCTGTCTTTATACTTTTTGGTTGGAATCTTGCTGTGGATTTGTGTGCATCATAGTGGGATTCACGTAACGATTGCTGCGGTTATTTTGGCTATGGCGATTCCGGGGCGAACGCGTGTGAATAAGCGGTATTTTGTCAATATGCTCAAAGAGTTTGATAAGATGAAAAGCGCTACAAATGAGTGGAGTGATGTGATTTATACAAATGAGGCAGAAAAGCTTGGATTTTGGAAAGGGAGTTTTAAAAATATCAAAAACTTTATGTTTGGCACACAAGATGTGGAAAAAAAGATTGATATGGTAAAAACTTCGCAGCTCGTGCATATGCTTGATACCATAGGGACATATTCCAGCTATGCAAAAAATCCACTTTTGCGATTAGAACACGCCTTGCAGCCATTATGTGCGTATTTTTTTGTGCCACTTTTTGCTTTTGCAAATGCGGGAGTGTCGCTTGAAAGTGGTGTGGAGATTAGCCTTAATAGTGTGATGATTGGCACGATTTTGGGCTTAGTGGTAGGGAAGCCAATAGGTGTTGTGCTATTTTGCTTTTTAGGGGAGAGACTAAATCTTGCCGTGCGTCCAAAAGATTTAAAATACGGACATATTGTGGCTGTTGGTATGATGTCGGGTATTGGCTTTACGATGTCAATGTTTGTGGCAAATCTCGCTTACAAAGATGATATGATGAGTATTGATATGTCTAAAATTTCCATTCTTGTGGCATCATCTATTGCAGCGGTACTTGGGCTAATTGCTGTGTATCTTAGCACGATAGAAAAACAGAATCTAGCAGAAGCGACAAGTAAAGACGATGAGATTCAAAGGCTCAAAGATACGCAGAGTGTGATTTAAGTTTATGATTTAATGGTAAGGAGCAGCAATGACAAAACAGGTAAGACAAAATAAAGTTTCAGAAGCATTGAGTAATTTTATCCGTGCTGAATCTTTTAGTGGTATTTTTTTGTTTTTTTGTGCTGTGAGTGCGATGATTGTAGCAAACTCGCCTTTAGCTGATGTGTATAAACACTTTTGGGAGCAGCCCTTTGGCTTTAGCTTTGCTGGGCGTTTTTATGGCTTTAGTATTCACGATTGGATTAATGATGTATTGATGTCTGTATTTTTTCTTATGGTGGGTTTGGAGATAAAGCGTGAGTTATTATTTGGGGATTTATCGGGGTTTGCTAAGGCGGCTTTTCCTGTGATTGGGGCAATTGGTGGTATGGTTGTGCCGGGCGTGATTTATTATGTGATGAATGCTGGTACACCTTCATATCACGGCTTTGGGATTCCAATGGCGACAGATATTGCCTTTGCTTTGGGCGTGATTTTGCTTCTTGGGAAGCGTGTGCCTTTGGCATTGAAAGTATTTCTTGTAACTTTAGCTGTGGCAGATGATTTGGGAGCGATTGCTGTGATTGCAATTTTTTATCCATCACCTGAAGGACTGCATTTTAGCTATCTTTTTGCAGCATTTGGCATTGTGGCATTTTTGGTGGTTTTAAATCGCTTTGGAGTAAGGCGACTTGATGTGTATTTGGGCGTTGGAATTATTTTGTGGTTTTGTGTGCATCACGGCGGGATTCACGCGACAATCGCTGCTGTGGCATTGGCATTTTGTATCCCTGTGAAGCCTAAGATTCAAAGCAAGGACTTTATTGAAGTAGTGCGTCAGCTTATGCAGGTGTTTGTAGATAAAGAAAAGGAAAGAAAAAATATTTTGCTTGATACGGAGCAGATGAGTGCTATTAATGAGCTCTCACACGATTTTACAAAAGTGCAAAATCCGCTTTTGCGATTAGAACACGCCCTGCAGCCATTATGTGCGTATATCATTATGCCGCTTTTTGCGTTTGCAAATGCTGGAGTAAATATACAAGCCGAAGTGAATTTTAATATTGATCATATTATGCTTGGCATTATCCTTGGGCTTGTTGTTGGTAAGCCTTTGGGTATTTTGGGCTTGACTTTTGTATGTGAAAAGCTCAAAATCGCTTCGCGTCCAGAAGGCGTAACTTGGAGTCATATTTTTGGAGCAGGAATGCTTGCGGGGATTGGCTTTACAATGTCAATGTTTGTAAGTAACCTCGCCTTTGATGATCCAAGCTCGGCAGATGTAGCAAAGGTGGCAATTTTACTTGCTTCAAGTATTGCTGGGGTTGTTGGGTCTATGTTTTTGCTTGTTTATCATCAAATTAGCAAGGCTAAGTCTTAGCTATTCCAAAATTTAACTATTTTTGGATAGAATCCGCACTTTAATTTACTCTTAAAGGATCACTATGGAACAAGGTGGAATGCAAGAAACACTGATCTCATTACTCCCTATTGTCTTTTTTATTGCGATTTTTTATCTTTTGCTCATTCGTCCGGCAAATGTCAAACGCAAAAAACATCAAGAGATGATTAATGCATTGCAAAAGGGTGATAAGATTATCACTACTGGTGGGCTTATTTGCGAGGTTGTCAAAGCAGAAAAGACATTTTTTAGTGTGCGTTTAAATGACGATACGATTGTAAGGCTTTCAAGAGAGTTTATCGCATATAAACTTGATGAGAGTGAAGCTCAAGAATAAATGGCAAAGTCGTCATTGCAGCCTCAAAACACTAAAGGCTTTAATTATCGTTTATGGTCGCTTATTGTGGCAGCACTGCTTGGTATCGCCTTGTGTTTGCCTTCTTTTACGGATATTCAAGGGCGTAAGATTTCCTTAGGGCTTGATTTGCAAGGGGGGCTTAATCTCCTACTTGGCGTAAAAACTGATGAAGCGATTAAGGCAAGATTCTCTTCTCTTGCCTCGCAGATTGTCTTTGATACTAAAAAAGAAAATATTTTGATTGATAATCTTAAGGTGCTTGAAGGGAACATAAGCTTTGAGATTGTAGATACTGATGAGAAGCCAAAGATGGATAAAGTTCTTTCTTCTATTAGCGGTTTGCAGGTGAGTGAGAATAAGGGCTTTTATACTATTAGCTTTACCCAAGAATACCAAGAGGAAATCAAAGATAGTGCGTTAAAACAAGCTATTGGCACGATTCGTAGTCGTTTAGATGAGTTTGGATTAGCTGAGCCAAGTGTTACGCAGCAGGGTAAAGATAATATTTTGGTGCAACTGCCGGGCATTAAGAGTGTGGAAGAGGAGCAAAGGGCGAGAGATTTAATCGCTAAACCTGCACATTTGCAGATGATGGCGGTTGATGAGGAGAGAAACGCTCGGGTAAGTATAATGAGTGAGCTTGAAGCACAAAAATATAATGATATTATTTTGCCTTTTGCAAATTCCGCCTTGCAAACACTAGAAAATCAGCTGACTTCACTTCAAGCCCAGCTTGAGTTGTTAAACAACCCAGATTCTAAAAATTCACAAAAAAAAGAGAAACTTGTTGGCGAGATAGAGCGTCTCAATGCTGAAATAGAATCTCAAAAAGCAAGGGGCGATCAAGTTATCTTGCTTAAAGCTGTGCCTATCCTTGATGGCTCAATGCTGACAGATGCAAGGGCGGCATTTGATCAAAATAATCAACCCATTGTAAGCTTTAGCCTAGATTCAAAAGGGGCTAGAATCTTTGGGGATTTTTCGGGAGCTAATGTTGGTAAAAGAATGGCGATTGTGCTTGATGGTAAGGTGTATTCCGCACCTGTGATACGAGAGCGTATCGGCGGTGGGAGCGGACAAATTAGCGGGGGTTTTAGTGTAGAAGAAGCCACAGATTTGGCCATTGCGTTAAAAAGTGGCGCGTTACCTGCACCTATGGAAGTGCTTGAAAAACGCAGTGTGGGTCCAAGCTTGGGAGAAGATTCTATTAAAGCATCGCTGATTGCTTTGCTTAGTGGTTTTGTGCTTGTGGTGCTATTTATGATGGCATATTATTCTTTGGCTGGTGTCATTGCTGTTGTGGCGTTGTTTGTCAATATTGTGTTGATCATTGCGGTTATGGCTTGTTTTGGAGCGTCTTTGACATTGCCCGGAATGGCTGGAATCGTGCTTACCGTGGGAATGGCTGTTGATGCAAATATTATTATTAATGAGAGAATTAGAGAGGCATTGCGTGGAGGCTTTGGCATTGCTAAATCCATAGAAATGGGCTATGCAAACGCTTCAAGGGCGATTTTTGATTCAAATCTTACCACACTTATTGCAGCGATTTTGCTCTATGCTTTTGGCAGTGGTGCGATTAAGGGTTTTGCTATCACAATGGGGATTGGAATTACTGCGTCTATTTTGACTGCGATTGTCGGCACTCACGGCATTTATCAGGCGATGATGGGGCGGATTATAAAAAGTGGTAATGTCAATTTGTGGTTTGGGATTAAGCTACCAAGTGATCATACGCAAAACATAAAAGGATAGCAATGGAAGTCTTTAAAAAAGTAAAAGTCTATGATTTTGTAAAATATAGCTCCTATGGGCTTGTTATCTCGCTTGTTTTGATTCTGACTTCTTTTGTGCTTTTGGGTGTGAAAGGATTCAATCTAGGGATTGATTTTGCTGGTGGCTCTGTGGTGCAGTTGCAGTATAGCAAGGATGCTCCTTTAGCGGAGATTAGAGAGTTACTTGCCAAAGATGAGCGATTTAAAAATTCGCAAGTGAGTGAGTTTGGCTCTAAACAAGAAGTGCTACTTAAGATTCCATATATTCCAACAGGTGTAAATGAGGATATGGCACAAGATATTATCACACTTTTAAAGCCAAGTGGGGATTTTGAGCTAAGAAGGCTAGATTCTGTTGGTCCAAAGGTGGGTGATGAGCTAAAGCAAAATGGTATTATCGCACTTACTTTGGCACTTGTGGCGATGATGATTTATATTTCTTTTCGCTATGAGTGGCGATTTTCTTTAGCGGGTGTTTTGGCATTAATGCACGATGTGATTATTGTATCTGGTGTGGTGATTTTGGTAGGTGTGGATTTTAACCTTGATGTTTTAGCGGCTTTGCTGACACTCATAGGGTATTCTATTAATGACACGATTATCATTTTTGATAGAATCCGTGAGCAAATGCTTATAAAGCGTCAAAAAGATATGCGTTATGTGATTAATGAAGCAGTTTCTTGCACACTTTCACGCACTTTACTGACTTCGCTGACGGTATTTTTTGTGGTGCTGACACTTTATTTGTTTGGTGGGGAGATTATTGTAGGATTTTCACTGCCTATGCTTGTTGGCGTGATTGTAGCGACTTGTAGTTCAATCTTTGTTGCACCACGCTTGGCTATAATGTTTGGCTTTAGCCTTGAAGAGTATTACCAAAAAGAAGCAACCAAGCTGAAACGCAAAGAAGAAAAGAAGCGTTTGCGTGAGATGTATGAGAAAGGTCGCCTGTAAAGGTCGTTTATAAGGAGGAAATATGGATTGGGGCAAGGTATTTTTTGTATTTTTCAGCTTAATGAGCTTGACTTTTACTTTAGGCTTTTTGTATGAGAGTAATATTGTTATTCTTTTTATTGCAATGGCGATTAATTTTATTGCTACGACTTTGCGTATTGGTGTGAAAAATAGTCTCTCTGCTGAACTTTTTGCAAGCTCGTTGGTGGCTGATTTTCATCTCATTCCTGCGTTTGTGTTTTTGCAAGTCTTTGGTGATATTGAGATTGCTACGGCGTTGGTTGTAGGGGCAGTTGTGGCAAATCTCTTTTCGGTAATTTTACTTTGTATCGCTGGGGCTAAGGCAAAGGAGAGTGATTACTAGGATTTGGCTTTGAAGTCTTTAATCTCAACACTTAACTTCGTTTTTGTTTGTGTTTGTGCGAGTGTGTTTGTAAGTGCGTGCGCGAGTTATACCCTTGAAGTTAAAAATGTGAGCTTGTATAATGAGGGTGTAAAGATTTTAGATTCTCATAAGCAAAAAAGCAAGGTGCGACTTGAGATAGGGCAAGGCAAAGTTGGTGGCTCAAGTGCTATCCCTTTAGCTATTTTTGTCTTAGCACAAAATCTCTCTACTTCTCCTGTAATTTTTGATAGGGATAATATCCACATTTATCAAAATAATAAGGAAATTATTCCACTAAGTGAGAGTGAGTTAAAGGCGGATAACTATGACTTTGGGAGTATTGTAGAATCTTATCATTTGTATGTGCCTCCTGCTCCTATGCCTGAACTGCCTGTGGGGATACCTTTTATCTATCGTGGGTATATGGGGGGATTTTATGTGTATGATTATATGATTATCTCTGCACGAGAGAGAATGCAAAGGCAGATTCAGCTTGATGAGAATAGGGCAAAAAGGGCGATTATCTTTGCGAGTGTCTTGCGGAAAAATACCCTAGAGCCAAATGTTGCTCCAAAAGGTGGCTTTATGCTCTACGCACCAAATAGGCTAAAAAATGGGGCTATCAAGGTGGAAGTGAGTGTGGGTGAAGAGAGGCATAGCTTTGATTTGGAGCTTAGAAAATAAGGAGTAAAAATGAGAAAATCAAGAATCTTAAGCCTTGTGCTTGTAGTGTTTATGCTTTTTGCGTGTAGTGATGAAGGGGCTAAGACTGAAGCTACACAAGATTCACAGCCTTTGACACAAAAGCCTAAACTAGAGCTTGAATCTAATAATGATCATCTTACAAGCATTATGGATAAGATTCTAGCCTATGTCGTGTATGAGCCAAGCACACAAGGCAAGGAGCAAAACAACATAGAGCAAGACACTTCATCTAGCTCATCATTATCTAATCCCGCAAATGCCAAAGGCTATCTACAAAGAGCTTATGAAATGAATAAGGGCGTGGGTTCGTATCAGCAAATGCCTGAAACACTTCATTTGATAAAAAAAGATTTGCAGGAAAGGATAGCACAAAATGCCATTGCGATAGATCTTGCCTATGAGCTAGAGATTGATACTGATTTGGCTCTTTTACTCGTGAGGCAAGGCAGTATGCAGAGTCTCGCAGATCTATTACTAGGGCAGGAAAAGAGTGCTAAAGAATCTGGCTTACTTGCAGAAGTGATAGAATATCAGATTCAAATACGGCTTTTAGCTCTCTATGGATTATATCATAGTCAAATGGGCGAGACTTCACAACAGGGGAGTTTGGAGGATACTTTGCGTTTTAAGGCTGAAACTCAAAATTACCTTAAACAATATAAAGATTTTCTTCCGCCTAAGCATTATGAGCTATATGATAAGGCTTTAGAGCTGCTTGGCGATGCTTCGTTGCAGGGGCAAATACCAATAGATAGAATCTTGCAACAACTTTTAGTATATTCAACGCATATAGAAGAAGATAGCGGTGAGATTGTGGATATTGGGCGTTTGCAAAAAGCCTATGAGCTATTTCAAATAAGGGACTTTTCAAGCCCACAGGCAAAAGAGATTGTAGAAATCACACAAAATCTGCTGAAAAACACCTATGAAAACGCTCAAGTGGGGAATTATATCTATGGGCTTAACTATCTTACCCTTGCGTTTTTAAATGAAAATGTTTCACGCAACATAGAATCCGCCCTAGAATATTTGCAAAAAGATTTTCAGTTTTATCAGATTCAGCAACACACATTTTTGCTCACATATTTTCAAAACTATATCACTTCAATGTTTGTTGGGGCGTATATCTTATCGGGCTTACATCAGGATAGAGAGTATTTTGAGAATCTATTACGCAGGATTCAAACTGAACTCGCTCAATATGATGATGTCATAAATGAAGATGATATGAATCTGTATAAAGAAATGCTAGGAATGCTAGAAAAAACCGACAAAGAAGCTTTTAGTTCTATTAGCTTTGTGGAGAGTAAGCCTAAAGATGAAGATGGATTTATAAAAATCCGCCTTGATTTATCCCCACAAGAAATGCAAAAGATAAAAGAGCTTATGACAAAGGAACAGAACACCCCGCAAGGAGAAGTATTTTGCCTTGATGTTGCAGATGTGGAGTTTATGCTCTCTTTAGTGTATCAGGCGTATAAGATTCAAGGCTATGAGGGCATTGCACCGGATTTTTTCAAGATTCGTATGGAGGAGGTTTTTGGTGTGAGGGATTTCTCGCAAATGGGTAAATATTTTGTTGATTTTGATAGGTTTATGGTTGTGGGTGTGGCAGATAGGAAATGCTACAAGCAGAATCTTCTCATAGATGAGCGTTTAGGGAGATTGCAAGAAAAGCAAAGTGTGTGTGGGTATAGCCTATTTTTTGATAAGGAAAATGGCATAATGACAGATGAGATTTTGCCTTCAATCCTTTTAGAACAAGTGGCTGATGGCAATGTGTATTTTCGCTTGAAGGTGGCGGATTTGAATCTTAATAGATTTATTTTTCAAAACAATGAAACGGCATTAAAGGAATTTGAAACAATGCCCCACACAAGCACGATTTTAGCTATCCTGCTTGAATCTTTCCCTGATTTTAGCTCTTATCTCAAAGGGCGTATAGCTAAGACTGAAAATTTTCTTATGAAAGCTAAGGCGAAGGAATGTGAAAAGCCATAAAATCATTGATGAAGTTTAATGTAGAGATTGCCCCAAAGATTCCGCAACGCTGGATTGATGTTGTTTTGGGGCTAGAGAAAATTTGTCAAGGTTTAGTTAGGTTTGATTTGGATTCTAAACTCTTTGCGTTTTTTGGCTGCTTCAAAGCGTCTTTTTTCTGCTTCTGTGGTGGGGGTAAGTGGAGGGATTTTGACTTTTTTACCCTCTTTGTCAATGGCTACCATTGTAAAGTAGCAACTATTGCAATGTGTAACAAAGCGGTTTTTAATATCTTCACTAATGACTTTAATCCCCACTTCGCAGCTGCTGCTCCCTACATAATTCACAGAGGCAAGAAAAATCACAAGTGAGCCAATGGGAATGGGATTTTTAAACACCATTCCATCAACGCCAATAGTTACCACACCGCAGCCACAATATCGCGTAGCACAAGCATATGCCACTTGATCAAGTAGTTTCATCAATTCTCCGCCGTGCATTACACCGCTAAAGTTTGCCATACTTGGTGAGGCAAGCACACTCATTGTTAAGGATTTTGGATCAAATATATCTTCCATTGTAAGACTCCTAAAAGGCAATTTTATTTTAAACTTTAATTATGCACTGGCAAAGTTATTTTTATATATTATGGGCGAAAGTTTGCTCCTTTTACGCTTATAATGTCTCTAAAAGTAACTTGCTACCGCCTTAGATTCTAGGATTTCTAGCAAAAATATACAGAATCTCGCAGAATTTATTTAAAAAATTTTTACATAGCCGATATGTCTTTCAACCAAGGGCAAGGAAGCCTAAGGAAAAACAAAAAAAGGAGTTACTATGGCTTTTCAGGTTAATACTAACGTAAATGCACTCAATGCACACGCCGTTTCAACCTTCACTCAATACAACCTTAAGAATTCAATGGAAAAATTGAGTTCAGGTCTCCGCATTAATAAGGCAGCAGATGATGCTTCAGGTATGGCGATTGCGGATAGCTTACGCTCACAGGCAAGTGCTTTAGGACAAGCAATTAGAAATACAAATGATGGTATGGGGATTATCCAAATTGCGGATAAGGCGATGGATGAGCAAATCAAAATCCTTGATACAATCAAAACTAAAGCGGTTCAGGCAGCTCAAGATGGGCAATCTACTCAATCTCGCTCAATGATTCAAATGGATATTAAGCGACTTATTGAGGGGCTTGATAATATCGGTAATACCACAACTTATAATGGTATGGCGTTGCTTTCAGGGCAATTCTCAAATAAAGAATTCCAAGTGGGAGCTTACTCAAATCAGTCTATCAAGGCTTCTATTGGCTCAACGACATCTGATAAAATTGGACAGGTGCGTGTGGAGACAGGTGAGCTTGTAACAGCTTCTGGTGAAACAACCGTTGTGTTTAAAAATGTTGATGGTGTAAATGATGTTACTTTAGAATCTGTAAAGATTTCTCACTCAGCAGGAACAGGGCTTGGTGTTTTGGCGGAAGTTATTAACAAAAACTCTGATAAAACAGGTATTCGTGCTCAAGCTAATGCTATTACAACTTCTAATGAGGCTATTAAGTCTGGAAGTATGGCGGGAGTTATGATTAATGGAATCTCTATTGGAGATATCATTGGGATTAAGAAAAACGATAGCGATGGTCGTTTGGTGCAGGCTTTCAATGCTGCTACAATGCATACAGGTGTTGAGGCTTATACTGATAATTTCGGTCGCTTAATGTTAAGAAGCACAGATGGACGCGGTATTGATTTAAAAATTGATGGTGCTGTGGGTCAAGGTCCTATTTCAGTAGAGAAGGTAAATGGCACTCACGAACTGACACAAGGCTCTACAAACTATGGACGCCTTTCACTTGTAAGGACCGATGCAAGAGATATTGTTGTCTCTGGGATAAATATCAGCTCAACAGGTTATAAAGATGACACAAAGGTAGCTCAAACAACAGCAAACCTTCGTGATGTAACAGGTGTGTTTAATGCTGATGTGAAGTCTGCTTCAGGTGCAAACTACAATGCGGTTATCGCAAGTGGTGGTGCTGACCTTGGTGCTGGTGTAACAAGTTTGCGAGGTGCTATGGTAACAATGGATATTGCAGAATCTGCACAAAAAATGCTTGATAAGATTAGAGCTGACCTTGGTTCTGTTCAAGGACAAATGGTAAGCACAGTCAATAACATCACTATTACTCAAGTGAATGTTAAGGCAGCTGAATCTGGTATCCGCGAAGTGGATTTTGCAGCTGAAAGTTCAGAATTTAGCAAGCTTAATATCCTTGCTCAATCTGGTAGCTATGCGCTTTCTCAAGCAAATGCTATTCAGCAAAATATCCTAAGATTGCTTAACTAAGTTTAGCTAGTCTCTTGGCTCTTGCCACTCCTTTCCCTCTTCCTTTGAGCAAGGGGGAGGGTTAATCTCTCTTTTCTTTTTAGAATCCTTCTAGAATCTTTCCCTTTATCTTTTTAAAGTTATTTTAGAATCTTGGCTTTTTTACCGCTTTTTGTAGTCAAAAGTGCTTATGGACGATAGAGATAGATATAAATGGCTTTTATCTCTTCTTCTGTTAAATAGTATGCAGGCATAACGCCCTTTTGCTTTTTGAGTGCTTTGCTAAAGGTGCTAAACTCAAGGTTATTAATACGCGGGGCAAGAAGCGTCTTTTCTATGCCTTTATGCTTGTAATGGGCTATTATGGTAGGCTCTCCGCTCTCTCCGTGGCACTTGCTACACGTGATACCACGCGGATTTTGATACAGATTCTTGCCATATTCATCTTGTGAGAGAAACTCGCTTTGGGCGTTTATGCTCCCTAGAATCAAAGCACACAGCATTAGTTTTTTACTCATATTTCCTCGCTTAATAGTATTTCTTTAATATCTTGTATTATAATAGCGAAATGATAATCACAAAGGCTTAATACAATGACTTTACTTGATGGCAAGACTTTAAGTGCAAATATTGAAAAAAATCTCATTACTCAGGTTCAAGATCTTGCTAAACAGGGAATAACACCCGGTTTGGCGGTGATTTTAGTAGGGAATGACCCGGCAAGTTGTGCGTATGTGCAGATGAAAGCTAAGGCGTGTAAGCGTGTGGGAATCTACTCTGTAACACACGAAATGCCCCCAAGTATCACTGAAGATGAGCTGCTATCCGTCATTGAGATTCTTAATAAAAATCCAAATATTGATGGAATCTTAGTCCAACTTCCATTGCCCTCACATATCAAAACCTCCAAAGTGCTAGAAGCCATAAATCCGCAAAAAGATGTAGATGGATTCCACCCTTTTAATGTGGGGCGACTAAGTGTGAATCTTGATAGCTTTGTCCCTGCTACTCCCCTTGGTGTTATGAATCTTTTAAAACATTATAATATTGATGTAAGTGGCAAAGATGTTGTGATTGTAGGAATGAGCAATATTGTGGGTAAGCCCTTGGCTGCGTTAATGTTAAATGCAGGAGCGAGTGTGAGCTGCACACATATTCTAACACGCGATGTGAGTGCTTATACCAAAAATGCGGATATTGTGTGTGTAGGTGTAGGGAAGGCTGGGCTGATTAAGGCAGATATGATAAAAGAGGGCGCGATTGTTGTGGATATTGGCATTAATCGTTTGGAGTCTGGAGCGTTGGTGGGCGATGTGGATTTTGAAAATGTCTCTAAAAAGGTAAGTTTTATTACCCCTGTACCCGGCGGAGTAGGACCTATGACCATTGCTACGCTATTACAAAATACCTATAAAGCAGCATTGTATCGCCTGACACAAAGAGCATAAAAAAAGGATAGAGTATGAAAAGACTTTTTAGTGGATTAAAAGCATTTGTTTCAAGCTGGACGGGGACGATTATCATCGTTTTGTTTTTGATATTTTTTGTTATGCAGGCGTTTGTTATTCCTACGCGTTCAATGGTAGGCACATTGTATGAGGGCGATTTTTTATTTGTAAAAAAATTTAGTTATGGAATCCCAACACCTAGAATCCCTTGGGTTGAGGTGAATATACTGCCTGATTTTCGTGGGAATGGGCATTTGTTTGAGGGAGAGCGACCAAAAAGGGGCGATGTTGTTGTCTTTATCCCCCCGCACGAACAAAAGGTGTATTATGTCAAACGCACTTTTGCTGTGGGTGGTGATGAAGTGATTTTTGATAAGGATGGAATGTATCTGCGTCCATTTGAGGGTGATGAGTATATAAGAGAGCATTTTTCTGGCTATGTGCTTGTGGAGCGATTTGGCAAACTTTTTGTCAAAGAGCCATATATGGGGCAACACCCGGGCATTGCTTATCAAAGTGAGTATTATGAGAATCCTTATAATGAAAGTCGTTACAAAATAGATGAGCAGGGAAAACTCTATAAAAGAGTGTGTGTAGAGGGAGTAGGACACGCAAATATGGGCGATGGTGAGCTTGGCTGTGAGCTGTGGAAGAGAGAGTATATCACAGATACAAGTGGGCTTATAGAAGATAGAAATGTCGCTTTCACAGATATGTTTAATGATAGGACAATCCGCAGTATGGAAAAATATGATGATATGTTTTATATCAAAATCAAGCAAGATGAATTTTTTATGGTCGGCGACAATCGCAACAACAGCTTTGATTCACGCTTTTGGGGGAGTGTGCCATATAAAAATATTATAGGAAAGCCGTGGTTTATCTATCTTAGTCTCAATAAGGCAAATAGTGAAGAATCTGGAGCAGATGTGGATAAGAGTAAGCGTTATACAATCCGCTGGGAGAGAATGTTTAAAACAACGGAGGGCTTGGAGCAGAAAATGAGAGAGGCAATGCCAAAATAAAGCTGTAAAATAAAAATAAAAGGGAAAAGATGACGGCAGAAAACAAAAAACAAACCTATGTGATAGGCACAGACCACGCGGGAGTGAATCTCAAAGATTTTGTAATGACTTTTTTGCAAGAAAAGGGCTTTAGCGTGATTGACTTGGCTCCACAAGATAGACAAAGGGTGGATTACCCAGATTATGCTAAAAAAGTATGCGATGTTTTAAAAGAAAATCCGCAGTATAAGGGGATTTTAATCTGTGGAAGTGGAATTGGAATGAGCATTGCTGCTAATCGCTATAAACATATCCGTGCTGCATTATGCCACGATGCGTATATGGCAAAAATGGCAAGGCTACATAATGATGCTAATGTCTTATGTATGGGTGAGCGTATCAGTGGCGTGGGCGAAGTGGAGTCAATCCTTGAAGCCTTTGTAAGCAGCGAATTTGAGGGTGAGCGGCATCTTGTGCGTGTGGAAAAGCTAGGGAATCTAGGACAGATTCTATAAAGTTAAGGAGAAAGTATGGAAGGAAGTGTAGGAAATTTCATTGCAAAATGGTTTTTTTTAACAGGCTTTATTTTATTTGTATTGTATATGCTTGTGCGGACATTTTTCTATCGCTCTGTGGCACAAAAGGAGGAGAGAAACTCTGCTGCAATGAAGCTAACACTCAATGAAGCGGAGATTCTTATCCGCAAACATCAGCTGCAACTGCAAAGGGCGTTAGGGAATATTGATATTCTTACCCAGGAGATGAATGCGTTAAAAAATGAAGTCAAGGTGTTAAAATCACGAAATTCTCAATATAGAATTGAAACTGATAAATACAAGGCGAGAATCAAAGACTTGGAGCAAAAAATAGAGGCATTGCTCTAAGATTCTATCTCTCAAATCACGCAAAGGAGTTTTTGAATGAATACCATAAATAAACAAAAGATAGCAGATTCTATACGCGCTATACTTGATTACCCAAAGCCAGATGTTATTTTTCGTGATATTACCACGCTTATTGGGAATGCGGAGGTTTTTGCTGAAGTGATTGAGATTCTAAAAAATCGCTATGTGGATAAAAAAATTGATTTTGTCGCTGGTATTGAAGCAAGGGGGTTTATTTTTGGCTCGGCTTTAGCCTTTGCTATGGGCGTGGGCTTTGTGCCTATACGCAAAAAAGGTAAGCTCCCCTTTACAACCGTGAGCGAAAAATATAGCCTAGAATATGGCTTTGATGAAGTGGAAATGCATATTGATGCCTTTAGGGAAGTGAAAAATCCCAAAGTTGTGTTAGTAGATGACTTGATTGCCACAGGTGGCACGGCAGAGGCAAGTGTGAAGCTTATAAAATCTATGGGGGCAGAATGTGTGGAGGCAGCTTTTCTTATCAACCTTAAAGGTTTGCAGGGTGAGAAAAAGCTCCTTTCACATACAAAAGTATTTAGCATTTTGGAATATGAGGGAAAATAAATGAATCTTTTACAAAAATCCCTTGCTTATATTCAGCATAATCCTAAACGCGTTTTTGTGTGGGGATTGGTGTTTGCTGTTGTTGTGGGGCTTGTCGTGCTGTATAAGCAGTCTGGATTCTCGCTTGAAGAGTTTATTACACAGCTTTGGGATAGATATGTAGAGACTTGGGGGTATCTTATTTTATTTTGCTGGGGGATTTTGGAGGGTGAGCTAGGACTTATCTTTGCTGGACTTGCTGTGCATGATGGGAAAATGAATCTATTTTTAGCTATTTTTATTGCTGGACTTGGGGGCTTTGTGGGCGATCAGATTTATTTTTACATTGGGCGTTTTAATCGCAAGACGATTCAGGAGGAATTTACCTCGCAAAGACGCAAGTTTGCCCTAGCACATTTGCTTTTAAAAAAATATGGCTGGTCTATTATTTTTATACAACGCTATATGTATGGTATGCGGACAATCATTCCTATGAGTATTGGCACAACGCGTTATAGTGCATTAAAATTTGCCATTATTAATCTTTTTTCAGCGTGGGTTTGGGCGGCAATTACCATTGTGCTGACTTGGATTTTTGGTGAAGAGATTTTCATCGTGCTGGATTGGTTTAAAGATCATCCATATTTGTTGATACCGCTTGCTATTGTGATTGGTGGAGGTGTTTGGTGGTATTTTAACTCCCAAACCAAAAAGGTGGATAAAAGGATTGCTAAGATTCAAAGTGAGCTAGATTCAAAGGCTAAATAAAACAAAGGAGCGACATAATGAAAGTAAGCATTTCAAAGAGTGTAAAGAATGAAAAAAAATACGCACAATGTGTTGTAATGGCAAAAAGTGCGTTTGGCAAATCGGCTTATGCCAAGCTGTGCAAACCTTTTGGCTTTGAGGGTGAGGGGAAGTTTTTCTTACAAGAGAGCAGGATTCTTGTGGTGTGTGTAGATGAGCTAGAATCTGATTGTTTGCGAGAATCTGGAGCAAATATCGTGCGGTATTTTAAAGGCTTGCCTTATGAGGGTGTGAATGTAAGCATTGAAGGCAAGATAGATAACAAAAAGGCGTATGCCTTGCTTTTAGGGGCATTGTGTGGGGAATATGAATGTATGAGCTATAAGAGTAAAACAAAGGCAAATGCTTTAAAAGAGTTTGTTTTAGTGGAGCAAAAAACGAGTTTAGATTCTAGCATTGTTACAAAGGCTGAAATTATCGCTCAATCTGTCAATGCTACGCGTGAGCTTATTAATACTATTCCGCAGGTGGCTACGCCAAAATATCTCGCCAAATATGCTAAAGGCTTAAGCAAAGAGCTAGATAAGATTGAATGTAAGATTTTAGATGAGTCTCTTTTGGAAAAGGAAAAAATGGGTGCGTTTCTAGCGGTGAATCGTGCTTCGTGTAATCCGCCGCGTTTAATCCATCTAAGCTATAAGCCAAAGGGTGCGACAAAAAGAGTGGTGCTGGTTGGCAAGGGGCTGACTTATGATTGTGGGGGGCTGTCGCTCAAACCAGCGGATTTTATGGTAACAATGAAAGCTGATAAGAGCGGTGGCTGTGCTGTTATGGAGATTGTTAGAGCCATAGCTAGACTTGGAGCAAATGTAGAAGTGCATAGCATTGTAGGTGCGGCGGAAAATATGATAGGTGGCAATGCTTACAAGCCTGATGATGTGCTGTATTCTAGGGAGGGCAAGAGTATAGAGGTGAGAAATACCGATGCGGAGGGGCGTTTGGTATTGGCTGATTGCTTAAGCTATGCTCAAGATTTAAAGCCTGATATTTTGATTGACTTTGCGACACTCACAGGGGCTTGTGTTGTGGCGTTGGGAGAATATACAAGTGGGATTATGGGGCATAATGATAAGCTAAAGCTAGAATTTGAAAAGATTGCACTAGATTCAGGGGAGCTTATGGCGTGTCTGCCTTTTAATAGGCATTTAAAAAAGCTTATAGAATCTAAAATCGCTGATGTATGTAATGTCGGCTCAAGTCGCTATGGTGGGGCGATTAGTGCGGGGTTATTTTTGAGTGAGTTTATCCGCGATGAGTATAAGGATAAGTGGTTGCATATTGATATTGCTGGTCCTGCGTATGTGGAAAAAGAGTGGGATATTAACCCAAGCGGAGCAAGTGGAGCTGGAGTGAGAGCTGGGATTGAGTTTATCCTTACACAAGCTGTGAAAGGGTAGCTATGGGACTTTCAATAGGTATTGTTGGGCTTCCAAATGTTGGTAAATCCACGACTTTTAATGCACTCACAAAGGCACAAAACGCAGAGGCGGCAAACTATCCATTCTGCACAATTGAGCCAAATAAGGCGGTTGTGCCTGTGCCAGATTCTAGGCTAGATGAGTTGGCAAAGATAGTAAATCCTCAAAAGATTCAGCATTCAGTCGTGGAGTTTGTGGATATTGCGGGGCTTGTGCGAGGGGCGAGTAAGGGTGAGGGGCTAGGCAATCAGTTTTTAGCAAACATTAAAGAAGCGGATATGATTTTGCATATTGTGCGATGCTTTGAAGATTCTAATATTACGCACGTGGAAGGGCGGATTGATCCTATTAGCGATATTGAGATTATTGAGCTAGAGCTGCTTTTTGCCGATATGGCAAGTCTAAACAAACGCATTGAAAAGCTGCAAAAAGAGAGCAAGGCACAAAAGGGTGCAAACGCACAACTCTCCATCGCACAAGAGCTTTTAGCCCATTTAGAATCTAATAAGCCGGTCAAAACCTTTGCTAAAAAAGAGAGCGAAGAGTTTATAACGCTTAATCGTGAGCTACGATTTCTCACAAATAAGGAAGTGATGTATGGGGCAAATGTGAGTGAAGATGGGCTAGAATCTGATAACGAATATGTAAAAAAAGTGCGTGAATATGCCGAGAAAAACGGAGGCATTGCCATCAAGCTTTGTGCGAAGATTGAAGAAGAGATGGTAGGAATGGAGGATAGTGAAAGGGCAGAGTTTTTGGCAAGTCTGGGGGCAAGTGAGAGTGGGCTAGAGCAGATTATTAGGGAGGGGTTTTCACGGCTTGGGCTTATAAGCTATTTTACCGCTGGGGTCAAAGAAGTGCGTGCTTGGACGATTAGAAAAGGGGATTTAGCACCAAAGGCGGCTAGTGTGATACATAAGGATTTTGAAAAGGGCTTTATCCGCGCGGAATGTATAAGCTATGATGATTTTATCAAGTATGGCGGAGAAGCAAAGGCAAAAGAAGCGGGGGCTATGCGGATTGAAGGGAAAGAATATATCGTGCAAGATGGGGATATAATGCACTTTAGGTTTAATGTGTAGATTGGTTTGCAGGATAGATGGCAAATAAGAATTAAAAAATATTTTACTTTGTTCCAACATATTCATCGTATCAAGATTCTAGAGATTCAATTTGTGTCATCTTTTCCAATTATGTTTTTTATGTTCCTTAGCTGGTATATTTGGAATATATTTTGCTTCTTTTCTTGGAGTTATCAAGCTAGAATCTATATGATGAAAAGGGGCTAAAATGGCTATTGCAGATATTTCTAAAGCTTATTCTGTTGTGTATAAGGCACTTGATTACCGCTCAATCAGACAGGATATGATTGCTTCAAATATTGCTAATGTGAATACGCCTTTCTATCGTCCAAAAGATGTGAATTTTGAGCAGTATTTAGCGCGTGAAAATAAGCGTATTTTTGGCACGGGGGAGCGAAGCTACAAGCTTGATATTGCTAAAACTGCCAAAGGACATCTTGATAGCAGACGCAATGTGAAAGATAGTGCGACGATGTTTTGGCGTGATGGACATTTGGCAAAAAATGATGGCAATAGCGTGGATTTAGATGTAGAAACAAGTGAAGTGGGTAAAAATAGCACAATGTATCAAGCACTTACAAGTGCGTTGCGGCGGCATAAGGGGATTTTTTCCTATGCTATGGATTCTGGAAGAAATATTTAATGAAGTTAAGGAGTGAAAATGTTTTTATCAAGTTTTGATATAAGCGGATATGGGCTTTCAGCTCAAAGGGTGCGTGTCAATACAATCTCATCAAATATTGCAAATGCCAATACCACACGCACCGATGAGGGCGGACCTTATCGCAGGAGAGAGGTGGTGTTTCGTGCGTTTGATTTTAATAAAGTCTTAAATGAGAAATTGGGAAAAAATAATCAACAACTTAAATATGAAGATCCATTAAATGAGGGCGATTTGGGAAAAGAGCCAAAACCTGCTATAATGAGCGTTTATATTCAAAAGATTGCGCGTGATGATAGGGAGCCACTTATGAAATATGACCCAAGCCACCCAGATGCGAACTCTGAAGGTTATGTTGCATATCCTAATGTTAATCCTGTTGTAGAAATGGCCGATTTAATAGAGGCAACTCGTGCATATCAAGCGAATGTCGCAGCATTTCAAAGTGCAAAAAATATGGCAAGTAATGCTATTACAATGTTTCAAGCATAGGAGAAGTAAATGGCTAATCAATTTGGTGTGATTACAAACAATATTCAGCCTGTTGGTAATCAAAAAGTAGAAAACACACAAAATAGGCAAGATGGGCTTGATTTTATTAACACGCTTAAAAGCTCTATCCAAGAGGTGAATACTGAGCAGCAAATTTCAGAAAAAGCCCTAGCAGATATGGCAAGTGGGCAGGTAAAAGACTTGCATCAGGCGGCTATTGCGATTAATCGTGCGGAAAATAGTATGAAAGTAATGCTTGAAGTGAGAAACAAAGCCATTAATGCCTATAAAGAAATCCTAAGAACTCAAATCTAAGGGCATTTGTGGCGTATTATCCCAAAAAAACAGGTGTTGTTATATCTGTTTTTTTCTTACTCATCTTGTGTATCGTTGTGTTTTTAAGCATTGCGTATGTTAAGATAGTAACCCCTAGAAAACTCCCAAACCTTAGTGCTGCAAAGAGTGATACTTCAGTCCGTGGCAGTCTCTATACAAGTGATGGTTTTGAAATTGCATATAGTGATAAGCTCTACAAAGCAAGTGTGAATACCCAAAGTATTGACCCAGATAAAAAAGAGCTTTTTATTACGCTTTTTTCCATATATAGTGGGATTCCAAAAGATGAAGTGGCTAAAAAGATAAATCAAAAAGGCTATGTGGTTTTATCCTATACACTGAATTCCACAATCGCTACTCACCTTAAGAATCTTAATCTCATTCTTATCCGCTACGATGTGTTTCGTGAGTATGAGGACAAAAAGGGTAGAGTGATTCAAAAAATGGGCTTAAGTATTGAAGTGAGTGGTAATAATAGAATCTACACTTATAAAAATATCTTAGAGCCGCTTATTGGCTACACACGCAAGGTTGAAAGTCAAAATATCACGCGTGTTGATGGCGTGAAGGGAGTGGAGAAATATTACAATGATATTCTCTCCGCCAAGCAAGATGGCAGGATTATAGGCAAACGAGATGTGGGATTTAATATTATCGCTAACAAGGGAGCGAGTATCCAAAGTCGTCAAGATGGTTTTGATATTACCCTAAGCATACCATTAAGTTTGCAAAGAAAGATTGAGCTGACACTTGATGAGGCAAAAAAGCGTTATAAAGTGCGTGAGATTATTGCGGGAGTTATGGATTCTAAAACGGGTAAGATTCTAGCCCTTGCGACTTCTAATCGCTTTGATCCCAAAAGCATTCAGCAAAAAGACTATCCAAATTTGAATCTCAATGCTATTGAGTATTCCTATGAACCCGGTAGCACGATTAAACCCATTATCTATGCAATTTTGTTGCAAAAGGGTATGGTCAAGCCAAGCGATGTGGTTGAACTCAATGATGGCTACTATAAGCTTAAAAGCTACACTATCCGCGATACCCATCCGCTAAAAAGTGCAAGTGTGGAAGATATTATTGTGCGTTCAAGCAATATAGGAATGGTGAAAATCTCTCAAAATCTTAATCCAAAGGAATACCACACAGCCCTGCACGCCTTTGGTTTTGGTGAGCTAAGTGGCATTGATTTGCCTTATGAAAAAACAGGCTTAGTGCCAAGCCCAAAGACTTTTAATAATGAAGTGTATCGTGCGAGTGTGAGCTATGGCTATGGTATGAGAGCGACTTTTATGCAGCTTTTGCGTTCTTATGCGATTTTTAGCAATGGAGGCTACCTTGTAACACCCCGTGTAAGCGAGTATGTAATATCTCCAAGCGGGGAAAAATATATCCCAAAACAGCTTGAGCCAATAGCGATTTTATCACCAGATGTTGTGCAGCAAGTGTATGATACGCTTATCCGCGTTGTGCAAAAGGTGATTAAAGTAGCCCAAGTTGATGGTGTGATTACAGGTGGCAAAACAGGCACGGCTAGAATTGCAAGCGGTGGCAAGTATGATACAAAATATAATGGTTCGTTTTTTGGTTTTGCCCAAGATGAGACAAACTCCTATACAATTGGTGTTGTAGCCTTTGAATCTGATATAAAAGATGACTATTATGGCGCTAAAACAGCCGCGCCAATCTTTAAGCATATTGTGGAGCTTTTGCTTGAAAATGGCTATCTTAAACCCATAGAATCTCCACAAGAAACACCAGAGACTTAAAAGATTCTAAATCATTACAATATCATCGTTATAATGTGTCTTAAAAAATAAAAGGAGCAGTATGAAAACAAAATTTGCTTTAAGTGTGCTATGTGCTTTAAGTGTGGCGTATGGAGCAGCGGATAAGGCAGAGCTTCAAAAGACTTTGCAAGCTAATTCTGTGCAGGGGAATATTATCTCAAGTAGTGATTTGGGGAGTGGGCTAAGTATGGTAGTCATTGATGTGAATAATCAGCAAGTGCCATTTCTAGCGACAAATGATGGAAAATTTATCTTTCAGCCTGATGTGTTACTTATACAGGATAAGGCGGTGCAGACTAAGATTAAGGGATTCTATAAAGATGTTTATGAGAAAGAAAAAGCAAAGATTAATATTAAGTTGCAAGAAGTATTCAAAAAACAAAGTGCTAATGTTTTTCACTTTAAATCTCAAAAAAATGGGGCAAAGACGATTTATATCGTTTCTGATGCGAATTGCCCTTACTGCCAAAAGGAGTTTGCAAATTTGAATAAACGGCTAGAAGATGCTAATGTAGAGCTTTTAGTCGTTGGTTTTTTGGGTGAAGATTCTATGCTGAAGGCTGCTAATGCGTTGAAAAACAAAAGTGGCAATCAAGCTAAAGATATTGCGATGTTAGCCAAACTCTATGAGCCAAAAAGCAAAGCTACAAGTATGGATACAAAACTAGCCCAAGAGCTCACACAAGCTGTGGCTGACACGGGTGTGCGCTCTGTGCCTTATATTATTGAAGATTAAAATAAGCTTTACATTACTTGCATTATGGGAAGGCAGAGCAGATTCTAAAGCAAGATTCTAGGGCAGGGCGTTTTCATCTATCATCTCAACCCCTGCACCTTTAAGGAGCTTTTGGATACTCTCACTTTTACTTGCTATGCCTTGTGTGCCGTTGTATTTTATCATCACTTCATCGCTGAAAGTTTTTTGTAAAGTGTTGATGTTTTTGCCTAGTTTATCAAGTGTGTTTTCAAATCGCTCTATATAAACAAAAAGCTTTTGAATCTCATTAAAAATCTTATCAATATTCTTATTGCGATGTTCAAACTGCCATAGATTGTGGATAATGCGAAGCACTGCCATAATCGTCGTTGGCGAGACAAGCACCACACCCTTTTGATACGCCTTATCATACAAGCTCATATCATATTGCATAGCTTCTAAAAATGCCCCTTCAATTGGCACAAACATCAGCACAAAATCAAGCTTCTGCCCCTGCAAATATTGCTGATAATTTTTCCCACTCAAAGCATTAATATGGCTCTGCATAGAAAGGGTGAGCTCCTTTCTAGCTTGAATCCTGCCCTCTTCATTTTCCGCATTACATAATCGCTCATAGGCTATAAGCGAAGTTTTTGAATCCACCACAACGCACCGCTCCACTTCATTATGCTTTGGGAGCTTGATAATTGCATCTGGGCGGAGCAGGTTGGAGCTATCATCATACAAAGTTTGTTGAATCTCATATTCCCGTCCCTGTTGTAATCCGCTATTTTCTAGCACTCTTTGGAGTATCACCTCTCCCCAATTCCCCTGCGTTTTATTCTCGCCCTTTAAAGCATTTGTAAGATTATGTGCGTCAGTTGAAAGCTGAAGATTCAGTTTATGGAGCTGGTGAATCTGCGTCTCTAGACTTGCGTGTTGTTTAAGATTTGTCTCATAATTGAGTGAAAGCTGTTTTGTGAAACGCTGTATCTCTTCACGCAAGGGCTGGAGAGAGAGTATTTGGCTTTGATTAAAGCTTTGTGTATTTTGAGTTAGAATATCCGCACTCAAAGCCTTAAAGGCATTTTGCAATTCTTGCTTATTTTGTTCTTTTAGTCGCTCTTGCTCATTTTGTGTGTAAATAAACTGCTCTTTAAGATGCTCTAGCATTGTTTGGGAATGGGCTTTTTCTTCAAGTAGGGCGTTTTGATACATTTGCTGCATATCTTGTAGGCGTTGGCTTATTTGGGATTGTAAAATCTCTTGCTCGTTGTGTGCGTTTTGAAGTGCTAGATTTGCTTGTAATAACTGCTCTTTGTATTGCTCAAGTGTAAGATTATATGAAGATTCTAGCTTTTTAATGCGGCGTGTGTGCCATATATAAAGCCCAAAGCACACACATAGACTCATAATCCCAAAACTTAAGGCAAGATTCACGCTTTTCTCCTAGCTTTGTCTGTGAAAATCACCACTTTTGCCCCCACGCTTAGATTCAAGTTTAATCTCGCTTATACTCATAGATTTATCAATGGCTTTTAGCATATCATAGATGGTTAAAAGCCCGATACTCACACCTGTGAGCGCTTCCATTTCCACGCCCGTTTTGCCTTCACATTTCACAAGCACACCAAGCTTAATGGAGTAAGAGCTAGAATCTGGGCTGATATCAACATTCACCTTACTTAACATCAGCGGGTGGCACATAGGGATTAGCTCACTTGTTTTCTTACTCCCCATAATAGCGGCAATTATGGCGGTTTGTGTGATAGATCCCTTTTTGCCCGTGTGGTTGATGGCTGCTTCAAAGGCTTCTTTACTCATAGTGATAATGCCACTTGCATAAGCCTCTCTTTGACTTATTTCCTTTTGGCTGACATCTACCATTGTGGGGTTGTTATGTTCGTTTAAATGTGTGAGTTGCATAAGATTCCTTTTGTATTATCTTTAGGCTTTTGGGCGGAATATAGTGATATTCTCCGCATTTGCGTGAATGTATCCTGCCTCAATCAAATCAAGGCAGTAAGGCACAGCAGGAAAGACTGCTTCAAGGCATTCTTTTATACTTTTTGGTTTGCCCGGGAGATTGATAATTAAAGACTTCCCGCGTATCCCAGCACTTTGACGCGATAAAATCGCTGTGGGGACATACTGCAAACTCACACTTCGCATAAGCTCACCAAATCCGGGAAGCATTTTTTGACATACAGATTCTGTGGCTTCGGGCGTTACATCTCGTTTTGCAGGTCCTGTGCCACCTGTGGTTACAATCAAATCACAACCCTGCTTATCGCTTAAATCTTTGAGATAAGATTCTATAAGCCTTTGCTCATCAGCGATGATATGGTAGCAAAACTCGCAAGGATTAAGGATAAAGCTTGTCAGCACTTCTTGTATTGCTTTGCCCGATTCATCTTCGTAAATTCCTTGATAGGCTCTATCGCTTGAGACAAGCACACCGATTTTTATTGTTTGCATTGTGTATCCTTTGTTGTGGATTGTAAAATAAAGTTTGCAATTTGTGCCACATCATTAAGATTGAGTGTGGGGATATGGCTTGGCACGATGTTGGCATTACTCACACTCTCATCTATGGCAAAAGCGTCCGCATAGGGAATATAAGTAGATTCTACACTCTCCCTTGCAACAACAATGCGTTTAAAAGGCAGCGTTTTCAGCCCTTCAATAAAGATAAAATCATAATCTCTAAAAAGCTCCATAGTTTCATAAAAGGCTTGAATGTCAGCGGAATTTTGAGAATCTTTAGAATCTTGAAAATTTTTAGAATCTGCACCTGCATTTTTTACCTGTAAAACACTGCGTGTAGGCGAGATAAGAGCCACCGCATCAGCAGTTTGAAAGAATTTGTATGAATCTTTGCCCTGTGTGTCAAAGACTGCCTTATCCTTTGGGTCGTGTTTGAAAATGGCTACCCTTGCCCCCCTTGCCTTAAAATACTCACTTAGCTTACAAATCAGTGTCGTCTTGCCACTATTGCTTTTCCCGCTAAAAGCAAAAATAATGGGCTTAGAATCTACTTGCATAAGATTCCACTTCCTTTGAGGGCTTTGCTTCTCTCTTTGGCATAGATTCTTTTGTGATTGATAACATCATATTTCCAAATGGGTGCATTCGCCTTAAAATCATCTATCAGCTCCGCATACAGACTAAGAGCTACCTTACGATGAGATGAGATAATGCCACACATAAAAGAGCTTTTACCACAAGGCACATCGCCTATGCTGTGAGCCATACATATATAAGCCCCCATATTATGGGCTTTTTCCTGCCACGAGTTAAACCATTTCTCTAGCAATGGCTTATAAATATCAAAACTGAGTGCCTCGACACAATTATCCTCAAATACTTCCGCAGTCGGCGTTTTTGGGTTTTGAGATTTTAGATGTTGCTCTTTTCGCACAATACCACTAAAAATACTCACCGCCCCGCAATTTTTGCTTTGAGCTATTGCCTCCCATTGTGTGTAAAGCTCACCTGTTGGCAATACTCCGTGATATAAACTTAGCATTATCCACCACACACTGGAGGGAGCAAAGCTATTCTATCGCCATTATGCAATGGGTGAGATAAAGATTCAATAATCTCATCATTAACCGCCACCGCACTAATCTCAAGCCACTGCTGCAAGGCAGAATCTTTACTTAAAATCTCTTTTAGCTCTTGTAATGTGTTTGCTTCTAGCTCAACAGGGGGGATATGGCTCATCGGTCCCAAAAATTCAACTTTCACCATTAATAAACACTCCTTTTGCTTGGGATTTTACACAAGATTCTATATAAGATGCAAGTTTCTATATAAGATGATGAAGAAACATCACTTGCACCACCGCACCTTTGGGTAAATCACTGCCATTTTCTTCTAAAATCGCAAGGGCAGTGTTGTGGGTGAGATTATTCACCATTGAGCTTTGCAGGGATTTTTTCTTTGCAAAACTCACACTGAGTTTGCCATTATGTGAAAACACTTCACACGCACGAAATTCTAATCTGGAATCGCTGCGTTTGCACTCTTCAAGCAAAGTCGCTTCAAATGTTGCTTCAGTATGTGGGGGCTTGTGGATTCTATTTTGCAAACGAGCAAGCAAAGATGTGCCAAAAAGTAAAAAAGTTACAGCACAGGAATTTGGAAAGCCCGGCAGCCCTAGAATCAGCGTTTTATTAGCCACACCAAAGGCAACAGGCTTGCCCGGCTTCAATCTCACACCTTTAAAATGAATCTGGCTAAGTTCTTGCATTATCTCTTGTGTGTAGTCATAATCACCAGCACTCATACCGCCGGTGGTAAGGAACATATCGCATTCCTTTAACGCCTGAATGTAAGCAGTTTTTATCATCTCTTTATCATCTTTGATGATGGGATAGATGATAGGCTCTTGCCCCATTTGCAAAAGCAGAGATTCTAAAAGATGCGTATTCACACTCCGCACAACATTTTGATGTGGGCTATCCTGCCCCACTTCAATGATTTCATCGCCCACGCATAAGATTCCAACTTTTGCCTTTTGATACACTTGCACAAAGCTTTGATTAAGCTCTGCTAACAAGCCTACTTCAAATGCACCGATTTTATCGCCCTTATGGAGCAAAATCTCATTTTCTTTGTAATTATCGCCAACTTGGCGTATCCATTGGGATTTGCGAATAGAATCTAGCGGGGCATTGAGAAATATTTTATCATCTTTATGCGTGATATGCTCTACAATGACAAGTGTATCAGCATTAAGTGGCATTACAGAGCCGGTGAATGTTTTTATCGCGTGGGCTTTTTGGAGCGTTGGGCGGGTAGGATTCCCAGCTTTATTTGGTGGCAGGATAGTAAGTCCTTGCGTGGAGAGTAGCTCTAAGTCTTCAAACATAATCGCATAGCCGTCCATCGCAGCGGTAGGGTAGGCTGGGACATTGCAAGGGGCTTTTACATCTTGGGCTAAGATTCTATTTAGGGCATTTTTAAAATGCACTTGCTGTGTGCCAAGCGGTTCTATGGGGATTGAATCTAGGATATGCAAGGCTTCTTTGTAGCTGATAAGTTTAGGATAGTTTGCCATTTTCCATAATCCTTAGAGTAGATGTCCAAGCTTTTGTTTTTTAACTTCAAGGTAAGCTTTATTATGCGGATTACAAGGGGTGATAATGCTATGTCGCACAACCTTTGCATAAGGCTCTAAGGCGTGAATCTTGCGTGGATTGTTGGTAAGAAGATTAATCTCTGTAATGTTAAAATGCTTAAAAATCTCGCCTACAATCTCATAGCTTCGCATATCGCCTTCAAAGCCAAGCTTTTGATTTGCCTCCACTGTGTCATAGCCCATATCTTGCAAGGCGTAAGCATTAATCTTATTGAATAGCCCTATCCCTCGCCCCTCTTGACGCAAGTAAATCAGCATACCGCCCTCTTCACTTTGAGCGATTTTCTCCATTGCTAAAGCTAATTCATTACCACAATCGCATTTTTGTGAGCCAAAGACATCACCAGTTAGGCATTCAGAGTGGATTCTCACTAGGGGAGTTTTGCTAAGATTCTGTGTAAAAACGACAAGATGTTCTTTTATCGTAGAATCTGCAAGATATTCGCGAAAACTGATTGTGAGAAAATCCCCAAAACGCGTTGGGAGCTTAGCTTGATTGGAAATATCATATTTCATTATTTATTATCCTTTTTTATTCTTTGTATTGATAGAATTGTAACACTTTCATATTTTACAAAAAGTAGGGCTGGATTGTAGAATAAATTGTTAAATTTGCAAAGAAATAAGGAATGAAATATAAAAATAAATAATAATTATTATCCATTAGTAATCCATTGTTAGAATGCAAATTCGTAAGTTTTTACAATCACAAAAAAGGAGAACACAATGAGCAAAAAACTCACAACAGCCACAGGCACGCCAATAGGCGATAATCAAAATTCCATCACAGCAGGCAGCAGAGGTCCTACACTCTTGCAAGACACTTGGCTTTTAGAGAAGTTAGCGCATTTTGATAGAGAGAGGATTCCAGAGCGTGTGGTGCATGCTAAAGGTAGTGCGGCGTATGGCGAGCTTACAATCACTAATGATATAAGCGCGTATTCAAAGGCAGATATTTTTAGCCAAGTAGGCAAGAAAACAAAGGCGTTTTTGCGGTTTTCTACCGTTGCAGGTGAGAGGGGTGCAGCAGATGCGGAGCGAGATGTGCGTGGATTTGCCCTAAAGTTTTACACAAATGGAGGGAATTGGGATATTGTAGGCAACAATACGCCTGTGTTTTTTATCAAAGATGCGGTGAAATTCCCAGACTTTATCCATACGCAAAAACGAGATCCTAAGACAAACTTGCGTTCTGCCACAGCGGCGTGGGACTTTTGGAGCTTGCATCCTGAATCATTGCATCAAGTAACAATCCTTATGAGTGATAGAGGGATTCCACGCAGTTATCGCGAAATGCACGGGTTTGGCAGCCATACTTATAGCTTTATCAATAGCAAAAATGAGCGATTTTGGGTGAAATTCCACTTTAAATCTATGCAAGGCATTCACAATCTCACAAATGCAGAAGCTGAAGCGATTGTGGCAAAAGATAGAGAATCACACCAAAAAGACTTGTTTGAAAACATTGAAAAAGGCAATTTCCCTAAGTGGAGATTCTGTGTGCAGATAATGCCAGAGAAAGACGCAGCAACTTATAAGGTCAATCCCTTTGATTTGACAAAAGTGTGGAGTCATAAGGACTATCCGCTCATTGAAGTAGGCATTTTAGAGCTTAATAAAAATCCAGAAAACTACTTTGCTGAAGTGGAGCAAGCCGCCTTTAACCCAGCAAATATTGTCCCGGGCGTTGGGTATAGCCCTGATAAAATGCTACAAGGCAGACTCTTTAGCTATGGTGATACGCAGCGATATAGACTAGGGATTAACCACTCTCAACTTCCTGTCAATGCACCTATCGCCCCTGTGAGCAACACACATAGAGATGGTTATATGCAAAGGGGGAGCTTTGGCGGGGAGCGAAACTACAATCCAAGTGCGTTTAATGACTATGCAGAAGATTGTAATGCCATTGAGCCGCCACTACATATCCAAGAAGGCAGCGTAATGGATAGATACAATCACAGAGATGATGATAGCGACTATTACAGCCAAGCAGGGGATTTGTATCGGTTAATGAATGCCGAGCAAAAAGAAGCGTTGTGTCAAAATATCAAAGAAGCAATGGAAGGCGTGCCAGTAGAGATACAAAAACGCCAAGTTGAGCATTTCACAAAGGCAGATCCAGTATATGGAAAAAGAGTAGCGGAGCTTTTGGGGCTATGAAAAACATTATGATAAGCATTGAAGAAGAGCAGAAATTAGAAGAATTATGTCAATATGCTTTTGAGTGTGCAAGGAGTGATGATACGCACACTCTTAAGATATTGCTAGATTCTGGTTTAAATGTGAATCTTGCTAATCAAGATGGCAACACTCTACTTATGTTAGCGGCATATAATGGTAACCTTAACGCTACACGCCTTTTGCTACAAAGGGGTGCAGATGCCAATAAGCTCAATGATAAGGCATTAAGCCCATTAGCGGGTGTGTGCTTTAAGGGGTATTATGAGATTGCTACTTTGCTTGTAGAATATGGTGCAGATGTGCAAAGCAAAAATGCTATGGGTTTAAGCCCTATGAATTGTGCTTTGATGTTTGGGAGAAAGGAATTTGTTAAACTTTTTGCTAAGCATACAGGGGGCAAACTCAAACTCAATGGATGGCAAAAGTTTTGTGCGTGGCTGTATGGGGTTAGGTTTGCAAAGTGAGCCTATCCCTATTAGAATCCCAAAGCAAAGCTCAAAGCCCATACATATAACCTTCACTATCTCACACAAGCACAATCATTTTCTTTTTGCTTTCCAATACAATATATATCCGCCCACACAGATAATCACAAAGCCTAGTGTGTAAAGCCCTGCTTGTTTGACAAGCCCTTTAAGCTCTAGCTCTTGTGGGCTTGGTGTGCGTGAAGTAAAGGCGTGGATAATAGAATCTACACTTATGCCTGTGTCAAAAAGCACTCCAGCATAATAGCCGATGATGGTTAGGATAATCACCCAAATACCCGCACCCAAAGAGGTGTAAAGGCAAAATTTTGCCAGATTCATTTTGGCTAGTCCAGCGGGTAAGGAGATGTATTGTCTTACAACGGTGATTAATCGCCCTATAAATGTGCTGATAGGTCCGTGCTTTGTGAAAAAATCTTCCATTTTCTGCATAGTAGATTCAGTGAAAAAGAAATATTTGCCATAGCGGATAAGAAAATCTCTTCCAAATTTTAACGCCAAGTAGTAGTTAAACAACGCTCCAGCTAAAGAGCCTAAAATCCCGCAAAGCACAGCGATGATAGCATTCATCTCGCCTGTATAAACCAAATATCCAGCAGGTATCATCACCACTTCGGAGGGGAAGGGAAAGAAGCTAGATTCTAAAAACATCATAAGGAAAATCCCAACATACCCAAGTGTGCCTACAATCTCAACAATACCGCCTATAATACTGCCAAGTATCTCGCCCATTTTTGCTCCCTTAAATTAAAGTTATCAAATCAAATTGCATTGTGATTATTTTAGTTTGATATAATGCCATAATTTTTTTACAGAATCTAGCCAATGCTAAGTGTTTATTAAGACTAGGCACAAGAAGTGTAATGCTAAAGGAGAGGAATGAAGGAGCTGTTTCAAGGGGCGGTGAAGTTTAGAGAGGAGGATTTCAACGAGCATAAAGAGCTGTATGAGAGCCTTAAAAAACACCAAGAGCCACATACGCTTCTTATCACCTGCACAGATTCACGCGTTGTGCCAAATTTGATTACAAACTCTTTGCCCGGGGATTTATTCGTTATACGCAATATGGGGAATCTTGTGCCACCATATTTGGGGAAAAACAAAGGCATACGCGATGGGTATTTAGCAACAACTTCTGCCATAGAATATGCTTTGGTGGTTTTGGGTATTAAGAATGTCATTATTTGCGGACATAGTGATTGTGGGGCTTGTTCGGCGATTTATGAGCCACCAGAGAAGCTTGAGAATGCACCCTATGTTCAAAAATGGATAGAGCTTTTAGAGCCGGTAAAACAAAAGGTAGATGCCCTAAAGCCAAATTCCAAAGCAAAACGCACTTGGCTTATGGAGCAGATGAATATAGAGCATCAGCTTGAAAACTTAATGACCTATCCTTTCGTGGAGGAGCGGTTTGATAGGGGGGATTTAAATGTGTATGGGTGGTATTACATTATAGAAACAGGTGAAATTTTAAACTATAATATGATAAAGCGAGAGTTTAAGACAATAAATCAAATTAAAAAGGAGAGTGTATAATGGAGCGTATGATAATAATGAGCGGACCTTGTGTGATTGAAAGCGTTGAGGGGCTAAATGCCGTGGCTGAAGCTTTAAAGCCTTTAGCGGAGAATCCACAGATTGACTTTTATTTCAAAGCGAGTTTTGATAAGGCAAATCGCACGAGTTTAGAATCTTATCGCGGACCGGGCTTAGAAAAGGGATTGGCGATGCTAGAAGAGATTAAAACTAAGTTTGGCTACAAGATTCTTACAGATATACACGAGAGCTATCAAGCAGAGGCGATTGCTGAAGTAGCGGATATTATACAGATTCCAGCGTTTTTGTGTCGGCAGACGGATTTGATTGTAGCGGTTGCAAAGACGGATTGTATTGTGAATATCAAAAAAGGGCAGTTTATGAATCCTGCAGATATGCAACATAGTGTGCTAAAAGCCATTAAAACGCGTGGAGGCTCACAAGCGACTTATGAACAAGCAAAGGAATATGGAATCTGGCTCACAGAGCGGGGCAGTAGCTTTGGCTATGGGAATCTCGTGGTAGATATGCGTTCATTAGTGATTATGCGGACTTTTGCACCTGTGATTTTTGATGCGACACATAGTGTGCAAATGCCCGGGGCAGCTGGTGGCAAAAGTGGTGGGGATAGCTCATTTGTGCCTTATCTTGCTAGGGCGGCTGCGGCAGTTGGCGTTGATGGCTTTTTTATGGAGACACATCTCAACCCCAAAGAAGCATTAAGTGATGGACCAAATATGGTGCAGACAAATGCCTTGCTTCCGCTCATAGATGAGCTACAAAAGATTACTAATCTCACACAAAAGGAGTGCAAATGAATGTGATAGAGGGCAAACTACAACTTATGGGGAGTGAAAAAATCGCCATTATCAGCTCTAGATTCAATCATCTTATTACCGATAGGCTAGTTGAGGGGGCAAAGGACTGCTTTTTACGACACGGAGGCAAGGAAGATTTACTTGATTTAATCCTTGTGCCCGGGGCGTATGAGATTCCGTTTGCATTACAAAAGGTGCTTTCCCAAGGTGAATATGATGGAATCTGCTGTCTTGGTGCGGTGATTCGCGGCTCAACACCACATTTTGATTATGTTTCGGCTGAAGCGACAAAGGGCATTGCTAATGTTACGCTTAAATATGGAGCACCTGTAACCTTTGGCGTTTTAACCACAGATAGCATTGAGCAAGCCATTGAACGAGCAGGGACTAAGGCAGGAAATAAAGGCTTTGAATCTATGGCAGGGCTTATTGAGCTTGTGAATCTGTATAGAAAAATCGGGGCTTAAGACTTATGGCTACTCGCACGCAGGCACGAGAGGCGGTTATTGGAATGCTGTATGCCTATGACTTGGGGAATAAGGATATTTTAGACATTGCGCGTTCTATGTTTGAAGAGAAAAAGATTAAAAATAAGCAACAGGATTTTGCGTTTTTGCTTTTGCAAGGTGCGATTACAAATCTACAAAGCATTGATGAAGCGATTATCCCTTATCTTAAGGAGTGGGATTTCTCTAGGCTTGGTGGAATGGAAAAGGCAGTCTTGCGACTTGGGGCGTATGAGATTCTCTATACTGACACAGATTCTCCCGTGGTGATTAATGAAGCTATTGAGCTTGGCAAGATGTATGGTGGAGAGGATAATACACCGCGTTTTTTAAATGGTGTGCTTGATGCGTTGAGTAAGGCTCATAGGCAAACGAGCAAGGAAGCACAAGATTCTAAAATAGAATCTACAAGTTTAGATTCTCTCTCACAAAATGTGAATAAAGATAAAGGCAGGGATAAATGAAGCTCTGTATCGCCCTTGATAATGAAAATTTGCAAGAAAATCTTTGCTTGTTAGAATCTTTAAATACCCTTTCATCATCACAAAAGCAAGATATTTGGCTAAAAGTTGGGCTAAGAAGCTTTATCCGCGATGGGATAGGCGGGATAGAATCTATTAAAAAATATGGTGCGTATAAAATCTTTTTAGATTTGAAGCTCTATGATATTCCAAACACAATGCTTGATGCGATTATTGAAGTCCAAAAGCTTGGCGTTGATATGCTGACAATCCACACAAGCTGTGGGTTAAGGGCTATGAAAGAAATCGCTAGATTAAAAGAAAAGTATCAAATGCCCCTTATCATTGGTGTAAGTGCTTTGACAAGCTTTGATAATGATGAGTTTATGGAGGTGTATAATGCCCCTGTATTTTCTCATACACTTAAACTTGCGAGTTTAGCCTACAAGGCGGGGATTGATGGTGTGGTGTGTTCTACTTATGAAAGTTTAGCTATTAAGCAACGCACAGATTCTAGCTTCCTTACTATCACACCAGCAATCCGCCCATTTGGGGAAAATGCGGGGGATCAAAAGCGTGTGGCAACATTGCGTGATGCGTTAGATTGCAAAAGTGATTTTGCCGTGATTGGACGCCCTATTTATAAGGCAGATAAGCCCATAGAAGTGGTGCAAGATATTTTAAAGGCGATGAATGGAAGTGTGTAGAGATAGGCAGTCTTTGCGGGAGTTTCGCAGTAGGCTAGAGGGTAGTGTAGGCTTTGTGGCGACTATGGGGGCATTGCATAAAGGACATTCAAGCTTGATTGAAAAGTCATTACAGGAAAATAAGCATACAATCGTATCTATATTTGTAAATCCTACGCAATTTGGGGAGAATGAAGACTTTGGGAGCTACCCTCGCACTTTGGAAGCTGACTTGGCATTATGTGAAAAAGCAGGGGTGAGTGCGGTATTTGCTCCAAGTGTGGAAGATATGTATAGCACAGATGAAATTACTTTTAATCCCCCAAGAAATATGGGCTATATTTTAGAGGGCTTTGATAGACCGACACATTTTGCTGGGGTTATTGCTGTGGTGCTAAAGCTTTTTATGTTGGTTCAGCCACATAAAGCATATTTTGGGCAAAAGGACGCACAGCAGGTGCTGATTTTACAAAAAATGGTGCGAGATTTGTTTTTGAATCTTGAGATTGTGCCTTGTGAGATTGTGCGTGATGATGATGGCTTGGCTCTAAGCTCACGCAATATTTATTTGAGCCAAAAGGAGCGAGAGACTGCTCTGTGTATCCCACGCACGATTGCTTTAGTGAAAAATGAAATTGACAATGGCGAAGTAAAAGTGGATAAGCTTAAAGCCCTTGCGTTAGAATCTTTAACACAGAGTGGAACTACACTTTTTTATGCGGATTTTTTCAATAGAGAGCTTAAACCCATTGCAATGATAGAAAAGCAAAAAAGTATTTTTTTAATCGCACTTAGAGTTGGCAAAACGCGTTTATTAGATAACCTTTGGATATAGGAAAAATATGAAAAAAATAGTTTTAGCTGCAATGCTTTGCGGTAGTGTATGGGGGTATGCGTGGGGGTATGATAGTATTGATGAAGCCTTAGAAAATGGAGTTTCAAGCGGTGATATTACCCTATATGGCAATTACACAAATGGCACAAAAAATCAAGGTGGCAATAAAGGCAAAAATGACTTTAGTGAATCTGGCTATATGGTAGGCAGTGTGGGCTTAGCCTATCACTCGGCATTTTATAAATATTTGCGTGTGGCGGTGAGCTTTAGGGCAGTTGGTGTTTTATATGAACACGATGAAGATTCTATCTGGGGAGCTGGGAATCTTACAAATAATCCAAATCGCTATGGCAAGGGCGATGCGTCTAGGGATTTTTATATGAATGATCGCACGATGCTAGGGCAAAGCTATCTAGAATATTTTGATGGTAATACGAGCATTAAGGCTGGGCGTATTTTTGCAGATTCTGAATGGGCAGATAGGCTTGTAGATGGGCTGTGGCTGCGGAATCGCTCCTTGCCAAATGCACTGATTGAAGGCTTGTGGGTAAAAAATAGTGGCTATGTGCAGTATAATAAAATGACAGGCTTTTATGATGTGAATCCACACAATAGCCTTGGGCTGACACAGGCGAGTTTTAAATACCATATCGGCGAAGTAATGAGTGTGAAATTCTATGGCATTGCTAATCCAAGTATGTTTTATGCCACAGGTGTGAAAGCCTCTGCACGATATGAAGCTTCAAAGTCTTATATCGGTTTGAGCGGACATTTTGCCACGAGCTTTGAGCAAACCTATGGCGTGCAAAAAGGCAAGGAGGGCAATGGCTACAACACGGATGTGAAAGTTTATGTAGGTGTGAAAGATATGGCAGAAGTGAGCGGAGGCTATATCGGCAGTGGAAGCAATATCGGCTGGGGGTCTCTCAATACGCTTGGCAATAGTGTCAGTCCATTTTTTATGTGGGGTGGGAGAGCCTTGCTTGAAGGCGTAGATGCGAATGTATGGTATGGCAAGGTGATGTTTGCTATTGATAGAGTGAGTTTTGCGGTGGTGTATGGTAGCACGAAGTTTAGGGGAATGTCTATGGTAAATGAGCCGCTAAAGCCTTATGATAGGGTGAATGAAGTGAATTTCTTGCTTGATTTTGGATTTACAGAGCATTTTAGCGGGATTATTAATGTCCTTAATACCCACGGTGGCTCACAGCGATATTATCCACATATGACAAATGTGAATCTGGGTATGAAATTGGCATTTTAGAATCTAGTGTTTGATGTTTTACCTATGTTTGAGAAAAAAGTTTTTTTAGATTCTGCTTTAATCTTACTAAAACAAACAAAGGAGCAACCAAATATGTGGATAGTATTTTTTGCAATAGCAGTCTTTGGATTAGTTATAGGCTCTTATATCTATGGCTATTATCAAACTCGTGACACCTATGTAAGAAAACATAGAGATCTTACAGAAGCTGAAAAGTTAGCTATTAGAGAAATGGAGAGAAATGGTAGGTAAAGCTACATCGTGTTTTAATATCATATATCAGCAAGATATACAAAAGCAACACAAACGAGTTAAAGAAGGTTCATATCAGTTTGGCTCTCTACTTTTTATGGTTTATGAGAGTATGGAAATTCAAGCAAAAGATAGACTTGCTAAGATGATTACTGAAAGAGATAATACATACAAGGAAATCTTTGCAGAGTTTTTAAAGCAATATCAGCAAAGAGCTGTTACGCATTCTTAGTTAGTAGTGCTTATACATACAGAGTTGTTTGTGGATGAGAGCAAAGACATCTTAAAGCTTATTTGAAAAGGGTTTTAGGATTCTGCTATAATCCCCCTAAATAAAATAAAAAACATAGAAAGGAGCTAAAAATGGGTTTTGGAGATTTTGCAATGGGATACTTAGTAGGACAGGGTTTTAGTGGTCCAAATCATATTCCAGATGGTAATACACCTTATAGTGAATGGAGTAGCCAAGCTAAAAAGGATTGGGACAAGAAGTGTGATGAGGCATATTGGAGAGCGTGGGATAAGACGTGTAAGGAGGGAACAATAAACGAATTGAAAAATGTCCAAACAGCAGGTATCCAAACAGCAAAGGTTTTGGGAACGACAAAAGAGAGATTAATTTCTGCTATTGAAAGTGGAGAAATAAAAATAGTCTCAATTATTGAACCTAATGTTGTTGCGGAAATACCAACAAAAATAATTTGGACTGATGCTAGTAGAGAAGAAGCACAAAGGGATGAGTATAAACAATATCTAAATGAGGTTATGGATTTAATCGGTAAATATCAACATCGCGTTATACCCTAAGTTATCTTGCTAATTTTTTGGTGCAAAGCAAAAGTATTTCCTCAAATTCATAGCAACCACTTTGGTAGCTGTTATGGTGTGCTTTGTAGCCCCTTTGTTACTTCCCCGCCTTTTACTACAAGTCCATTAGAATCTATAACTACTTCTATGCCACCAGCTTTAAGGATTATTGTATCACTTGTAGCAGAAATAGAAGTTTCATTAATTTGTAAATTAATAGTGTTGCCCGCATTGATAGCATAATCACTTGTTGTTTCTAGTGAAATATTATCGGCTATAAATGTGGCATTAGAATCTGTTTCAAATCCCATAGAGGCATTAGAAGTAAAGAGTAGATTTCCTTTAGCTCTTAGTGTAGCTTCATTAGTAGATTCTATATTGATAGAATCTTGGACTTGTAAGTTGTATTGTTTTTCTACCACTTCCACACTATTCCCCTTTACATTCTTACTAGAATCCCCCTGTATAGATTCTGTATAATTGCCCTGTATCTCCACCCTCTTATCCCCCCCAATAGATTCACTACTATCCTTAGCCACTCTTAGTTTATTACTAGCTCCTACATTTAGAGTATTACTTAATCCTACTATGGTATCTTTACTTAGTGCTACATTAGTAAGATATTCTGCTCCAACTCTTACATCTTTTAAACCTAATACTTCTTGCTTATGATATTTAGTAATAGATTCTGTGTAACTTCCTTTTACTTTAGAATCTTTATTGTTTTGTATAGTTTGAGAGAAATTATGTTTTATATATTCATTATAGTCTTTTTGTGCTCTTACATAGATTTCTTCATTATCTTTTATATTTGATAGGGTAAGTTCATTATAACCTTGTTCAATGATGTTTGCTGTGTTTGAATGCTCTGTTTGTGATGAATCTGCTTGGTTTAGTGAATCTATTGGTACAATTTTATTAATTATGTTATGCTTAATAAATTTGTTAATGCTTATAAATCTGATATGTTCAAGAATTTGTTGTAGCTGTTGTTTGTGTTAAGCTTGTTGGTTTTGATGAATTTGTTTGGCTTATTAAGCTTCTTATATTTGTTAAGTTTATTGTTCTACTTGATAAGGAAGTCTTATGGGAATCTAGGGGATTATGTATTAGGCTAGGATTAGTTGTATTATATAAACTTCCAGATATAAATGGCTTATCTATATCATTATCTAAGAAAGAGATTATGACTTCATCTCCAATTCTAGGCAATGCAAAAAACCACTGCTATTACTTGCGAATATTATTTATTGTTTTTACGGAGATAGTTACTAATAGCTAAGAATAATTTATTAGCTATTGCTTTTCTTTGAGTTTTATTATTTAATCTCGCTTTGTCGTCATCATTGCTTATAAAGCCAAGTGTTACAAGCACTGAAGCCACATTGACAAATTTTGTAAGATAGAGATTAGATTTGTTTTCAAAGTAAGTATTATTTGTTACAGGATATATTTCTTTTAGGTGCTTAATAAATCTTTTTTCTTGTTCTGCATATGCTTTATCATTGTAAAAACACCGCATTCCACTAGCACTCTTTGTCGCTTCACTATCAATATGAAGTGATAGAAAGAGTAAATTCTTACTTTGTGTGTTTTGTTTTATGGCATTAACTTTCCTTACCCTCTCATCCAAACCTATTATCTCATCACTATTTTTTTGTAATTTTATAAGAGTTGCTATATTTTTTAGTCTAGCCTCTATCATTTGGATAATATCATAAACTATATCCACCCTTTTCATACTATTTTGTTCGTATTCTAATGGTATTGCACCACTATTACCTAAGTCTAAAATCACAATAGGTTTATGAATAAATAATGCCTTAAAGAAAGGTGTTTTTTCTTGTTTATCAAAGTAAGCAAAGAATATAACTATTTTCTCTCGCCAACTCTCTCTTATCTCATACTTATTATTCCCACTATTCCCCAGATTCTTTAGTCCTAGCATTGCTCTGTTTGCAATAGTGATATTGCTTGTTTTCTCATCTATATTGCTATCAGTTATATCAAATACCATATAAGCATATTTGATATATTGTCTAAACCTTGTATCCTTGAGATTATGTGTAGGGATTAGTTCTATAGTATCTTTGTAGATATTTGCTTTGAGATTAGATACCTCATATTCATATTCAAGGCTTAGTTTTGAACCATTAAAGCTAAAATAAGCTTGTAAGAGTTTTAATTCTTTTGTGCTTTTATGTTTCTTTTGTATATTTGTAAAGCTTTCATATTGACTAAGACTTAATTCAAAGTTACTTTCATCAAAGTTATCTCTATCAGTAATAAAGCTTAATTTATCTATAGTATCTTCTTTCCCTACATAGACATTATGCACTATAAGCTTTCCGTTATTATCACTTTTGCCTTTAGCTACCACTCTTTTAAATCTATGATTATAAATATATATTGTTGTATTTCCTAGGAGATTCCCACTTATACCATTATGGCATTTCTCTATCTCTATAGTAAGAGGTATAGAATCTGCTATGGGTTTTATGTGTAATTGTTTAGATTCTATCTTATTTGTTTCTTTAGATTCTGCTTCTTTAGAATATCTGTCTTTAAAATCTTTATCTTTCAAATCTTGCTTGGAATCTAACTCTTTAACCTGCAATGTGTCATAGAACTCTTTATCTCTATCCAAGTAATTAGGAAAGCTTTGCATAAGCATAATAGTTTTAAAATAACTACTCTTAAGATTACTTGCTTCTTTACAGAGTTCTTCAGATTCTGCTTCTGTAAGTTCTCTTAGCTCTATATAGTGATTGCGTATAAGATAATCATTGATTCTATCAATCTTTAGTTTGTATTCTTTTTCTAATCTCTCTATCTCTGCATTATGGGCTTTATCCTTTTCTAGTTGTTTGTCTTCGTCTGCAAACATATAATCATTAACCATTCCAGCTATTAATGCTCCTGCTACTGCACCTATTATTGTGCCTACAATAGGTGCAGTAGAACCAACTGCTGCACCTGTGGCTGCTCCTGTGGCAATGCGAGTTAGGAGAGATACGCCTGTTTTGACTGCAATATTTGAAGCTACCCTTGAAGTAGCAAGTCTAGTGGCACTGCTTGAGGCGAGTTTGCTAGTTTGGTTAAGGGTGTGTTTTGTAGCATTTTCAATTATTTTGTTGCCTAGTTTGTTGTCAATAATCTTGTCTGCAAAGATTCCGCTTGCAACACTAATTCCTGCTTCTTTTAATCCTCTCTCACCAGATTTCCCCTCTATTATTGCTTGTAAAAAACTTAATAATCCTCCATTCATTTTAATATTTATTCTTGCTGATTTTTGCCCCCATTGTCCTATATTCTCTTGTTTGGCATATTGATTAAATTTATAGATTGTATAACCCTCTCCTATTGCAAAAGCATAAGGTGCTATATCTCCAGCTATTCCTAAATCTCTCCTATCAATAGGAATCTTTTCAAAGTGATTGCAATAACATTCTAAACCTTTATAAATATTTTTATTTTCAATCATTGTTTCTTTTTTCCTCTCTTAGTTTGTCTATCTCTTTGAAGTATGAAATTTCATTTTTGATGAAGGTATCATTTTTAATCTTTGAATATTGTTTTTCATCTAAGTTTAGTAGATATTGTGTTATGTATGGCTCAAAGATTACATTTAATTTATTAGCTAATTCATCTGTAGTATTATCATAGGATAAATTTGATTCATCAATTCGAAATTCGTTATTTTGTAAAAAAAATGTAAGACATAAATCTTTTGTTAATTTTGGGCTTGAAGGATTAGTGGGAAGTCTCGAGGAATGAGCGTAAAAACTTCCTAGCTGAAGCATTGCTTTTTTGCCAATATATTTTTCAATAATAAGATAATTGTTAGTAATATATAGTCTTTTAAAATTAAATAGTCCTAAGATTTCTGATAAAAAAACATAATATATAGCCAGCACGAATAAAATTAAAAATAGTCCTCGAAATCCATTAAGTGGAGATGCTGTCCAAAATATTGTATAGGTGATAATAGAACATACTATAATGCTAATTATAAGGAAATAGATACGATATATTTTATTCCCAATATGAAAACTTCTCTTCATCTCCCACACAATCTCATCACCATTAGAATCTAGTTTTCTATTTTCTTGAGTTTTAGAATCTAACTTCTTAGATTCTGTGTTATTGTTGTTTGCTGTATTATTGCTTACTGCATTGTTATAAAATTGTGTATTGCTATGAATTTCACCCATATTATTTTTCCTTACTCACTTTATTCTAAATATTTATCAAGTTTATAACTTGTATAACTTTCTCCTATTGCCACTCCATAGGTCGCTGTAACTCCAGCCATTCCTAACTTTCTCCTATAAATTGGAATCTTTTCAAACTCATTGCAATAACATTCTAAGCCTTTATAGATATTTTTATTTTCCATTGCCTTTTTCCTTTCTCATCTTATCTATCCTATCAAAATCAATCTTTGAGCCTATAATCTCTGGGTGTTCTTGTATTGATATTTTTTCATAGTCATCTTGGCCTATATTGGCAAGATATAATTCAATTTTTGGAATCATTATTTGTTCTAGTAAATTAAAATTCGTGGATTTTAGCGGATTTATGCTCGGTAATATAAAATTATACAATTCTTTTTGCTGTTGAAAATTGATAATAGAAACAAAGCTAAAACAACCAACACTGTCCAAAATAATCGGAGATGGTTCACCTGTCAATCTTATATAAAAACTTCCAAGTGGAATCATTATATTTTTGTTGAACAATCTTTCAATGACAAGATAGTCCTTGGTAGCATATATTTTTTTAATATTAAGTGTTTTATAAAAAAAATCACAAAATATCCCAATAATTGCTAACACACCAATGACAAATATCAGAAAAGTTGCAAATCCCAAACTATATTTTAAGGGAAGCAATGTGAAAACAAAAAGCACTGCCAATAAAACAATAATCAAGATTCCCCAACTCCATAGAGCATTGAATATATTAATTTTTTTTCCAACTCCCAAATCATCTCATCACCATTAGAATCTAGCTTTATGTTATCTTTGTTTTTGGTTTCGTTGTTTTTAGTGTCGTTGGGTTTTTTAGATTCTAAATAATTAGATTTTAGTGTGCTAGATTCTAGCATTGTAGATTCTATGTTTATAGAAGTTTGTTTTATAGAATCTCGCTTTATAGATTCTGTGGGTTTTGCCTCATTGTTATATTTTAACATTGTGGGATTTATATTTTCTTGGTTGTTGGATTCTCTACTCACTCTTAACCTCTCCACCTTTTACTACTAAACCATTGGAATTTATAACTACTTCAACTCCACCTGCTTTTAAGATTATTTTATCACCCGAAATCGTTATAGTGGTTTCACCTACTTTGCATGTAATTTCATTTCCTGCCTGTATGGAGCAATCGCTTTGTAATTCTAGTGTAGTATTGTCGGCTTGAAGTGAATATTGTTCTTCTATATTATGTTGCATCGATTTGGCATTAGTGGCAAGATTTTCTTTGACATTGGTAGAGAAGTTTTGCTGAATATGAAGAAACATTTCTCGTTGAATATTCTGTGTCAAACTTCCCTCAATATGCTCTTGCTTCTCTCCTTTCACAATTTGATGTAAATCCCTACCAACACTACTAGAAAAATTATTATTTATCTCTATTGTTTTATCTCCCCCAACATACTCACTACTATCCTTAGCCACTCTTAGTTTATTACTAGCTCCTACATTTAGAGTATTACTTAATCCTACTATGGTATCTTTACTTAGTGCTACATTAGTAAGATATTCTCCTCCAACTCTTACATCTTTTAAACCTAATACTTCTTGCTTATGATATTTAGTAATAGATTCTGTGTAACTTCCTTTTACTTTAGAATCTTTATTGTTTTGTATAGTTTGAGAGAAATTATGTTTTATATATTCATTATAGTCTTTTTGTGCTCTTACATAGATTTCTTCATTATCTTTTATATTTGATAGGGTAAGTTCATTATAACCTTGTTCAATGATGTTTGCTGTGTTTGAATGCTCTGTTTGTGATGAATCTGCTTGGTTTAGTGAATCTATTGGTACAATTTTATTAATTATGTTATGCTTAATAAATTTGTTAATGCTTATAAATCTGATATGTTCAAGAATTTGTTGTAGCTGTTGTTTGTGTTAAGCTTGTTGGTTTTGATGAATTTGTTTGGCTTATTAAGCTTCTTATATTTGTTAAGTTTATTGTTCTACTTGATAAGGAAGTCTTATGGGAATCTAGGGGATTATGTATTAGGCTAGGATTAGTTGTATTATATAAACTTCCAGATATAAATGGCTTATCTATATCATTATCTAAGAAAGAGATTAT
>NZ_JRPE02000015.1 GCF_000765825.2 Helicobacter magdeburgensis
AAGCCATACTTTAAATGTAGGAGTAGATAACAAAGTAAGGATTGCAAAGAAGAGTAGCGAATATATAGGAGAGGATAAGGAGGTGGAGATAGGGGGGAAACTCAATATAAGTATAGAACAAGATGAGAGTAGGAATGTAGGGGGGAATAAGAGGGAGGTGGTGGAGGGAGATGTTGAGTTGGATTCTATAAAAGGCTTAAATTACAGAAGTCAAGAACATATTAATCTACAAGCTATCAATTATATAGATGTATTTGCAAAAGAGAGCTTCTCTACCCAAACAGATAAGCAACACACAGAAACTGCAGATTCTAAATATAGTGAGATTCAAACCAATTATAACGTTAATGCTGGTAACACTATAATTCACCAAGTAGGAGACACTTCTATTACTGCTAAGGGAGATTGTGTTATTATTAAAGCTGGTGGAGTAGAAGTAGTGATAGATTCTAAAGGATTAGTCGTTAAAGGTGGGGAGGTAAAGGCGGAGTGAGGGGTAAAATGGAGCAAAAAATAATCATATTGTTACTATGCAGCCTTATGGGTTATGCTTGGAGTATGCCAATAAAAGAAAATACAAAATCTACAACGCAAACTATTGTATCACTAGATTCTGTATTGGAAAATCTTATCAATAAAGCCACATTAGATTCTGTAAACAACTTGACACAAGAGGAATGCGAAAAGTTGCAATATACCTATAATGCAAATTCGCAAGATTCGCAGAATGATAAGGATTATAGTGAGGAGCAAAGCTGCTACTACGTCGCAATACAGAATCTTAAAACCACTACTGCGGAACTTATAGCTAAAAAACACATAGCCACTGATACAAATTCGCTAAATTCTATTCTGCATTACAAAATCATTGCTTTTTTAAGTACCACAAATTTACAAACTTTGCGTGATACACTAGGCTTTGAAGTAACTTATCATTTACAAAATGTGATAAATATTTGCCATCGTCTTGATGGTTTGGAGTTTGAAGCAAGCTGTAATTTGTATATGCAGATTTTTGATGATTTAGCACGATATGTAGCACAAAAACAGAATCTACCACAAAAAGCAATGCAAGACTATCAAAATAATTTTGAGCAAATCACACAAGACGCACTTGATAGCATAGAGCAAGAACTACCTGATATGCCGTAGTATAAGGAATACAATGCTCCTAGCAGATAATTTTAGAAATATTATTACAATGATGTTATTTGGCAACAAAAATAAGAATCAAGAAATATCCATACCAAAAGATTCGCAAGGTAAAGTATTAGGGAATGGCTATCTCTATACAGATATATTAGAATCTAAGAGAGATAATCCAACAATCAAACCATTTCAAAAAGACACTCAATATAGAATTACAAGCACTTTTGGCAGGAGAACTGATTTAAAAAATAGAGAGCCACATTCTGGTATAGATATATGCTTTTCACAAAGCTTTTCAATGGGAGAATTTACTTACAAAAAACCCCCATTATTTTCACCAATAGATGGGCAAATTATTTTTAATGAAAAATCTTCTTTAAACTCTGTGTATATCATTGATAAAGATAAAAATAAGCACGGATTGTTGCATATGGATGTTGTATTCGTGCAAAATGGACAAACAATCAAGCAAGGAGATTTGGTCGGTATTATTGGCGGAATTGGTAAATCTTTATTAAGCATAGATAATCAACAAGTTAATACTATTTATGATAATGTATTAAAACTTCAAGAAGTGAATTATTTTCAAGCATTTATTGATTTTTTAAAAAATGATTTTACGATATTAGAAAATATCACGGATAATATGCAAATGCAAAAAGCCCAAGAGTTTATTAATAAAAAGTGGCACGAAAGCATTGCAAAACAACATAAAGCATATATAGATATATTGGATAAAAATGGTATTCAAGCTATACATCTTAATACATTATTAAAGCTTATGGAACGCAAAGATTTAGAAAAAGAAAAAGAGCGAATAATAAAAAATGAAATTATTAGGCATCTAAGAAATAAATTTGCCATACATTTGCATTATCAAATACAAGATTCTAAGGATAAGTTACTCAATCCAGCAGTATTTTGGAATACTGCTTATAAGATAAAAGAAACGCATTATGACGAGCAAGATACTATTATTCAAGTAAATGATTTGCATAAAATCTATGAATATAGTTATGATAAAAACTCTAATTTATTAGAGATAAAAACACCAAAAGGCAGACGCTTTTTTCCATATTACACCTCTGAAAAATATTATACGCTCCATAATCCAAGCACAATAAAAGAAAATTTGGGCTTATATTATAATGCTAGAGATGTCGATTCTAAAGAATTTAGAATCTGTGAATATTTTTTACAAGAAAAAGAGAGGCTCAAACAACAAATTTTGTTATATAGGAGATATAAAAATGGCAAAATAGATTCTCAAAATAAAGATAAACAAGATTCACATAATAATTGGTTTCGGGTCATTTCAGGAACTTCAAATTTTAGCAAAACAGAAATAGAACTAGAACCATTTTACTATCAATGGTATAAAAGAGATGGTATATTAGGCACAGCACCAGAACAAAAAATAGAGAATCCAAATGGCACAGTAACCATTAATCTCACTCTTAGTAATCAACAAGGATTTTTGCAAAACACTCCTATTTATATTTATTCATATTTTCATCATAGACTTTATGAAAGTAAAACTGATGAATATGGGTTATTGCGTTTTTGTCTATCATTTGAAGAAAGCAATAAAAGTTTTACTCTTGCCTTGCACTGCCATAAAGAGTTTTTTAATATGGATACTTCCGATATGGTAGGAAATATAACCAAAATAACCCTTGCACCCAGCCATATACAAAATAAAGAATATATTGGATATAAAACAATACAATATATGCCCAAACAAGAATCTAAATCAAACATTAAGGTAGAAGTTATACATAATATGCCTTATCAATATTATTTTGAAAATTAAGACAAATGGTAAAAACTAAAGATTCCACATTTTTAAAGGCTTATTGGGAGAGACAATGAAATTTGTAAGAATATACAGAAAAAGCAGTAAGGACGATATAAACCTAGAGAATGTTACATCAGTATCTTATAATGACGATAAGCTTGAGATACGCATTTATTACATAGGTGGTGGCTATGAGCGTTACAAACTTGAATCTGAGGACAAGCATAACGAAATGTCTGCCACTATATCAGAGGCAATATACAAAGAAAGGGAGTAACACAATGAAAACAATAGTATTTATAACAACTCTCTTAGTTGCTATATCAATAGGAGCACTTATTGGTGGTTGTATGGAGACTAAATCTAAAATCTATTTAACAGAGGAGGAGTACATTTCATCACTAGCTGCAGAAGTACTGATAAAAGAGATGTGTGAGAGAGTAGAGTTACAACAGAAGTTGCTAGAGAGAGCTCTTAAAAAAATTGAAGCAGATGAGAAGTTTTCATACCATAGAGATATATACCTGTTAGACGTAGTCACAAATGATGCTATTTGTCAAGCGTGGAAACGAAATATAACAGAATATACTTGGAGATATAAGATTGAAAAATCTAAAATGGAAGCTTACATAAAAGGAGCTAAACAATGAAAACTAAAATTTTGACAGGATTAGCCATTATGGCTTTAGGAGCAGGACTAGCATTCGGAGATGTAATGTGTAAAGGGGATGAGCAAAGATAGACTAGAAAGTCTTTTTAACCTTAGAGAACTCAACGACATAAAAACTGACTACTATAATAGGGGGACACTCCCCTTATGTTTGTAAATATAGCGATTATGGTTACTCTGATACCCAAGCTTTCAATCAAGGGAACTTTCTATAAATGCTAGACCACTCCCCCACCCCTCCCACTTAACATAAAGGATACCAATGTCTTATCTACAACTGAGTATAGATTCCCTCTCCTTTACTATCACCAAAGCCCATATTAAAGAAAGTTTAGAATCCTTATGGAGAATTGAGTGTGAAGGATATATAGAAAGCTTAGAAGAGAATCCTTTTACTTTAGACTTTTTCAACTCTTCAAGGAAAGACCAAGGGAACACTTTTAACTCTTTCCCACATAAGGAGAGCACTTTAAACTTTCACCCCAATGCTTTAATTAACAAGCAAGCAACCTTTAGAATCAGTAATCCCTACCCTCAAACACATAATACTTCTAAGACTTTAGATTTTACAAACAATCCTGCTTTAAAGTCTTTAAAGGATAATATAAAGAGTAAAAATAAGCATAAAGAAAATAAAGATTCTATCACCTCTTTAAGTTCTTTAGAGAAAGTAAAAGAATATCAAGGGGTTCTCTCCTTTGTAGAGTATCTAGGATTAAATCCTCAAAGTAGTGCAAATGTTTTTCATAGAGGCAATCTTACTCCCTCTTTAAATCATAAGCATTTCTTTAAGCTTACTCTTTGCTCTTCTCTTTATAGAATGTCTTTAAATAAAGCAAATAGAATCTATACCGATAAAAGTGTTATAGAAGTCATACATTCTACACTCAACTTTTACACACACGATTTAATTAAACCTTTGGATTTCTCTGCTATTGCTTTAACTTATCCAAAGTTAGAACTCATTAGCCAATATCAAGAGAGTGATTTAGACTTTATAACGAGATTAGCCCATAATAATGGCATATACTTTTGTGATGTTGCAGGAAGTATTTGCTTTTATGACACAGCACAAAGACACTCTAGTAGAGAACTTACTTTTAATCCTAATGTGAATAACACTTTAAATGAACCTTGCATTTCTAGTGTCAAAAAGCTTCAATCGTTAAGAGTTCATCACTTTAGCCAAAGCAGTGAAAATGCTTTAAATCCTTTTGCACTGCAAAGTTTAAGTCTAAAGAGTGATTCCTTACAACAAGAAGTAGAGCAAGATTCTTTAATGCACTCTTTTAATGAGCATCACTATGTTGGTGAATTCTCTTTTACTCAAAAGAGTGATTTAAAAACTCCCCTTACTTTAAAAGAAAAGAGATTAAGAGTGCTAGAGCAAAGTCTTAGCGCACAGAGTAATATCTATGATTTAACTTTAAATGAATGGGTGCGTTTAAACTTCTCCTCAAATCTTAAGGAGAATAAAGAGAATTTAAAAGATTTTATTATTATAGAAATGGAGCAAGAACTTATTAATGAAGCTTTATTAGAGAATAACTTTAATTCTAATGATAATGCCATTAAAAAAGAGAATGCAAAGCATTTAAAAGAAAGTGTTACTTCTTTAATGAATACAGAGCAGATAAACAAAGGGAATGAAAGCTTTAATCCCCTCACTCAAAATACTTCTAATGCGCTTTTGTGAAGGCTTTGGCACGAATTTTGGCAAAAAGCTTGAAGAAAAATATGGCATTAGCACCACAGAAGTATGATAGGAGTGATTTAAGGGTGGAGGTAAGCCCCCCCCCCACCTAAAACTCTTTAGATTCTTAAAAGCTTAAAATATAGCGCGCTCCGACATTATAAGTATGTGAGCCTGTTTGTTTTTCGCCTGTTACCCTATGATTTTCCAATGTCGTAGAGATAAAAGGCACACGAGCTACAACTTCTATGCCGTGATGTTTGCCAAATTGACTTCTTAACCCAGCATTAAGTGCGACATTAAAGCCTGTTTTGACTTTAAAATCTACATTATCTTTGGCTGCCCAAGTATTTGCACCAACGCCAACACCCACAAATGCGCCGAGATTCACACTTTGGCTTGCCACTACATTATAAAGCATATCTGCATTTACCCCATAATTCATTATAACCTTTGGCTTTGGATCTTTCTTTGCTTCCGCATTTGAATAAGCAAAGTTGATATAATAGCGCATACCAAAAGCGGGAGTGAAAAATGATTTGTATCCAGCAATGCTTTCAAAGCTTAGTCCATCAAGCTTTGTTTTTGTGCTATCAGTTTTTATTTCGCTTTGTCCATACCCTGTGCCGATACCGATAAACAACCCACTCTCTTCAGCCACTCCCACAGAAACTACAAGAGCTAAAACCAAAGCTAAACTTGCTACGCATTTTCCTATTGTTTTCATTGAAACCACCTTTATTGTATATTTGCGTCAAACGCAACCTTAATTTTAGCCCCCCCCCCCCCGATTTTGCTTAAAAGCAAAAGATTTTTTGGGGAAAAGTTAAGTTCTATTTAAAATCGTAACATTATTAAGATGTTGCATTTTTTATATAAATGCCATTTGTGCTGCTCGTTCAAGAAGCTCTTTTGCGCCTTTATCAATGAATTTTTGTGCGAATGCTATTGTAGGATTAAGTCATACTCTTAACATAGGAGCAAGCAATAAACTAAGAGTAGCAAAGGATAGTAGTGAGTATGTAGGAGAGGATAAGGAGGTGGAGATAGGGGGGAATCTCAATACAAGTATCAAACAAGATGAGAGTAGGAATGTATGGTGGAATGTAGGACTACCACATAAACTTGGGTATTATAGCATATAAAATAGAATAAGAGAATGGCACATTTAAATTTGTTCCAAATTTGTTACCATTTATTTTTGTTCCCATTTTTTTGCTGGATTTTTTATATCACTTTGTGATGTTGGTTTTATTGTCTATGAAATTATGGAGCATATAATTAGGAGGAGATGAAAGAAAACTGGTTTTGCTGGAATCTTTTGGGCTTGAGATGGTTTCTTGTATTGCCTCTCAAATATGAGAACAAAATATACTAAAAAAAGATTATAGCAAAAATAGTGAATGATTTTTTAAGTAGAGTTTGCTGTCAAAGGAGAAAATATTCTCTCGCCTACCGCTCTTTGAGCTCATCTAAGTAATCAGCCCACCATTGCAAAAGTGGTCTCATCTGCTCTACATAATCAGCTTTATGTAGATAGGCTTGTGTAACATTATTCCCTACCCTATGATCCAACACAGCCTCTTTAATCTCAAATGGCATGTTGTGCTTGTCTTGGTGCGTATCACAAAGGCTTCTAAAAGTTCCCCTAAAAGAGTGAAGTGTTTGCTTCCTGCCTCTTTTGGCATCTGCAAACCCCATAGAACGCAAAGCTTTATTAGCACTCTCTGACACCATCGGTTTATGTATTTTATTGTGTCCGTGGAATATCCAAACACCCCAACCTGTATTTTTTTTAATTTCCTTTAGAATCTCAATAGCTTGCGTAGGTAAAGGAAGAGAAAAATCCGGGAATGATTTCTTTTTGACTTTCATCTCGCTTCTTGGAATGGTGAGTATCTTTTTCTCAAAATCAATATAACTCCATTTAAGCGTAGCAAGGTTTTCAGCTCTTAAGGGAATAATGCTAACAAACTTTAATGCCGATCGTATAATAGGAGAATGAATATATCCATCAATAGCTCTCAAAAGCTCTCCTAGCGTTGCTTCATCTGTAATTTTCTCATAGTGATTTGTTACTTTAGGTAAAAGAAGTTGTTTTGTGTCAATTTTGAATAGGCAATTTGTTTCTATATATCCGCGACCAAGGGCGAATTGCCATATATTGATACAATGGGTAAAAAGCCTTCTAGCAAGCTCTACCCTATAGTCTTGAATCTTTGCGATAATATGCGTAATATCTGAATGTGCAATATCCTCAATGTGCGTGGAACTTACAATTTTTCTATCAGAATCATATTCTGAAAAATGCGGTAAAAGGTGTAGATCCATCATTTGCCTATTTTTTTTGAGTGTGGAATAGGTAACCTGCTTTTCTTTGAATTTAAGCCATGCTTCTACCACTAGGTGAAGTTGCCCCTCTTTCATTTTTATTTTGGCTGCTTTGTCTAGCTTTTTATTTTCTTGCGGATCAGCTTCTGCTAGAATAAGTTTTTTGTATCCAATAACTTTCTCTCTTGCCTGCTCCAAGGAAACAGATGGATATTGCCCAATAGTAATAAGTTTTCTTTTATCCCCAAAAGAATATCGCATTTGAAATGTTTTTGAGCCCGCAGGAGATACCCTTAAGCGCAATCCATCCCTATCATTTAAGAAGTAGTCTTTCTCTTTTGGTTTAGCCTTTTTAATTTCCGTTTCCGTCATAAAAATCCTTTCTATTGTGATTCATCAAGCTGGAATACGCTATTAACAATACCGCTTACAGCCTCATCTATACCTATGTGAGCTCCGGACATATAGGCGTTAGTGAGTTCTTGGAACTTGTCAGCTGGGAAGCAGTTATCCTTCTCCGGTTTTTGTCCTGCCTTGCAAGATTTGAACGACACTTTGTTAAGATCATCTATACCTAGTGGGGCACAATTATCCTTTGTGGCTCTTTTGCCAAGTTGAGCCATCATACCTTCAGCAAAAATACGAGTTGTTATTTGATCGTAGCAACAATGATGTTTGCGCTTTCTCAAAACTATCTTGCCCACCTTTTCCATATCTTCACTAGAAACATGTGTGCAAAGTCCAAGCGAAATTCGTTTGTTTGTCCTGATATATTCTTGCCCTTCTGTAGGTGTTTTTTGCGCCCTTCTCTCTGCAAATTTCATATCGGTGCAAGTATCCCCATTTTCTTGAAGCTGTTTTAGAGTGTCAATAATGGCATTTGCAATAAAATTATATGGTGTAGGAAGAGCGGAAGCTATCATTTCAGCAGCCTGAACAGCAACATCTACAGGATCAATTTTGTTAGATGGGTCATTGCTATCTTCAGTTAAGCCGGGTAACTCTTCTTTAAGCTCCTCTTCTTTTGGGGATTCGCTCTCTATTGTTGGGTTTGCAAGCTTTGGATCTAAGAATCTCTTGCCATATTTATCCCTAATAATATTAACTGTCTCTGGACCACCACAAATTGTTTCTGCAGCTATCAGTGCATCCTCGCCTTTTAGAGCGTATAGGGCATAAGTCGTTTTTTGATTTGCACTGCCATATTCCTCAACATTGTATCTTGCATAAAAATACTTGTCTATATCAGCAGCAGCCCCATCTTTGTTTTCCATAACTAGTCTTAGTATGCCCAGCTCATTACCATCAATTATCATTGGCACTTTAAATGAGTAGTGAAGCTCATTTACTTCTCTTGTTCCCATTTGCCAAGCCAAAACAGCCTCATAGGTTAATCCAAAACGACCACTCATACAATTTGCATAATCCATAGCAACCTTGTCTTCCTCATCTGTTGCGCCATCAAGCTGTTCATTGGTTAAGATTCCATCAGTAGTTCCTGTTGTCCAAGCTGATTGCCTTTGTTTTTCTTTTTTATCACATATTCCCTTTATCCCCTTGGCATCACAATATTCTTGCAATGCTTTTGCTGCAACCTTGGCAACTACTTGCCAAGCAACCTGATTCATTGCCTGTTTGATAGCGCTTTCAGTAGTTTTTTTGGCTATATTGCTAGCAAATTTCTTGAACCCTGCTTTAAAGGCTGCCGCAGCTGCTTGTGTAGCTTTTGAAGCAATATTCCCAGTTCCATTTGCAAAAGCTTTCCCTCCAGCACTCATTGCATCATCCATTACCCCAGTAGAACCTGCAGAATAACCCATACTCGCATATTTTATAGCCATAGCAATCAATTCCGTTGCAGTTGGCAAAAATTGTCCCTTGTCGCAATAGCTAGCTTCTGCCCCAAAGATGTGTGTTGATGCCTCCATAAGCCCCATTTGCCCCAAAGCTTCTGTAGCCTTTGAGAAGTCGTGGTTTTGCTTATTTGTTTGGACTTTTGGGATTCCACCTAAAAGCTTTTCTAAATCTGGTGTCTCTGAAGTTTGCGTTGAATATTGCCTACAGCCTATTTGCTTATCAACAATAAGGGTGCATTTCTCAGTTACTTTTTTACTTAAATAAATAGTCTTGCCATTTACATCAGTAATAGGATTAAGTAGCTGAGAACTTAGCACTTGACATCCATTGTTGCTACTTCCGCCTTGATTTATAGTAACACAAGCATTTGTAAGTTTGCATTGAGTAGAGCAAGCCTTTTCATCACTGAAGGCATTTTTGCCAAGATCTCCCGTAATTTTATCATTGCCTTGGCACATATATCTATTACCTGTGGATTCGCTCATTATCTCAACTTCAAATTCTCCACTTACCCTGTTACCACTTATGTTCCCTGCAATCTTTTCAACGCTATATGTGACTTTGCTTAAATCTTTAGGATCTTTAACGCTACTATTAAAAACAAGAGAATCTTGTCCTACCTGAATAGTATTTTTTGTTGTTCCTTCCACGGTGAATAAATGCTCACCCTGTCCGCTTCCATTAAGTGGGATAGTGATAGTTTCTTTTTTTGTTGTTCCATCAACATTCATTGCCTCTGTCTCTAGGCTTACTTGAGAAGCATTGTAATTTACACTTGCGAGTGGCGCTAACGGAATCCAGCCTGCTTGTTCGCTTAGTTTTCCATTCTCTGCGGTAATGAGTGTGTATTGCTCATCTCCATCATCCTTTACAAATGCGCCTATTGGCTTGTATGTGCTTTGTCCAGAATTGTAAGCCTCTAGAGCTTTTTGATAAGCTTCTTCATATTGAGCTATTTGTTTTGGTGTAAGCTTTTTAATTTCATCTTGTGTCATAGGCACTTTTTTCTTGCGAGTAAGATGTTCTGCTGTATATGTGCCATTTTCAGTGTTTTTGGTAAGCTTTGAGCTTGTAATCTCAATCAACTTGCTACCATCTCCAAGATCAGTGAGTGTTAAATTGCTCCCCGACACATTAGCTTTTATGCCCTCCTTTTTTATATCGCTTTGCTTCACAGGAACAAATAGCTCTTTTACGCTTATACCATTCAAGTCACTTACTGACAGGGCTTCTACATTAGAGACAATAATTTTAATGCCTGTTACCTTCTTGATACCAGCTAGATCCTTATTTATTTTTGCTAAATCAAGCTTCTTGCCATCTGCAACTTTGGCAATAACAATGCCGTTGCTTTGAGCCCCAACAAACATACATTGCCCCTGCGAAAGGCATTGAGATTCACAAGTTTTTTCGTTTGTGAATGAAGGAATGGCTTCTAATTTGCCATTTCCATTTTTATACTCCTTATATTCCTTGCTTACAGGGCAATAATATTTCGTTGGCTGTTGTTGCTGTCCTTGCCCTTGCCCCTGTTGGTTTTGATTTGTATTTTGTGGGGACGAGTTGGTGTTTGCAGCAATAAGCCAAATAGGCAATAAGACTGATGTAATGATTAGTTGAAGTCTTGACAGCATGAGTATCTCCTTGATTCTACTGATTGCGCATATCCATAGTAAATTCTATTTATGTATGGAAGCGGATATGTTAATTTTTTAGTTGTTGTGATTTTGGTGTCCAAATCAATAATAGTTACGCTACCTATTGAATTTTTCAAGATAAAGTCTCTGTCTCTTGCAACAGGACAAACTGCCCCTGTTGTTGAATGAATACCATACATTGTGCCTCCACCAGCAGGTGAGAGATCATCTTCTGAACAACTTAACCTTTGATTTGTTTCTTGCCCATTTTCATAAAGCTTTGCCTTATCTCCAAGTCTAATGGGTGTCATTTGCCCGGGAAGATTTGTTGTCATTTTAGCAGCAGCAATAACTTCCTTGTGCATTAATCCACCCTCTGTATTAAAGAAATACACCTCATAGTTTGAAGGTGTGGGGAATAAAATAGAAAGTCCTGCTCCAGAGTTAAGGAATAGATTTACCTTGCTTATATTATGATGTCCCCAGTGAGCATTAAAATTGGACCTGTGTCCGTCACAATCGTCATAGGCATATATTTTCCACCTATATGAATGATAGTGCCATTTCCACCAGTTAGACTCAAAATATCCATCAGATGGAAAGTATCCTTCTGATAAAACATCATTAAAACTAGGCTCTTTAATATTTGGAGCACCACAAGATCGCCATCTAAGCTGGAAGTTTGGCGTTCTTAAATCTGGCAACATTTCTATTCTATTGCTTCCAACACTCGCAGATACAGCTGTGGAGCTATACTCATTTGATGAACCTAGAAGTTTGCCCGGCACTATGTCTCCAACAGCATTCCAAGTGGCGTTTGGATTGTCCTTTTGTGCCTTGTCAAAATCAGCCGTTCCTTTTTGGTATATGCCCTGTATAGTGAAACAATTATTTCCTCCAGTGGCTCCGACACCATTGCATATCTGCCCCTGCATTGCATCATTCTTTCCACCTGTTCCATACTCATAAGTCGCATCAATCCCTAGATTTTTGCTCCAGCCCCCTAAATCTTCTCCGCCATCTGTTCTTGTAATCTGCTCTGCGAATAAAATCTCTTGTGAATCTTTAAGCGTAGAGATAAAATTGAGTGTCTTTTGTCCTGAGTTGCTCGTGCAGTTTCCTTGCATCTTGCCTTGAGTCCCGTTATAAGTGCAGAACTCTACACTCTGTTGGCTTTCTTTGTTTTTGCTGATAAGTAAGCCTGTAACATTTACATCCTGTCTAAAATTAACGCTAATTGTGCCTTTTTTAGAATCTGCAGCTGTATTTGAGCGATAACAAGAAGGATCATCTTTGTAAATATCAGTCTCGCCCTTTGCCACATTAACAAATACATCCTTACACACTCTTTCTTGTTCTATATTGTTAATTTTTTCTTCCTTTACTTTTTGGATAATAGGATCGGTGCAAGTCTTAGTTGTAGTTTGCAATGAATCAAACTTACAAGTCACTTCTTGTCTTGTTCCCGGACAAGTTCCTCTAAATCCTTTTAGAGCTCCGTTTGCATCAATAACAGGATTACCTGTATTGCAATACACAACATTGCTTTTTCCAGAGAGAATTTCATCCATTGTGGCGTGTTCTGTTGGTGCATCACCTACATCAAGTCCGGGTAAAGAAGGTGTTTGCCCGCTTCCGCTATTTCCACCTGCGTTATTATTGCCTCCGCCAGCATTGCCATTGCCACCAGTGTTGCCCCCTCCAGTGCCACCGCTTCCTCCACCTGTTCCTCCTGTATTTCCTGCACTTTGACATACAGCAGGTTGCATCATCACGGTTTCCTCTTTAAGACACACTTGATTTAAGTCTATGTTCATTGTTTTAGGGCATTTATAGCCATAGGTTTTGACTTCAAGCTTGGTTTCTTTGAGCTGATTAATATCGCCTCCAGCTGCAGTTACATCATCCACTTGGACTTTTGTTTTTAAATCCCCAAACCCTATAGTATTTGTTAGGGTGCAGTTTTCTTTGACTTTTACAGGGCAGTTATCATAAAAACATTTCTTTTGGAATGGGTTTTGGAAGCAATCTTCGCCTGCGAGCATGTTATAGTAGCTAGTGCAAGTAATAGTCTGCCTTTCTTTATTGTAGATAGCATTTGCCATATGATCTACTTTAGTGCAAACACTCACGACTTTTCCTTGCATTGGCAATTTCATTTTACCCATTAACGCTCTAAAATCTGCGTTTGCAATGCTTTTATCTTTTTTCTCATCATATTCACGCTCAATTCTCCACCAAGGCAAACAAATACGCTCTGACTTCCCACTTGTAGTGTTCATTACTTTACAATCTGCTTTTGCATCGTAATCCCCAGCCCCATAACCAAACTTGAGCGATTGAGTTTTGTTTTTACTGAAATCTTTGTCTGCAAAAATTTCATAATCTGTCAGCGTAGCAGGCATAAATTGCTTAAATTCTCTTATTTCTTGAGAATCAGGCTTAAGGTTGGTGATTGAGCCTTTTGCTGGATCTGCTTTTGCATCATGCCACCAATAAAAGAGATAGCCATTTTCCCCTACATCAGGTTCTCTTGAAGATACATTTGCATAGGCAGAAAGCTGTTTTGAATTACCCACAAGATAGATTTGAATCATTTCCTCACCCATTGTGCCATCACTTTTTAAGTCAATAAGGAGATTCTTGTTGTCAATCTCTAAAAGGTTATAAATAGCGTGAGTTGGAGCAGTTGTCTTTTCTTTTGCGATAAGCTCTTCTGCAATTTCTCTATGAGTAAGCTCTTTGTCGCTTAAAAGAGCATATACAACATAGTTATTTGGTGTTTCATAGCCTTTGAGTTTTGGCTCCTTTCCATTGTTTTGAGCAATAATTTCAGCAGGAATATCCGCTTTTGTTTTTACTTGGACATATATCTCTCCAAGCATCGCCCTAAATGGATCTCTCAAAATAGGCTTACCAGTATTAGGATCTATAATAAACTCACCGCTACCAGCAGCATTCCAATATGCTCTTACTTTTGGCAAACCTTTGATTTGCTCTAAAAGGGCATAGCTGTTGTTTGTGATTTCTTCTTCTAGGAAGTATTTATTTTTCTTTACAGAACCAAGCAAATCATTGTATCGCTTAAACACTGGAGCACTATTGCCTTCTCCGCCTTCAACCCATTTCTTACCATTGAATACTTGGTATCTATTTCCATTATTTATATATTCCGCAAGATTGAAACCTTGGTGTCTATAAAAACCTTTTGCTTGCTTATTTTCATCAAGCAAGAAGTAGTGGTAGCTTCTAAAAGCGTTATCTCTTTTTTTACACTCTTCGGTTCTTTTATCATACTCAGGTGTATTTGGGACAAGATTGTCATAATTACAAGGTGGAAGCGTAATCAAGTCCTTTGAAACGCTCTCAACCCTTACCATTACATACAAGTATGCAGGCTTATCATAAAGTGTATCACTTGGTTTTACCCTTACAAAGAGTTTTTTATCTATCGCTGGTTTGCCATCAGCTGTTTTATTTGCCTCCGTTCTTATTGCATAAGAAGTTTCTCTTTTTTGATTGAGCGGTAAAGAGGCGTTATAGCTTTGGTTTTTAATCATATTGGCAAAGGCTAGAGATTTAGTTTCTTGTTGAATTTTATTATTGTAATCTCCACTTGCATCCGCCATAACTCTTGGGCGAACCGTTCCGGGAACAGCAATACCATTTTTGATGGTTTCTGTAACATTCCCTTCGCCATCATAAACCTTTTCGTTTAAAATGGGGGCATCTTGCTCTCTTGAAGTTCTGCAGCCTGTATTCGTGCAGCCCTTAGAATCTGTAAGACAGCCTTCTTGGAATCCAAAGAATTGAGCCGCATCAATGCTTGGATTTTTAAAGAGGCATTCCCCATTTGTTCTACAAGTTGCTCTACAGCCTTCTTCTGTGGAGAATGTGCCATCATCATTATCCCCAGAGCCAAATGCCTTACAAATCTCTATTGGACCTTCTGGGCTTTGGAGTAATACTCTATCAGATTTAGCACAATTCTTTCTCTTTTCATCTTTGAAGTAGAGATTTTGTGAGCTACATGCAAATCGTTTAGTTTGAGGAATGACAAGCTCTATATCTTGGATTTCTATGAGCAAGTCTTCTTGCTTTTTATATTTTTCCTCAACTTGGAAGCCTAGTTTTAAATCTTTTACCTTTTGAGTGAGAGTATAGCTTTTAGTTATTTGCTGGAGTGGCTTTTTATTGTTTTGGTTAGGCTTGCCATTTGTATTGCCTCCACTATTGCTGCCGGTGTTAGGTTTTTGGTTATTTTGATTAGGTTTGCCTGTATTGCCATTGTTGCTGTTGCCATTTTGATTTTTGTCTTCTTCCTCTCCAGTGGCTGTAATTTGTGCGCCATTTGCCATAACTCTTTTGTATCCGCTTTCATCAGTATATTCAAAGAAAAACAAAACAGGAGCATTGCTTTTTATCTTAAATGTAATGCCTTTTGCCTTTCTCAAGTCTGTAATGGTGCGTGTTACCTCAAAAGGCTTAGTATTGTCTTTATTGAATGTTACCTTACCAAGCTTTTCTATGGTGTCTTTTGAGTTAGTATCTTTAGCACTTTTTACTTCATAACATCTTCCAGCTGTATAACAATTTTTCTCACACGCTTGCTTTGCTTTTGTTGGAGAATTGCCATTATCTGGGCTCCCATAGCTTACGCCATTAAGACTGCATTGATAGTTATAAAAAGATTGCCCTCTTGCAATATAGCAGTAAGCTCTACCTGTTGTAACAGCGGTGTTTCCTATGGATTGTGTTGCTGCCTTTACAGCCTTGTCTATTACGCCACTTCTTTTGACATCTACAAATGATTGAATGCCCGGGTGCTTAATATTAGTGATTTTACCATCAACCATATTGCTAATATCCCCGGAGCTTGCTCTGTCAGCGGCTTGTCCGCCAAACATATTTTGCATAATCTCTTGCGTTTGAAATTCTCCGGGATTTTTTTGTTGCCCATAGATTTTAGATAAATCTTTTCCTGTTGAAATATTGCTTTGTGATGAATTATTGCTGTTGTTGTTTCCACTGCTTCCATTATTACCTGTGTTTGGTTTTCCATTATTGTTTCCACTAGGCTTATTTGTGTTTTGTTGTTGATTTTGATTTTGTTGTTGTGCATTATTGTTTGCATTAGAGCTTGAGAACACCAAAGCTATAACACAAAGACTTGCATATAAAATCTTTTTCACATTTCCCTCCTTAGTTTGGATCTATCATTTTGAAGTAATAATCAGTATAAGACTTATCTATGTCCCCTATACGCCTAAATACATCGCTCAGTGCCATATCGCCCTTGATGAGATATTTAATTTCGCATTCTTTAAAGGCGAAGTTTTCGCCTTCATGGCAATAACCTAGTGCATAGGCAGGAACTCTTTTTAGTTTAAATTCTCTGAATATGAGTGGATGAATCTTGATGATTGCATCTGTGTTTTTAGCCTCTTTTATGGCATCTTGCAAATAGGTTTTAAAATTATCTGGAAAACCATTAAGCACAACAAAGCCTTGCACTTGAACCTTTTTGTCAATAAGCTTTTGAAGTGAATTGCTAAAGCCAGATGCCGCCTTAGCTCCCATACTTGAGGAGGTAAGATAGAAAATAGTAAATACCTTCTTCTGAGACTTAGCTAGGAGCTCTTTTTTCTCCTTATAGACTTGTAGCTGTTTTGGTGTCATTAATTGCTCTCGTATCTCCTGTATAGTTTTTCCTTGAGCAAATCCAAAACTACAAATGCAAGCTGTGAGTAATAGGTATCTTAGCATTTTGTTGCTCCTGCACAGAAGTCTCTTTGTCTCCATATCCAAAAGAAAAAGGCATCTTTGTCCGCTGGAGTGCTTTTAAAATCGTAGTGAAAACGCATCGCTCCAAAACGCTTGGCACTTCCATAGGCAAGTTGAATATAGTATTGAGATTTTAAAAGCATTGGGAACATTTTATCTCCACACATTGTGTCTGGAAGCTCATTGCCTCCTGTGAATGTCATACTCGCATTACTTGTTTTAAACAAACGCAATGTTTCATGTTGCGAAGCAATTTGTCTTAGGGCTATCATTTCGCTGTTTTCTATGGGGTCACCTAATCTAGTCCAGCCTGTATCACTTGAACCCATATTTCCCCTACAACCATCACAAAAATACAAAGAATTAAGCGGATAACCTGCTGTTGCTGAGGTGCAGTCTGCTACACAAGCCATATCAGCCACCATATTTGTGAAAAATGCCCTAGAAGTAGGTTTGGCTGAGTTGGTTGAATTTGATAGGATTTCGTTATTGTAGAGTGGATCTACATCGCTGATATAGTTTGCTGTGATTTCACTATTCCTATCAAAACATACAATATCTGGCAAGGCAGCGGCTATCAAAGCAAGAATAGGGAAAGTTACAATATTGGCTTGGCGGAATCCAGAAGTATCCCCCTCTCCAGCATTCCCTGACATATCAGATCTGCTTGTCCCTCTTTTTGAAAGCACATCACTATCTAATTCCATACCCAAGCCTACAAGGTGCATAGGCTGGTTTGATGATGAGAAACCAAGTAATGGCTCAATAAGTGTCGCTGCGAAACCTACGGGTAATGGACCATCTCCTTTAGGACAAGTGCATACTTTAAAACTGATACTGAGCTTATCTAAGAAAAAAGACCAGTCTGCACTATTCATAAAATCAATCATAGGAGCATTTGAGCCTGTGTGATCTCCAAAGTTATTTCCGTGATCGCTCCCGTCTGTTCCAGTGCTATCTTGTGCTGCTGTCAAAAAAGAAAGGCTAAGGGCTAAAGCAAGTATATATTTCATTTTTTCTCCTTTCTTTTAAGCTTAATTTCTGTGATGTTAAGAGTGTCTTTACTGACTTTAATGATGCTGGGCGTGCATCTAATTTCAAGTTGTTTGGCTAATGTGTCGCTGATAATGTATCTTTCTTTAAAATGGGAAAGCCTCTCATCTCTCATATCTCCATTGGCGACTAAAACCATTGATGGGAGACCTTTTGTTTTTGAATGCTCTATCTCTTCTTTTGCATCAAGATTAATGATATAGTATGAAATACTTGCATTTTTTAGCTTCTTTGATACCATATCACTAGCCTTGGTTCCTTTGGGGATAAAAATATCCCCTTCTGGAATGTCAATATCATATTGTGCTATAGCACTAATGTCTTTCTCTCGTATGTTGTTCTCTTTGCAATAAGGCAAGTTCAATTCGCCTTGAAGTGAGGCTTTAACAGATTCTAAAACCTTATACCGCAGTTTATTGGTATCAATTTTAGCGGCTGCCTTATTCATCTCATCAAGCAAATCTTTTTCAACAATATCATAGGTATTGCCAAATGTTCCCAAGTCCTTATAAGCGGCTTGGGCTAAAGCACAAGAGATAAAAACACAGACAAGGATTTTTTTCATTATTGTTCCTTCCCTTGCTCTTGAGTCTGCGACTCTGTGGCATTTACTTCCTGCTGTGTGTTTTGTGAGTCGCCTGCATTTGTAGTTTCAACTTTATATTCAGGGTTTTGCGCCTGAGTAGCTTTAGCCTTATTTTGTTTGGTCTTAGGTTTTATTCCCTGTTGTTGCACTTGAGCTTGCATTTGTGCTTGTGGTTGCGGTTGAGCTTGTTGTGGTGCAACATTAGCCTGAGCGCTCATTCTAGCGAGCATTTCTTTTCTTGTTTTGATGCCCTGCATAATAATAAACAAAATAGCAATACTTACCAAAGCAACAAGAAATGTTCTTGGGTCAGGTATGCCTATAAAGAGCCCACAAGCAAAATATGTAATTCGCTCTGTAATGCCAAATGTCTTGTGCATAAAGGCTTCTAGTTTTTGCTCTTTATAAGGATCTTCAGGCTGAAATGCCTTTCTTAATATCCAAAGCTGCCATTTTAAGCTAAAGTTAGCCATCTTTTCTTGAAATGTGTTTTGAAATGGTTTCATTTTTTCTCCTTTTGTTTTGCCTCATATTTTTCTTTGTAGAACCCATTTTTGTGTATCAACAACTCCTTGGCAATTCGCTTAGAATAATCAGGGTTGTTGGCACATTTTTTCTCTGCGATTCTTAAAATTTTGAGTGCTTGCTTTTCGTTATAGGAAATATCTGCAATTCCTTCAGAAAAATACTTCGCACTCTCAACATAGCCAAAGCAATTTCCATCTTTTGCTAAGGCAGCCACATTATTGAAGTATTCAAGCTGTCCCTTAAGGTTGTAAGTATCTCCATAGTTTTTATGGACATACGCAGCCATAAAACCAGCCGCCTTGTTGCCTTCCTCTATGTAACTTTTCAAAAATGTTTTTCTCACCTTTTCAAAGTCTGGAAAGGCAACTTGCTTGCTCACCCTTTTGCCATTTTCCCTGTATGTGAATTTTTCAGGCTTGTGTTTGTCTGCGTTGTAATACAGGGATAAGGCTTCTTGATAAAGTGGTGTTTGCTGTATATTTTTGCTTGCACCATCTGGCAGAGAAGCAATATAGAAGTGCTCAAATCCATAAAGCTTTTTTGGCTTTTGTTTTTGAGGCACACTCGCAAAAAGCCCGCAAACACTTACAATAATAGCTATGGGCATTAATATTTTTTTCATCAAAGCTCCTCGTTGCTTGCAACTCTAACATTCACCTTGAATCTCAAGGTTTTTTCAGCTTTGGGTGAAACCTTGTTTTCTGCGGCGACTTGCTGTTGTTGCTGTTTTGTGTTTTGCTTTTTGGCTACATATTGCTTTAGTCTATTCTGGTAAGCCTCATTATGCTTTTTTGTGCTTGAATGATAGCTAGCCAGACTTTCCCAGCTCCAACCCTTTGTGTTTTTGATTTCAGTAAGAATTTCACACGCTTTTTGTTTGCTTTCTTCTAGCGTGAAATATACGCTGGAATCATATTGAAAAAACATTGGGTTGATTTGGAAAGGACCCAAATCAATATTAGTAACCTTAAGCTGTTTTAATTCATCATAAACAGAAATGCAATTCTCTAAGCTCGTGCAGTCTATTGTTCGCTTATCAAGGGCAAACCATCGCTCGTCTTTTTTGAGCTTATTCATATCGCTGTTTTTATTAAAACTGATGATATATGGGTAGCCAACTTCACGCTTTGGGTGCCCTTCTATGGCTGCAATAGCTGTGAGCACATCAGAGTGAATTTTGCATTTATATTGCGATGAAAAACCCAATGTTACCAAAGAGGCAAGACAAATTCCAATGAGCACTACTTTATTCATTTATTGCCTTAATGCAGCTGTTCTTTTGAGAGAATCTGAGTTCTTGCAGAAATTTACAACGCTAGGTTCTGGATTCTCGTGGAAGCAGGCTTTGCTAAGGTAGAAATTCGCCATATTTATATCCTTAAGCTTCAAGTAATTGAAAGCAAGATAAAGTTGTGAAAGAGAATTGCTAGCGACACTATCACTCATATTAAGAGCCTGAATGCTTCCTTTCATATCATCGTGCAAAAAAAGATAGATGCCTAGGATTATGCTGTTGAGCTTTGTAACCTCTTGGTATCGTATTTCTTTGTTTTGTGTGCCTGCTAAAAAGTAATCTTTAGCTTGTATGCCTCCAGCGCTATTAAGTATTTTAATAAGCTCAGGAGAAATACTTTTGGGTGCTTTTTCATAATTCCAAGCAAGCATACCTAGCTTGTATGCTGCAATGGGGTTTTTGTTTTGCTGATACAAACGAGCATGAACACTCAAAGCTCTAGGCAAATCTTGTGGTATTTCTGCAGAGCCAGTTTCAAAGGTCATAGCCTCTACAAGCTCTGCATCTCCGCCAACATTCTTACGAACATCTGAGAATATCTTTTCCATTTCATCAAGCGAGACAACCTCATCTTGCGAAAATGCTCCAAGACAAAGAATAGAGGTGAAGGCGATAGCTTTTAGGATTCTCATTATTTGCCGCCTTTTGTCTTTTTCTCTTTTGCATCCAACTTGTTGCGTAATTCTTGCAAGTGTTTGTCAGCAGCCTTAAATATGTTCTTATACTCATGATTTGTTTTCATAAGCCCCATCATTGTCTTGTCAAGCTCTTGAACATAAGCTTCAAGTATGCTCCTTATTTCTCTTGCCCTTGCGCCTCCAATGCTTTTGTTTCCAACCAAAGAAGTGCCTGTAGTGACATTGGCTACAATATAATCCAAGAAATATTTGGCTGCATAATAAGCATTTAGATTGGCTAGTAAATTTGCAAGATCATCTGCCTGTTTTTTATATTGATTTCTCTCGCTTTGCGGTAATGTATGATTTTTAGACATTGCATCAAGCGCAACAATAGTGTTTCTAAACTCCATTCCACTTGGAACAACAAGAGCCAAACTTCCATTATTGCAAGATACAGAAGGGCTGGTGTTGCTAGCATCCCTAAAACATTTTACAACATTTTTAGATTCTTCTTTTAATCCCTTCCAAGGAATAGAAACTTTTTTTTCAAAAGATGCTGTTGCAAGAAATGTATAAAGCTTTTTAGAATTTTTAGCCATAGCAGCAATAACCTGCGTAGATAAAAGTTCCACATCTTTTTGTCCCTTTCCTCCATTCAGTAGTTGGTCTAAAAGCTCTTTTGGCGATGTCGGAGATTCTGTTTGTCTAGAATCTCCTCCAAAAAGTTTCTCCAACCCATCAAATTGTCCTTCTTTCCCTTGTTTATTTTCCCAAGAAGTTTTCTTGGTATATGTCAAGAAAGCCTCATCCTCTTTTTTGTCAAGCTGACCTTTCGCTAAAAGTCTTATCATGGATTGACCAAAATTTCTGCCTTGACCATATCCTGCAGTAATAAATTCAAAAAAATCATTGCTAGGACCATCTGGAAGCCCAAAAATATTGACGGCAAAGAGATAGAGTATTTCTGCATTTGATTTGCCTTCAACTTTCAGTTTGGTGTCAAAACCATATTGCCCATCCTGCATCTTAGCTTCTTTTAAGTATTCTGGCGCAAGAATGGAAGTGAAATCATATATTCTGAAAGCTTGTCCAAAATTAACAGAAGCATCTTGTTGGTTTTTCTCTTTATTTGCCCCCCAACTATCTGGATTAGTAAGAGTGCCTTGAACAGAGTTTTCGAATTCATCCGCACCCGCATTTAGCATATTGTCAAACGCATCTATACTGCTTTGCAATCCCCATCCAGTCTTACCATGAGCTTTTTCAAAGCCCCATTTACCAACACTTTGCCCAAAATTACAAGCATTTGCCAAGAAACCTTGAATAGTTTGAAGCATTCGCTTAATTCCAGAAAATACATGTTCTATGCTAGGCATAGAATTAACAAGTGCTATAAATAGACCATACACAATGGCACCAGAAGCATTGCCTAATTGCTCTCCTATATCTTCAAGCCCAAGAGCTTTAACAAATCCACCTTCTAGTGTTATGGCATTGCAACTTGCAGATGCTTTTGGCTCTTGCATTTGCAACCAAGGCTCATAGACAGCAGAAGTTGCATCAATTTTAAACTCAATGCTTCCTCCATAAACACCGCCCTGTCCATCAGAAGAGGGGGTTGTAATATTTGAAAAATTAGCACCAGCATCCCCTTTGCTTGCAAAATCATTAAGTTGCCCCAACGGAGAATTTCCCCAACCTTTTGCAAAACCATCTCCAAACCCCGCATACAATGTGTTGCCTAAAAGACACACCGATAAGACTATAGCTACCTTTTTCATTTTTGCATTTCCTCCTCTATAAGTTTCTTCAATTCTGGAGCTCTTTGTTTTGCTTCTTCATCGTTTAAAAAGTGCCTGCTATTTATTTGTTTTAAAATACCTTCAGCAGATTGTTTTTGAGCGTGTGTTCCAGCTAATTCTTCTGGTTTAATAACACCAAACAAAATCATTGAACGAGTCATCATATTGATAATATCTTTAGGTCTGTCTCTTCCTATACCTATAACTTGATTGAAAGATTTTTGGTTGCTGACATTTCTGTATCTGAATATATACATAGGTGTCATATAAGTATCAATCTTGTCGTTCTTAAAGCTATTTGGCGAAATAACTTTATCAGTATTTGGAATGTTTCTCCACAAGTCACTTGCATCTTGTCCCAAGGCTTTTTCGTGCAAGTTATTGAATCTATTAAGAGCTTCTTGGCTTTCAAACACAAATCTTGTTTTAACGCCCATAGATTTGATTTCATCATAAACTTCTCTAAGTAGCACAATATTTTCAATATCATAGCCGTAATTTTTACCCATAAGGATTGCAACTTCCATATTTGGCGAGTGCTGCTTGAGTTTTTCTTTTACCATCTTCTTTCTTTCATCTTGTCCTTGCCCGTCTTCCATTGTAAGATGAGGTGGTGTTGCTGCAAAAGGATAACGAGTATTCTTAGCTGCGGCTTCAAGTGAGTATCCAGCATTAAACACATGGTTTAGGTATTTTGATTGCCACTTGTAATATGCAAGGGCATTTTCAACGGTAGGATTCTCAAGCCATTTTCTCATAACAGGGATTCTTGCACCATCGCCGATGATTGGCATCACAAAACAATCTTCTGATGAATTAGACAGGCATTTTTTGCCATTAACCTCAACCATTCGCGGTAAATCATGCACGACTTTCATTATCTCTAACATTTCCATCTGTATTCTATTAGCTATTTTTTGTTCTTGCAATATTGCTATGAGTAAATCTTTTTCAGTTGCTTTTGGGTTTATTTGTTGAGGTTGGTTTTGTGGTTGCTTTGATTCATCATCATATTTTAACCAACCCCTTCCATATTCTTGTTGTTGTGATTTTTGCCCTTGCTGTTGCATTTGTGTAGGCACACTTGTAGGTGCTGCATACAAAATTGCACACAGGGATAAACTCACACAAAGTATTTTTTTAGGCATAGTTAATCCTTTTCCTTTGGTGTATTGTCTGACAATTTATTATAGAGGGCTTCTTGATACGCATAGGCATCGCCATAATTCTCTACAAACTGATTAATTTTCTTTAGTCCAAAATCTATCTCTGCGAACAGCTTATCCATTAAAGACAATAAGTCTGGCGTGAAAGGAATATTTTTTACATCCCATAACAGAATATTGTTTTCAACTTGCTCTAATACTTTATTAGAGTGTTCATACAGGTTTATAATAGATTGCAAGGCATCAAAAGCTTGCTGTGCTTCTTGCTGAAAAGCAAGACAATATTGTATATTATCATTGTAAATACTATGGGAGTAAGTGATTTGAAACTGAATGAATTTAAAGCATTTCGCATCCCAACGAGAAAAAGCCTCCTTGTAGAATCGTTCAATCTCTAGCAGCCTAGCCCTTATAGCATTTTCATCTCCAAAAATTACTCTTGTTACAACTCCAAACAATCTGTTTCGCTCATTATAATCCGTCCAGCTCATGTGCTTCAGCAAAAGCAAATCAGAATAGTCCAAATATTTTCTATCATTAAGCACAGCACTTACACGCAAAGCTCTTACGATAAAATCAGGTCCAAACTTTCTGTCACTTGCCTTAATGTTATTTCTGCTGATTTCTGATTTTAATCTCAAATAGCAATCCACAATCTCTTCGCCTATTTCAACTTCTTCTGCCATTTCTTGGGCTTTTTGTATGTCAGCCATTGTGAATGTTTCGCCCATAGTCTTTGTTCTATCAAAGACACCGCGCACATAGTTTTTCATATTAGATTCTTCTTGGATACGCTGAACTTCATACCACACTAAAATTCTGTCCGAAAAAGGCTCAATCTTTTCGCCAAATGGCAATTCGTTTGATGCTGAGAACAAAGAATTAAGTGGCACAGGGATACCTTTACCCCCTATAGTCCATCTTCTTTCATTTAAAAGTGCAAGCAAGGCTACAAGCAACTCGTCTGTTGCTTTAAACATTTCATCAAAGAATATAAAAGGATGCACAAGAAGCGTTTGTTCTTTGGGGGTATCCTCTGTTCCCACAAGCTGCTTTTCTTGCGTTTCTTTTGTCATAAGAATTTCCCAGTAAGAAGCATCACTTATTGTTTTGCTGATAGTTTGAATCGCATAGGTTTTTCCAACACCGGGCTTCCCTATAAGAAACATGTGATGTCTTGCAAAGATGCAGAGCATAGTGAGGCGTATAAGCTCTTCTCTTTCAATGAGCTTACCCTCTAATACTTTGATGACATTAGCTACCTTTTCTTTAAACATTTAGAAGCCTTGCACTTGGATTTTCTTGTTAAGCTCTAGCAATCGTGCAAACATCCTTTCTGTATCTATCTCATCCATAACAATCAAGCCTTCATTTGGATCTAAATCTGGCACATAGGCAAATGAGATTTGATACCTTCTGTGCAGGTTTTTCAAAAAGCCTTCTGCTGGTCTTAGATTGGATATAGACTTGCTTGAGAGAATGCTTTGTGTGTTAGAAGAGAAGTTAATACGAGCCTCTCCCCCTCCATGCACGATATTGGTGTTGGTTACTGAAGTTTCCCCAAACATATCGTGTATCTTTCTAATAGAGTCTGTTTCGTTCATCTTAAAGACAAAATATGTGTTAAGAGAATCTTGAGACACCTTAGCTAAGGTTGTGCCTAGCCTTGCTTCTAAGTCTGCAAGAGATTGCGTATAAATAAAGAGTGTCATACCCAAACCTGCCATTTTATTAAGCACAGCTTCTATCCCTTGATACAATGAGCTTTCCCCTTCATCTAAATGCACATAGAGTCTTCTTTTGTTGATTTCACGCCCCGTAACTGAAGTTGTAGCATAGACAGATTCAAGCATCTTCATAAAGATTTTATTGACATTATCAGCTACCTTTTTAAATCTTAAAGGTGAAGGGTGTATAAGAATAGCAAACCCCCTTTCAGAGTTGGCAAGCCTTGAAAGAAGTGGGTTAATACGCACCGTGCAGAACATTGAGCCTAAGAATCCATTTGCCACATCGGACAAGAAATTCACAAGCGAAACTGAGATTTTTGAGTGATGTTCTTTTGGTATCTCAAAGACCGTCTGTAAAAGCATCATAGCTTCAGTTTTCATTAGAGATAGCTCAGGTGTTCCAGCGATCGTGCTTTCAACCGTGCCTTTAAGTGCTGAAAGGTTTTCGTGCAAACAATAATGGAGCAAGTCTTTAAAAGTAACAAGTGTGCGGTTAAACATATTTTGTTTGCCAAGCTCCACATAGGACATATCTGCTGAAAATCGTTCAGCCACATCAGGGTTAGCTATGCTATTTTCAACATCAAAGCTTAAAAGCTCTTTGCCTCGCAAGTGCTTAATCTTAATATATTTTTCTTGCTCATATCTTTCTTTTTTTGCCACACCTTCCCCTGTTGGATCCATTGCTTTTTCAAGGAAGTTCAGCGAATAGAGTATGGTTTTTAGAATAGTAAAGGTATAGCCAGAATAAAAGGCATTGTCACCCTGTGTGTTTGGATAAAGGATAGTGGCAACAAGGTTGGCAATATCATCATCACCTAGTCCATAGATAGGATTAAAATATTCTGTCGCATTAGGAAACACTGGATTTATATAAATCAAATCTGTTTCTCTGCCAGCTTCTCTTAGGAAATTCACTACTTGATTTAAAATTTCTTGATCTATACCACCTTTTGGGTCGTTAATAATAACATTATCTCCATGGAGAAGGTTCTGTCGTATGATATTAAGCATAAGCTTTGTTTTACCCATACGAGTTGTCCCATAAACAATCGCGTGGTTTATAAAGTCTCTCCAAGGCAAGACAATGGTGTGTTTATCAAATGTCTCAAGATTAATGCCTATACCCAAATACAAGCCGTCCTTGATATTCTTGTTGATAAACTTTGTTTCAAGCTCATACTTCTTGTTGAATAGAGAATTGATTTTTTTGTTAATCTTGTCCTCTTGCCACCTAGAAAGATGTCCTTTATCTTTCTTTGTGATAAGCTCTTTCCTTGCACTTTTGATTTCCTTATCGTTATTGATGATTTTTTCTTTCAGTGGTGTAAAAAACATTAGAAATTCTCCTCTTCTTGCATTTGAAATTGATAACCTTGTCCTGCAAAGTTTTCTAACATATTGTTTGGCTCATTAATAAAGCGACCTTGATAGAAGTTAAACTCAAGCTTTCTCGCTAGATTTAAAAGGCTTCTATTTTCTATATGGGCTGCAAGGATATTGATATTTAAAGCTTTGGCTATAGGCGACATAGCTTTAAGCTCCATAAGCTTATCGTTGTCATTTTGAGCCGCCATAATAAGTTCTCCATCTATTTTAAGCACCGTGGGTTCAATAGCCTTAACAAGACCGGGCGTAAAGTTGTCAAAATTCAAGTGATCTATAGCTATCATAAAACCTGCTTCTCTTGCCTTATTACAAAAATGCACAGAACGCTCTTTGTCTTCCTTGCTTTCAAAAGCAGAAGCTGGAATTTCAAGAATCACATTGTCTGCGTAATCGCCTAGAATGCTGATAAGATTTTTAAGATGTTCGTGGCTAATCTCTTCAATCATCACATTTATTGAGAATACAAAATTCTTTTTAGAGTAGAAGTCTAACGCTTTTTGGATACATTTTCTAGCAAGAAGAGGCATCATATCTTGCTCTAGTGCCACTTCTCCAAAGTCTTTAAAGCCATAAAGTTCGTTTGTCCTAGCATCTCTAATGTAAAGATGCACTTCATAAAATGCTGGTGCTCCACTATCATCAATAATCATTTGAGATTGTGGCTCTACTAAGTCTTGGTTGATAGCGTTCCTAATTTTCTCCATCCAGTATTTGACCGTGGAGCTTCTATCACCTTCCTTAAGCCTTGTAAGCATTGTTGCCTTATCAAGCCCTTCTTTATGGAAACCTAGCATTTTAGTGGCTTCTTGAGGGGTTAAACCAAACTCTTTTTGGAACTCAAGCTTGAGATTTTTGTCTTTTGGATTGGTTGTAAACATTGCCGCTTCCTGTGGGGTTGCTTTCAATAAAAGCACTTCGGAAACCTTATCGTTGTAGATATACATAACCTCAGAATAGTGCGGAGCTCTGTTTTTAACTGAAGTCATTTGTTTTTTTCTAAAATCTCCATACCCAAAGAATAAGCCATTTTCAGCAAAGTTTTGCTCAACCTTAGAAGCATTAAGCTCTAAAATAAACTTATGGGTTGTATTCACCCATACAGCCTTTGAATTGACATTATGTAAAAAGTCTGCAGGGTTTTGTGTAATGACTGTGAGCGAGCCATTATACTTTCTTACACGCCTTGCAAAGTCATCGAGGTATTTTGCAAACATAAAGTTAGCTAGAACAGGAGCAGCCTCATCAATGATAACTGATTTTCTTTGCCCTTTACCATTGCTTGCAGAATCTAAGAACATTTCCTGTGCGGCTCTCTCTAGCATACTCATAAAAACAATAAAATACAATACGCCCTTTGGAGCAAGCTCTTCTAGCTCAATCACACAAAAGTCATTTTTGACATTGATGTTATAAGCCCCATTGTAATATGTGTAAAACTTACCGCCCTCTGTAATATAAGGTTCAAGGGCAAGAATCATATCTTGGATAAGATCAACAATCCTATCGTGTCTTCTTACCTCAGCCTCTTTGGCAAATCCTTTAAGGGCTTCACCAACATCACGCATACCTGCGTCTCTACCTCTACGATAAAATGCTACTTGAATGGCTCCTTCTATAAGAGCTGCCATTTGGGCTTCAGAGCTTTCTTTGGCAACATCATCTTTCATACTTAAATCTCTACCGCACATTGCACCTACAATGATAACCATAGATGAGAAAGCATCTTCTTCTATCATTTCTACATAGCCATTTACAGCAAGCTCTGCCAAAGGGAATACCTCATAAATGGCTTGAATACTTTGTCCCTCAAATCCTTCTATATGCACTTTTTCGGTAACGATGTTTGTAAAGAAATTAAGACATTTGGCATTAGCACTCCCATCAGAATTTTCTTTGGAGAAGTGGATAAATTCACCACCTATTTCATCGCACAATGGCTTATAGCTCTTACCTATATCAAAAATCATACTTCTTACGCCTGCTTGTGCGTTAGAGGCTTGGATAGAGTTTGAAAGGAATGATTTCCCAGTTCCTGAAGGACCGATAATACAAGCATTGTAGTTAGAATCTGAAGCCCATAAATCAAGCCCAACTACTTGTCCGCTTCTGCCCAAGAAACGCAAAATAGGAGAGCCTATACCCTTAAAGCTTCCTATGAGTGGAACAATGGCTGAAATATTGCTTGAGAACATAAGGTTGTATCGGTTAAGATAATTCTTTGTTTCCAAATCAAACTGAAAAGGCATACTCCACAATAAAACCTGCAAAGCAACAATGCCATAGTCTTCTTGTGCGATTTCCCAACCTCCAAAATCAATAGAGGCGAACTTTGTTTTAATACGACCTATGGCATTATCTAGCTTTTCAGGAGAATTTTCAAAGATAGTCAGTGAATACATACCTTCATAAATTGGCTCTTTATCCTCATCAATGTATTGGATAATATTGTGGGATTCCTGCATAGTCTTTTTGATTTTTGGCATAAGCGCATAAGTACCATCAGGAATCTTTTTCTCTGCCGATACATTAGCTCTTGCTCTTTTAAGTATTTTTTCTTTTAGTCTATCAGGGTCATCAATATGCACGGTAAGTGTTGTTAAAAATCTGCAAGGAAGCGGGTTTTGAAATTCCCCTTCTAAGTCAAAGAAAGCATTTTGCACATCAAGGGGTGTGGTATGCTTTGGAAACTTGTCTGTGGTAAGCACTTTAGCATAAGTCTTTTCTCCTATGTGGATAATACTATTTTCGTTATTTACCCTTACTCTAGCCCCTTTAACAAGTTGCACATTCATTCTTTGGTGCGGATCATAATCTTTAAGTTTGAAATCCTCTTTAAAAATTTCGCCATAAAGAGATACCACAAGTTTTGGGCTTAATGGTTCTGGGCTCAAATCTGTTAAAACCCCTTGTATTTGTCCATAAATGCTTCTTATTTTGGCGATTGAAGTGTCTTTAGGGAAAATCACCGTCATAAAAGAGATGAGGTTTCTTGCCCTAAAATCAGCCCCATTATCAAGCATTGAGCTTTTCGCCCATTTTTTCATCTTTTGGATTCTATCATCACGCATCATTTTTAGGCTAGAAGCATTTAGGACATTAATGTCTTCTTGGGTATTAGCTTCAATAGCCTCAAGATATTCGCTGATATTATCAGAAGCATAGGTGCTTATTTGCACGGCAACATTTTTTATATCAATGGTTTTAAAGGCAGACTTAATAAGCTTGATTGTGCTGTCTCCTACATGTGGAGGAGGTGTAATTTTGAAGCCTATAGCCCTTCTCCCAGTGCAAAGATTATAAATTCCAAAATCATCACTTTTTTGCTCGTAAGAATGAAGGAGTATCATTTTAGACAAGGTGCTCGTGTCGTTGAGCGCCTTAATAACGCTTTTTGTTAAGCCACCTTGTTGCTCGTGCCATTCATCTGGTAAAAGCCAGTCCCAAAACTGCTTGAGATAAGGCATAATCTTTTGTAGTCGTTTTGGTTGTTTAACATAAAAGAATAAAGCAACAATAGCGACAATGAGAACTAAATAGAACATTTATCTTCCCCTTCTTACTTGATTTCGCTCTCTGGCAATCCACATTGACATTTTTTCATTTGTGCCTCTAGTTTTTTAAGTCTTTCCCAAATTTCATTCGAACCAGTGTTTCCTAAGCCACCATTTGCCATAAGAGCATTAGCCCTATCAGTGATGTCTTTTATGGATTTAAGCTCGTCTTTGACAAATTTTTGAAACTCTTCAAATTGCTTTTGATTGACATAGGTTTTTGATTTTAAATCATCATTGCCTGTAATGTTTGCATCAGGATCAAGAGCTTTGATTGCAGCTTGCAAATCAGTAATTTCACTTCTTAGCTTTTCTACTTCACTAGAAGAAACACTTTCCCCTGAAGCTGCTCCCGCATCTATGGCTGTATCTCCACCTGCACCTTCTTTATGAAACTCATTAGTAATGCCAAGCTTTTTTTCAATAAGCAAAAGCCTATCTTCTGCTCTTTTCTTATGTTTTAAAAGAATTTGTATGACTTCTTTTAAATCAGAAATAGTCGCAATGTTTTGCGGAGATGCAAAGCCTACTTGAAGGCTTAAAGCCAAAGCTATTGTGATGAGTGCTATTCTTTTCATTTAATGCTCCTTATTTTTTCTTGTTGTTTTTGGATTCTTCTTCTTCATTTTCTTTAAGAATCTTAGCCATAACGCTCCCGTCTGTATTCTTGTAGCTTTCATTGATGAATTTACCGATATTTTCATCATCGCTCAAGTCAGCCCTGTCTATCTCTTCTGGCGAGATGCTAAATGGTAGCTTGCCTAGCTGCGTAGGAATACCTCTATTGCTTCCATTAACCGTTGGCACTGAGCTTCCCGGGATAAAGTCTGGGCGTTCTAGCCATACATAAATATCGTGTCCTGCTATAAGCGTGCCATACTGATCTTTGTAGGGTGCTACCCAAATTGTTGCCACAACACCAAAGTCAATAATTGTCCTTGCGGTATTGTTTCTACTTCCTATAATGGGCTTAAAGCGTGATTGATAAGCCTGTTGATCTACAACCGCTGTTTCATAAATAATCTTGCTCCCACAGCCAGTAAAGAGCAAGATAGATGCGCTTAAGAGTATAATTAGTTGTTTTTGCATGCAATTCCTTTATAAGTTCTTTCTATGGTTTCCTCCCTATTAGAGAGAACCTCAAATGTTGGCTTACAAACACCAGCTTCTCTATAGTTACAGCCATTCTTTTCACAATACCCCTTGCTTGCACCTATAGAGCAAGCACTTAAAACAAGCATTTCAAATCCTAAAATCAAAGCCATTTTCCACATATTAAAAGTCCTCCATAAACGCATTGTTGGTTTCTTGGTAATTGTATTTATCATCACCCATTCCTTCATCATCACTAGAATCGATACCTGCTATACCTTGCCCCTTATACGGAACAAGAGCTATCTTTTCTCCGCCCTTAAACATAAGGGTAACCTCTCTCCCACCTCTTACATTGATGACTGGGTTAAGGTTTTGAAGGTATTTTTCATAAATCTGAATAAGTCTTCCTAGAGTTTGGGAAGCTGCGTTGCTACCACCCGTTCCAAATGAAGCGTTCAGGTTTTGATAGCCAGTTGGCGTTCCTGTTGTTGGGAGCACAACATTTGTAGCACTTCTTGTAATATAATCAAGTGCTGTTTGAACGGCTGCCAAAGGAAGAGAGGCTCTTAAAACCTTGCCTTCTTGTGTGATAAGCACACCTTGCACGCCAAGCTGTCCATTCTCATCTGAAGCCCAACCTTGAACTTGTCCTTCGGCGATAAATTTATCTCCTTCTTTATTAGTAAAGATACAAGAGATTTTATCAAGCCTGATTTGTGCTTTTTGCACTGTCATTTGCCCCACTGCACTTCCTAATACAAGACAATCTTTTGTGTTGGTGTATTCTCCATTAGCAATACTCATTTTACTCATAATGGAAAACATTACAGGGGCATCTTCTTGCCTTCCCATACCTAAAATACTCGCATCAACACCATTAAGCATAATAGCTCTGCTTAGTCCTAGAGCAATATCAAAAGTCAGTTCTTTTGGCTCATTTGGATCTGGATACTCATCATCTGGATCAGGTTCTTTTTGAGTAATATTGAGCTTTAATTTTTTTGTTACAAGAATCTTGTTTTCTGGGGAATCATTTTCAACCTCTTCTAAATCTTGCGTGTCTTCTCCGGGAAAGCCTACTACATCATTTCCTGTAACCTTTTTTGTAGTATCTTTTTTGTCTTTGTCACCATCTGTCTCAGTAGGCGGGGTTTCGCCCTTCTTTTTGGCTTCTTCTAAAGCTAAATCTGATTTTTTATTTGCCTCATCAAAAAGCTCCCCCTGCTTTGCTTGAAGCTCTTCAAATTTCTTTTTAGTTTCTTCGGTGTTTTTACCAAGCATACTCAAGATTTCATCTTTAAACTTTTCAAACGAGCTGTCTTGTCTAGCCACCTTTTCTTCTAAGTCCTTGCTCTTTTTTTGCGTGTATCTATCCACATTCTCAACACGCTCATCAAGAGATTTGATTCTAGAGCTCATATTATCAAGCCCTTTTTTAAGAATATTGCCTAGCTCTTTAATGCCATCTTGCTTTAAGCCTTCTATGGCATCAGAAATCTCTTGAAATTTTTGGCTGTTGGTTTCTTTCATATTTTTCATTTGTTGTTCTGTTTGTTGCTGCCATATTGCAAAGTTATCAACCTTAATATCAACGGTCTGCCTTTCTTCTTTCTTGGCATATTCTTGTTGGCTTTCGCTATAAAGTGTCATTGCTCGCATAATAACAATTATGATGAAAACCACAATGACCGCCACCACAAAGATGCCTATCTTTTTGTTTCTTATTTGTTTGTAGCGTTCCTTAATCTTGTCTCTTGAATCCATATCATCAAAAGCAGAGTTTGTTTTTGCACTTAATCTGTCCTTGATAATGGCGAAGAAACTAGGTTTTTTATTGTTTTCTTCTTGCATTACTTCTCCTTGGGTGCTACCACTGGTGCTGCTATGTTAGGCTGCTCTTGTATTGCTTGGCTTGCCTGCATATATTCTTTTTCAGTGCCTCTTGTATCAAATACTATCACAAAGATAATGCTTAATGCAAATGCCACAACTGCAATGATAAGCTGTTTTTTTAGCGTATTCATTTCTGCTCCTTTCCTCTGGTGTGTTACTCAATTAGGGATATTTTCTCTTCAATATCTCTAATTTGTTGAAAATCAAAGGCATATTGCTCTGGTAGCTCCATTTTCTTCTTGGCTCTTGTAAGGGCAACATATAAAAGATTAAGCTCTTCTCTAGAAACTTCAAATGGACAGCCTTTATGATCGTCCATAATCTTCAACAAATCAATAAAATCATTTTCTATTTGCACAAAATCCCACTCTAAACCTTTGCTTTTATGAGCTGAAGTAATAATACAATCAGCATCTTTAATGGGATAATGTTTTATGTCCCTCACAACAGCAAAGAGATTTTGTGTTTTTGCATACTTGTAGAAAATCATCAATCTTGTTTTTGCTTCCACATCAGAACATTCTTTGATATATTCCCTTAATTCTTTTGCATCTTGAAATTTTGAATAGAAGTTGTTTCTGATAAACTTTCTAGTCTCTGGATTTCTTGAATGCAACAAGGCAATATCTAGTATATCTGAAAAATTATACCCCTTGATTCCTCCGATAAAATGAAATTTTACCTCTGGATTAGATACGACATAGTCAAATACTTTCGCATTTGTCCTGCAGATTATACATTGCTTGTTTCCACTTTTTGGTAACAAATTCTCATCGAACTCCACATCTTGTCCTACAAGGGGCTTACTAGCTCCTAATAAATACAAAAATGGGTTTGCACGATCCACAATGTAGTTGGGGCAACGAAATGTTCGTGTGAGGTAAAAAATTCTTGCATCTTTATGGTCTTTTAGCATATCAAGAGCGTTGATACACTCTCTAAAACCATAGATTTTTTGATATGTGTCCCCTATATAGACCTGTTTGCTTTTTTGCGTGGATACTATATCAAACATAACCGGGTTTAAATCTTGTGCCTCATCAACAAGAATATACTCGTATTCGCTCAAATCTGGCGAATCAAGCTGATACATTTTAAGATAGAAATCATGTTCAAACGGGAGGTCATCATCTGTGAGAATGTCACTCCACAACTTAGGTAACAAAAAGGATATTTGCTTTTCATCGCTGTTGCAGCTCGCTAGGGCTTCTTCTATCGTCATGTTTGAGTTGATAAATTTCCTAAAAAGCTTCATTAGCATATTGGCAAAGATACCCTGATACTTGTTCCCCTCAAAATACGCAAAAAGATCCTTTGGAGTTAGACTACTATTAGAAAGTCTGCTCCTGTATGGATGTATCTTTTCTTTGAGAGAACGCAGAGCGAGGGAATGTATGGTTACACAATTTACATTCTCAAGAGAGCTAAACTTCTTTGTTGCTTCCTTAGCCATAGATGAATTGTATGCTAGATACAAGATTTTAGATTCTGCTCTCTTTTTGCAATACTCCACTAAGGTTGAGGTTTTGCCTGTGCCGGCATAGGCATTCACAAGCGTAATTTGGCTTTGGCTCTCAACAATCTCTTTTTGTTCCTCTGTTAAATTCACTCAATCTCCATAATATGTTCTTTTTTTTGTTGTTTAGCTTTTTGAAATACGACAAATCATGATTTTGACCGTCAAAATGGGTTCAAATGGCTTTGTGCGTGGAAGTATTTTACTTTTTTTTTGAAAAAATCACATTTCAAAAAGCTAAACCAAGCCCGTAGGCTTAGTTCACAGGCTTAGAATGGAAGCTCATCTTCTTCCTTATTTTCTGCCTGAGGGGCTGGAGATTGTTGTGGTTGTTGCATATTTTGTGTAGTTTGAGCCTGTGGATTCATCTCTCCACTTTGCTCTGCAATGCTTGGTGTTGAAAAAATATCATCTTCTAGCATATTCTCTTCAACAACTTGAGCCTGTGGTTGTGGAAGCTGTTGTGTCTGAGCTTGGGGTTGTGGTTGCAGCTCAGGTTGCATTTGTGGTTGCATACCTGCTGTATCTTGATGAGCTGGAGTCTGAGCTTGGGGTTGGGCTTGTGAGGCTGAATCATCACCAGATTGTCCTTGAGCAGCAGACATAACAGAACCTGCAAGTATATCTCTGGCTTGTTTAAGTGTAGCATATTGGCGTTGCCCATCTTCCTCTATGGCTTGAAGCAATTCACTATACAGCTTAGGATTTAACGCCTTAATTGAGCTATCTGTTCCGACATTAGCCTTAGCTTGATTGATGTTTTGATTAAGCTTGTTAATCTTAGAATCAAGAACGCTTAGTGCTTCGTCTTTAGAGAAAGCAAGCTGCCACGCATTAAGTTGTGCTCCTAATGCCTGCACGCCTTGAAGTTGCTTTTGCATCTTATCTTTTTCTGCTGCGAGGGTAGCTTCAACTTCTTGTGCAACATCCGGGTTTAAGCCAAATTTAGGAGCTATAATTAATCCGCCAACAAATCCTATGCCAAGTGAAAGAGTCATAACTATAGCGATACTTTTTATAGAGCTTGAACCTCTTTTTTTATAAGCTCTAGGCTCATCAGGATACGCAGCATTAGAAAAGCCATTGTTAAAATAGTTTTGTTGAGGTTGTTGCATTTGTTGTTGCATACCTGCATTAATTTCGTTTTGAATGGCTTGCTCGTATGACGAGGCTCCGCCTTGACCTTCAGGCATAGAACCTGCATAATGTCCATTTTGCATATCTTGCCCGTATTCTTGTTGTGTCTTGTTTTTTTTGTTTAACATTTTCTCTCCTTTTGTTTTTCGTATGTTTCAATGTTCTTTTTGAGAACACTCCTTCTTTCTGAAACCGTAGCCATAAAAATAAGGCTAATCAAAAGTATTGGGGCAATTTCCCACAATACACCCTGCATCACTTCCCCCTGAAAAGCATCTTGCTGGTATATGTGAATGTGACTCATAAAAGTATGAACCACAAAGAACAAAGCACCATATATCCAAGCCTCAAGGGCAAGCTCAAGACGAGAGACAAGCTTAATTTGTCTGCCTATCTTATTTCCAAGATTTACCCTGCTTATTCTATCGGCTTCTTTTACTTTGTTTGAATGCTCTGGGTATTTTTTTGCAAAAAATCTACCCAAGAACGATTCATGTGGAGTCAAAGAAATGGATGGCTCTTTTTGCTTTTCTTCAAGAAACAAGCGATCCATATCAACAGATTTTGTTTGTGGGGGTATTGTGCTTCCCCATCTTACCACAGATAGTTTTCTTTGTGTCAAAAACAACAATGGATGAATCCAAATGGCTACAAGTAAAACTCCAACAGAGAATGGTTCCTCCGCTAAATATGCTGCAGTAAATGCAATTATTACAAAATGGCATAGCATCAAAAAAATATTACATATCCTCAATGCTATGCCTAATGAAAGATTTTTCACTAGGCACTCCTTTTGGTATGTTTGTGATTGATAATACAAAAAGCTAAAAGTCGCAAGAACTTTGGTGGTATTATAAGAAAAAAAGCAATATAAAAGCAAACGATGGCAAATCTAAGGCTTTTTGATATTCTGAAAAATAGCTATCGCAAATTCAATATGTTGAAAAAAACATTTTTTTTTCGACATATTCCAAGGATATGGTGAAATTTTTCATTTTTTTCGACATATCACGCACTATACGAAGCACAAAACAATACACATACGAGATATGTGATTGTTAAGGCAAATCTAGAACACATCTAAATTAACAAAAATTAGCTATAATCGGGTTATATTTGGGTTTTTGACCTGTGAAAAAAAGGAGTAGAGCGATGACAAATTACAACACTTACAGCGAGAGAAAACTACAAGGGGAGCTAAATGCCACAAGGATAGCTATCTCAAAGCTTCAAAGCGAAAAGGCAAAACTAGATAAAAAAATAGAAAAGACCACACAAAAGGAAAATGCTATCAAACAAGCACTGATGCAAAGGCTTACGCCAAATGATGAAACTGCTTATGCACTAAAAAATGCGAAAAGTCTGCCAGAATACACAAGCCACGAACAACTACTCAGAGATGTGATGGCTGAAATTGAAGCGGAAAAAGAATGAGAACGATAGATGTTAAAAACACTTACAAGCAGGATTTGAAGCGGGTAATTAAGCAGGGATGGGATGGCAGCAAAATAAACAATGTCATATCTCAACTCTTAAGCGATGATATTTTAGACCCAGCATTGCGAGACCACCCGCTAACTGGCGATTATAAAGACTTTAGAGAATGCCATGTGAAAAGTGATTTAGTAGTCGTGTATAAGCGAACCGCAGAAATTCTAAGCCTTTATCGCATAGGACGCCACCAAGATATTTTCAAAGGCTACTAATCAAAGCATATCACTGAACGACTAGGATGTGCTAAAACGCTCCATCCCCACTTTTTCATTTTTCCCACTTTCCAGTTTCCTTTTTTGTGATAAGATCTAGCAAATTCTGCTACATAGCAGTTTTCCTCAAAACAATACAGAACAAAAGACCATAGGAATATATAGCATTGCAAGCGCATACTCAGATTCTATCTGTGCCTTGACAATTTTCTATATATTCTCATTAATGTTATAAAAATAAGAAAATAAACAAAGGAGTAAAGTATGCCTAAAAAGCTACTTCTAGTCATATTGTCTGCAATTCTAATGCCTGTTGTTGCTTCAGCACAGAGCTTCTTGGTTGATTATTTCCCAGTGCTTGTTTATGGAGACACAGACATTTACAAACAAGTCTTTAACGGCGTAGCTGTTATGTTTAATAACAAAACGACTGTGGGGTTTGTAACAAATGTTGTGGGGATATTAGCATTTATTATGATTGTGTGGAGACTAACCTTCAGGCACGGCTCTGCTGGTGGCGGTGAAACTGGAGCTGCACCTTGGGAGATGTTCTTTAAACAATTTGCATTTCTTTGTATTATTATGTTTGTTTTTCTCAATCCAGCATTCAAATCGACTGTGACAATTAAAGACCAAAGGGCATTTTTTGGACAGCAAACTATTGGTGGTGGGGCGACAATAGTTAAGGTTGATAATGTTCCAACGGTGCTGGCATTTGTGGCATCAGGAACATCATATTTGGGATACGCTCTCGTCAATCTTGTAGATACAGCCTTTGCAAACTCTCGGGTCAATGGAACTAGATATAGTGATGTAGGCTTTATGACAAACTTTAGATTCATTGCAAGAACTAGTGGGACAGGATTAGGAGAAGGAGATGCTAATGATCCGGGGATAAAAAAAGAAAGAAATGTTGTCTCAGATCTTAGAACTTTTGTTGAAAAATGTGCGATTCCTTATCAAACACTAACAGGAGATACATTTGATGCCCTTGATTTTGGATTTCCCACGCTAGAAGCTTGGGATCCTAAAAACTGGCTATATTATGATAATGTTAAATTCTTAGAAGCAGCCCCGGGAATGGGATGTAAAGATTTTTATGCGAAGATTATAAATGACTTCAATGGGGTCGCAAATAAGTATGAAAGGAGGTCTATAGAGGCTATGGGTATGAATCCGGGCACAGCAGGACCTGCACTTAAAGCTATGGCAGAATCTGTTTTGGCTGCCCCTAGCAATGTTGCAGGTCCAACCTCAAAAATGAATGGCTACACTCAATATCATCTTAGAGCCTCTCTAGATGGTGTTGTGGCTGCAGCTAGATATGCTGATAGCTTTGGTGTTACGGGAGCTAATGCTGAGGCTATGAATCAAAGTATGCTTTCTGCATCTGCAAAAATGACCGATGTTACTTCTCAGGCTAGATTCCTGTTTTCCGCTCAAACCTTGCCGAAAGCCTTGCATATCCTCATCGCTTTGCTTTATGCCATATTCCCCTTTATGCTTGTAGTTGTGGCAATTCGTGGTTATCCAGAGGGGCTGAAGGTATTATATTACTTTGCTGGCGGTATGCTCTCTATGGAGCTTATAAAAATGTCTTTGGCTCTAGTGCATAACCTTGTGAGTTATCTTACTGCCGTGGATGGCGCCACACTTCTTCATGCAGCTTCTGTAGCTGGAAACAATATAGATTATGACAAAGTAATTCACGGGCACAAATATTATCAATATATGGCAGAACAAGCTACACTTGCTGCTGACATAGGCACAGCTGCAATGTTTATGATTCCTATGGTTATTGCAACAGGACAAGTTAAGCTTCTTGGTTCAGCTTTAGGTGGAGCTGTATCAGCACACGCTCCAAATCAAGGCATACAGGGCTCTCAGGCTGAAATGGCAAAAGCAAATGATGCGGAAAACAGAAATATGGATAGCGTTGTGGCTGGTTATTCTACAGCCGCAGTGATGAAAGGCATAGAAGAAAATAATGCCGCCATTGCTTCTATTTCTAAAATGGATAATTACAATGATTTTAATAAGGGGCAAGTGGGACAACAAATGCAACAAATAGGCTCTACTGCAGGATATGGAAGCGAACTTAATAGCGAAAAAGATTTTCAGAATGTTCTTAGTGGTGGAAAATTCCAAGGGGTGCAATCTGTTTCTAATATGAAATCTCTAGGGCAAGAATTTGAATCAGATCAAAACTTCAAATATGCAGCAGATACAAATGGAAGGGCTTTGGCTAGAACACTTGGTAATGATGCCACAGCAAAAACCATAGGTTCAGCTAGAGGACTTATAGCCGGAGATTTTTTTGATAAAGATGGGAATCTAAGTGGTGGCAGAGAAGGTAATATCTACACCCAAGGCTTAGAGAACCAAGCCCGTATTTCAGCTAACCAAACAGCTGGTATAGGTAAGTTAGGAGAATTTACAAGAGAGCAGATGAATGCTATTCAATATGGGGCTGAAGCTGGAGCATTAGGGCAGATAGCACAGGGTAACGCACTAAGAGCTGTGCACGGCACTGGACAAGCTTTCC
>NZ_JRPE02000016.1 GCF_000765825.2 Helicobacter magdeburgensis
GAAACTCACAATCACTTCATCTCCAACTCTTGGAGTATGATAAAAACCTGAACTTGCACTTGCAATAGGGGAGCTTACTCTAAGATAAGGAGAGTAATGGTAGCAGCATTCTTTCTGTTTTCTTTCTGTTGTGTTGTGTTCTTATGAGAGAATTCTCATTGCTTTGTGGAGTATTTGTATCTTTTGTATTCTTGTGTTTGGTTTTTGATGTGAAAGGGAGAGGAGAAATACTCATTGGGAATTTTCTTTTATTATGAGTTTGCCTGTTTCATCGATAAGGTTATCTTTAGCCACTTGTTTAATAAGCTTAAACGGAGTTGCAGATTCAGAAATTTTCGTAGTCATTATAAGGTCATAATATTCCTTAGGATTTAGGTAAAAAATTTTTTCAAAAAAAACTTTGTATTGATGATTCTTATAAATAAATTCTGTAATTTGCTTAAAAGCCTTTAAATAAGATTTCTGCATACATTCTGTGGTTTCTAATAGTGGAATTATAGGATTTGCACCTTCGGGTAAAGAGCTGGCAATTTCATCTTCTAGCTTTAGACATTCTTTCCTTTCTTTTATCATATTAAGTGAGATTTCTTTTAATTTTATTTTGTCTCTAGGGTTTATGTGATTGATTATATATTGATAATAACTTGAATAAAAATTGTCTGTTAATGCTAATACTTTGTTTCCATAGCTATTTCTTCTACCAATTTTATTGCATATATACAACTCATCAGCATTTTTATCATCGTCTATAACTTTAGAACAATCAAAGCTAGGCTGTATCTCATCTTGTTCCAACAACAACTCATCAATATCTAAGGCATTAGCAACGCTCAAAATGAACATCGTGATAAATAGGAGTTTATTTAAAATCATTAAATGTTTTATTTTCACAGCTCATTCACCCTTTTCAAAATCTTTTGCATTTTTGGCTGATTATTATATTTTTCTTGCAAAATTTTGTAAGTTTGCGGGAGTGGCTTACAATATTGCTCTATTTTTTCATTAAGCTCTTTTTCTCTTGCTTTATCATATCCATATTCACCACGAAAGTAATTGCACCCACAAGCATTTTGTATGTATGTTTGTATATCTTGTGGATAAAGCATTTTGGATTCTATAATGCCTTGCACATTTGTATCTATTTGTTTTAAAGATATATCATAACTTCCATAAGTGCAAATTTTCTCTCCATTTTCAAAAGCTTCTAGGCTGATTTTCACCTCTTTTGTATTTTCCCACTGCACCTTGAGAGTTTTATAGCCATAGATTTCACTTTCCTCATTATCAAGTGTTTGTGTGATATTTTCCATAGTCTTAATACTCTGTGGAAGATAATAGCCCTCTGAAAAACCAATTTTCATTTGCCTGTAAGCTTGCGTGATATTTGTATCTGTAAAAGTCTTTTCTTCTTCTATTTGTGCAAATAGACTATAACAACAAAATAGAATAATGAATATGTAACGCATTTATGCTCCTATTTTCCATTGAATGACCAATGTGGGTCATCAGGCGGATTTTTTACCAACTTATAGACTCCATAAGTTGCTCCAATATTATGGAGTTCTTTACATTGAGCACCATATTTGGCGTTAAAGTGTATTTTTTTCCTGTTTTGTCTTTAATCTTTATATTTTTTGTCCAAGTAATTGTCATATCAATAGCTTTACCTAAAATATGATTCGATGTAAGGGAAGCTTTATCCCTCATTCTATAAGCATTTTTCATCTCCAATGCTTTTTCTCTTGAAATTTTTTCTGAATAATTACCGCTAGAATCTGTATGTATCCAATTAATTGGGATATTTTCTTTTATTTCATAGCAATATTTGTTTTTGAAATTAACATTATTGCTTTTATTTTTCATACTATTCAAAAATAAACCTGCTCTGCATAAGCAAATCTTGCCAATGCAAAATATTGACAAAAAAGATTTCATTCTTCATCACTCCAAGCTCGTGGGCGACATCTCGCAGATTCGCATACCAAATATATATCCTCATTTCTGTGTGAGAGTCTAGTTTTGCCGCCAACGCTGACAAAATCCCATATTTTCCCAACAAATTTCACTTTACCACGATATACACACCCATCACCACTATAATAATGTAAATTCCATACGATGATATGTTGTTTCAAATATTGTTCCATTTGCTTTAAATCTTTTGGTAAAGATTGCGTATTTTTGCAATGTTCCAATGCCTTCTCATCACTTATACCACTATTTTCCCAATTTATTTCCGTATCTATTGCTAACACTTCTAATGTTTTTTTTAAATTCTTCTGCATAGGGTGGCAATGGTATTGTATAATTTTCATTAGCAAAAAGACTATACATAAGTAAAATAATTACACTACTCTTTTTCATACAAATCCTTTGCCTCCCCTCTAGTCTTTTGAGGCGAAATATCATCGTGTTCGTAAATATCATTTTCAGTAAGATTATACTCAGTTTTCAAAATTTCTACTAAATTCTTTATAGAATCTTTTTGGGTTTGGTCGGTTTGCTCGGAAGTATCCCAAGTAGCAGCATAAAAAGTAATTTGTGGATATTTATTGTCAATAGGTAATTTTCTTAAGTCTGTAGCCTTTCCCACCACTTCTATGCCAATGGATTCATTATTAATGGGATAGCGATTTGGATATGCGAAATTCTTTTCCTCCTCTTTTCTTACATTATCGTGGATTTGTTTTGGTATTTTGCCTTGATAATAACCTAAAATCTTTTTTGTATAACCTATAAGACTTTGAAACAAAGCGCCTACGATAATGCCGCTTAAAATCATTGTGGTGGTTTGATAGGGCATATTTTTGTTATAGCCAATATACACAACTAAAGCAAGTGAAAGAATGCCAAAGATGAATCCAGCAATGCTGATATAATCCATACTCAAGCCCAAAAGTAGTCCTAGCACTGCTCCAAAGCTTGCTCCACTTGTAACGCCTAAAATATCAGGTGTAGCTAAGGGATTGCGAAATAGACTTTGAAATGCCCCACCAGCTACACTTAATCCAGCACCAACAATAATGGCTACAAGAATACGAGGAAGACGAAAATAAAAGACAATATTATTTTGTGTCTCATCTCCATAGCCACATAGCACTTGGATAATATCTTCAATGGGCAGAGCATATCTCCCGCTGCTAAGACAAATAAGAGCAAAAATCACTATGATGAAAGAGCCTAAGATATAGGCAAACATTGCTTTTAGAATCTGCATTAATAATTCCAGATATATTTAACAAAAATATTTCTACCCGGCTCCACAAGGGGATTTGTAAGGGCTATTGGCTTGCTGATGTTTTGTACAGTTACAGGATTCCTGCCGACTTGATTAAAGAGATTATTTGCTCCAATTAAAAGCTCCATATCTTGTAGTTTTGTAGAAAAGCCACCAAGTTTTAGTCCCAAGTATAAATCCGTCATTGTGTAGGCTTGTGTTGCCCTCTCTTCCTTTTGATCTATGCGAGTTTTTGCTCCATATCCCCTTTGTGTGAGATTGACATACCATTTGTTAAATTGCAGTGATAAGGACACTTGAGCATAAAGTGGTGCAAGATAAGCAATAGGTTTATTGTCTGTGAGATTTTCACCATAATTATAAGAGCCTACATAGGAAAGTATCAGCGTATCATCAAAAAAGCTATGTCTCCCCTCAATTTCTACACCTGTAATCATAGCCTTTCCTATATTTTCATATCTGTAAAGGTTATTGGTGGTAACTGTTGCATTTTGATATGAACTAAGGGCTAGCATATCAGTATAATGTGTAAAAAAGCCAATTAATGAAGCGTAGTGATTATCACTTTGGAATCTAAAGCCAAATTCAGCACTTTGGGAATATTCTGGCTTGATGAGTGGATTTGCGATGGTAAGTGTTGAACTGCCACTTGGTGTGGCTTGCATACGCTCACCGGCACTTGGATTCTTGAAGTTGTGACTGACATTAATCACATTGCTTATATAGTCATTAAGAAAATACACTGAACCAAGAGAGCCTGTAACAGCTCCACTATGGATTACGCTATTTTCATCAAGTAAGCGAGAGTTTTCAGTATTGGCCTGACCACTTCCGGATTGCTCTAAACTTGATTTTGTTTTTGAAATAGTTGTGAGAACATAATCTCCCCTAAGAGATGCTGAAAGATACCAAGATGGAGTAGCACTAAAATCATCTTTAATAAATAAAGCAATATCAGTATTGCTTGAGGGACGATTTGTTGTGTTGCTCACATTGGCTATAAGATTATTTTGCCTGACTTGTGTTGGAGAGTATGAGCTTTCAAATTCTGCTCCATAGGTAAGATAATGCTTATTTATTCTGCTATCAAACACAAGTCGTCCGCCAAAGTAGTTATTATTATAGACTTGTTGATGGATATTTACTCCATTGAATGCGGTGCGGTTATTCCAAATATCCGTATCCCAATGTCTATAATAGAGATAGCTTTCCATAGATTCCGCAAAAGAAAGTTGAGATTTTTTCATTCCCACTCTTAGATAATATTCGCTGATTGGATTTTCACTCATTAAGATTCCATAGCTTGATCCCGGTGCTGCACCTAAACCTCCAGCACGATGAGATTCTACTCTTGTATAGCGACCTTGAGTATAGTAGCGTGTAGAATCTTTGGTATAGCCAATGTTAAAATCCACGCCCAAATAGTTAAATGATGAATTTTTTGCTTTGTATGAGCCATTTTCTTTAATGGGTGTAGTGTAGTCTTGTGCTGTTTTTGAGCTTACTCCAATAAGCATATCCCAGCCTCCGCCGCCGCCAAGCACTTCTGCCCTACCGCCAAAAAGATTATTCACACTTCCATATTCTAAGGCACGGATTCTAGCTGTGGCAGCAAAAGTATCGCTTTGTGTATTGTATGATGAAGTGCGAGATCTAAAATTTACAACGCCATTCATAGCATCACTTCCCCATAGTGAGCTTGCCGGACCGCGTATGATTTCCACGCTTTCAAAGGCATAAGGATCAAGAGTGTTAAATTCTAGCGTATTGCGCCCAGAGTATCTCACACCATCTATCATCACAATAGAGCGAGAGCTATTGGAATTTTGCCCACGAAATGTGATTTGCCCATTGATACCACCAGAGCGAGAGTATAAGATTCCGGGCACAGATTCTAAGACAGATTGTATATTGCCATTACTTTTTTGGAGCAAGTCCTTTTTTTCAACAACGCTAATTTGCTTAGATTGCAGCTCTATGGGTAATTCCGACATAATTACCTGTGCTTTGACAACAGATTTTTCAAGCTTGACATTCCTTTCTGCACTGCTTATTTTTTCTTCTTGCTCGTCAGCTTGCATATAAAAAGGGAGCATAAAACAGCAGAGAAAAAGAGACGCACTTTTTTTAGTAGAGTGTTTCATTTTGAATCCTTTTTCATTAAATTAAAAATAAGAGCGGTTATTATATTGAAATAAAAAACAAAATGCAATATAATCCAAATAACTTCCAAAAATCACTTAAATGAAAGGATAAAAAGATGTCTAGTAAATGTGGTTATAGTTGTTCAAAAAATAACTTAGAGAATCTTTATTATTATAAAGAGATTGAATCTTTTGGTAAGATTGCCTATCTTGAATCAGGAAGTCTAAAAGAACAGAGTGTTTCAACACATTTTTTATATAAGCATATTTTGCAGTATGTAGATTTGTATAATGAATTTCACTCGCTTGATTTGAGCGAATTTTGTGCGGTTGTTTTGCCTATGGGGATTGATGAGTATTATCTCTCACGCTTTAAAGATAAGATTCTTAGTTTTCTTGAATCTGGGGGCGTGGTGCTGTCTTTTATGAGTGATTTTATGCGGATTTTACCTTATAGTAAGGGCTATATACAGAGTCAGATTCCAATTAGAGATAGGGTTGTAAAGTTTGCTAAGAGTGAATCTGCGGCAATTATTTTTGATGGAGTAAGGGAATATGATGTAAATCATAGGCGTGGTGTCAAAGGATTTTTTAATCGTGGATTTTTTGATATGAGTGCTTTTCCGCATAAGGTAGAGTATTTGTTGGTTGATTGTCGGGGGGAGTGCGTTGGCTATATTGATAGAGAATCTACACAAGGTGTTATTCTCTCAACAGCAAATGCGGATTTATTAAGTTTTGGGCTTATGGATAATACGACAGCAAGAAGAATGGGGCTTAATCTTTTGCGATGGCTTGGCTATGAGCTAGAGCGGATTAAACAAGATGGGCTAACACACAAAACTGATAAAAGGGGAGAGCAAAAATCTAAGGCTTGGCAAAATGCTTGTGATATGGGGCTTAATTATTTAGATTTTGTGCCTAATAAACATACACAAAGCCTTTCTTCCCATAAGCTTGCAAATGCCATTATCACAGGTGGCAGCTCATTTCATAGATATTTTTTTACAAATAAAAATGAAAAATATGCACATTTCTTCTCTAAACGCTGCCATTTTTTAGATTTACAATCTTTGAATCTTGAAGCGTTTGATTATATTGTTTTAAGCTCAAGAATGGACGCACATAGCTTGGTTAGGTATAAACAAAAATTCATTTCCTATTTGGAATCTGGAGGGCATATTGTTTCTTTTGGGGAGATTACGCAAGATTATTTACCAAATATTAGGTGGAGGGATTATCCTGTCAATTTTTGGTGGTGGCTTATCCCTAATGCTGATATGCCTTTGTATGCCTTAGATTCAGATGGGAATAAGGCAGAAGATTCTACAAAAGATGGTTTATTTAGCAAAATGGCAGTAAAAAGTGCGAAATGGCATTACCACGGGGCATTTTATCCGCCAAAAACTGCCCAAAATATACTAGTCAATGAATTAGATGAAAGTATCATTTATAAGGATACAACTTTTAAGGGGAATTTATATGTTACCTCGCTTGATCCAGAGTTTCATTTGGGGCAGGGATTTATGCCTACGACAGAATATTTTTTTGACACATTTATGCAGTGGGTTGAGAGTGATATTTTAGAGAATGATATTGTATGTGCGAAGGGGAGGCAACAATGCGTTTCATAATGCTATATGTGCTGCTTAGTGCCAATGTGTTTGGTGCTTTTCCCTATATGTATAAAGATGATAAAGGATATAGTGTTGAGATTCCAAAAAAGCCTACTCGCATTGTGATTGGGGGCGGTATGTGGCCATTGCCATCTGTTGTTATTATGCTTGAAAAGAGTGCAAAAAGCATCGTGTATATGCCAAAATCAAGCAAAAATGTGTTAAAAAATTCCTTTTTACTTGATATGTTTCCTGAGATTAATGCCATTCCAAGTGGAGAGAATGAAAATATAGAAGATCTTCTTTCTCTTAAGCCAGATTTGTTTGTATGTCATAGTGCAAATATCAAGCTATGTCAGGCAATGAAACAAAGCAAGATTCCAACAATAGAACTCAGTGTCAATAAATGGGGGTATAACTCATTTGAAACAATCAAGGGTTGGATTACAGTGCTAGCCCCTATTTTAGATGTTGAGATAAAGGCAAAAAGATTTTTAGACTTTACTCAAAGTATTCAAGATGAGATGATGAAAAAAGTAAGGGCAAAATCAAACAATATTAAGCCAAAGGCATTGGTGATACATTATTTTGAGAGTGATAAGGCTATTTGGGCAGGCGGCATTTTTGCGGATTATTTATTGCAAACAAGTGGCGGACAAAATGTTATTGCTAGTCAAAATATTGTAAAAATAACGCTTGAAGATATATACAAACTCAATCCGGATATTATCTATATTAATAATTTTAATACGCTTATGCCCCAAGATATACTCAAAAGCCCATTGTGGAAGCCCATCAAGGCAATCCAAAATAAAAGAGTCTATAAATTTCCGTTAGGCTCATATCGCCCATTTGCTCCAAGCGTAGATTTGTCTATTTTGCTTCAATGGCTTTATATGTGTAATAATCCAAGTGAGATGGATTTTGATACGCTTTTACACTCTACTGAAGTATTTTATCGCACATACTTTGATTTACATTTGAGTAAAAAACAGATAATGAGCATTTTTTCTCCCACAAGGGAAGCTGGAGAGATTAAATAGTGTTTTTTTGTTGATTATGTTGATTGTAATGTAGGAACGCCTAAATTTTCAAGTTACATTAGGATTTGTTTAAGGATTTATTTTTTTTGCTACAATACACAACTTGACTTTCTAATTTAATTTCTCGGGGTGTTTTTATGTCTTTGTATCAGATGCTTTCTCCTTATCTTTTCAAACTTGATGCTGAAAAAGCTCACAATCTAGCCGAATCTTTCATTAAGCGTGTTTTGCCTTTGCCTTTGGTGCAGGATTATGTGGCAGGGAAAAATTGCGTGGTGGATAAGGCATTAAGCGTTGAGGTTGCAGGTATGAGATTCTATAATCCTGTGGGCTTGGCGGCTGGATTTGATAAAAATGCTACGATGATAAAGGGGCTTTCAGCTCTTGGATTTGGGTTTTTGGAGATTGGCACAATCACTCAAGCTCCACAAGAGGGCAATCCAAAGCCGCGTCTTTTTCGCCACACACAAGAGCAAAGCCTACAAAATGCTATGGGTTTTAATAATCAAGGCTCACTTGTTATCTCAAAAAGATTAAAAGCATTTTACCCCTATGCTATCCCACTTGGCGTGAATATTGGCAAGAATAAAATCATTGCCCAAAGTGATTCGCTCAAAAATTATGAAAATGTTTTGCTTGATTGCTTGGAAGTTGGGGATTACTTCACTTTCAATCTTTCATCGCCAAACACGCCAAATTTGCGTGATTTGCAAAATGTTTCATTTGTGCAGGAGCTTTTTGCTATGGCACGCACACATACGCAAAAACCGCTCTTTTTGAAAATCTCGCCAGATATGGATAAAGATGAGATGTTAAAAGTTGTTGAGATGAGTATCAAAAGCGGTGCAAGTGGGATTATTGCTACAAATACGACTGTTGATTACACACTTGTGCAGAATCCACAAGATAGTGGCGGTATTAGCGGAGCGGCGTTAAAGCAAAAATCAAAAGAGATTCTAAGAATCTTAAGTGAAAGCTTTTTTGGCAAGATAGCTCTCATCTCTGTTGGCGGGATTGACAACGCGCAGGAGGCTTATGAGCGTATTAAACTAGGGGCGAGTTTGGTGCAGGTGTATAGTGGGTTTGTGTTTCAAGGACCAAGCTTGTGTAAAAATATTAATGAAGGCTTGTTGCAATGCCTTAGGGCAGATGGTTTTACGCACTTGTATGAGGCATTGGGGCAGGATATTAAAACAAAGCCAAAAACACGCAAAAAGTCAAATGCAGATAAAACACAAGATAAGCAGGATTCTAAAATTGTCATTAAGACAAAGCCAACACAAACAAGAAAGAAAAAGCTAGATTCTAGTAAGGACACAGAATCTACCCAAAAAGCACCAAGCCCCAAAAAGACAGAATCTAAAAAAACAGAATCTAAGCCTAAAAAAACAAGGGCAAAAAAGGCGGATTCTACAAATGCGACAAAAAGCAAAGCTTCTCGCACAAAAAAAACAGAATCTAAGCTAGATTCCACACAAAATCTAGTGGATAAAGATTTGCCTACATCGCAAATAGAGCCATCACAAGCACAGCAAGATTCTAAAGCAAATTTACCCAAAGAGTGAGAATAGAGAGTGAAGATTCTAATTTTAGGAGTTTTGATGAGTGTTGTAACGAGCATAAATTCAGCATTTTCAACACAAAGTGTTTTGCCTAAGCATTATACAAAAACGCTTGAGAATGGGCTAGAAATTGTGGTTGTCCCTTTGCATAATCAAAGTGGCGTGATTGAGATAAATGTATTTTACAAAGTCGGCAGCCGCAATGAGAGTATGGGAAAAAGTGGCATAGCCCATATGCTGGAACATCTAAGCTTTAAATCTACCAAGAATCTTAGGGCTGGAGAGTTTGATGAGATTGTGAAAGGCTTTGGCGGGGTGAATAATGCTTCTACAAGCTTTGATTACACGCGGTATTTTATTAAATCAAGTGCGGGGAATTTGGATAAGTCCCTAGAGCTATTTGCCGAGCTTATGAGTAATCTTGCGTTGGAAGATAATGAGTTTCAGCCGGAAAGAAATGTCGTAGCTGAAGAGCGACTTTGGCGGACGGATAATTCGCCTATGGGCTATTTGTATTTTCGCTTTTTTAACACAGCCTATGTGTATCACCCCTATCATTGGACACCTATTGGCTTTATGGAGGATATTAAGACTTGGAAAATTGAGGATATTAGAGCGTTTTATGAGACTTATTATCAGCCACAAAATGCCATTGTGCTTGTGAGCGGGGATATTGAGCCAAATGTAGTGTTTGAGAGTGCTACAAAACATTTTGGGGCATTGAAAAATAGGACAGATTCTATCCCACAAGTTGTTGCAAAAGAGCCAAAGCAAGATGGAGAGCGACGCGTGATTGTGAAAAAAGATTCACAAGTTGAGTATCTCACAATGGGCTATAAGATTCCAAATTATTTAAGCAAGGATCAAGTGGCATTAAGTGCCATAGGGGAGATTCTAAGCAGTGGGAAGTCAAGTATTTTTCAAACCGAGCTTATAGATAAGCAGCAAATCGCTACGAGTGCGTATGCGTATAATATGGATTTAAAAGATGAGGGGGTGTTTTTAATCGTTGCTGCAGCAAGGCAGGGTGTGAGTGCAGAATCTGTGGAAAAAGAGATTTATACGATATTAGATAGGTTGAAAAAAGGCGAGATTTCACAAGAAGAGCTAGAAAAGGTTAAAATCAATACGCGTGCAAGTTTTATATATAGCTTGGAGAGTGCAGGAGATGTAGCCGGGCTATTTGGAAGCTATCTTGTGCGTGGGGATATTAGCCCACTTTTGCAATATGAAAAGGAAATCAATACTTTAAGTATTGAAAAAATCAAAGAAGTGGCAAATACATATTTTACACAAGATTCACTAAGTGTGGTTATCCTAAAAGATACCAAACAAGCAGGGACAAAGGAGTAGGCAATGGTGCAAGGAGCGATGAGTGCGTTAATCACGCCTTTTAAGCAGGGGAGAGTAGATTTTGAAACTTATGAATCTTTGATTAGGCGGCAAATCGCTTATGGAATGGACGCTTGTGTGCCGGTTGGGACAACCGGAGAATCTGCCACGCTTTCACATAAGGAGCATATGGAATGTATTGAAGTTGCGGTGGAAGTTTGCAAGGGAAGTGGCGTAAAGGTGCTTGCCGGGGCAGGGAGTAATTCTACAAGTGAAGCTATTGAGCTTTCACAATTTGCACAAAAATGTGGAGCGGACGCATTGCTATGTGTTACGCCTTATTATAATAAACCCACACAAGAGGGCTTATTTCAGCATTATAAAGCTGTGGCAAATGCGGTGGAGATTCCCGTTATGCTTTATAATGTGCCTTCTCGCACGGGTGTGAATCTTGAGATAGACACGGCAAAGAGATTGTATAAGGAGTGCAATAACATTTATGCGATTAAAGAAGCTACTGGGCTTATGGATAGGGTAGTGGCATTTGGTGCGGAAGTGCCAGAGCTTATGCTTTTAAGTGGGGAAGATGCGATTAATTATCCCATTCTTGCCAATAATGGCAGGGGTGTGATTTCAGTTACAGGCAACCTTTTGCCACATGAAATTGCCGATTTGACGCATTACGCATTGCAAGGGGATATGAAAAAAAGCTATGAGATAAACACAAAACTTTATGAAATAAATAAGGTTTTGTTCTGTGAGAGTAATCCCATACCCATAAAAGCGGCGATGTTTTTGGCAGGATTATTAAAAAATTTGGAATATCGTCTGCCATTAGTAGCACCTTCTAAGGAAAATATGGATAAAATACACAAAATCTTACAAAAATACGAGGTGAAACAATGAATAATCAAAATTGCACTACAAGTTTTATGAAGGGCAAAACGCTTGTGATTAGCGGTGCTACGCGTGGGATTGGTAAAGCGATTTTGTATAAATTTGCACAAAATGGCGTGAATATCGCATTTACTTACAATAAAAATGAGGAAGAGGCGGCAAAAATCGCACAAGATGTTGAATCTAAGTTTGGTATCAAGGCGAGATTCTACCCCTTAAATGTGCTTGAGCCAGAGCAGTATGTGGAGTTATTTAAAAAGATTGATGAAGATTTTTCACGCATTGACTTTTTTGTGTCAAATGCGATTATTTATGGTAAGAGCGTGGCAGGTGGCTTTGCACCATTTATGCGTTTAAAACCTAGAGGGCTAAATAATATTTATACCGCAACGGTTTTGGCATTTGTCGTTGGTGCACAAGAAGCGGCTAAGAGAATGAAAGAAGTGGGCGGAGGGGCGATTGTCTCTCTTAGCTCAACAGGGAATCTTGTATATATGCCAAATTATGCTGGACACGGAAACTCTAAAAATGCGGTAGAGACAATGGTAAAATATGCTGCAACAGAGCTTGGCGAATGGGGCATACGCGTCAATGCTGTAAGTGGTGGTCCTATTGATACTGATGCGTTAAAGGCTTTCCCTGATTATGCGGAAGTTAAAGCAAAGGTTGAGGAGCAATCCCCGCTTAATCGTATGGGGACACCTGAAGATTTAGCTGGTGCAGCGTTTTTCCTATGTGATGAGACACAGAGTGCTTGGCTCACTGGACAGACTATTGTCATTGATGGTGGCACGACTTTTAAATAAGTTAAACCCATTGAGTATAGTGTTTTCAAGTCTTCAAAGCTAAAATTTTAAATGCTGAATCTTCAAGTTTCAAATCCTTTTAGGCGTATAAAAGCTATGCTTGATATGCCTTACACTCCTTTTTCTTGGCGTGAAAAGCAAAGCTACAAAAAAGTTTTTATGTGGCTTTTTATCTCTTTTATTTTCGCAAGTTTTTGTGTAGCTCCATTTTATATCCAGTGGATTTTTGAGCTTTGTGAGGTGGAATCTCCTAAGATTCTACTTTCTGTTTTTGGGTTGCTAAGTATCGCAAGTGTGCTTTTCACACCTAAAAATCGTCGCTTTAGCGTGGGATTTTTCATTGGAGTGTTGTGGTTTTATTGGATAAGTTTGGGATTAAGATATTTTGATATGAGTGTGCTTATCCCGCTTGTGGTGGTGGCTGAAGCCTTGCTTATTGCTTGTGTATTTTATGTTGGATTATGGTGTGAATGTCTGCTGTGGCGGTTTGGCTTTATAATGCTTTTAAGCTTTTTTACGCCACTTGGATTTGATTGGATTATGCTTGAAAGTGTATTTGCTTTTAGCTATTTTGGAGTGGATAAATTAAGCTTAGGGCTTATTGTGCTTGGGCTGTGGGTTGCTATCAAATATGAGCGTTGGTGGAAGATTGTAGGGATTTTATGTCTTGTTTTTGCTCTAGATTCTAAAACTTTTAGTGAAAATCCGCCACATATTCCGCTAAAAATTAAGCTTATGCAGAGCGAAGTCAGTCAGGATATTACTTGGCGTATGGAGCAAATGGAGAGTATTTTTCAAAACTATATAGACCAAATAGAGATAGCAAAAAATGAAGGCTATGAAGCTGTTGTTTTAGCTGAAAGTGCCTTTTATGTGCCTTTAGATTCTAAGTATTTTTCCCACTTTGACAAGATTCTGCAGATGAGTAAGGATATTGTCATTATTGTTGGGGCATTGCGTGTGGAGCAAAATGAAAATGGTGAAGTGCTGTATTTTAATAGCACTTATAAGTTTGAAAATGGTGAGATGACATTCCTTGATAAAGTGTTGCTTGTGCCTTTTGGGGAGCGTCTGCCGCAATCTTTACTGCCCATTGTGAATGTATTTTTTGAAGGCATTGGGGGATTTAGCCCGGGGCGTGAGTTTGGGTATTTTGACATTAAAGGTGTTAGGTTTAAAAATGCGATTTGTTATGAAGGGACAAATAGTGATTTTTATGCGGATAATCCTAGACTAGTAATTGTAACAAGCAATAATGCGTGGTTTGTGCCAAGTATTGAACCCATTTTGCAAAAAAATCTTATGAAATATTATGCGAGACTACATAATAGCACGATTTTGCACGCTACAAATCTTTCTAAAGCCGCCATTATCGCACCTTGAAATTAAGTGTTTAAAGTTTTGCGTTTTTAAGCCGATATCAGCTTATTATGCTATCATACGCATTTTAGAATCAAATATAAGGAGTTAAAAATGATTCGTGTAAAAAGAATTTTCTTGTTACTTGCTTTGGCTGGGGGCGTGGTGTTTGCTGCTCCAGCTAAAAACAATAATGACATCAAAAAGCAGTTGTTGGGGAATTTTGCAAGTGGGTCAATTCTCAATGGTTCAAATAAGGCTGGGAATGTTCAACGCTGGTATCTTTTTAGCGAGGGGCATTTGGGCTATTCTTATTCAATGCTTGGCGATTTGAATCTGCATTCAGCTGATGTGGGTTATTCTATGTATATCACATCTATTAAGTCTGCAAGTGGGTTGCGTCCGTATGTTGGGACTGAAATTACCGCTCCAATTTATGTTAAATCAGTTGGGAATTCAAATGCTTTTTGGCCCGGACAAGATACAGGCTTGCCCGGTGGGACAAAGGTAATGACGGATTTAGGTTTTAATGGTTGGGGTGTGCAAGTGCCTGTGATTGTGGGGGTGCAAGCAAGATATTTTTATATCCAAGGTATGGTGGGCTATGCCTATCATAGCATAAAGGATAATTTCTATATCAGTGATACACAAAATGACACTTCGCTCGATAATATCTATCACGGATTGACTTATGGTATCGGTATGGGTGTGAAAGTGTCAAATGTATTTAGCGTAGGGCTACGCTATGTAATGGGACAAATGACAAGCTCTTCACGCACACCGGGCCCATCAATAGCCACAGATTCTGTGCGCTCCAAAGACTTTAAAAACGATTATCAGCGTATGTCTATTATCTTTGGTGTGGTGTTCTAAGATTCTATTTTTGTAGAGAAACTCCACAAGACAATCGCTTTTGGTAGCCACTCTCGCTAGAGGGTGGCATTTTTTTTGCTTCATACCTTTGGAAAATTTCTAAAGGTAGCCTATGTCTCAACAAAGTTTTAATATCGCTTCAGCCGTGCATTCAGCCTTTAGGCTTTATGAGGAAAGCCAATATCACGAGTGTATGGATATTTGCATTCAGATTTTAGGTATAGACTGCACGCGTGCAGACATTTGGAGTTTGGCAGGTATTGTTATGCTAAAGCTTGAAATGTATGAAAAAGCGGTGGAATACTTTACCCAAGCCTCAAATTTTGCCCCAAATGATTTGAGCCATAGGATAAATCTCGCAGAAGCCTACCGCCGTAGTGGGAATCCCAAAGCAAGTATTGATGAACTAACCTTGCTTTTAACGCAAGAAAAGGTAATGGAGAACACCCCGACCTTGCCAACTTTGCATTTTAACCTTGCAAAAGCCTATTCTGATATTGAAGATTCACAAAACTCCATTAAACACTACACTATCGCTATTAAGCTTGATCCCAACGATTTGGGAGCGATGTTTAATCTTGCCAATGCACAAGTGAGCTTGAAGCATTTTGGGGAGGCAATTGAGCTGTATTTGAACGCTTTAAGTAAAGGCTATCTTGATGCGGGTGTGAATCTAGCTAATACTTATGTGCAAATTGGGCTTTTTAGCGAGGCATTGGAGGTGTATCGTGGCATTTATCAATACTACAAAGATGATAGTGATTTTTTGTTTAACTATGCTAATGCGTTAAATTATGCAAATGCTCTGCCCCAAGATACGCAAACACTCTATCAACAAGCCATAGGGCTTAATCCGCAAAAAAGCGAGTATTGCATTAACTACGCACATTTTTTGCTCAAACATTTAGATTTGGTAAATGGATTTAGAATCTATGAAGAGCGTAAAAAGCTCCCAAATATGCTTCCACAAGGTATTACAAAGCTTTGGCAAAAGGGTGAGTGTTTGAGTGGTAAAAATGTGCTTATCTATCACGAGCAGGGGCTTGGAGATTCTATTATGTTTAGTCGCTTTGTGCCACTATTGCAAAAGGTTGCTAAAAATGTGCTTGTGCTGATACAAGAGCCACTTTTGCCCCTTTTTGAAAAGTTTCATATCCCTTGTGTTTGCGGGATTACACAGGACTTGGAATATGATGTGGCAATCTCCCTTCTATCTTTGCCATATGCTTTAAGCGTATCTCATAGGCAAGAGTTAGAATCTCTGCCTTTTTGTGACACACCTAGAATGGAAACTCACAAGATTAAAACCTATGGGGTCAAAAAAATCGGCATTTGCTTTAGCACAGATTCTACTTTTCCTGAATCCGCAAACAAGAATATTCCCTTTGAAGTGCTGATGAGTGCGTTAAGTGAGGCTCAAAGGTTGGGCGTTGAGATTTACTCCCTTAATAAAGCAGAGTGCGAAAATCAAAATGAGAATCTCAATAAATTTGGGATTATCCAAAAGCCAATGAATGATTTTTTACAAACTTATGAGATTATCAAAGAGCTAGATTTAGTCATTAGTATTGATACTGCTGTGGCACATTTAAGCGGGAGTATGGGGAAGCATACGCTTGTTTTACTCAATAAACGCTATGATTGGCGGTGGGGTAATGGTATAAGCACACCGTGGTATGAGAATGTGCTGTGTATGACACAAAGCAAAATGGGTCAGTGGAATGATGTGGCTCAGAATCTTAAAGCATATTTGGGAAGCTATATTTAGCTTTAGCTAGATTCTAGATAAATCTAGCAAACAATGTTATTTCAAAAACTCTGCTATTTCCAAAACTCTGTATCGTGGATACCAACATCTGCAGCTTTAAACACAGGGTTTTTGCCTTCTTTGCGTTGTTTTTCATAGTCTTTTAGCACTTTTACAGCAATATTGCTAAGTAGCAAAATTACCACAATATTGATACTCGCCATAAAGCCCATAAACACATCTGCCAAGTCCCAAGCAAGCTGGAGATTGAGCTGTGCGCCTACAAAGACCATTGCCACTGCTGAAAAGCGAAAGATTTGTAACGCGGTTTTATTGTGTGTAATAAATTTAAAATTTGCTTCAGCATAAAAATAATTCCCAATCAATGAAGTAAAGGCAAAAAGCACGATAGCCACACTCACAAAAAGCAAACCAAAAGAGCCAAAATAGCCCTGCATTACATTTTGCATTAATGCCATACCTTTTGCGTCCGCATAGGTGCTTAAATCCGCACATAGCACCATAAACGCACTTGCCGAGCAAATAATAAGTGTGTCAATAAAGACGGAAAGCGTTTGCACCATACCTTGTTTGGCAGGGTGGCTTGTGTGTGCGGCAGCTGCGGCATTTGGTGCAGAACCCATACCGGCTTCATTTGAGAAAAGCCCCCTTTTTACGCCAATGACAATGGCACTTCCTGCAAAGCCACTAAAAATAGCCTGAAAATTAAATGCCTCTTGTAAAACATTGCCAAAGATAGCAGGAAGCCTATCAAGATTCATACCAATGACAATCAATGCTACGACAAGGTAGCCAAATGCCATTACAGGCACAAGCACGGTGGAGATGGTAGCTGAGCTTTTCCCGCCGCCAAAGAAAAAGAAGCTCACAAGAGCGGCAAGGATAAAGCCTACAAAAAATGTAAAATAGCCTTCATTAAAGCTTTCACTACCTACAAAAATTTCAAATGCGGAAGTGAGTGTATAGGACTGCAATCCGTTAAATCCATAAGTAAAGCACAAAATAAGTGAGATAGCAAAGATAACGCCAAGTGTGCGGGACTTGAGAGCTGTTTCTATATAATAAGCTGGACCACCCTTGTAGCGATGCTCCCCATCACTGCGTTTATACACTTGAGCGAGAGTAGATTCTACAAATGCACTCGCCCCACCTACCAAAGCAGTTAGCCACATCCAAAATAAAGCTCCCACGCCACCGCCGACGATAGCCACAGAAACACCCACAATATTGCCAATCCCCACGCGTGAAGCAGTAGAAATCATCAACGCTCCAAAGGGCGAGATATGCTTTTCGTGGCTTTTTTCTTTTAGCACCATAAAGGCATCTTTAAGAAAGCGAAGTTGAATGAATCTTGTGCGGATAGTTAAGTATAAACCACATAAAATCAGTGCAAATACAAGCCAATAAGTGTAGAGAAAGCCACTTGTGCTATCAACAATGCTATGAAAAATGTCAATAAAACTTTCCATTCTAATCCTTTGAAAATAAATGTAAAAGCGTATTCTTTCATAAAAGAGTGGTTTGCGTATGTGGCATAGCGGTAGAATGACAAAAAAGAATCTTATATGCTACGATTTGTATCATTTTTAGAATCTAAACATATCAATAAGATACAAAATGTAACATATCAAAGGCAAAGCAAGACAAAAGGATAAGGATAAATAGAAGCAATATTCGTTTTAGCGTTAGGTGAAGTGTCTTTGCTTGAAATATTTTGACTCTTAGATTTTTTATTTATTTTTTCTGTCATACTGATCCACAGCGAAGTATCTATATTTTTTTTGTGATTCTAATTTTTTGTTTTTTTATAAGGGGGAGGGGCTTGAATTTGCAAGTGTGGATTAGTGCTTACGCACAAATGCGAAGTCGGCTCGTCTTGCCACTCATTCCCCTTTTTTATAAAAATTTTAAGTGTAGATTTAAAACAACAGAATCTACCTATCAAGTTTCACAAATATAAAAAACATTCTCTAAGATTCCGCAAAAAGAAAAAAGGTTTATTCAATATCTTTTTTTAAATCTTTTCTTTTTCGCAAAAAGGGGTTTATCCCTTCCCGTTCGCAATCGTGTCGCTCACCCCTTAACCCAGAAAAGAATAAAGCGACCGCTTTTTACCCTTACGGGATTTGCAAAGCTACATCGGCAATCAAGGAGAGAGCCTCGCTATTCTGCTAACGCAGAATCTAAAGCAGATTCTACAATTGCTAAAGTGGCAAAGCACGACTTTGCCACCATAAAATTAAATCGCACAAAGTGCCAACCTCTTAAAGCGTCGTCGGGTGGGGGATATATAAGGGGGAGCGAGTGGCACGACCACGAGCCGACTTCGCATTTGTGCATAAGCACTAATCCACACTTGCAAATTCAAGCCTCTCCCCCTTAGCAAAAAGAAGAAAATCCCAAAAACATAGATACTTCGCTTACGCTCAGTATGACAAAGCAATAAAGCAAGAGAGAAAACAACAAACAAGACTAAGAAAGAAAAAACAGATTCTAGAATCTAACATAGTGATTTTGGTAGTTTTTGTATTGAATAAAAAAGATACTTTGGCAAAGCCCGAGTAATGACATAAGATAGACAAGCTTTGATATAACAAGTAAAAGCATTAGAGTGATACAAATCCCCTCACAAATCGGGTCCCACTAGAACTAATGAAAGGGCGTGTCGGTGTTGATTCTAAGTTGCAATCCCCTCACAAATCGGGTCCCACTAGAACCGACTCTCCCAAGTCGGCTCTAGTATGTGCTTTGAGCGTTTTCAAAGCTTGAAATATCCTAAAACACGCAACTCTAGCCAAACAAGTCATATCAAAATGTCAAAAAACGCCTATTTCTAGGGAATGCCACAAGGGCTTTTAATGGTTTTATGATAGATAAAAGGTGTTAAAATAGAGTAAATCGTCTTGGTATTTTATAGAGAATCTTATTTTAGGCTTTAGGATTTTACACATTTTTATAATATCTAATAAAAATTATAAATGAGAGTTTTATAAGAATTTTACAAAAAAGGTTAGAATATTTAGAGATTTGCTGGGTGGGAGAGTAAGGGTAGCGGAAAGTAAAATATATGGGGTAAAAGCTCAAAGGTAGAATCTAGGGAGTAGAATCTAATTTGGCGATGTCTTTCACGCTAAAACTTCTAGTGGTAGCCTTGTGTTTTAGCGGTGTTTTGGAGACTGATAACAAGCTCATCATAGCTGATATTTGCGTTTTTAAGCGTGGCGGTAAGCTGCTCTAGGGAAGCGTTCATACCGCCTTTGGATTCTATCTCACAGAGTTTGGCATATAAATCACTCATAAACTTTACGCCTTCTTTGCTTGGGCGGCGGCGGACAGAGTAATAGCCGATGATGTTGTGATTTTCATCAAATGAGAGCGTGATATTGGCAAATACCCAATATATATTTTTTTCACGCGAAAGATTTTTGACAAAGCCGAAAAATTCCTTGCCATTTTGCACATTATCCCATAGGAGTTTAAAGGCGATTCTGGGCATATCCTTGTGGCGAATGATGTTGTGAGGCTTGTTTAAAAACTCCACTTCTTTATAACCGCTAAATCGCACAAAATCAGCGTTGCCATAAGTAATATGCCCTTTTAAATCTGTCTTTGAAGTGATAAGCGTGTTGTTTTCAAGGTAAATTTCCACAGCTGCCCTTTGTCAAATTTTATCAATATGGGATATTTTAAGATTCTGCCATAGCCACATAAGCATTCTTAAAAAATATTAAAGTTAAGTTATAATAATGTTTTTATTAAATTTAGCTTAAAAATGGAGAATAAGATTTGGAATCTTTGCTTGTGGCGGCATATAAACCACCTTTTATCAGCTCAAATGCGTATCTTGGACAATTAAAAAGGCATTTTGGCATAAAAAAAGGTGGCTATTTAGGCACACTTGATCCATTTGCTCAAGGTGTGCTTGTGGTGGGCTTTGGGAGCTATACGCGGCTTTTTCCACATTTGCGAAAAACGCCTAAAGTGTATAGGGCGACTTTGTGGCTTGGGGCAAAATCATTAAGCTTAGATATTGAGAATATCACTTTGGTTGAATGTGTAAAAGAGCAGAGCAAGGCTCATATCAGCGAGATTTTAGAATCACTGCAGGGCACTTTGAGCTATACTCCGCCAAAATTTAGCGCAAGGCATATTAATGGCAAAAGGGCTTATGAGCTTGCAAGGCAGGGCGAAGAGTTTGAACTCTCGCAAACGCAAATGACAATTTATGATATAAAGCTCCTGCATTACAATCACCCATTTTTGCATTTTGAAGTGAGTGTGAGCGAGGGGGCGTATGTGCGGAGTATTGGAGCGATGATAGCAGAAAATCTTGGTGTGAATGGGGTATTATCACATCTAGAGCGTGTGAGTGAGGGGGAAATGAGTGTGAGCCAAACTCAAGGATTAAAGATTCTAAATCCCATTGAGTTTTTGCCCTATAAGAGACTAGAAAATATGCAAAAATTTTATGATGATATGTATTGTGGTAAAAAGATTTTGCTAAAAAATATAGAAAAAGGCAAATATATAGTGTGTTTTGATGATTTTTTCTCTATAATTCAAGTTTTGAGTGATGGTAGCGTAGAATATATTGTGAATAGGATAGAGTTATGTTAATACTTTCAAGAAAGCAAGATGACAGCGTCATTATAGGCGATGAGATTGAAATAAAGGTGATTTCCATTGATAAAGGCAGTGTGCGACTGGGCTTTTCCGCCCCTGAATCTTGTGTGATTTTACGCGGTGAGCTAAAAGAGGCGATTACAACGCAAAATAAACAAGCCTCTCAAGCTCAAGATTCCCAAACTATGGACAAAAATACTATAACGCAAATAAAATCGCTTCTTAAAACAAAGAGTAAAATATAAGTTGGACTTTTGATGACTTTCCGTATATATCCAAAGGTGAATATTTTTTTAAAAATCGTGGGTTTTGAAGCGGGATTCCATATGCTAAACTCACGCTTTGTCTTAGCCCAAGGTAGCTTGTATGATGAGATGTGTATCACGCAAAAGGATAGCTTTTGCATAAAGGGTGATTTTAGCTGCGAGATACAAGACAACCTTATTTTTAAAGCAAAATGCGTTTTGAGCGAATATTTAAGCCAACAAGGCAGAGAGACATTAGGCTTAGAATCTTTACATATAGAGGTACAAAAAAGGATTCCCCAAGGTGCAGGACTAGGCGGGGGTAGTGCAAATGCGGGGGCATTTCTTAGGGGGGCAAATGAGATTCTATCTTTGGGGCTTAGAGAAGATGAACTAGTAGGCATTGCCAAGTATATCGGGGCTGATGTGAGCTTTTTTGCTAGTGGATTAAGGAGTGCAAATGTCAGCGATAAGGGTGAGAGAATAGAATCTATGCGAGAAGATAGAATGGAGTATGAGATTTACACGCCGAACTTGTTTTGCGATACAAAGAGAGTGTATAAGGCATTTGCAGATTCTATCCGCGATAAGTCTAGGCAGTATTCTTTGCCAACTACGCAGTGGTTTTGTATGGAAAGCAAAGAGATTTTAGAATCTCAACCTGATGTAGCGGAGCTGAATGATTTATTTGAAAGTGCGTGTGTGTGTTATCCATATTTAAGAAATGTGGTAGATGAGTTAGGGCAAGGGTGGTATTTTAGCGGCAGTGGCAGTAGCTTTTTTAAGCTTAAGGGAGCGGAGTGATGCAAGGAAAAGTGATTGCTAAAAACAAAAAAGCCTTTTTTGATTATGAGATTTTACAGACTTTAGAGTCTGGCATTGCTTTGCTTGGCAGTGAGGTGAAAAGTATCCGTGCTGGGCGGGTTAATCTCAAAGATAGCTTTGTGAGAATCGTGCGTGGGGAGGCGTTTTTGTTTAACGCACATATTTCATTTTTGGAAACGACTTTTAAGCATTTTAAGCCAAATGAGCGGCGAGAAAGGAAGCTCTTGCTCCATAGAAGTGAGATTGATAAGCTTTTTGGCAGTGTGAGTAAGGAAGGGCTATCCATCGTGCCTTTAAGTATGTATTTAAACAAAAGAAATAGAATCAAGCTTTCAATTGCCCTTGTGCGTGGGAAAAAGCTCTATGATAAGCGTGAGAGTATAAAGAAAAAAACACTTGAGCGTGAGGCTAGGGCAAATATGAAAGACTATGGGAAAAAGATTTAGTATGTGTGGGAATCTCCACAACATCATAACAAAGGAGTTTGTGTGAAAGAAATGGTTGATTATGGGGTGCTTGGAATATTGCTATTTTTAAGTATTGTGGTGCTTGGCGTGGCATTAGAGCGGTGGTGGCTGTATCGCAAGATTAACCTTGCGGAGTTTGAGGACAAGCGGGTGTTGGAGCTACTTTTGCATAAGCGTTTAACATTGATTGCTACGATTGGCTCAAACGCACCCTATGTGGGGCTTTTGGGAACGGTTGTTGGCATTATGGTAACTTTTGTTGAGATTGGCTCAAATTCGCTTGTGGATACACAAAGCATTATGGCAGGACTTGCCCTTGCGTTAAAAGCCACGGCTGCGGGGCTTGTGGTGGCTATACCGAGTATTGTATCTTATAATCTTTTGTTACGCAAAGCTGAGGTGTTGCTTTCACTCTGGGATATTACGCATAATCCTTTAAACTCATCACACAACGCACCAAAGGTGGTAAGTAAATATGATGTGTAATAGACTAGATTCTATGGCGTGTATGGTATTTGTGGTGTCATTTTGGGGGAGAAAATGAAAAAGATAGATTCGCTTAACCTTATTCCCTTTATTGATATTATGCTTGTGTTGCTGGTGATTGTGCTAACAAGTGCTTCTTTTGTCGTGCAGAGTAGGATTCAAGTAGATGTCCCGCAGATTGAAGATACACAGGGAAATAATGCTGATAAAAAGGATACGCATAGCATTACAATCAATAAGGAAGGGCAGTTTTACCTTGATGATAAGGCGTTGGATTTAGAGGAGTTAAGGACACATTTAAGTGAATTTGATAAAAATACGCAGATTATTATTCGTGGGGATAGGCAGAGTGATTTGGAGTTTTTTCTTAAAATTACAACAATGCTGCGTGATATGGGGATAAATGATGTCTATGTCATCACAGAGCAAAAATAAAGGCAAGGAGCGTGTATGCAAGAGATAAATTGGCTGATTAATATTTGTTTTACTATCATTATGGTGGGGCTTTTTGTGTGGGATTTTAGGACTTTTGGTGAGCCTACACATAAGGATTTTAAAGCCATTATTATGAGTGCTGGGGTGCTTGGGACTTTTGTGGGGATTTTTGTGGGGCTTATGGGCTTTGATACTTTGGCACTCCAAGATTCTGTGCCTTTATTGCTTGATGGATTAAAGACGGCATTTTACACTTCTATTGTGGGTATGGGACTTGCCATTACGCTTTCAATCATTCAGCGGGCAAAGGGCATTAAAAGCACGCAAGATATGAATATTGATTATATCCTTAATCAAGCACAGAATCTAAGTTGTCTTAAAGGTATAGAAAAAGGTATGGAAGGGCTAAATAGCAAAACAATAGAGCTTCCTACAAAAAGCGATATGCTTCAAATCAACACCACAACAAACGCCCTTTTAGAATCTAGCCTTAAAAAGATTGATACCTCCTTGCAAGAAGCGATTAAGCAACTTGCTTCAGGGGCTTCAAAGGAGCTTATTGCCGCATTGGAGCTTGTGATTAGAGACTTTAATCAAAATTTACAAAATCAATTTGGAGAGAATTTTAAAGAGCTTAATAATGCCGTTGGCAAACTGCTTGAATGGCAGAATAATTACAGGGATAATGTGGAGCAAAGCCAAGCGTTATTGTCTCAAACACAAGATGCCCTGCAAGATAGCACAAAGGCTATGGGGCAAACTCAAGCGACTTTAGAATCTATCACAGCACAGAATGAGAGTGCAATGGAATTTTATGGTAAAACGCTTAGTGTGATTGAAGAGATGAAAAATAAGGGCGAGATTTTAGAATCTCAACTTCAGCAAATCTCCACATTGGGGGAAAATGCCAAAGTGTGCCTTGCTGATATGGAGAAGTTTTTTGCGGGTGCGACACAGGGCTTTGCTACACTTGAAACCCAAGCCAAAGAGCAGTGTATTAAACTTGAAGAGGGTATCAAAGAGTATTTTAGCAAGTTTGATGAACACGCAAGTGAGAGTATGGAAAATCTCAGGCGATTTATGGAATCTAGCTCAAAAGAAGCTAAAAATTCTCTTACAGAAGTTTTGGATAATCACACTTCACTTTTCCGCACACAATGCAGTAGCCTTGCAAATGAGAGTGGAGAGCTACTCAAAGGGCTTTTAGATTCAGCAAATACACAGCTACAAACACTCAGCAAAGAGTTAGAGAAAAATATAGAACAAAATAGAGAATCTAGCACACATAATGCCGCAGAGTTTGCTAGACTGCGAGAGCATATTGCCACAAATCATAGTGCGATTGTAGAAAGTTTAGAATCTAGCCTATCGCGTTTAAATAGCCATAATGAAAGCATTATGCAAGATATGTCAAAGGGTATGAAAAGTATGCAGGAGATGTATCTTGCAACTTTAAGTGCGAGTATGGATTCTGTAATGACAAAAGAGCAGGAGATTATTAAAGCAAGGGTAGAAGCCTTAAGCGAACTCGCACAAAAGACAGATTCTAATCTCAATACGCAATATGAGCAGGTGAATAATTTCTTAAAAAAACTTGCCACAGAGTATTTAAAAATTATGCAAAAGCTGACAAAAGATTCTGTGGCAATCCCCAAAGATATGGGCGTGCAGGTGGTAAAAGACTTTGGCGACTTGCAGCATAATCTTCTTTCACATTTAGGCAATCTTAACGCCCAGATTCAGCATAATAGTATGCAGCTTGTTGAGCTTTATCGTAATGTTGAAAATCTGTTGAAAGAAAATGTGGAAGGGAACAAGTCTTTGCAAAATGAGATTAGAGAGACTTTCACTAGCCTTGATGATTCAATGCAGGGTAGTATGGAGAATTTCAAGGAGAATTATGAGTGGTTTTTGCGGCGTGTGCGTGAGCTTATCGGCTCAAGGCAATAGGGGAGTGGCAAGGGCAAATAGGCAAAGGATAGGCAATGAAGCATAATCAGTGGATAAGCATTTCAGATATGATGGCGGGGATTATGATGATATTTTTGCTGATTATGGTCTCTTTTATGCTGATTACGCAAAAAACACAAGAGGATTTGAAGATTCAAAATCAAAAACTTTTAGAGTTGAATGAAGCAATGAGTGAAATTGCACAAAATTATTCTAATCTGCAACAAGAGCTGTATGAGGCGTTGCTTAAAGAGTTTGAAAAAGATTTGAAAAAGTGGGACGCACACATTGATGAGGATAATACCATTCGCTTTAATGAGCCAGAAGTGCTATTTGATACAGGGGCAAAGCAGGTTAAGAAGCGGTTTCAGGATATTTTAGATGATTTTTTTCCGCGATATGTGAAGATTCTATCCTTGCCAAAATTCCAAGATAATATTGAAGAAATTCGTATAGAGGGGCATACTTCGCAAAGCTGGTTTTCAGCCCAAACGCTAGAAGAGCGGTATTTGGGTAATGCTGAACTCTCACAAGCTAGGGCATTAGAAGTGCTAAAGTATTGCTTTAATCTTAAAAAGATAGATTCGCACAAAGAGTGGCTTATTAAGGTGTTTCGTGCCAATGGGTTGTCTTTTGCCAAGCCCTTAGAAGATGATGACAAATCAAGGCGTGTGGAGTTTCGCGTCATCACAAAGGCAAATAAGGACTTGCTAAGAATCCTTGAGATTAGCAAAGATTTTGAGCCAAAATAACCTTTTTTTAAGTAAAAACTCGGCATAATCGCCGACTTTGATTTTAACTTTAAGGCAACAATATGAAAAGAACTTATCAACCACACAATACGCCAAGAAAGAGAACTCACGGCTTTCGTGCAAGAATGAAAACAAAAAATGGAAGACGCGTTATTAACGCAAGAAGGGCAAAAGGTCGCAAAAGACTTTCAGTATAAGCTTTGTAGATGAGGTTAGATTCTCTTAAAAATAAGACAGAATTTGACTTTATCTATAAAAACGCACAGCGTTTCTTCCATAAAAACTTTGTACTTTACGCACTTCAAATCTCAAGTATCAAGCCTAATAATTTCCGCACTCAAAAGTTTGTAGATTCGCTCTCTTCGCATAACGCAGAAGTCTATGTGGGCTTAAGCATTTCACGCAAGGTTGGCAAGGCGTGTGTGAGAAACTTACTGAAGCGGCGACTTAAGGCGATTATGTATGAAAATCGCACTAAATTGCAGGATTATATTTTTGTCATCGTGGCAAGAGAGAGCATTATCCTAGCGGATTTTGCCACATTGCAAAGGGATATATTATTTGCTTGTTCTAAAGTCATTCATTCTAAAATTATTCAAAGTGGGGTAAAATCGCAAAAATTTCCCCCAAATAACGCAAAGAGAATCTAAATGTGCGTGATACATAGGATTTATATTTGTGCATTTGTTGAGATTCCACGATGGATTTTGATTTTTTTAGTGAGGGTGTATAAAAGGTTTGTCTCACCTTTGAGCGTTGGGGCTTGTCGCTATTATCCAAGCTGTTCGGAATATGTAATGTGGCTTTTAAAGTTTGATAATCCCTTTCTAGCCGCATTCAAATCCCTTGCTAGAATCTTAACCTGCAATCAGCTTTTTAGCGGAGGCATAGCCTATCCACAAGCTACTTTATCTTTTCAAAACATTGTCTTTATGCCAAAAAATGTGAAATATTGGTTTGTTCCTAGCACAAATAAAGCTTTTTTGGGTATAATGGGCGTTTTCAAAAAAACTTACACTATGCGAGTTTATATCATTAAATCACTCTAATAAAGGTAATATAATGTATCGTCCAAATGAACAAGATAGCGGTATGTCGCTTACGCGTGTGCTTATAGCCGTTGGCTTATCTATTGCGTTTTTTGCTGTGTATGCATATTTTGTCCCGCAAAAGCCAAAGACACACGCTTCACAAGCCCAAAATACACAAAAGACAACAGAATCTCAAGCACAAACAGCCCCGCAAACCTCCCAACCCACACTAGAGAATTTACAAGATTCTAGCTCTGCAACAGAATCTGCAGATTCTATCTCTCCTGCTACTACACCACAGTCCCTTAAACAACGCATTATCGCCCATATAGAATCTGATGAATTTGAGATTGAAATTGACGCATTAGGGCGGATTAAGCAGGTGTATCTTAAAGATGAGAAATTCACACGCCACGAGCAACAAAGTCTTTTTGGTATGATAGGCGAGATTTTAGGCTTTAAATCTCAAGCTAAAGCAGAGCGAGATAAGCTCCCACTTTTTGGGGATTCACAACTGCATACAATGGAAGTGCGTTTTACCGATACAGAGCTTAATAAAAAGGCATTTGAAACGCCTTATGTAGCGAGTGTTTCACACTTTAAGCTAGGCAATACTCCTTATGAGCTGACTTTAACGCAAAATCTCGGCGATGTGGTGCTAAAAAAGATTTTCACCATTCACCCAAATTTGCGTTATGATGTGCGAGTAGAACTCAATAAACCGGATATAGAATATTTTGTAAGCAATGGTATGCGTCCCACTGCTGATACTGATACTTATGCGTTTAGGGGTGTGGTTACACGCAATGTCAATGATGGCGTTTTGACAAAGATAGAAGATAGTGATGCTACAGCTGATTACTTGGCAAAACAAGCTATGGATATGAGAGAATCTAGCTTTGTAGCGAGTGTGGATAGGTATTATACAAGCTTATTTTTCACACAAGCACAAAAAGGTTTATATGTCGTAGTGAGTGGCGATAATGCACATAATCCTATGCCTTATGTGCGATTTGTGGGGAATGCGGAGTTTTCTGGCTACATAGGGGCGAAATTCTATAAGGTTTTGCAGGGTATTGATGAAAATCTCACTGATGTAGTGGAGTATGGGCGTATTACATTTTTTGCTAAACCGCTTTTCTTGCTTTTAGAGTATTTGTATGATTTATGCGGGAATTGGGGTTGGGCGATTGTGCTTTTGACACTGATTGTGCGTGTGGTGCTGTATCCTTTGACATATCGGGGTATGGTGTCTATGCAAAAGCTTAAAGATTTAGCCCCAAAGATGAAAGAGTTGCAAGCACGTTACAAAGATGATCCACAAAAACTTCAAATACATATGATGGATTTATATAAAAAACACGGGGCAAATCCCATAGGTGGCTGTCTGCCGCTTATATTGCAGATTCCTGTATTTTTTGCTATTTATCGGGTGTTGCATAATGCTGTGGAGCTGAAAAGCTCGGCGTGGATTCTATGGATAGATGATTTATCGGCTATTGATCCATATTTTGTGCTGCCTGTGCTTATGGGGCTAAGTATGTATGTCTCTCAAAGACTTACTCCATCAAATTTTACAGACCCAATGCAAGAGAAAATCTTTAAGATGTTGCCGTGGGTTTTTACGATTTTCTTTATTATATTCCCATTCCCTGCTGGGCTTGTATTGTATTGGACGGTGAATAATATATTCTCAATCATTCAACAAATGTTGATTAATAAGGTTATGGAATCTAAAAAGGCTAAAGAAATCGCCCTGCATCACGAGAAACACGAGCATAATAAAGAATCTCATAAAGAGACACACAAAAAACAAAGGGGGAGAAAATGAAAAAGATTGTAGAAAAAACATTAGAAGCTGCCCTTATCAAAGCATCAACGGAGTTAAATTGCTCTGTGGCAGATTTAGAATATGAGATTATCCAGAATCCAAGCAGTGGTTTTTTGGGCTTAGGCAAAAAGGACGCCATTATCGTTGTTGAGACAAAGGGTAATGACTCTCGTCCTAAATCAGCACAAACACATTTTATTCAAACAAGCAATCCAGATAATCCTAGGGCTACAAAGCAGTCAAATAAAGATTCATACCCACAAGATAGTTTTATAGAATCTACACGCGATTTAGACAAAAATACACTCTCACAGCAAGAAATAAGCTCTAACAGAGATGATTATACCCTAGATTCACAATCAGTTTGGGGCGCACAAAGCTATGAAACATCAAGAGAGTATGAAACGCAAAAGTTCTACGAAGCACCAAAACCTATGTATTCTAAGCAGGATAATGAAGCAAATATAGCTGAAATTCGCAAGGAGCTTGAAGCGTTATTTGCGTTCCTGCCCTTTGAGATTCATCAGTTTGAAGTGAAAATGTATGATGACAACACACTTTATATCTACATTGATGGGCGTGATTGTGCCTTGCTGATAGGAGAAAGGGGCTATCGCTACAAAGCCCTGTCATACTTGCTTTTTAATTGGATTAATCCAAAGTATGGCTACGCACTTCGCCTTGAAATTGCGGAGTTTTTGAAAAATCAAGAAGAGATGATTGATGTGTATCTTAAAGATATTGTGCGACTTGTAAAGCTTAATGGTAGGGCGCAAACAAAAACACTTGATGGAATCTTGGTGTATATTGCTTTAAGTAAATTGCGGGATTTATTCCCCGATAAGTATGTCTCTGTGCGACAAAATGAGGTAGATGAAAAATACATCATCATCAACGATTTTAGACGATAGCACCATTGTTGCTATTGCCACGCCTGTGGGGGTTGGGGCGATTAGCATTGTGCGATTAAGTGGGGAGCTTGCCTACAATATCACCTTAAAACTCACACATAGAGATTCCCTTAAGCCACGCTACGCCCATTTATGCCAAATCTATGATGAAAATACCGCTATTGATGAAGCCATTGTGCTATTTTTCCCAAAACCACATAGCTACACGACACAAGATGTTTGCGAGGTGCAGTGCCACGGCGGAATAAGCAGTGCCAAAGGCATAGTAGAGCTTTGCTTAAGGCTTGGAGCGAGACTTGCAAATGCGGGTGAATTTACCAAACGCGCTTTTTTGGGCGGACGCCTAGATTTAGCTCAAACTCACGCCATTGCTGGAATCATACAATCCCAAAGCCTTGAAGCAAACAAGATTCTAATGCGGCAGCTTAAAGGGGAGTTAAGCGAATTTGTGAAGACAAATCGCGAAAAGCTTTTAACCCTTCTTGCTTTTAGTGAGGTGAATATTGATTACAGCGAGGAAGTGGAGCAAGACTATATTACACAAATGCAAGATTCTTTGCAGGAGCTAGAATCTTGCTTTAAGCACATATATGAAGCCTCTATTATGCGACTTGGTGTAATTCAGGGCTATACACTTAGCATTGTAGGCAAACCAAATGTCGGTAAAAGCTCATTGCTTAATGCCCTGCTTATGTATGAACGAGCCATTGTGAGTGATGTGGAGGGGACTACGCGCGATACGATTGAAGAGAGTTTGCAGATAGAGGGTGTGATTGTGCGGATTGTGGATACCGCTGGGATACGCCAAAGTGTGGATACAATAGAGCAAATCGGTATTGCCAAAACAAAAGAGGCTTTAGATAGAAGCGATGTGATTATCGCACTTTTTGACAGCTCAAGGGCGTTTGATGAAAAGGATAGAGAGATTTTAGATTTACTTGCCACACATACAGATAAGCATATTTTGCTTGTTTTGACAAAGAGCGATTTGCCCTTAGCTTTTGATACCACACATTTAAGCGAGTTTGTGGCACAAAATCCTAATGTTTTGCAGGAAAGCCCTTTATATATCAGTATAGAATCTGGCGGGGCAAAGGCGGTTGTAGAATCTCTAAAAAGTATCATAAACACGCATAGTGGGGGTGATAGCCTTATCCTTACTTCACATTATCAGCTGGAGAGTTTAAAAAATGTGCTAGATTCTATTGCTAAAGCTTATGATGTGCTAAATCTTGGTGAGCTAGAGCTCTTCTCATATCATATACGCGACTGCATTACTGCTCTTTCAAATATCACTCACCCCTATGAAGATTCGCAACTCCTTGATAAGCTTTTTGGGACATTCTGCCTAGGCAAATAAGCCGGAAATAAGCTTAAAGAATGAAAAAAGTGAATCTTGATTTTTCACGCTCTTTTGTGGAGCAAAGAGAGATTTTTAATCGTAGATTTTGGATTAAACGCGATGATTGTATCCACACATATTGCAATGGCAACAAGGCACGGAAATTCTTTTCGCTACTAGATTCTACACATAAGGTTTGGATAAGCTATGGGGGCAATCAATCTAATGCAATGCTTACTCTTGCCTACCTTGCCTCAATCAAGGGCGTGGCGTTTCACTATGTGATACCTGCTTTTTATGGTGAGCCTATTGGGAATTTTAAAATGGCTTTAAGCTTTGGTATGACGCCCCATATATTGCCTTTTGGCTCAAGTGTGGTTAAGCTAGAATCTTATGCCAAAACGCTAAGCTACGAAAATGCCCTTTTTATCCCGCAAGGTGGGAGTGTGAATCTGGCACAAAAAGGTATGGACGCCCTAGCCAAAGAGCTATCTCAAAGCGTTGGTGGAAGCCCTGTGCTTTTCTATACAAGTGGAAGTGGCGTTGGCGTAGTAGCGTTAAAAAAGGCATTAGATTCTTATTTTCCTAATGCGTCTTTGGTGGTATTAGCTTGTGCTAAGGGGGATTTGGAGCAAAAATTTTTAGCTCATAGTCTTACGCCCCCGCTTATTTTACAAGCCCCATTTGCCTTTGCCAAGCCAAAAAGAGAGATTTGGCAGATGAGAGAGTATCTTAAAAGCAGGGGGCTAGTATGTGATTTAATCTATGATAGCGTGGGGTTTTGCATAATAGAAAAGTATTTAGAAAAGTTTCAGGGGCGGGAGCTTGTATTTATCCACTCTGGTGGATTGCTGGGGGATATTTCACAAGAGCACCGCTATAAACCCTGCCATAGAATCTAGATTGAGATTCTTTTTTTTTCATTATTTATACTATTACTATTCATAAGGCTTAATTTTTAATCCGTATTCACATCATATATAAACCCAAATCTACTCCAAACCTTACAAAATTATTACATTTTGTTACATACATTTTACTTTTTTCTTATCATTTGCCTTGTTTTAAGGCAAATGGGGGGGGGGGGGTGCTACAACCGCTCCGCTATGTTTTTTAAACAAGCAAAAATTACAACAAGGAGAATAACAATGAAAAGATTGTTAATTAGCTCTAT
>NZ_JRPE02000017.1 GCF_000765825.2 Helicobacter magdeburgensis
GGCTTGTGGTTTGTTTTCTTCCGAAATCAAACAATTTTCAAACATAAAATCTGTATAACAATATTCGTTTATACTCCAACTAGAAATGTCTTGATTAAAACTTTTCGCTCCTTGAAACATATTACTCATATTTTCTACATTAATCGTATTCCAAGAATCTAAAGGCTGATTGAAACTTGTAGCATTTGCAAACATAGAATAAATATCCTCTACTTTACTTATATCCCACGAATTAAGTGGTTGGTTAAAATTTGTTGCATTTTTAAACATACCAATCATATTTTCTACATTGCTTGTATTCCAAGAATCTAAAGGCTGATTGAAATTTGTAGCGTTATAAAACATACAACTCATATTTTCCACCTTACTCGTGTCCCAAGAGCTTAAAGGCTGATTAAAATTTGTAGCACCCTCAAACATAAGAGCCATATTTTCTACCTTGCTTGTATTCCATTTTTCAATTCCGCTAAAATCTGTGCGTTTTGAATTTCTAAACAATTCCATCATATCGGTGATATGAGTAGTGTCAATATCTCCTAAATGAATAGATTCGTCTTTTATCAATTCTTTTAATTCTTCTTTTGTTTGTGGCTTGTATTTCATTTTACATTCTCCTTATTTTAGCAGAATTGTTTTCTTTATTTTCTGTATGTGGTTCATTAATACTAGATTTTAAATATTCAATATCACAATTTGCATAATCTAAGATTTTTGCAGTAAGGGGAGAAAGATTGTCAAATATTTCAAAATCAAATTCTAATGCTTCAGTAAGGCTTTCTTTATCAGCATTAGAGAGGGACACATAAGTGTCAAAATAATTTCCCTCCACAATAAAATTAACAGGTATTCCTAAATTACTCAATTCATTTTCAGCAATATTAGTAGCATTATTTAAAACTATTACAACAGGGTCTATATCAGACGAATAATCCCCTATATCATCTTGAAAATCAATAATTTGTTTTGCTAAAGAAGTCTCCATTTTCAAATCATCAACAAGCTTTAATGCAGTTGCCATATCTAAAAATCCTCCATACTTTCCATTTGTTACATCAATAAGAAAGTCTTTTATTTTTTCATTATATTCAGAATATTCTTTCTCTTGTGGTGTATGTATATTGCCCATTTGAACTCCTTTTTTATAGTTTAATTCTGCTTATTACGCATTTTATTGATATGTTTTTCATTTTTTTCTTCATCATAAGAATCTAAAATATTTAGAGTTTCTTTTAATATTTCTTTTTTATCCGTATCTATTTCTTTTGATAAAAGCATTCTAATATCAGTCATAAGGACACTTTTTTCTTCTCCTATTGTTCCTCTATCTTTAAAAATGGCGAGTTTTGCCATAATATCAAAGAATATAGCATCTTCACTTTCAATATTATGTTCTTTTTCCTTTTCCATTTCTTTGCTTTCTTCCAATATTTTATTCAATTTTTTTATAAATCTATGAATAAAATTATTGATGTTAGCTTTTATAGCGTTCTCACTCATTTTTTCATTTATTCTAAATGATTCTAATTCTTGCATTAAAAATCTAAAATCATTAAAATTTTGATATGAATTATAAGAGTTTTTAATTGCTTCTATCTTTTCTCTTATTTCTTCGGATATTGAAAGTTCATTTAAAATGTAATGTGCCATACTTCTCATCTTTTTCTCCTTGTGTGTGATTGAGTTTCTTCTTGCGACTCGCTTAATATTTCTTTTGCAAAATCATTTACAATACTTTCAAATTTACCTATTACAGCAGATTTTTCATACATTTCTTTATCTTTACTCAAAATTTCCAAAATTCTTTCTTCTACCATTGGAGTATTTATTTCATACGAAGTCTTTCTATAAGTAGGCTCTGTTGTCTCAAGAGGAAAATATGAATCATAAATATTACCATCTATATCTTTCCATTTATGTTCTTTATAGTCTCTATCTGCTATGGCAATAGTTCCATCTTCTAAAACATACCCTAAAAACTCACTTGTTCCATCATTTTTATAATCTTCCAAACGAGCCTGTGGAATTTTCCACTCTTCATAAGTTAAGATACTATGGTCTGTGTGAGATTTTGGTGTGATTTTTAGCATTTTACATTCTCCTTGTTTTAGTAGAATTGTTTTCTTCTTTATTTTCTTGCAAGGCTTGTGGTTTGTTTTCTTCCGAAATCAAACAATTTTCAAACATAAAATCTGTATAACAATATTCGTTTATACTCCAACTAGAAATGTCTTGATTAAAACTTTTCGCTCCTTGAAACATATTACTCATATTTTCTACATTAATCGTATTCCAAGAATCTAAAGGCTGATTGAAACTTGTAGCATTTGCAAACATAGAATAAATATCCTCTACTTTACTTATATCCCACGAATTAAGTGGTTGGTTAAAATTTGTTGCATTTTTAAACATACCAATCATATTTTCTACATTGCTTGTATTCCAAGAATCTAAAGGCTGATTGAAATTTGTAGCGTTATAAAACATACAACTCATATTTTCCACCTTACTCGTGTCCCAAGAGCTTAAAGGCTGATTAAAATTTGTAGCACCCTCAAACATAAGAGCCATATTTTCTACCTTGCTTGTATTCCATTTTTCAATTCCGCTAAAATCTGTGCGTTTTGAATTTCTAAACAATTCCATCATATCGGTGATATGAGTAGTGTCAATATCTCCTAAATGAATAGATTCGTCTTTTATCAATTCTTTTAATTCTTCTTTTGTTTGTGGCTTGTATTTCATTTTACATTCTCCTTATTTTTTTCTTGAATTTTTAAGAAAATTACTAATATGTTGCAATAAAAATATTTTATACGGATTATCCATTTTTGTTTGAGAAAAAACAAATCTATAAATTATAAGTCCCACCCCTGCATATATAATAACAAAACCATCTAGAGAATCCGTAAGAACATAAGCAAAAAATAATATAAAAATATTAATTTTTGAAAATAGAAAAAATATTATCTTTGCTTTTAATCTATATTGTTCTTTTGATATTGCTTCATTCATTTTTTTTACTCCATATTCTTTTATCTTTTTCTTTTATAACTAATCTGTGCTTGATTTTCTGTATTTGCTCCAACTAATTCCAATTTTTTTGTTTCATTTGATTCAATAAAAAGATTTTGCTGATTGTTTTCTTGAATATTTTTAATATCAGTTAATCTGCTATTTTCTCCTATACTAGCACCCAGCTCCTGCATTAATTTATATTTTTCTTCTTTCATATCTGCTATTTCTGCTCTTAATGCTTGGTTTTTCAATTTCACTTCATTCACAAGTTTTTTAAGCTCTTGCGATGGTAATTTTCTTAATTCTTCAAAAAAATCTATTTTAAAAAATCTATTGTCAAGAGTATCTTCTCTTTTAAATGGAAATTCTATTTGTTCTTTGTCTCTGATAAAATGAAACATTGCCTGAACACTTGCTATTCTTTTTTCATCAACAGATACTTCTTGAGAAATTGGAGGTGCAAAATCAGTATCAGACTTTAAGGCTTTGATTCTTTCAATATCTTTGCTTAGATTATGCAAAATTGCAGTATCAGAATGAGATTCTTCTAGATTTTTTATTAAACTATTCATATTTTCATTTTGTTCTTCAATATCATTGGTTTTTACATTGATTATTTCATTTTTATCGCTTTTTGATTGTTTTTGATTTCTTTTTTCAATATATTCTGATACTAAATAATTATGTAATATATCTAGCTGATATATTGTTTTATCTTTTTCCTCTTCACTATAATTTTTAAAATCCATTCTCTTTAATTCAATCCTGTTTAAATATTCTTTTTCATCAGAAATTAAATTGTTTTCCAATCCTATTTTTTTAAAATTTTTAAGCTTTTCAAAAAAATGCTCTGCAAGAATGTCTAACTCTTGTGAATTTATTTCTTTGTTGTAGAATTTATTAATAAGCTTTTGCATTTCTTCATTTTTTTGTTTTTCTCTTTCATTTTCTTTCATAAAAAATTCATTTTTAGTAAAATTTTCAAAAAATTTATCATAATCAACATTTCCTTTTTGAAAAAACTCAGCAGAGAAATATGCAATAGAAGTGGCATAATTATCTTCTCTATTTTTATTATGTGATTGATTAAAATATGTTTTTAAAGCTTCCTGAAAGTCTTTACTATCATTTAAGTTGAAATTTGAAGATTTTTTTGCTTTTTCAATAAACATTTTAAAATGAGCCACAAACTCATTAAAAATAGGGTCTTTTTTATTTTCTGCTAGTGTTTCTAGATTTTTTATTGCCCTTTCCATATTCTTTCCTTGTATTTTTAGAAAGAATATTAATTGTTTTTAAAAAACTTTGTTTTAAACAAAACTTAAAAAGTGCAAAATTGCACTTTTTTTGTGTCTTTATCGTCTTCTTCTTAGTCTTCTTATTCTGTATTCCTTGCGTTTTTCTTTGAAGTCTTGTAGAGATTTGGCTTTATTCTGTGTAGATTGTTGTAGTCTTTGCTCAAAACTTATTTGTGTCTCTCTTTTGGCTTGTGATTGTTGCAAGTTTCTCATTTGCTGTGTTTTAAGACGCAAAGATTCTAATCTATTTTCAAATGCTTCAAGCAATTTATCAATTTCATCATCGCTGATTTGTTTTTGTCTTATAGAGCGATGATAGGCGATTTGTTTGTCTATGTCGTTATGTTTTGGGTGTGGGGCTTTTGCGTTAATTTTAAAGTAAGGGCGGAAGTCTTTTTTGCTTAGGGCATTCTCTACACTACTTTCATAGCCAAGCTCTACAAGCGTATGGGCGATAATAGATTCTGCTTCATCTGCTCTAATACCTACAAATTGAATATGTGGCGAGTTTATCTCTCTGTCTTGTAAATGCACCTCACATATACCCTCTATGCCTTGAGCTAACAGCCTTGATTGAAGTATGTGTAATAAGTTGTTTATATCTTTTCTATCAATGCTTAATGCCCTAGCCCATATATTAGCTGTTTGTGTGTAGCCTTTTTGATTAAGGTAGGCTAGAATCTCACTTTTTATATCTTTCTCCCCTGTTTTTGTAATCTGTGGAGATTTGCGTTTAGAATCTATCTCTTGGAGTGCGGAGAGAAAATACTCTCGTGGCTTTTCATCAGCAATAGCAACAAGAGCAAATTCTAATTCTCGTAAAAAACTCCTAGAAGCTTGACTTCTCGCCCTTTGGAGCATTATCTGCACCTTTTTGCTTTGTGTGTTTTTGGTGTAGAATCTTGCATAGATTCAGCACTCGTAGCAAGATTAACCTCAAAGTTTTGTAAAATTGCCTTAAAATCATCTTGGCAAGATAGACAAGTATCAATTAAATATCCCTTTGTGTTTTCATACTCTTTCAACCCTCTGTAATAAAACAATCTATGTTTCTCATCAATCACAAAAGGGACAATGTTGTTTTTCAAGCATTCTTTAAACATTAAAAGTCGCCCTACTCGCCCATTCCCATCTTCAAATGGGTGAATCTTTTCAAAATGAAAGTGAAAATCTATGATGTCTTCAAGGCTCTTATTATCTTTGTAGCTATTTAATAGCTTTGTTATATGCCCTAAAACTTGCTTTGGCGGTGTTGTTTTAATATCTCCCACAAAGTTCTGTCTTTTTTTAAAATCCCCTATCACTTGTATATCACTGCAATCTTTTTTCACTAAAAAATGTAATTGCTTCATAAAATTTATATCCAGCCTCCCATATATATTGTCTAAAATAAAATCAAATGCCCTAAAATGATTTTTTGCTTCTAAAATATCATTTGTTTTTATGATTTGATTTGGCTCTGCGATAAAAGAATCGTTTTCGTAAATAAAGCGTGTTTGGTCTTTAGAGAGTGTGCTACCCTCAATGTGATTTGAATTATAAGCAAAGTGGATTTGTAAAAAATGATATAAGCCATTTTTGTAGCCATTATTTTTTTCACATAAAAGAATCTTAATCATTTCTTTCATTATCTACGCCTTTTTGCTTTGTGTGTTTTTGATGTAGAATCTTGCTCTTGTTGCATATTACGATTCAAACTTTTCTCTTCAATAAATTCTAAAGCCTTTTTGGCTCTTTGTTGGATACATTTTTCAATGGATTCTAGCCATTCATTAGAGAGATTATATTGCTCGTGGCGTTTGAAAGTAAAGTTGGTAAGTTTTTCTAGGTTTATGGTGTGCTTCTCTCGTGCAAAACGATAAAGTTGCTCTTCAAAACTTAAATCAAACCAAGAGGATTTAGTCATAGATTTTTTAAAAAACCATTCATCTTGTGGATATTTCATTAGATTTAGCATAGAATAGCCATTATCAAATATGGGTGCAGGTCGCAAAATCTCGCCTGAACTATTATCCACTATCATTCCAAAATTACCCAAATGCCTATCGGTATTACAAATGAGTGCGTCAAAAAGCATTAAATCAACAAAATACTCATTTGAATAAATTTTAGTTATTTCTTCTATAAGCTCCAAGCCTTTAATTTTGTAAAATTTTTCATCTAAAAATTGATACATAGGCACAAAGCCCTCATTTTCATTTGTAAATATAGGGCAAGAGCTTACAAGTTGATTATGAAATATTTTTAAATCATAAGACACATAATCAAACTCCATAACTTCAGCAATTTGAGACATATAGTATTCAGCATAAGCTTCTTTACCGCCATTAGAATTTGCTTTGTAGAGATAAATTTTCCCATTTTCTCTATGCCAACATTTTTTAAGCATTCCATTTGTGGTATATTCAGGCGAAGAGGTGAAGCCTTTGATTTTCAATAGCTCTTCTCCAAATGAGGTTCTTTGTAATGCTTCACTAAATTCATTATCATAAAGATTATAATCTTTCCATTTATAATCTTTGCTAGAGGGGATAATCCAATATGAATCATTGAGTGAAAGTCCCAAAGAGACATCAATATAATCCATAAGCATTTCTTTGCCACCTGTGCTATAAGTGGCAATAATATTTTCAACAAAAGCTCTATTTTGTGGGACTTTCCTGTTTTCTATAAACAACTTAAGATTGTTTGCAATATCATTTGTATGTATTAAAAAATGTGGAAGTTCATTAATTACTTCAATATTTACAATAGCTTCAACAATACCCTTTCCACTTTCAAATTCTTTAATTTTTTCAACAACCTCAAATCTCACAATCTCTTTATCTTTGTTTTTCAGCACATATTGCATATTAATCTCCAAGTATATCCCTGCTTCTTACATTCTTTTTGGCTTTCTCCGCTTGTGAATCTTGTGGAGTTTGTGGAGCTTGAGTTTTATTCAACATAGAATCTAATATGTTATTGAGCTTAGATTCTAGTGTAGCATTTTTTTGCTTGAGTTCTGCCATTTGCTCTTTATAGTCTTTTTCCTTTTCGTCAAAGATTTCTGCTTGAGCTTCAAGCTTATACATTTTCTTAGTATGAGATTCTATCTCATCAAGTTTAGCTTTAAACTCATTTGAAATGCTTTCAAGCTCTTTCCTGCTAGATTCTAAATTGCGTTCTAACATCGTATTTTGATTTTTAAGCTCAAGATTAAGCGTGTTAAGCTTATTCATATTTTCAGCATTATTTTTAAGGGCTTCTTTACTTTCACTTAGCATTGCTTTATTTTGCTCTAGCATTTGTTCTAAACTTGCATTTTTAGCCTTTAATTCTAAAGTGCTTTGTTGCAGGGCTTTATTTTCATTGCTAAGTTCAAGATTAAGATTATCTAGCTCATTAATCTCGCTTTCATACTCACTTATGGCGTTTTGCTGTTGGGCTTCAAAGGATTCTAGCTTTTCAATCATTTGAGCTTCTTTTTCTTGCAGTTTTGCTTCAAAGTCCTTTTGCAACTCATATTCATAGTTTTTCATTTCATTGAGTTTTGTTTGCAGTGTGCTTTTAAGCTTTGAAATAGTCTCTTCTCTTTTTTCTACTTCATTATAAGCCTCTTTAGTTTCTGCTTTTAGCTCCTCTTTTTCATTATTAAGCGTGATAATTTCTTGCTCTTTTTGAGAGAGACTTAAAATATCTTTGCTAAAAAGCAAACTTGCGAAGTTAATGGTATCATCATTCCTATATTTTTGCTGAATATTTTTAATCGCCTCTAAAATACTTAGCCCATTATTAAGATATTCTTTCAAGTCATTATAAGCACTTAAAGAATCTTTTTCTGCCTTTTCTAATCGCAATTTAGTTTTTTCAAGCTCTTTTTGACGATAAATCTCTATACTTTTTGCAATGACCTCTGCAATTTTATCATCAGCACTTTGTTGTGTGTTTGGGCTATCATTTAAGTTTGGCTTATCATTTTGGGCTTGGGCTTTAGGCATTTGAGCGATAGTATAAAGCCTTGTGCTTTTATCTTCTTCTAACACCTTTTGAGCCTCTGCTTGTTTTAAAGATTCTCTACTTGCTTGGACTTCTGCTTTTAGCTCACTCTTTGCTAAATCTAGGGCTTCTTTTTGCGTATCTAGTTGAGATTTTATAAGCTCCTTTTGCTCTCTTTTTTCCTCCGCATTCAAATGTCCCCAATAGATAACTTCTTGAATATTTTTAATATTTTTCTCTCCATTGCTGTATTTTACGCAAAAGGATTCTTCTATATCGTTATCATCAAGCTTACAAGCCAAATCAAACAAGAATCTCCCCATAATGAAGTTATTATCCTTTGGCAAGGCATAGTTTTCCAAAAGGGTGAGTTGCTCAGGCTTGGCATTATTCATAAAAGGCTCATCATTATAATAAAATGCACCTTTTTTGTGATAGATAAGTGAGCAATAATCCCCATCAATATCCATAAAATCCACCAAAGAAACGCTTTTTGTTTCTAAAAACAAATCCTTAATATGCTCCTTTTCTTTTTCATTCACTTCACGCAAATCAATAGTGAGCTTGTAAAATTCGTGTTCTTGCACTTCTTTAAGATTCTTAGATTTAAGAAAATTAATGGTTTTAAAATCAAGCTTGTTATTTGTAGTATTCTCTGCTATGTCATTGAGTGTTTTTACATCGTTATCCATTATTTCTTTAAGCTCTGCCATAGTGGAGAAGCTTTTAAAATATGATAAGCCATTTTGCTCTAAAAATTCATAATACTCACTCTCACTGCCTTTATAAAACTTCTCTAGTGTATCTAAAATGGGGCGTTTTGATAGGTTTTCAATATTAAGCTCATTAAAATCTACCTTTCGTATTGAAATATTTAGCATTACTCTCTCCTTTTAATAATTTAAATCAAGCAATAAAGCTATTTTTGCTTTGACTTGATGGAATACGCTTTCATCACATTGAGTGATGAAAGTAGCCTTTCTTGCTTTGTAATCCACACTTGTAAGTTGGTCGCTTAAGATGGCTGAATCTTTATCCAAAATCTCACACCGCACTTCAAAAGGATAGCCTTTAATCTTACTTGTGAATGGCACACACAGGCATAATCCACTTTTTTCATTATATATCTTTGGGCTTAAGACAAGAACAGGATAACTCTTTTCTTGCTTATTTTCCTTATGTATAGTAGATAGAATCCATATAATATCAGCCATTTCAGGAACATAGGCATTTTCAATATTTTCTACCATTCCACTCCCCTGCTCTCAATGCTGTCATTTTGCGTATTGAGATTTGTTTCGCTTATTGCTTGGCACAAATCTTTTAGGTTTTCTTGTCTTTCCAACAAGAGCTTATCATCTACTATACGCAATATCATTTTGGTATCTTGGGTTATATCAAGTTTTTTAATAAATTCATTTGGTATTCTAATACCAAATGAATTGCCCCATTTTCTTAGCTTTGCTTCTGCAACCATTTCTTTCTCTCTTTGTTTTTTATGTATAATGTATATACTTTGAATAAAATTATACAGGATATATGTTTATACATAACTTAAATTATAAATATTTGCTTCTTGGAGTATTTTTGATATTTATTTGATTTTCTTTTAAAATGCTAATTTTTTCTTCCAAACTTTGCTTGTCTTGAAATTCTTTAAAATCAATTTGAATTTGTTGAACTTTTTGAATATTTTCATCTATTGAAAGAATTTCTTTTTCTATTTCTTTAGTTATATTTTGTTTTTGATTTCCATCTCTGTTTGTATCCATAGCTTTATTTTCAGATTTCATTTCTTTTATTTTTACGGCTTTTTTTACAACCTTAGATATTTTATCTTCTTTTTTATTCTCTTTATTCTCTTTATTCTCTTTATTCTCTTTATTCTCTTTATTCTCTTTATTCTCTTTATTCTCTTTATTTTTTAATAATTCATTTTCATTTTTTATTACATTATTGAGTGATTTAATTTTTTTAGCTTCTTCTGCCCCTATGAATTTTCCTTTTTCATTTAATAGTTTTTTATATTGTGGTAATAAATCTTTGATTTCAGGACTATCCATATCAATTTTAATTCCATCTTTTCTCTTCGCATTACGAATATTTATTATTTCTTTCATATTGCGAACATCTTGCTTAAGCGTATCAAGTAAGATTTTTCGCTCATAATTTTCCACATTATTATTTTTTAAAAAGTTTTCTTTTTCATTTATTTTGCAATTATTTTCTTTTATTTTTTCGTCATACTTTTGCAACATAGATGGTATTTTTTCAAAAGTATTTTTAAGTCTTTCCAATAAACCATCAAGAACAATACTTCTTTGCAACACTCCACGATTACTTTTAAAAATTAAATTTTCTGCGGAAAGACTATTGCCATTTTGAGTAATTATTTTGCCATTGAAATATACATTGTTCTTATCAAGTCCTCCAAAAGATAATGTAAAAATGAGTGAAATATTATTTGCTTTTAAAACTTCTATTTTTCCATTTTCAACATAAGTATCAGGTTGGTTTTCCATTTTCATTAATTCTTTTGCTATTTTCTCTCTTGCTTCTTTAAAAGCATTTTCATCGGATTTATTTTTTAGCTTTTTACTTGTTTTAATTCCAAATATTTCTATCTCATAATTATCTTGTGAAAAACCTTTATTATTAAAGCATTCTCTTAATGCTTCTAATTCTTTTATTAAGAAAGCATTTTGATTTTTGAGATTGTCTAATGTTTTTTCACTAGCAATAAGACTTCTTTTATAATATTCTAATCCTTGAACTTCTTCTTTAAAAATTTTTTCTAATATATGTTTTTCCAAAATAAATGGATTTCCTGTTGAAACAGCTTTCATATCTGATATATTTACAAGTTCGGAATCTATACTATCAAAAACTCTTTGTTTTTCAAGAACATCAGCTTTTTTGATTTGAATGAGCGGTAAAAGTTTTTGCTCGTTGATTTGAAACATTCTTGAATCATAAGTCTGTTCCGTTGCATAACGATAATGAGCTAATTTAAAGTTTTCTTTGTCTCTTTCAAAAAACATATTGCCTTGTCTAACTGCTCGTCCAAGTCTTTGTTGCATTTCATCAGGTCGCCAGGGACAATCAAGCTCGTGTAATGCAACTACTCTTTGTTGAATATTAGTTCCTGCACCCATTTTATTTGTGCTACCAATAATTATTCTAATGTCTCCAGCATTAACCTTATCAAACAAAGCTTGTTTTTGAATATCAGTTTTTGCGTCTCCAATAAATGCAATCTCTTCTTGCTTTATACCATTTTTAACAAGTTTTTTTAATACATCACTATATACATCAAAATTGCTTTGTTCTTCAACCAAATCAGCATAACCATATTTCTTGTGAATAATCTTTTCATTGTTTTTATCTAAAATAAAATTACCATTTTTATCTTTTTTGTATTCTATCCAATAGCTATCAGCCTCTATTTCTCTTTCTTCTCCACTATCATCTATTACTTTTTCTTTTTCTATATAAAATTCAAGTCCTAATCTACTAGCAGTTTCCTCTATTGTTTCTGATTTAAGCTTGAGAGTTTCATTCATATTAACTTTTTGTGAATGGTTTTTACTTACTCCTAAATCACAAAAAACAATTTGTGTATTTTTTTCATATCGCTCATCATTGTAATGAAATAAAATTTTTTCTATCATTTTATTAATTTTTGAATCTTCATAATCATCTACTTCAGGGTTAATTAATCTAAAATCAAGTCCTGCCTTTCTTGCGTCAGAAGTGCAAACGAGAGGATTGTTTCGTCTTGGGTCTTCGTGATATTTATCCATTCTATCAATAATTGAACCAGGAGTATATTTTCCATTTTCATCTTCTATGCCTATATAATTGCCTTGCAATTCACTTCTTGGTGTAACTACATTCATTGTTTCAAATTTTGGAACAATTCTTCCTGTAATTTTTTCTATGTCTTCATTTGTTATAATGTCTGCATTTTGCTTATAAATAGCCATAAGCTCAGGGGCATTAATAAATTTTGAAAGCCTTGATACAAGAGTATAATTTACACCACTAGAATCTAATTCTTCGCTTGTTACAATGCTTGTAAATGCTCTTTGCCAATCATCAAAATGCTCTAAACCTAACTCACTCAATGTTTTTGGTTGCATATATCTCAACATCGTATAAAACTCTGCAATAGAATTAGTTACAGGAGTTCCTGTAAGAAAATAAAGTTTAAAGTTGTTTTGGTGCATATATTGTGTAGCACAATACATTTTCATTGCTTTTTGAGAATCTGTTTGTGGCAATCCTTTCACTTGCTGTTTTGTTTCTATAAATAGATTTTTAAATAAATGTGCTTCATCTACTATAAGGCAATCTATACCTAAATCTTCAAAAGCAATTTCATCGTCATAAGTTTTACCTTTAGCTTTTTTTGTTAATTTTTCTTCTAAGCTCTTTTTTCTTGAAAGTAAATATCTATTCATAGAAGAATCGCTTATATTATTATCATCTTTGTCTTTATTATTTCTCTCATTAAGAGAATTTTGAAGAGCTAATAATTCTTTTTCAATCAAACTTTTTTCAAAAGTCTGCATAACATTCATATTTTCAAAAGTTGAATGCTTCATAATAATGGCGTCAAAATCTCCATTTCTAGTTCTATATAAAAATTCTTTTCTTTCTTTTTTGCTATTTATTTTATCCCCAACTAATAAATTAGCTGTTGGATAAGCTCTTGAAAATTCATTTGCCCATTGACTAGGAAGATGATTTGGAACTAGAATCAATGCTTTTTTTATCATTCCCATTCGTATCTGCTCCATTACCAAACCAATAGCAACAAGTGTTTTTCCAGCACCTACTTGATGGTCAAAAAGCATTGCCTGATTTGAAATACCTTTAAAAACAGCATTATCTTGGTGTTGTCTAAATTTAATATCTTTGTTTAATGTTGGCATTTCTAAGTAATTTTTATATTCTAGTTTTGTATTTGAAAAAACATTAATAATTTCATTATATTTCTTTTCAATTCTATCCCTATATTCTTTATTATTAAAAATATAATTTGAAAACATATCTTTAATATTTTCTGAATTATCTAAAGCTTTCTTTGTCGGAATAGTTTCAACAATTCTACGATATTTTCCATCACCTATTGACTCAGAATGAGCCACTTCTAATTTTTCATTGTTAATTGTCTTTTCAAGCATAGCTTTTATTGTGATTGCTCGTTCTTGTTTCTCATTATCCACTTCTAAAGATTTTGCAAGTTCATTTAAGTCTCCGCTATTCTCTGTATCTGCTGTTCTTGTTAATATAGTCCCATCTTCTTGTTCTTGTGTTATATTAAAATTCTCCAAAATATAAAAAGATTTATTTTTTTCAAATTTTACATCTGCTAAAGATGGATTCTCAAAAAAAGTTTCTTTAATAAAATTTTCATAAATATCAATATCAATAAAATTTGCTCCAAATGTAATTTCAATATCCTCAAAACCAATATCTTTGGGAAAATTATTTTTTAAAATTTCTGCATATTGATTTAATTCTAAACTAAATGGCAAATCAAATTTAGCATTTGTTTCAATCATATCGTTTATTTTTTCTAATTTATTTTTAATATTTCCACTTAAAAAAACAGATTTTAAATCATAGGAATTTTTTGTATTTAAATTTGGAAAAATTAATTCGTTTTCTGATAATTCTTTACAAATATCAACCAATGGCATTTTTGGTAAATAACTTTGCAAAATTTCTAAATCAATAATACCTACATCATTAATTGTTTTTTGCAAGGCTTCTGTTGGATTTGTAGCTTCTTTCTTTTCAATAGGATACAAAACTCTTTTATTGAGAATATCAGAAACTTCATACTCCACAATATTTTTACCATTAATAATTTTCTTAATTTCATTTTCACAACTTCTAATTCTATAACTTTCTAATTTTTCAAGCTCAATCATATCTTTCAAAGTGTGCATAACTACCATTTTATTTTCATCGGTTTTTCTCTGTTGTCTTGTTTGATTGAAGCTTTTAGCATTAGAAAGAGAAATAATCTTATCTCTCAAGTCCCTTAATTGCTTTTTATCCGCCATAATAGCTTCATTACTTAAGTCATCATTTGGCAGTTCTTTTTCATTTTTAATATTTTTCTTTAGTAAATCTCTAAACTCAATAATTAGCTTTAATATTTCTTTTTCTTTATCATTTGGGTATGTTTTGTATTGAATGTCTTTTGTTTCTTTTTCTGAACCATCTTTATTTAGGTTTAAAATAATATCTTTTTCATTAAGAATATATTTTTTATCACGACTAATTTTATCAATAAAATAAACTTCTGAATAACTAAAGCCTTTTTCCTTGATATAAAAATTATTATTATATTCAAAAATATTCCCTATACGCAATTCTTGAATATAATTAATTTTATCATTGTCTAATTTCATATTATGTAAGGATTTTAAATCTGAATCTTTTGCAGGAGTGGTATTATAAAAATTTTGATATATCTCTTGTTTTTCTTGAATATGCTCCGATAAATTTTCTAAGCTTCCATCATCTCTAACTAGGAGTGTATTTTCTCCAAATTGATTTGTTCCTGCATTTGTCATTCCAATAATATTATCATAATACAATTCAAAATATTTATTAAAATTAATATCTTTTTCATCAATATTGCTTGTAGATAAACTTTCCATAGCAAAAGTTTTTTCTTCCAATTTTTCTAAAGTCATTCTCATATTGTATAAATCGTGTGTTAAATTTATTGAATATGAATTATCATCATACTTTTGTCTTATTTGATTTTCCAATCTTGTATTAAAAGATTTAAAGTCTGCAACTTTTTGTAAAAATACTATATCACTTAAAACATTTGTATGAGTTGCACCAAAAGCTGAATTTGGAAGTCTAAAAGCATTTAACAAAAGATTATTTTCTGTTAATTTTAAACGATGTGTATTATAAGTGGAATCTAAAAACCCTGAAGTAATTACAAAACTTGAAACACCCTGCTCCTTAAGTAAATTTTGTGATTTTAAAACAAAATAATTATGTATCAGCTCTTTATTTTCTTTATCATCTATTCTTATATTTTCATAAGGCGGATTGCCTATAACAACATCAAATTCTCTATCAAAATCAATTTCTTCAAAACCTTTATTATGAATTTTTGTTTTAGGGTGTAGGAATTTGGCAATGGTAGCAGTCAATGTGTCTTTTTCAACTGCTTCAAATTCATAATTTGGAGGAGCTAATGTTATAAAATGTCCTATCCCACAACTTGGCTCTAATGCTTTTACTTTTTCATTGCTTGGAACGCCAACTTTTTCTAATCCACGAAACATAGAATTAATAATGTTTTTTGGAGTGTAATAAGCATTAAAGCTTGAGTAGCTGATTTCCTTGTATAATTTTTTTCCTAAAATATTCTCAAATTCTGCTCTTTCTTTTTCATATCTCTCATCAAAAAATAATTCTCTCAATCCACCAAAACCGCTAAATTTAGCTAAAACTTCTTGTTCTGTTGGAGTAGCTATTAAACGATTTTGAGAAAAAATTTCTTGTGTGAGTTTAAGTGCCTCCAAGTTAGCTTCTATTCTTTGTGATTTATTTAAATTAAAATCTATTTCCCCTTTATATTCTGCTCCATCAAGAATATCTAAAAATTGATATTCACTAAATGTTTTAAAATCTAAATTTAAATTTTCATTTATATTTTCTTGCTCTAAAATAATATTTTCACTTTCTTGTTCTTTTCCAAGATGAGTTTCTCCAGGAAGCTCATTTGTGTTATTTTGTTCTCCATTTTCGCCTTTTGATACTCCAAGCTCATTATCTTTATTTTCGTTTGTTTTTAATGATTTTTCATATTCTTCCATAATCTCATTAAAAACTATATCTTGAATATTATTTTTAAACTCTAATTGTTTATCTCCAAGTTGTTCTAAAAATGGCGAGTTTTCTAAGTAAAAATCTAAATATTTATTTTTAAAAATATCCGCAAATAATTTGCGTGAATTTTGTTTATCATACAAAGAATATTGAAAATTTTCATCTTGTATGATATTGTCTTTTAATTTTAAAATTTCATTGATTATTTCAACATTATCAATAAGAGATGATATTTTATTTTTAAAAGTATTGTTTTCTTCATTATCTTTGATTTCTTTATTGCTATTTAAATTTTCTAAATTTGTGTTATGCTCTCCAACTTCCAAACTTTGTGTTTGGCGAAGCTCATCAATATCTCTGATTTTATCTTGTCTTGATTCCAACAAATCGTGTTGATTTCCTCCGATTTGAGATTCTTGTTCTTTTCCAAGATGAGTTTCTCCAAGAAGCTCATTTGTGTTATTTTGTTCTCCATTTTCGCCTTTTGATACTCCAAGCTCATTATCTCCAAAATCTGTGGTATTTCCTCCGCTATTTGATGAGTTTGATTCTCCTTGTAGAATTTGTTGAGATTGTTGATGAGTATCTCCATTGGATTGCTCGTTGTCAGCATTTTCAAAAAGAGATTCTTGTTCTCCAACTGAATTGCTAAAATTGCTAGACATTCCTTGAATATGTTGAATGTTATTGGCATTGCTATTTGAAACACTTTCAATTCTTCTATTATCTTCTTGGCTTGTGGAGAGACTTTGACTAAAAGTGGTATCAACTCGTTCCCCTCTATTAGCAGTTCCTGCTCTATATCCTCCATCATCTGCCATTTCAAATCCCATATTTTGTCCCCCACTAGCTGATAGGGATTGAATACCTCCATCTTGGCTTGAAATATCAAATAAGCTTGGTTCTCGCTGTAACTCTGTATTGTTTGATTTATCTCGTAAAGCTTCTCTTTCATTATTTTCTCGTATTTCTTCTCTATCCGCTTGGCTAAAACTTCTAGCAAAGTCTGATGATACTCTTTTAACAATTCCCTCCAGCTGTGTGGATTGTAATAGCAAATTAATTCTTCTAATAAGTCTTTCATTTGTGGATTGAAATTCTTTTGCAGAAAGAGAATCTGATTTAAATCCCTCATCTCCATTATTGAATAAACCATTGGACTCCTGAAGCTCTCGTTCATTCCTACCATTATCAGTCTGTCTATTGTTTGTTGTGCTTGTTCCTGTGCTTCTTTCTCTTTCATTCCCTCTTTGGTTATTAAATTCTTCGTTAAATTCCTTATCAAAAAGCCCCTGACTTTCTGTATTGTTACTTGTCTGTGTTTGTTTCTCCGTAAAATCGGAACTACTTTCCATAGGATAAGTAAATCCTTTTCCATCGTGTTCGTTAATTTCTTTTTGACTATCTTGAACGCTTCTTTGGCTTCTTTCTCCCAACTCATCTCTAAAGCTTGGCTGTAATCCCCCAAAATTTCTTCCTGCTCGTTGCCCTCTTCTTGTTCCTCCATTATTTGAATTTCCTTGAGTTTCTTCGGAGATATGTCCTTTGTTTCTAGAATCTTCACTTTCAGTAATTGACTTAGCAAACTGCTCATTTTTTATTCCTTGAATTTTTTCTTGAAAAAAATAAAAATCATTTTCCAAACTATATTCTATCAAAAAATCATTATTATCTATATTGTTAGGAATAAAAAATGATATAGATTGATTCTTTTCGTTATATTTTAAAATCAAATCCAACTCAAATTCATTAGATTTCTTATTTGCAAGGAAATTATCAATTTCTTCTTTTTGAGTTATAAAATTTTGTTTAGCTCCTAATTGAAAAACAAATGATTTAAAAAAACTAAAACTTTCTAGTTTATTTTCTTGAGTATAAATTTTTTCTAAATCATTTGTTTGTAAATCTTCACAAATAACTGCTAGATAATTATCATTATTTTGGACAATAAGAAGTGCATTCATTCAAAAATCCTATATTTATAAATATTGTCTTATATGATTGTATTTTTAAAGTTTTAGCAGGAAAATAATTCCTGCTAGTGATGATTATCTCATCTTATGGATTTTATCAAGAGTGTCTCCGACATAATCTTCTGTAACCTGCTCTTGCGTTTTTGCATTTTGCTCTTGTTGAGCTTTTGCAACATCAGAAAGTAATGAATCAATATTGCTTTTGTGTTGTTGTGCGTCTTCTTCACTTCCAGCTTTAATTACATTGCCCTCTTTGTCTTTCCTGTCATACGCAGAAAAGTCGCCTTTTTCCAATCTCTCATTCACTTTTTCAGATTGCTGAATGTAATAAGCTTTAAACTTTTCCAAAGTTGCTTCATCAGCAAATGCTTTGTCTGCATTCCTTTCCATATGAGTCGTGAAAGCTTTTTGGAAACGAGAAAGTGTCATTTCTAAATAATCCATTTTTGCTTTTAGCAAATCATTGCCTTTATTTTCTGTATATTCGCCTGTTTCAAAATTGGTTTGAGCTTTAAAATAATCATCTCTTGCGATTTTAGAATCAACAATCAATTCATTTTTTGTTCTGTTAATCCAATTTTGAAAACTTGTGCTTAATACAGCGTCTTGTGGAATTGTTTTCTTAATCATCTCATCAAAAGCATTTGCCACTACAATCGCATAAGGATTTTCATCAAGTTTTTTGTATGGATTCCATTGGATAACAACATCTTCTCCAATTTCATTCTTCTTATAGAACATTCTAGCTCTATCATCTTTTTGTTTGGCTTCCAAGAAAGCTTTTCCTAATTCTGTTTTCAACAATTCTGTTGTGCTAGTTGGCATTTTGTCTCCTTTAAAATTTAAGATACGACAAAATTCTAGCTATTTAGAAAAATTCTTGTTTTAAACAAAACTTAAAAAGTGCAAATTTGCACTTTTCTAAGGGATTTTAACAAACTAAGAAAAAATTATTAAAATCAGTGAATGAAGTTATACGAAATGAGAAATAGAATTAAAGCAGGTATTCCAACCATAATTAGTCCAAATACTATACCACGCCTTTCAAAATTAAAAAATATTTCATATATAATAATAAGTCCAAATACAAAAACAATAGCAAAAATATCAAAGCCTTTTAAAATATTATCTTTAAGCCCATTTTGTATAATAAATCCCATTACACAAAGCCACCAAATTACACTCCAAAATCTATTGAGTTTCATTTTTTTGCCACCTCTTTTCTTCTTTTAGGTATATAATCTATAACTATTATACCTAAAAATGCAAATCTCAATAAATAAAAGTGCAAATTTACACTTTTATGCGATAAAGGCTCTTCTTGCAAGATTTGATTCTATACCACTTGCAATCACATCATCTTGTTTGCCATCAATACCTACAAGTGATAACGCCCAGCCTGAACCTGAAATAATAAGTTTCCACATAATATAGGCTGAAGCAAGTTTCCCAAACATTGCTAAAAGTCCTGTAATAGCTCCTGTAATGAAATTTGTATAGAAATTTAAAGTCCCTGTCTCAATGCCTGAAAATTGCTGAATAGATAAGAATAAGAATAACTCATCAATAAGCGTATGCACGAATAAAGCAAGGTATATAAAAAGCACTATCAAAACAGGCTTTAGAAAAATAGCTATTCCTGTAACAAGAAATTGGACTATTTTATTCATCTGTCTTGTAGCCATACCCCAAGCTACTACAAATGGAGAGATATAAAAATATTTACATAATGAAACAAGATAAGACACAAAAGCAATAAGCGAAGCTGTGGTGCAAACAAGCAATGGAATTTTCTCAAAAGTCCATTGTAAAATAGTAATAGTAGAAGTATAAGCTACCAATGATTTAGAAACATAGCTTGTAGCAAATCCTGCTGCCGCACCTCCAAGCTGATACCAACCACCACCTTTTTCATCGCCAATAGCTCCCCCTATTGCAAGTCCCATTTTTTTTGGATTTTCAAGTGCAAATTCTTTAATTGCGGAAGCACCAGGTAACATCATCCACACTAATTGTCCTGCAACCCAGCCTAATGCACTATTTGAAATATCATCTGCTCCTCTACTTACATCGCCTTTTCTCTCTGCGTCCAAAGTGTTTTTGATATTGGCTTCAGTAGATTTTTTCATATCATCTTTTGCAATTTGGTCTTTTGCAAAAGCAAAAGTTTCAGCAAGTATTGCAGAGCTAGGTATGAGAATGGAATCTGCCCAACCTAATTGTCTATCTCTATTTGCAAAATATTTATCTATCTCATTAAGCCTTTCTCTAGCTCCACCTGAGCTATGAAACTTTCTAATTTCTTCAAATTGTGAATCTAGCCTTGTATTTTGTTGATAAGCCTCTTTGATTTGGACTTCTAACAAAATACAAGCTTCAAAACTAATATCTTCTTTAGTTCCTGCTTTTCCATTCACATCATTTTCAGTATAGTTTTTTCTAAGCTCTTCTTTTTGTTCTTCGTTTAAAAGTTGATAATTTAAACTACTTGTGTTGAAAGAGCCTAATTTTTCTTCATATCTTTCTAAGCAAGTTTTTTCATAAATTTCATTTCCTTTTTCTATGATGAAATTATTAATACTCTTATCAGCAATTAACAAGCCTATTCCATCATTAGATAATCCGCCCAAACTCTTATAGATTTTATTCATATAAGTTTCTGCTCCAACAGCATTTGCCATATCCGCAAGGTTTGTGGAATGGATAGTAAAATAACGAATGACATTTTGCATAATGGTAGAATGTGCCTTGCCATTAGCTTCAGGTATTGGCATAAAAAAAGTTCCAACCATTAAAAGTGGAATATAAAACTTATGCAAATATGGCTCATTAGAGCTACTTTGTCCCCTATTTTCTAAATATGCTTGTAATTTACTTGCTCCAATTTGAGTTACAAAAAATCCTCCAACAAGCATAAAAAGAAAAATCTGTAAGTGTTGGTAGATTTTTTCATTAGCTAAAAACAGGTTTGAAAAATATGCCATATTGTTTTTATTGAAACCATCTAGGGCAGAGGTGCTTAAATAATTTGTTTCATAAGTAGTTGTTAGAAGAGTATCTTCTATAAATTCTCCTGTTGATTCAAGTCCTGAATCTTTAACCATTTTAGCACCTTTTTTAATGGTGTCTCCTACATAATTTTGAATACTATCCCAAATACTTCCAGGCTCTGTATCTAAAGGACGAAACTGTTTTTGCTCAAAATTTTTCATAAAAGTCCATATTGACATAGGTTTGATTCCATCTTGAAGAACAATTTCCCCTCTAGCTTCTGTTTCATCTCTATTAATAATATTTGGATTTAAAGTTACCAAAGCAGTAAGGAATTTTGTCATCGTAATATTTTTTTCATCTTGTTGAAATTTGATATTACTACTTATTTGAAACTTTTTACTTGAATTGATAATGTCTTGGTATTGATTTGCAAGATTAGGAATATTACAGCCTGTAACTCTTTTTCCAGCTTCAATACCCAAATCTTGAGTTAAATTTGTTTCATCAAAGACTTTACAAAATGTTCTACCATTCTTAAAATCAAAACCTGATATTTGTGTTACATATCCCGAATTGACATCACGACATTCCCAAGAACAATTTTTGCTAATTATATCAGTGTTTGATGAAAAAACCTTTTTTGCTTTTTGATTAACACTCGCATTTTCTGCACTTTGCTGATTTCCATTGCCTAAAAGTAAAAATGGTATGAATAATACCGCAAACAAAAAATTCATTTTTTTCATTTTTCACCTCCATTAAGTAGTGTTGGATTCTCGTGGATATTGCCTATTACCTCTAATCTAAAGTTAAGGTAAAAAGACATATCAAAAAGACTAAAGTATCTTTTTCCTAAGTATTTTTTTCCTCTCTTTACTTCTCGTTCTATACAATATCCCCCTCCCACATTTTTGAAAAATATCTGTGCTAAAAATGTTTTTTTAAGGCATTTTTCTTTGATGTGTTTTGCTAAAACTTCATCTCTATCATCATTATATTTGCCCCTATTTTTAAAACAAACTATATCGCCCTCGTAGATTTTTTTGCCATTTTTATCATAGAATCCACTCCATAGCTCAATTTCTATATCATTACTAACTCCGTGATTAAAGCCGACATTGTTATAAAAGGTAAAAAATTCTATATCATCAAGTTTTTCTTTGTTTTTGTCGTAAAACTTTACTAACCCCATTGCTATTACTTTGTTGAATTGGTTTTTTTTCATATAGGAATCATCTATATATCCACCATTCCATACTTCTCCATTTGCTATGGCAAAACCACCAACCCAAACCCTAAAATCAAAGTCTTCTAACTTCATTCTTTATCCTTTCCTAACAAATCAGCATTCTCGTGGATATTGCCTACGACTTCAAAAACAAAATCTCTAATTTTTTCTAGTGGATAGGCAATTCCTTGAGTAGCAATATCATAGGCATCAAATACAAAAGGCTCTAATTCTGTAAGTTTTATTATGAAAGGTTGTGAGATTAGAAACTTTATATCTCTTTTTCTATGTTTATCATCTAGGTAAAGTGGAAAAAATTCTGCTTCTTTGTTCTCTTGTATCAAAACAATATCCCCATCGTATATCTTTTTGCCATTTTTATCTCTTATGCCTGTCCATAATTCTATCTCGGCATTCTCGGTAGCATTAAAACCACCGCAACCGCTCTCGTGTCTATTAAAAAATTGAAATCCAAAAAATTCATTTTTATTAAAATCTTGAGTTTCACCGAGAAAGTTTTCAAACCACTTTACAATCCCCACGCAATGATAATTTTTTGCATAATTTTCATTGACATATTTTCTATTCTCTGTGTCCCAAATCCTATAATCAAAATCTGCTAGTTTCATTTTTACTCCTAAAGTTTTCTAAAATTACTTGGTTTTATGGGGTTTTCTTCACTCCATAAGCCTTTAGATTTTGCTCTAGCTTGAATTTCAAGGTGTAAATATGCTAGAGAATATTCTCTATAAGCCCACGCATAACCATCTTCTACTTGTTTTGCATTTACATCTACATTGTTGCAAAAAACTATGCCTACTATTCTTTGATATTTATCTTTGTCTTTAATTTTAATCTTGGCAGTAGAATTTAAAGGACAAAGCTTTAAAAGATTATTTTTTGATTCTTTCCCAAAGCTTTGTTGTGATTCAGGTGCGTCTATCCCATAAAACCTAATTTTTAGGTTTTCCCCATTATGCAAAAGTGTAAGAGTATCCCCATCAGCAACCTTAACAATTTTTCCTGTAATTTCTTTTCCATTAAGATAAGCAAAGTTATAGCCATTAATATGAGCTACTAACGCAAGTATGCTTAATCCTATAATGATTATCGTGCTTTGAGTTTTTCTTAATCCCAAATTCATCATTTTCTCCTTAATATTGAGTTTTGAGATTGAGTTTCCACTCTTTGTGTAGTATCTTGTGTTTGTGTGCTTTCTTGTGTGTTATCTTTGTCTATATCACTTGCTTTTGGCATAGCATTGAGTGTTTTTTGATTTTCTTTTGCTAGAGATATTTGTTCTTCTAATGAAAGATTAGAAGTGGAATCTTGTGTAATAAAATGTGTATGAGAAGTATTTTGATTAGGAATCATATATGTTTCTTCATCATTGTTGGTAGATTGTGGTATAATCTCCCTATGGGTTGTTGAATGTGTTTTTACACTAGATGATTTTTCATCAGCGTCCAGCTCAGCAGGTCTTGAGGTGTGGGATAAGGACGCTCCCACCAACAACCCCAACTTATTAGCTCGTCTTAAAAGTCTATCAAATTGTCTGCCATCTTGTTTCAAAGCGTGATATATTACATTTGTTCCATTATCATTTCGTATTCCTATATCTCCCATTTTATGTGGCGTTTCTTCTAATGATTTTTTAGCAACTAATAAATCTCCATCTTGTTTAGCTCTATGATTTTTGGCGATGAGATTTGAAGAATCCAAAACTTCTTTAATAAGTTTTGACACATCTTCTGTGTTTGTAAAAAGTTCAGGGTGGTTTGAGACTAGCTTTGTCAAATCAGCAACAGCTTCTTTATCCCCACTTAAAGCTTCCATCAAGGTTAAACTTAACTCAAATATTTCTAATTCTCTATCACTCATTTATTATTCCTTATTGAGTTTTGAGATTGAGTTTCTACTCTTTGTGTAGTATCTTGTGTTTGTGTGCTTTCTTGTATATTGTCGTTAGCTATATCACTTGCTTTTGGTATAGCATTGAGTGTTTTTTGATTTTCTTTTGCTAGAGATATTTGTTCTTCTAATGAAAGATTAGAAACAGAATCTTGTGTAATAAAATGTGTATGAGAAGTATTTTGATTAGGAATCATATATGTTTCTTCATCATTATTGGAAGATTGTGGTATAATGGTGTCGGTAGTTTCTGAAAGTGCATTTGCACCAGATGACTTATCATCACCGCCCATCTGAGCGTTTTGACTTGGAGTGTGAAGAGAGCGGACGGCTTCACCAGGAACTACTTTATTTAGAAAACGATTAAAATTTCGTTTATCCTGCTTGTTAGCGTGATAAATAATATTAATGTCTTTATTGCTTCTAATTCCTATATCCCCCATTTTCTTGTTATTAATTTCTAATATTTGTTTAGCAACGATAAAATCCTTTTCACTTTTTGGTTTTGTGTTTTTCATTATCAAATCAGGTTCTTGCACTACTTCATTAATCACTTTTGAAACTTCTTGCATATCTTTAAACATTTCAGGGTGATGATTATAAAGTTTTCTCAAATCAGCAATAGCTTCTCCATTTCCCAAAAGTTCCGCTAATTTTTCACATAAAATAAATATTTCTAATTCTTTATCACTCATTTATTATTCCTTATTGAGTTTTGAGATTGAGTTTCCACTCTTTGTGTAGTATCTTGTGTTTGTGTGCTTTCTTGTGTGTTATCTTTGTCTATATCACTTGCTTTTGGCATAGCATTGAGTGTTTTTTGATTTTCTTTTGCTAAAGATATTTGTTCTTCTAATGAAAGATTAGAAACAGAATCTTGTGTAATAAAATGTGTATGAGAAGTATTTTGATTAGGAATCATATATGTTTCTTCATCATTGTTAGAAGATTGTGGTATAATGGTGTCGTTATCCATTGAACGCACATTTGTGCCAGATGATTGATTATCAATCATTAGCTCCCCTGCCGACTTAGAGCGGTGTGTAGAGGGTGTGGGGGTCTCTACCAATGGATAGCTAATCTTGTAAAATTCTCTCTCTCGCTTTTTGTTTGCGTGAAAAATCACATTTGTGCCATTATCATTTTCAAGAGCTACTTCTCCCATTTTTTTATTTTCTTTCAATCTCTTTGCTACAAAAATAGCACCCTCCCTTTTAGCATTCATCACTATTTCAGGTTCTTGCACTACTTCATTAATCACTTTTGAAACTTCTTGCATATCTTTAAACATTTCAGGGTGATGATTATAAAGTTTTCTCAAATCAGCAATAGCTTCTCCATTTCCCAAAAGTTCCGCTAATTTTTCACATAAAATAAATATTTCTAATTCTTTATCACTCATTTATTATTCCTTATTGAGTTTTGAGATTGAGTTTCCACTCTTTGTGTAGTATCTTGTGTTTGTGTGCTTTCTTGTGTGTTATCTTTGTCTATATCACTTGCTTTTGGCATAGCATTGAGTGTTTTTTGATTTTCTTTTGCTAGAGATATTTGTTCTTCTAATGAAAGATTAGAAGTGGAATCTTGTGTAATAAAATGTGTATGAGAAGTATTTTGATTAGGAATCATATATGTTTCTTCATCATTGTTGGTAGATTGTGGTATAATGTTGGAAGCAGGTGTTGAAAGGATTTTTATATCCCTAGATAAATCGTTTGGTTTATTAGCGTAATGGTCTGACCTTGTGGGTGCTGTTTTTACAGATGACGCCTCCACCAACATCTGCTCTTCAATTTTTATTTTGCTAAACTTAGATGTATTCTTTTTGTTAGCGTGAAAAATCACATTTGTGCCATTATCATTTCGTATAGCAATATCTCCAATTTTCTTAGAATTTAATTGTTTAATAGCAAGAAAATCTTTATCATTTTTTGCCTTTGGATTCCTAACTATCAAATCAGGTTCATTAACAACTTTATCTATTACTTCTCTTACCTCTTCTTTATCTCTAAACATTTCAGGGTGTCGTTTATAAAGTAAAGTTAAATCTGCAATAGCTTGTTCTTCTCCTAATAGCTCTACAAGACTTTTTCCTAAATTAAATAATGCAATTTCTCTATCACTCATTTATTATTCCTTAACTTGCTATTCATTTTATACTTCATTTGGATTTGTGCTAAAGACTTTCATTTCTTCATCAGTAATTTCAAACTTCAAATGAAAACAACCGCTTGAATACCAAACACAAAGCTCGTGCTTATCAGTATTTAAAAGTCCTATTTCAACATTTTTTGGAATTTCCAAGCTATTTTTAGCTTCATTAATAACTTCTAATTTTTTATCAGGACGGAGCAAGAATATACGAGTATCAAGATTTTTAAGAATACCAAGTGGAATATGCTCTGCATTTTGAACTACAAAACATAAATGGACATTATACTTTCTAGCTTCCAATGCCACTTTTTCTAGCATTCTTGTAAAGTAAGGCACAACGAAGTAATTTTTTGCCTCTTCTATGGCATAGAACAATTTTGGAGCAGGACGATTTGCTCTTTTACAAGCAAGAGCATATTCTCTGTCCTTTAAATATACTTTTTGAAAAATAGAAAGGAAAATAGGCGTAAATAATGAGCTTTCTTTAAAATTATTCAAATCCATTGAAAGCACATCAACATCATCTATATTGATTTTATCAAATTCGCTAAAAATATCTAATTTTTCAATAGCGTCCAATTTTCTAGCAAGTTCTATATAATCCATTCTATCACTTTCTTTTAATTGCATATTTTGTCCTTGCTTTCTAGCAAATTTAACAATATCAATTAATTTTGGCACTTGTAAATAAGAAAATTCTTCTTCTTTTATGTCTGCCAAGAAAGTAGTATTTTCATAACCAAGCTCTAAAAGCTTTTGATGAGCTTCTTTATTTTTATTTTCAAGGTCTCTTACTCTATATCTTTGATATTCTTTTGTTCTATACACTTTTCTAAGAATTTCTTTAAAATACGCAGTTTCATTGATTGTTAAAGGTTGAGCGTTTTGAGTTTCTAAAATTACACTTGCCAAGTCTATATTAAATTGCATATCCGCTTCAAATATATCCGCATTTTTTTCAGGGTCAGGCAAATTTACAATATTGTAAGCAAAAGAATAAAAATCAGATTCTATGTGAGCTACTTTATTGTGAGGATTGTTTTTTAATAAATTGATGAATTTTTCATCACTAAAACCAATATCATAACTTCTAATACGAGTTTGTCCAGGCTCTTTACCAAGATGAGAGCATTCTCCATTGCTAAAATCAAGCCCTATCATTTGAGCCATAATTTTTTGTTTTGATACAGATTTACCACTTCCAGGCTTGGCTATAAGACATAAATGTGGGTTATCATTCTCGGCAGAAAAGCTGTAATTGATAAAAGCACCATTTTTGTCAATACCATAAATATCAGGCTTTTTCACGCTTCTTTTGTGAATACTTGCTATAAAATTATGTAAATAATCACTTTTGACTAAAAAATCAAATTCAGAATCTCTAAATTTTATAAAATTTTTTTGCAAATGATGATTTCTTAAAAGCTCTTTGCTTATAAAACTTGTCTTTAAAGAACTGCCAAGATTTCCTATGATTTCATCATCATAGTCTTTAAGATATGCAATAGCATTAATAATAGCTAAATCACATTCTTTAGCATTATATGCTTGTTGTAATTCCATAAAGGGTTTTTTATCGCCAACCATTTTTGCATAATTAAGAAGTCTAGAAATATGGTTTTGAATATGTTTTGTTGCAATATCTATAAAAAACCAAATAGAACCATCAAATTTTAATTTAAAAAGCTGTTGTATATTACTTTCACTCATTTCTAAGTGTTTAAAAGCTTGATAAATATCTACTTCTTTATAACATTTTGCAATAGCCTGTTTAGCAAGTCGTTTAAAACTTACAAATTCAGGCTCTTGCTCTAATGTATCTTTCCTGATTTCTAAACTTTGTTTTATTTGTTTGTTTTCAACAAAAAAATTATTTTGTAACAATTGATTGTATAAAACATTTGTAATTTCTAATCCACTCAATAAAGGAACATTAAAATAATCTCCAAATGTTTTAGCTATCACTTTATTGTGAGTAAAAATATATTGTCTTTGAAACTTGCCTTGTTTATGAAAAACATAATAAAAAAATGCGTCATCATTATCTTTATTATCTCTAATAATAGAATCTATTGCTTCTTTTGGTAAAAAATTCTGTATATTCTCACTTCCTAAAATTTCTATACCAAAGACTTTATTGTTCATAGTGTTGCAAATAATATGGTCTTCTTTAATGTAATCTATTTGAAAAAGACTATTTGAATGATATTCAACAAACAAATTATAAAATGGTCTTGCAATTTTTTCTAAAAAATAATTACCTTGATTATCTTGTTTTTTTGAACCTTGATAAAGTGCAAAAGAACCTGCACCAATCAATGTCATTAACGCCAAATTCATCATTTTCTTCTTAATGTTAAGTTTTGAGATTGAGTTTCCACTCTTTGTGTAGTATCTTGTGTTTGTGTGCTTTCTTGTGTGTTATCTTTGTCTATATCACTTGCTTTTGGCATAGAATTGAGTGTTTTTTGATTTTCTTTTGCTAGAGATATTTGTTCTTCTAATGAAAGATTAGAAGTGGAATCTTGTGTAATAAAATGTGTATTAGAAGTATTTTGATTAGGAATCATATATGTTTCTTCATCATTGTTGGGAGATTGTGGTATAATGGTATTAGGATTTGTGCCAAAGTCTTGGTTAGCGGTGTATTTAATCTGCAAGTCAGAGGGCTTAGAGACTTCCCCGCCCGATTCTAATATATCAGACACGCCAGCAACTTCACTGCGTTCAAATCCCTTATCATAAATTATTTTTGATATTTTTATTTTATTTTGAATATTATTCAAACTTCGTTTTGTATGACTAGCACAAATCCATTCTCCATTGTAATTTTTTGCCACACTCATAAAATAACGATTCTTATCTTTGTCTATAAATTCCTTGATAAATAAAATACCTTGACTATCATCTAAAACAATATTTGGTTCTTCTAGTGTAGGTTTAATTTTATCAATAATATCCAATCTATTTTTCTGTATAATTTTTAATAAACTACCTATTTTTAAAGAAATATCATTTCCCAAATATTCTTTAATCTCTTTCTTCAAAGTAGGAATAAAATCTTCATTAAAACTTTTAAGTCCAAATGTTTTGCACCAAATTTTTTGAAGCTCCTCTAATACTTTACAAAATTCTTGTTCACTCATAAGCAAAATCCTTATTGAAATTTGTTTTAAAACGATTAAAATAACTATATTCAACAGGTTTTTTTATTCCTTTGTTATAACATTCAATAGAATCTTTAAGTTGTTTCTTTATATTTATACATTGTTTAAGAATTTTGCTTGATTTATCAATATTGTATTCAAGTTTAAAAATCTTATCAATTTCATCTGAATTAAAATTAACAGAATTAATTTGCATTAACCCCACATCTACTTTTAATTTTTTATTCATTAAAACTTTTAAAGCATTTTTTAAATCTTCTTCATCTCCAAAGAAATTGATAATATAAGAATTTTTATACTTACGAACCTTTTTATCTAAATTATTAAATGAATAATTTTTATCTTTACTGATAAAAGAAATCACGAGTGGATTAAACTGACTTTCAATTTTTGCTAAAGTGTATAACACACGCATATCAATATCGTGTCTAACACTCGCAGATTTCAATTCATAAGCTATACTTTGCGGAGAATATTCTGCAAAAAGATATAATGGCAAAAGAAAAAAAAAGAGAATTGTTCTATTTAGCATTTTGCTTTTTACCAATATCTTCCATAACTTTTCCGCCCAATTCAATATCTTTGGAATCTGCACCTGTTACAAAATTTAAAGCAACATCACCACTTCTATTAATAGCACTTTCAAATTTTCCAGCCGTCATATTTTGAATATCTTTGCTAGAAATATTAAAATCAGAATCTAAAGATATTTTCTTTTCAATATCTTCATCACTTAAACCAAAATTTTTAGCCTCTTTCTTATAATCATTAATTTTTTTAATTTTACTTGCTAACAATTCTACTGCAACTTCTTTGCCAAGCTCATTTCCCAATGTTTTCTGTATTCCTATTTTTTTATCATTAGTGAGGTTTTCATTATTGACAAGCTCCATTTCTAAGATTTTACTAAGTCTTTCTTTTGTGAGTTTGTCATTTTCTTTAAGTTCTTCTACAAGCTCATTAAAATTATTATTCTTTTGAATATTTTTTCTAAAATCTTCAAGAAAATCAGCCAAAAAAGCAAACAATGCTCGGTCAGCTAGAGCGTCATCGGAGTTAATTTGCCCTCTATTTTTTCTTAAATTATCAGAAACTTCTTCACATTGATTTCCAAAAGTTTTATAAATATCTTTTGCATTTTTAAAAGCACTTTTACCAGCATTCGCTACACTATTACCTATTGCACTTGCACCTTTACTTAAAGCTCCACCTACTCCCATAAAAAACCTTTCAACTAATATTTAATCCATAAATATAACAAAAAGCTTTTTTGAAAGTTTTAATTTTTGCTTAAAAAGTGCAAAATTGCACTTTTTAAATATTATTTAATTTTTCATCATTTTTCTTATTTTTGAAACTTCTTCTGCCTGATTTTCAAGCCCATTTTGTTGCAAACTTTCCTCAACCATAGCCAATTTGTCATCAAATGTTTCAAGTTGATTTTTATCCGCTTTGGAATTTTCTGCAAACGCTTTATAAACATCATAAGCAGATTTACCAATTTTAGCAGTATCTACCAATAATGATTTGTTTTCATTTTGAGCATTTTGTTGGGTAACTTTATTTGAAGAAAAAACTTCCTTAATATCTTTAATCTCTTTTTTTATATCAATATCAAAAGATTTTTTATCTTCTGAATTATCGCTTGTAATACTATTATAAATATCTTTTCCTTTTTTGAAAACGCCCTTGCCAAAATCTATTACGCCGTTCCTACAAACCTATAAAAAACTATAAATAGTTACAAATATCTATAAATAATTTTCCTGTTGTATTCCTGTTTCAACCTTGCTGGTTGCAATATTA
>NZ_JRPE02000056.1 GCF_000765825.2 Helicobacter magdeburgensis
GCAGATAGCACAGGGTAACGCACTAAGAGCTGTGCACGGCACTGGACAAGCTTTCCAAGATAGCTATAGTAAAACAGCATATATGAACGCACACCAAAGCCTTAGCCAACAAAAAGGAAGTGCTCAGGCTTATGATTCGGAAACAAATGGTGGCAACATAAAGATAGCAGAATCTATGGGGAGAGTGAGTAATGCTATAGCGTTAAGGGGACACGCCAAATCTATTCAAGCTGCTGGGAGCGAGGAAAACATCATATCAGCAAATGCTGGAGATGCGGCAGAGAAAGCATTGACTCAGGCAGTATCACACGGAGCAAAAGTTGCATTAGGAGCGAGACATAGCAATGGTGGTCTCAATCTTGGGAGTGAAGCAACAAGTGGGATAATGGCACAAGCATTAAAAGATGCAGGTGCTGCGGTTGGTAATGCGGAAAATACAA
>NZ_JRPE02000018.1 GCF_000765825.2 Helicobacter magdeburgensis
GGAATCTAGGGGATTATGTATTAGGCTAGGATTAGTTGTATTATATAAACTTCCAGATATAAATGGCTTATCTATATCATTATCTAAGAAAGAGATTATAACTTCATCTCCTACTCTAGGTAATGCAAAAAAACCACTGCTATTACTTGCAATAGGGTAGGCTACTCTAAGGAATGCAGTATGAGTATGCAATAAAGAAGTAGTAGCAGAAGTAGGAGTGGAAGTAGCAGCAGTTTGTGTAGTAATTAGAAGATCCATTTTTGATCACTTAGAATCCACCTTTACAATTAATCTGCCTGTTTTGTCGATTAGGTTGTCTTGGTAGAGGGCAGTAAGTAGGATTATAAATTTTTCCCCATCTATTAATGTTCCATTTCTTTCTTTTTCTCTTTCTGTGAGCAATTCATCTTGCTCACGATTAAAGAGATCGTTATATTTCTTTTTATTTATAAAAATTCGCATAAATAGTTCATTATTATTATCTAATAAATATTGTGTTAATTCTAGTGTTCCTTGCATATATACTTGTTCTATGTCATACAATATCCCCAAATATGGGTCTTCCAAGCCCCTGCCATAAACATTTAATATATTATTTGCTTCCTCATCGCCATTATCAGCCTGTTTCTCAATCTCACTAATATATTTATCAATGGATTGTATCACTAGCCCTATTTTATTTCTGTTATCCATAGTTTGTTGTATTATTGCTTGAACTTTTGGCTTATCGCTATCCCTTATATTTTGCATTATCAGAGTATAATAACTCATAAAGAAATTATCAGAATAGGCATTATATTCTTGCTCACACATAAATGATTCCACCCTGTTAGTTGCCGTATTGCAATCAAAGCTTGGTCTTACGCATTCATTATCTACATTATCGCAATACCTAGAAAAGTCAGCACCACTACATATGTATGTCATCAGTATTGACACAAGGATAATATTTCTCATAGTGCCTCCTTAAAAATCCCTAAAGATTCCATTGCTTATATTGGCAGTATTGCTACTTCCAAAGCGTATTCTTTTAAAGGCTTTTTGTCTTTCATCTAAACCATTATAGCCACCATTGACTTTTTTGGTTATTTGCTTGACTATTTCATTGGCATTATTGCTAGTTTGTTTATCTGCAATCTTATAACACTCTGTGTGATTCCAAAACCACACCGCACTAAGCAAAGCTATCTTGCCATTATCAAGCAATGCTTTTCTATGTTCCTCATTGTTTAGGAAGTCTTTGGTATCGTTTGGATAATGCTTGTTATAGTAGGATTGGAATCTTGTGTAGTTGCTCCTCCCTGTAAGCTGTATTACTCCTCTACCTCTAAAGTTATAGCCATTACCTTGTCTCATCACTTAGAATCCACCTTTACAATCAATTTGCCTGTTTCATCGATTAGATTGTCAAGATATAACGCACCTAAAACATAATAATATTCCGCTTCTTTATCTTGAAAAATTGCTTTATATTCCTCTGTATGTGTATGAAATATCTGTGTAAAAAGATGTGGGTCATATTGTAAAATAAAGCGTGTAAATTCCATTATTGCTGATTTATAGTGTTCTGATATTATGTCGCCTATCGATTCTTCCCAACTTAATTGTAGCCCACTTCTCTTACTCACTTGTTCCTCATCAGTATATATTTCATTGTTGTGTTCCTGTATTTCCTTATCTGTCTGTTCTACCTCATTGTTTCTTTTTTTTATCATTTCTTTTGCTATTTTTTTAATTTCTGTCTTTCTATCGTCTGAAATATTTTGCATTATGACATAATAGTAACTCGCATAAAAGTTATCCAAGACTGCATTATATCGCCAACGACCAAAGCAAATCAAAGTTTCTGCGGTATTGGTATCTTTATCACAATCAAAGCTCGGCAATGGTTCGTCCTCCCATTGATATATTATGGTATCACTTGCTATTGCTATTTTATCTAGTGAGGCGATTTTATCAAAAGGATTTTTGCTCAACCATTCTTTTGTGCTTTTTACATCAGCAAATATTGCAGTTATCATTAAACATATTAATGCCAACTTGTTCATCATTAATTCCTTTGTTAAAAATCCTCAAAAATATTTGCATTTTTGATTCTTGTATGTTGTTTGGTTCTCTTATCTAAGCCATTTGTACCGCCATTGACTTTTTTGGTTATTTGTCTAAAATCTTTCATTCGCAAGATTCACTAAAATCTTTTAGTTTTCTTTCATTCACGACTTCCCAATCGACTTCTTTACAATGTCCCGCTTTATAGCATAATTCTGTTAATTTTGAAAATAACTCATCATTTATAGAATCTAAAGGGATAAGCTTCTCTTTCTTTGGGTCATCTCGTGGTTGGCGGTAAAAAATATCAAAGCTAATCAATCGGTCATCAAATCTACCACAAAATCTATCATAGTAGAAATATTTTTGGCTATATTGATGTAGATAAAATATATCGTTTATAAGTCTAAATGTGTAATAACTTTCATTGCGATACGATTCTTCATATCCAAACTCATTGGATTTGTTTTCCAAAGTCCAAAAATCACCCTTAGTCTGTATTTGCATATATCCATTACTACAAAAAGCAAAGATGACTTTATCTGAATGTAAAATATTTATACAGCTAAAGGAAGCACCCACTATTGTTCTATCAGTATAGCCAGATATATTAGCAATTATAAATACATAGGATTGGTTATTAAACATTTTATTTTCAACCACAACATCTTCTGTTTCAATGTTAAGTTCAGAGATTTCTTTTGTTTTATTGAGTAAATTTTCCTTGACTAATGCCAAATCAAGAGCAAAAGAGAAATTAATACAGCATAAATAAGTGCCGAGTAATATTAAGAGGGTTTTTACAGCATTCATTAAGTGAAATCCTTAAAGATATTATGATTTTTTAATCTATTGTATGCTTTTATTCTTTTTTCATAACTATCTGTTCTTTGATTAACAATATAAGTTATAGCACTTACTCTTTCGTTATCTGTACCTGCTTTGATGTCTGCTATTTCATAGCAATATTTGTTCCTGAAATTAACATTCCTACTCTTATTTATCTGACTATTCCAAAACCATACCGCACTAAGTAAGGCATATTTTCCATTATTAGTGATACTATCAGGATTATTTACAAAGTAATTATCTGTATTTATCCAGCCTTGCTTTTTGGCATAAATACTTGCTCTCTCATAATGTTCTTTAAATGTCAAATGTATCAATCCTTTACCACGATATTTATAGCCATCACCTTGTGTTTGAGCTTCTCCCTTTAAGAATCTTTCAAATTGTGTCAGCCTATTTGGAGACATATTACCAAGCTCTCTCCTAAACATTGCTTTTCCTTGATTTGACATTGCATTATATTGCATAGCCATTTTTGATGTAAAGTTATATCCACCAACATAAGGAGCATTTATAACTCCTGCACTTGGTGTTGGTGCTACTCCTGCCCTTCCTACAGAATCTAGAAGTGAAGTAGCACTCTTACTTGCTGTTGCTCTAGCGGCTCCTACACCCATAGCATAAAACACTAAGATTGTAATCTAGCTTTGAATCTAAGATAATCCCCAAATAAACTTAAGTTTCAACTCTCAATCCGCTTTATCTCATCTTTTAAAAAGCTCTTCCATTGCGTTGGTGTCAGGGCTTTTGCTGTGATAAAAATATCCTTATCACCCCTGCCCGACACATTTGCAATGATTTTTTTGCCTTTATTCTCTTTGCATACCTTAAGCAATGCAGCAAGGGCGTGGCTAGATTCTAATGCGGGGATAATGCCCTCATTCTTAGCAAAAAATGCCAATGCTTCTAGTGCTTCATCATCTGTGGCAGAAGTAAAATGCAAACGATTGACTTCATATAAATGTGCGAGTTGCGGTCCAATTCCAGCATAATCAAGCCCCGCAGAAATAGAATGCGTATGACTAAGCTGTCCGTCTTCATCTTGCAAAAATAGGCTTTTGTAGCCTTGGGCTATACCTTCACTTGCATTTATGGCATTAATCCTAATGGCATTTTCGCCAATGCCATTCCCTTTGCCCCCAGCTTCAACGCCTATAAGCTTGACATTTTCTTTCAAATAATGTGCAAAAAAGCCCATAGCATTGCTTCCGCCACCAACACAGGCTATCATAATATCAGGCAGCCCGCTAAAATAAGCCTTTGTCTGCTTTTTTAGCTCTTTGCTAATCACGCTTTGTAAATCCCGCACAAGATCAGGGTAAGGATAAGGACCAAGCGCACTGCCTAGCACATAAAAACTATCTTCACTTCTTTTACTCCACTCTCGCAATGCTTCATTCACCGCATCTTTAAGTGTTTTGCTCCCGCTGCTGACACTCTGCACTTTTGCTCCAAAAAGCTCCATATTAAAGACATTTGGACGCTGTCTTGCGATGTCAATCTCCCCCATAAAGATTTCACATTTCAATCCAAGCTTCGCACAAGCCGCCGCCGTTGCTAAGCCGTGCTGTCCTGCACCGGTTTCAGCAATCACGCGCTTTTTCCCCATATATTTTGCTAAAAGCACTTGCCCTAGGGCGTTATTAATCTTGTGTGCGCCTGTGTTTGCCAAGCCTTCAAACTTAAGATAAATCTCGTTATTTAGAATCTTAGAGGCATTTTTAGCATAAATAAGCGGTGTGGGTCGTCCTACAAAGTGCTTTAACAGACTTTTTAGCTCCTTTTTATACCCTTTACTAAGAAACACGCCGTGATAAGCTTTCTCCAACTCTTTGAGTGCCGGAAGCAAAATCTCTGGGACATATTGTCCGCCAAAAGCGTGTTTGCCACCTTTTGCTTCACCAAAATAACCATTTTTAGATTCTGTAAAAACTTTTGCCATATTTTCCCTTTACTATAAAAAATAACCTTGATTGTAAGTAAAAAGGCATTAGCTTCACTTTAAACTTAAGACATTTTCAAAAAAAATGAGATACAATCGCCTTTTTCTTTACTTTTTATCCATTTTTGGAGGACATTATGAGTAAAAATAAGCAGACTCAGCTTATGGGGCATATTATCGCTGGGTATCCTACCTTGGAGCTAAGTATGTATGCCGCACTTGGGATTGCCCACGCTGGGGCAAGCTACCTTGAAGTGCAGTTTCCATTTTCTGACCCAAATGCCGATGGTGTGGTGATTGAAGAAGCGTGTGATAAAAGCATAGCTCAAGGTTTTAAAGTTACACAAGGCTTTTCCTTGCTTCAATCGCTCTCTTCACGCCTAGCCCATACGCAGAGCAAAGATAAACAAACGCGTCTTATTGTGATGACTTATGCAAATTTGATTTTTCGCTATGGTATTGAAAAGTTTATCAAAGAAGTAAAAGAATGTGGCGCGTGGGGTATGATAGTCCCTGATTTGCCTTTAGAATCTGATGAAAAACTCCGCATTTTGGCTAAAAAATATGAGCTTAACATCATCTCGCTTATTGCCCCCAAAACAAAGGCTTCACGGATTAAGAAAATTGCAAAAGCAAGTGATGAGATTGTCTATGTTGTCTCTCGCTCTGGGACTACGGGAGCAAAAACACATATAGATTCTACACTTTTAGAGTGGCTTAAGTTTATACGCAGATTCTGCAAAAAGCCTTTAGCATTAGGCTTTGGGATAAATAGTAATGAGCAGGTTGAAATGCTAAAAGATAAGGTTGAGATTATTGTGGCTGGAAGCTATTTTGTGCGGTTTATCACTGAATTATCTAAAGAATCTAAGCTCACTCCGCAGGATTATCTCCATAAACTGCAAGAGCATACAAAAGCCCTTATGGGTTGGTAGATTCTGCTTAGTAGGCTTTGCTTGTCAGTCTTATTTCATAGAGTTCTGCTCACATAGAATTGCTACGATGTGGAATAAAGCCGAATCTACAAGTCAAGGTTTAAGCGGTAAAAAAATTGTATTAACTTTTTTTCTTTAAGGGGGAGGGGCTTAAATTGCGAAGTCGCTCCCTCCCCCTTAAAAATCCCCCACCCCTACAACGCTTTCAAAGTAGGCGTTTCACTTTGTGAATCGCCACCATTGATGTTTATGGTGGCAAAGTCGTGCTTTGCCACTTTGAGTGTTGCTAGTTGGGCTTTTAGTAAAATTTAGGGTGGAGCTAGACATAAAGTCTGCGGTTACCCTAAATTTTACTAAATCACTGCTATGGATACCCAAAGCTGAATTTTTCTAAGACTTTACAAAGTGTAAAGATAGGGAATTGACACAATGTCGCGTGTTTTTAGGTGTAAATCCTTCTCCATAAAAAATATGCCCTAAATGTCCGCCACACGATGAGCAGACAATCTCTGTGCGGATTCCATCGCTATCTGGCAGCTCACTCACTGAATCTTGTATATGTGAGTCAAAGCTCGCCCATCCGCAGTGTGTGGGGAATTTAGAGCTAGATTCATAAAGTGGTGTGCCACATTGACGGCAGAGATAGATGCCATTGTCAAAATTATCTGTATAGATTCCGCTTCCGGGGGCTTCTGTGCCTTTGTGTAAAATCACGGCTTCTTCTTGTGGATTGAGTGGTGGCATAGAGATTTTATCTTTCATATTCTTTCCTTTAAAAGTAGTATCTATATCCAAGTAGGACTTTTACCATTCCGCCTAGTGGGGCATTTTGACTAAGAGTTGTGGGGTTTGTGGTGAGTTTGCCTACCCCTCCGCCAAGCTCAAAAAATAAAGTATGCCCAAAATGTGAGATAAACTCGTGTCCCATTCCCGCACTCACTTCCCAATATTGTGGCGTTTTAGCAAGGTTTTCTTTTGTGCTAAGCAGACCATAACCGCCACTGAGATAAAGATAAGGGCGGAAGTATTCAAAGCCAATACTTGAAGCGATTGTGCTGCCTGAAAGAATGCCAAGGCTGAGTTTGTCATAGATTCCAAAAATTTGTGAATCAAAGCGTTCATCATTAAAGAGCTTTGAAGCTTTAGATTCAAGTGAAATGCTATTGCGTAAGCTTAAAAGTGAGCCTTGAAAGAGTGAGAATCCAAGCTCCAGCCCGCCGCCCATACTCGCCCCAGTGTTGGCATACACGCCAAGGCTCATCTTGCTTTTTTCCCCAAACTCCCCTGCGTGAAGAGAAAAACAGCATAATAGTAATAAAAGATATTTTTTCATTCACTTCCCCCAAACTTTTATGTGGCTTCGTGTGGAAGCTCATTATACATTGTTAAAGTTTATGGTTAAAGCTTGTGTAATAAAACTTAGCTAGGATTAATGCTTTGAAGCTCCCTTAGCTATCCCACGCAAAAAAGTAGAATCTGTGGCGTTTCTCATTTTTATACTGACTTTGCTTTGCATTTATATCCGTCCTTTTAGGTTGCCTTTGTGGGTGTATAGCTCTCTTGGGGCGTTGCTTTGCTTGGGATTTGGGGTTGTAGGTTTTGCTGATATAGCATTTGTGTGGAATATGGTATGGGATAGCACACTCACACTTGTTGGTCTCATCATCTTTTGCATTGTGCTTGAAAAGCTACTATTTTTTGACTTTTTAGCCTATAAGATTCTAAGATTTTTAAGTGAAAAGGGGGAGTGTGGGGGCATTTCTAGCTTTAAATTTTATGTGTTTATCGTGCTTTTTGGGGGATTTTTGGGGGCATTTTTTGCTAATGATGGTGCGATTTTAATCCTAACACCACTCATCATCGCCCTTTTTGGCAAGCTAGATTCTAAAGATATGGAATCTAAGCTAGATTCTAAAAATTCAGCACAGATTCTAACCCCACTTGTGATTTTCCTGCTTATTGTGAGTTGTGTAAGTGATTTTGCTTCAAACACCTTTGTGATTTCAAATCTCACAAATATCATTGCCTTGCATTTTTTTAATCTTAATGCCCTAGATTTTAGCAAGGTGATGGCACTGCCACAAATTTTTATCATCATTGCTAGTCTTTGCTTTTTTATCCTTGTGCGTAAGAGATTGCCTAGAATCTTAGGGGTTAAGATTCCAAATGCAGAATCTCATATTGTAGAATCTAGCATAATGCCCCAAAAAAGCGTGATTATTATCTGTTTTGCCCTGCTTTTCTTGCTTTTATGCGGGATTTTTATAGCAAATGCTTTTTCTCTCCCACTTTCTTCTTTCACGCTTTTATGCGCGGCTCTTAGCCTTATTCTTGCGTATAAAAGGATTGAGATTCTGCCCTGCCTTAAGGCTTCGCCCTTTGGGATTGTGGTATTTTCTTTAGGGCTTTTTATCGTGGTGTTTGGACTGCATTCTACAAGCCCTTTTATGCGTGATATTTTTGCGTTTTTCCTTGATGATTCCCTAAGCGATAGTTTTTCTACACACACTCTCACACAAATCTTTAGCGTTGGTGCGATTAGCTCACTTGGCTCAAGCCTTATTAATAATCTGCCTATGGTTATGCTTGGCAATCTTGCTTTAGGCGACTTTGTGGGGCTAGATTCTAGCTCTAGGGAGTTGCTAATTTACGCTCATCTGCTCGGCTGTAATGTCGGGGCAAAGATTACTCCCATTGGCTCACTTGCCACACTGCTTTGGCTTTTTAGTCTTAAACGATATGGCATTTATATTAGCTTTTGGCGGTATATGCTAGTGGCAATGCTTGTTGTGCCTTTTATGCTGTGTATGGGGCTTTGCGGACTTGTGATGTATGCAGGTCTGCATAGAATCTTAATGTAATTTTAAGTTTAAATTAATCTTAAAATACTACAATTCTAGCTTTATTTTAAGAAAAAGGGCAACTATGAAAGGTAAAGTTTTAGCACCAAATTTAATCAGCGGTGAAGATGGCAATCGCTACACTTTTGAAGCAAGTGATGTATCAAATCTAGAGGGTAGAAGTATGGAAAATCTCACGGGTTGTGAGGTGGATTTTGAAGTGAGTGAGAATATGGCAAAAAATATTTTCATCACAGGTGGTAGCATTAATATGGCAAATATTCAAGGGCAGCTTATGGCAAATGACACACAAAGCATTCGCTTTAAGTTTTTACTTAGCATTGGGCTTTATTTTGGAGGAAGTTTTATCTCTTTAATCCCATTTATAGGCTGGGTGATTGGGGGTATTTTACTCATTGCTGGGTTTGTGGTCTTTGTGTTGGCTGTGCTTGGGACAAAACGCGCAAGTGAAAGCCCAACTTTGTTTAAAAACTTTATTCTCTCTATCGCGATTGTGGTGGTGGCACTTATTTTGGCTATGATTTTTGGTGGAACTGCGTTACTTGGGGGTATGGCTGGGTATAGCTCGGCTGGTGGATTTGGGCTTGTTGTAGCGGTGATATTGCTTATTGTTGGTAGTATTGCGGCACTTGTATATAATCTCTTATTTTTTAGAGAATTAGCTTTTGTTACCGAGCAGAAGTTCTTGCTTTGGGCTTTCTATGCAAATATTCTTGGAAGCTTGACAACACTTATTTTTATCGGCTGGTTACTTCTTGTTGCGGCTGTTGTGTTGTGGATTATTGGATTCTATCAAATGAAAAATATCCGCAAACGCACTGCAACTGATTCTATGCCTTGGTTTTAATTTTTAGATTCTACTTCATTTAGAATCTAGCTTTAGCCCCATTTGCTTTAATGCGTTGGGGCTTTTGGCGAAATTTTCTTAACTAACTTCTTTCTAAACTTCTTTTGCTACAATGTCAAATCTTTTTATCTTACATTTACAAGGCGTTTTTATGCGATTAGATTCTCATTTTGTTGAAATTTTAGTGCTTGATTTTGGCTCACAATACACACAGCTTATTGCTAGAAGATTGCGTGAGTATGGCGTTTATACCGAGATAGTCCCCTACTTTGAAAAGCTAGATTCTATAAAAGCAAAAAATCCTAAGGGCATAATTTTGAGCGGGGGACCTGCGAGCGTGTATGAAGAGGGGGCGTATAAGCCGGATTCTAGGGTATTTGAGCTTGGAATCCCCGTGCTTGGAATCTGCTATGGTATGCAATATATTGCGCATTTTTTTGGCGGAAGTGTTGTTAGGGCAGAAGCACAGGAGTTTGGCAAGGCGGTGCTAGAAATCGCAGAATCTAGTGTGGATTTTGGGCTATTTAAGGGCGTGAAGCAAGATTCTATCGTGTGGATGAGCCACGCTGATAAGGTAGAGTCTCTGCCTAGTGGATTTGTGGAGTTAGCTAAAAGTGGAAATACGCATTATTGTGCCATTGCTGATTTTAAACGACAAGTATATGCTTTGCAATTTCACCCAGAAGTGGTACATAGTGAATGCGGTGGGGAGATTTTGAAAAATTTTGCTGTGGGAATTTGTGGGGCAGATACAAGCTGGAATATGCGGAATTTTGCTGAAAGCGAGATTATAAAACTGCGTGAAAAAGTGCTTGGGGATTCTAAAAAAGTGGATTCTAAGCCAACGCAAGAAAATTCACAAGAAAAAGGGCTGGATTTTAATGCGGAAGGATTTTGTGATGATTTTAAGGGTTGTGCAGATTTTGAAGCAAGGAGTTTATTAAACATAAATGACGAAGCTACAAAATCAAACTCCCTTAAAAGCACGCAAAAGCCAACGCAGAAAGTGTTGTGTGCTGTGAGTGGTGGAGTAGATTCTAGCGTAGTAGCAACGCTTTTATATCGTGCCATAGGTGAGAATTTAATCCCTGTTTTTGTCGATACCGGGCTTTTAAGAAAGGGCGAGAGAGAAACAGTAGAAGCAATGTTTAGAGAGAATCTAAAAGTGCCTTTGATTGTAGCAGACGCAAAAGAGCTATTTTTAGGGCGATTAAAGGGCGTAACTGACCCGGAAAAGAAGCGAAAAATCATCGGCGAAACCTTTATAGAAGTTTTTGAAAAAGAAGCCAAAAAGCACAACACAAAAGGCGAGATAAAATTCCTAGCACAAGGCACACTCTACCCAGATGTGATTGAATCTGTGAGTGTGAAGGGACCAAGTAAGACGATAAAAAGCCACCATAATGTCGGCGGACTGCCTGAATGGATGAAGTTTGAGTTAATCGAGCCTTTGCGAGAGCTGTTTAAAGATGAGGTGAGGGCGTTAGGCAGAGAATTAGGAATGCCAGAATCTATGCTTATGCGACACCCTTTCCCCGGACCCGGACTTGCCATACGCATTATGGGCGAGGTGAATGCGGCGGATTTAGAGCTATTAAAAGAAGCGGATTCTATATTCATAGAAGAGCTACATAAATGGGGCTTGTATGATAGCGTGTGGCAGGCATTTTGCGTGTTACTCAATGTGCGAAGTGTGGGCGTAATGGGCGATAACCGCACTTATGATAATACGATATGTGTGAGAGCAGTAGAAGCGATGGACGGAATGACAGCGAGTTTCTCACACTTACCCCACGCATTTTTAGAATCTGTCTCAAATCGCATAATCAACGAAGTAGCAGGGATTAACCGCGTAGTCTATGACATCACCTCAAAACCCCCAGGGACTATTGAGTGGGAGTAGGGTTTATATATTGTTGATTTGTAGTAATGAAATATATGCTGAAAGGTAGCCATAGAATAGCTGTCATCTGGTGTTTGATAAAAAAGAATCTTGTTGCAAAATAAAAGTAACATAAAGTAACAAATTGCTAGAATTTTTGTGAAGTATATGTATAAATTTGTAACAATATTTTGTTTGTCATACACATTTTTTACATCATTATTCCAAATTCTATGTAATTTTGTGCTAGAGTTTTGCAGTTTCCCCAAAAATCATAATAAACAAGGATAATCGTGATTGAACTTAAAAATGTCAATAAATACTATGGCAAACACCACGTGTTGAAAGATATTAATCTCACAATTAAAGATGGCGAAAAGCTTGTTATCATTGGACCAAGTGGCAGTGGTAAAAGCACCACTATCCGCTGTATGAATGGGCTTGAAGAGGTAAGCTCTGGCGAAGTTATTGTCGGTGGTATCCCGCTTAATCATAAGACAAAGACAAAGATATGTCGCGAGTATTGTGCGATGGTGTTTCAGCATTTTAATCTTTATCCGCATTTAACTGTGCTTGAAAACCTTACCCTTGCACCCATTAAACTACGAGGCAAAACAAAACAAGAAGCACAAGAAATTGCCTACAAATACCTTGAAGTCGTTGGCTTAAAAGATAAGGCAAAAGTCTATCCCGCCACACTTAGCGGAGGGCAGCAGCAACGCGTGGCGATCGCTAGAAGTCTCTGCACTCAAAAGCCTTATATTCTCTTTGATGAGCCAACCTCCGCACTTGATCCTGAAACGATACAAGAAGTTTTAGATGTTATGCGGGAAATCTCACATCAAAGCAATACGACGATGGTTGTCGTAACGCACGAGATGGGGTTTGCCAAGGAGGTAGCGGATAGAATCATCTTTATGGAAGATGGTGCTATTGTGGAAGAGAGTGTGCCTAAAGATTTCTTTGTATCGCCAAAAACAGAGCGTGCAAGGACATTTTTGGGAAAAATTTTGAGCCATTAGGCTAAACTTAATAAAGGAGTTGTAATGAAACTAGGTTTTAAAGGAATGTTGAAAGTAGCGAGTTTGTTTCTTGTATCAAGCGTCTTTGCCCTACAAGCAAATGCAGGAATGCTAGAAGATATTAAAAAACGCGGTGAAATTGTTGTGGGTGTGAAAAATGATGTGCCACGCTTTGCCTTGCTTGATCAAAAGACAAAGGAGATTCAAGGCTTTGAAGTTGATGTGGCAAAACTTTTGGCTAAAAGCATTTTGGGCGATGAGAAAAAGATTAAACTCGTAGCTGTAAATGCCAAAACTAGGGGACCATTGCTTGATAATGGCAGTATTGATGCGGTGATTGCAACCTTTACAATCACGCCAGAACGCAAACGCACTTATAACTTTTCACAGGCATACTACAAGGACGCTGTGGGCTTACTTGTGCTGAAAGAAAAGGGGTATAAATCTATCGCTGATATGAAAAATACGACTATCGGTGTAGCCCAAGCGGCGACTTCTAAAAAGGCAATTGATGCAGCGGCTAAGAAGCTTGGCGTGAATGTAAAGTTTAACGAGTTTCCAGACTATCCAAGTATCAAAGCAGCCCTTGATGCGAAACGCGTAGATGCCTTTGGTGTGGATAAATCTATCCTTTTGGGTTATGTTGATGATAAGAGTGAGATTCTCCCAGATAGCTTTGAACCGCAAGAATACGGCATTGTAAGCCCTAAGAAAGACAAAGAGTTTGCCACATTTATTGACAAATTTGTGAAGGATAATAAAGCACAAATTGATGAGTTAGCTAAAAAGTGGGGACTATAAAAAAGTGGAGAGTGTAGGCTTGGAGACTGAAATGATAGGAAGTGAGACTTTAGGTGAAAGTCTTTTTGGATTCTTAGAATCTGTTGGTTTGTATGATGAGGAAAATCCTAGCTCAAATCCATTTGCGTTGTGGAAGTTTGCAGATATGCTTTCACACGCCGATGAGTTTTTATCAGGCTTTGGCTATACCTTATCGGTGAGTTGCTTGGCTCTTTTGATTGCACTTATCTTTGGGACAATCGGTGGCGTTATGGCGACAAGCAGATTTAAGATTCTTAAAGCCTACACACGCGTTTATGTTGAGATTTTTCAAAATACACCGCTTGTGATACAGATATTTTTCCTGTATTTTGCTTTGCCTCCGCTTGGGATTCACCTTGATGTATTTAGCGTTGGCGTTTTGGGTGTTGGGGCATATCACGGAGCGTATGTGAGTGAAGTGGTGAGAAGTGGGATTCTCTCTGTCCCAAAAGGGCAGTTTGAAGCTTCCGCTTCGCAAGGATTCACCTATACGCAGCAAATGCGTTATATTATCCTGCCGCAGACGATTAAGATTATTCTCCCACCGCTCACAAATCAAATGGTGAATCTTATCAAAAACACTTCTGTGCTACTCATTGTAGCGGGTGGGGAGATTATGTATGTGGCGGATAGCTATGCTGGGGATACGAGCAATTATGCTCCGGCTTATCTCTTTACCGCATTGCTGTATTTTATCGTGTGCTATCCGTTGGCGTATTTTGCAAAATTTTATGAAGACAGGCTGAAAAATGCCCATCTTAAGCGTTAAGGAGAATCTGGAATGGAAAATGTATTTAACGAGACGAACTTCCATTTTTTGCTTGATGGTTTGTATTTAACGCTTATGGTGGCGGTGGCTACTTGTGTGATTTCTATCATTCTTGGGACATTTCTTGCTATCACGCGTAACTACGGCGGGAGAATCTCACGCACACTAGCGGCTATCTACATAGAGACTTTTAGAAATACCCCTTTGCTTTTATGGATGCTAACAGCGGTGTTTGTTTTGCCAAGCTTTTTTGGGAGGGCTGATCCTGCGGTGTGGGGGACAATAGGCTTTTCGCTTTATACAAGTTCAGTTATGGCGGAGATTATCCGTGGTGGGCTAAACTCCATTCCAAAAGGGCAGTTTGAGGCGGCGTATTCACAGGGATTTAGTCAATTTTTTACATTGTTTTATATCATTTTGCCCCAAACTTTTAGGAAAGTCATTCCCTCACTGCTTTCGCAGATTATTACGACATTTAAGGATACTTCATTCCTTGCCGGGCTACAAATCGCCGAGCTTACCTATCAGTCTAAGATTATTCTAGCGCAGCTTACAAGCTTTGAAGAGATTCTTGTGATGATTGGCGTGGTGGCGAGTATTTACTTTGTCGTGTGCTTTAGCCTATCTGTGCTTGTGCGTTACCTTGATAAAAAAACTGCGTATGTGGGGTAGATTGGTAGAATTTATTGGGCATCTGTCTTTGGCCTAAGCATTTCACAAGCGAAATCTCTTAAGAGAGTTTTTGCAACGGTTATATTGATTTTCTATCTCTGTGTGATTGCTGATAGAAATTGTCTATATTTCACTTTATTGTGCTACTGTTTTGCTCATAATCTTGCTTTACCACCATTTTTCACACCCTTTTTACAAAAAAAAACAATCTGTGCTAGAATCCACTTTCTAACACATATAAAGGAGCAAAAATGGCGCAAATGAAAACCGAAGAAAAAAGCATTGTAGAGTATTTATCTAAGGGCAATTTCATAATCCCTATGTATCAACGCCCTTACACTTGGGGCGAAGATGAATGCACACAACTTTGGCAGGATATTGTGGAGTTTTTCAGCGATAGCGATAAGCAGCAAGATGATAAGTATTTTTTAGGCTCGATTGTTACCTACACAGAAAATGGCAAAAAAGAGCAAAATATCATTGATGGGCAGCAGAGAACAACCACGCTAATGCTCCTGCTAAAAGCATTGCATACCAAAGCCTTTAGGGATAAAAGCGATAAGACAAAAAAACTTGTAGAGTCGATAGAATCCTGTCTATGGGAGACTGATGATAAAAGCGGTGAAGCTGATTATAACGCCATTAGATTGCAGAGTGAAGTAGCCACAGATGATGACATCGCGGTGCTTAATACTATCTTACAAAATGAATATGTAGCCCCAAGTGATCCTAAAGAATTAGAAGCAAAAATTAAGCAAGCAAAAACAGCGTATGAGAAAAACTACTTGTATTTTCTCCTAGAATCTAGCAAGTTTGCAATAGAGTATCCAACGCAGTGGGCAGATTTATGTATAACCTTGCTTAAATCCTGCATTGTGCTACCCATTGAATGCGACAGCCAAGATAATGCCCTAAGGATCTTTAACACACTCAATAATCGTGGTAAGCCGCTTAGTGATGCAGATATTTTTAAGGGCATTATTTATGGGAGCAAAAAGGACAAGCAAAGCAAAAATGATTTTGCCAAAAATTGGAAACAGCTAGAGAGCGATAATAATGGCGATATGAATTTCATCTTTAGAAATTATATGCACATTGTGCGTGCAAGAGAACAGGACAAAACAAGTGAAATAGGACTTAGGCAATTTTTTGCCAATAAGCATAAAGATATTTTGACAAATGATAGCGATAAGGTAATGACTGAAATCAATCAATTGAGTAATTTTTGGTGTGGCTATGATGAAAAATTCTCCCAAAAATCACTGCAGCTCTATGAAGTGCTTGATTATTTTCCTAATGACTATTGGCAATACCTTGACAGTGCGTATTATATGTATTGTGGCGATAGGGGGCTGGACTATTTTGACAAGCACGATGAGTTTTTAGCTAAGGTTATAGCGCACTTTTTAGTGAAATTTATCAATAAACCTAGTATAGCTGAGATTAAGCCCATTGTCTTTAACGCCTATACTGCTTTGTATGAAGCAGGCAAACTTGACTTCCAAACTAACACCAAGGAGATTTTGCAAGATGAAGCCACCTTTAAAGCACAATTTTTTAAAGCAGATAGATTGATCCCATCTCTTTTGCGCTTGAATCTCTATTTGCAATACCCCAATCAAGAGCTAAATATCAAAGCAGAGATAGAGCATATATTCCCCAAAACTACGCAGTGGAGAAGTAGCTACACAGGTTGGGATAAAGATGAAGCAAAGCCATTTATAGAATCTATTGGCAATAAAATGTGGCTTGAGAAAAAGCTAAACATACAGGCAAGTAATGATTACTTTGATAACAAGAAAGAAAGATATGCTACATCAAAATTTTTAGAAGCACAAGAATTAGCTAAATATCCTAAAAGCGATTGGCTAAAAGAGGATATAGAAAAACGCAAAGAAAAGATTTACACCCGTTTAAAAAACTTTTTTAGAGAAAACTTATAGTCTTAAAATCATTTGTGTTGAATCTTGGCATTATCTTAAGTATATCTTTTGCTATAATGGCAAAAATTCTTGTCAAAGGCAATGTAAGGGCAATATGTGAAGATTCAAAAAAATACCAAACTTACTAACACTCAACTTCTTAACACCAAACTCAACATTGACGGCTTAGAGCTTATGGGGAGTTTAGAATCTTGCAGTGTTGATTTGTGTTTTTTTGATCCGCAGTATCGTGGGGTGCTTGATAAAATGCGTTACGGGAATGAAGGAGAGCGACAAAAGGGCAGAAGCACACTTGTGCAGATGAGTGAAGGGCAGATTCAAAGTTTTATATGCGAGATTGATAGAGTGCTAAAGCCTAGCTGTTATTTGATGCTGTGGATTGATAAATTTCATCTATGCGAGGGGGTAAAAGCGTGGATAGAGCAAACAAGTTTGCAGGTAGTAGATCTCATCACTTGGGATAAACTCAAAATGGGTATGGGCTATCGCACAAGGCGACAGAGCGAGTATCTGCTTGTTTTACAAAAAGCACCAGTTAGGGCTAAAAATACTTGGCGATTGCATAATATCCGCGATGTGTGGAGTGAAAAGATTCCAAATGATGAGCTAAAAACTCACCCCCATTCAAAGCCCAAAGGATTGCAAAAGGCTTTAATAGAATCTTGCACAAATAAGGGCGATTTAGTGCTTGATCCAGCAAGTGGGAGCTTTAGCGTGTTTGAGTGTGTAAAGGAGTTGGGGCGAGAGTTTATCGGCACAAATCTTATGCCTTAAGCACACATTTAGACTTTGATAATGTAAGTCCCACAAAGCACATCGTGCAAAAGCCGTCCATCACGGCGGATAAGCCCAAAGAGTAGCCCCACAAGGAAAGTCGTGCCAACAAGCCACAGCACATAACGCACGAGAGATTTAAAAAGGCTAATTTTGACAAAGGGCGGAAGCGTTGTAGCGGTCAATGTCTCATCGGTAGTATTTGAATCTTGTGTGGACTGCTCTTGTATAGTAGCTTTCTTGGAATGAGAATCTCGCCTTTGCATAAGCTTTAAGCCCATATAGCGATAACCGGGCGTTTGCGAAGTGAAAGCCAAAAAAAGTGAAATAATAAGCCCATAGCCTACACCACAAGCAAGAATCGCACTTTGATTATGTGTGAAGTCGTTTTTACCATCTAAAAACACATAGGTTGTGAGATACAAAAGGGGCATATTTATCATAAACATATCTGTGATAAACGCCTTAATCCGCTCACTCGCATACATTAGTTGAAGTTGCTTTTTGAGATGAAAATCTTTGAAGCTTACCCATTGTGAATGCGGTTGAGATTCTATCTGTGGAGTGTGTTTTTGAGACTTTATCTCACGCCAACGCTTTGCCATTAGTTCCCACGGCTACCGGGCTTCACAGCTTTATCTGCTCCATTTTGACAAAGCGGACAAGAGCTAGGCTCATACATATTAAACACAAAATCTTCTAATGCAAAAAGCGGTATATGTTCAGGCAGTCGTGCTTCCTTTTTCCGCTCTAAATTTGAGCCTATGCGTTTGCAGAATCCGCGATTAGCTAATCCTGCAAAGGCGACTATTTTTGCCCCTTGGAACTCCACGCATTGTGCAGATTCCAACGCTGAACCACCTGTTGTGATAATATCTTCACACACAAGCACTTTTTCCCCCTGCTTCACTTCAAAGCCCCGCCTTAGTTGCATTTGCCCTTCTACCCGCTCTGTAAAAATAAATCTCACGCCTAATGCCCTAGCAAGCTCATATCCAGCCAAAATCCCACCAAGAGCCGGAGAGCAGACACAATCCACTTCTATGTGAGATTCTAGAATCTGTTTGGCTAAAGCGTTGGCTAGTTTTTCAGCAACTTTTGGATTTTCAAGCACACGGGCAGATTGCAGATAGTGATCTGAATGATTCCCACTGCTTAAGAGAAAATGCCCCTTTAACAAGGCATTGGCATCAATGTAGCATTGTTTGACATCAAGCATAAAAACTCCTTAAAATTTATATGAATATTTGAGATAATTTACACTCATACCGCGTTCTTTTTCATAATCTAGCAAATCATAGCCTACAAAAAGCTCGTGATGTCTGCCATAGGTGAAAATAGGTCCAAAAGCGATTGTTGGGAAAAACCACTTTTTACGCTCGGCAGTAAGGGTTGGGATAATGGCTGAATCCGTCCTTGAGAAGTTAAACGCTCCTAGTGAGCCAAGCCTAATGCGAAAGCCGATGTAGGAATTTGCGTAGATTCTATATTCTGCTGAAAATCCACCGCGATAAATTTGCATTGCATTTGGCTTACTGCTATCAAACTCTAAGTCGGCAAATCCGCCATAATTTGTGCGGTCAAAGAAGCCAAAAATCCGCAAAGAATGCCTTTTACCAAAGATAAAATCATATCCTGCCTCCACACCTAAAACACTGCTTGTCCCTAGACTTGGGGTAAAAGCAGCCCCAACGCTAACAAGTCCATAGAATCCTTCTCTTGGGTCCTTTGGCTTTTTGATTTTTATCCCTGCGACTTTATAGAGTAGCTCTTGACGCGTTTGTTTGACATCTTCTAGCACTTCTTCGGGGTTTTTATCTTGTGGGAAATCTTGAATAACTTCTTTTTTTGCACCTTGTACTAAACTCCCACAAAATGTGATACAAGCTAGGATTGTGTAGAATCTCATATACTCCCTTTCAGTTGTGCTTACTAAACTTGGGCTTTGCATAAGCAAGTTGATAAAAAGTTGTGTTATTCTAATATATTTTTGTTATACTTGCAAAATCAAACTTGCAAAAACGCGAGTTTATCTAAGCACAAGCGAATTTCGTGCCACTTTTTATCTTATTAAAACTTAAAGGAGAGACAATGCGTATATTTCAGCTAGTTGCTGCTTGTGGAATGTGTGTTGGGCTATTTGGAGCGGATTTAGAGGGTTATTATATGACACATAAGGGTGAGAGTGGGAGACAATCTATCGTGGAGTTTTTTCAAAAAGATGGGAAATATTACTGCTATGGCTTTGCGAATGTTGATGGCTCTGCCCCTAAAAAAGATGTGAATAATGAGAATCCAGCTCTAAGAGAACGCTTTGATAAGGGCAGTGTATTTGTGTATAACCTTGTGCGAGATGGCAAAAGCGATGTGTTTAAAAATGGCAAGGTGTATAACTTTGATGCGGGAAAAGAGTATTATGCAAAAGTTACGCTTAAAGGCGATACACTTGAATTGCGAGGGAGTATTGATAAATCGGGCTTAATGGGTGAAACAAAAATATGGAAAAAGTTAAGTGATAAGGAAGTTGCTCCATATCTTTCACAAAAGCCAGACTTTTCTGTCGTGGAAGCAAGTCTCAAAGATATAAAACAATAACAACAAAATCTTATGGCAGTTTCACCACTTCATCAAGCACTTCAATCTTTGAATCCTAAGCAAAAAGAGGCAGCCACACATATTGATGGGGCTTTGCTGATTCTAGCTGGGGCGGGAAGCGGGAAAACAAAAACGCTCACTACGCGTCTAGCTTATCTTATTAACGAAGTGGGAATCCCACCAAGTGCCACACTTACCCTGACTTTTACAAATAAAGCCGCACAAGAGATGAGAGATAGGGCTTTAAGCCTTTTAAGTAATGCCTATCAAGCCCCGCCACTTCTATGCACTTTTCATAAATTTGGCTTACTTTTTTTGCGTTTTTATATCAAGGTGTTGGGGCGGGAAGCAAACTTTGTCGTGCTAGATTCTGATGATAAAAAGGCGATTTTAAAATCCTTATCAAAAGCCCTGCCTGTGTCGCAGTTTGACTCCTATATCTCAAATATGAAAAATAGTGTTTTGTCTCCACAAGAAGCCGCTACTTACGCTCACAGCCCAGAATATAAACTAATGAATAGAATCTATGCAGAATATGAAGAGTATATACAAAAAAAGAATCTGCTTGATTTTGATGATTTACTCTATCTTACCTATAAGATTCTATCCCAAAGGAGTGATATTGCTAAAGAGATGAGCCAAAGGTATCAATACATTATGGTAGATGAGTATCAAGACACAAATGAGCTGCAATACAAGATTCTAAAATCTCTATGTATAACACATAATAATCTTTGTGTCGTGGGTGATGATGATCAAAGTATTTATGGGTGGCGTGGAGCGGATATTGGCAATATTTTGCGTTTTGCTAAGGAATTTAGCGGGGCAACGACCATAAAGCTAGAAGAGAATTACCGCTCAAGTGAAGAGATTTTGCAAGCGGCTAATGCTTTAATCGCTCATAATACGGAGCGTTTGGGTAAGAATCTAAAAAGTGTTAAAGGCTCTATACAAGCAGTTAGAGTGATAGAAAATGATGATGAAGCACAAGAAGCTGCCTTTTTGGCTAAAGAGATAACAAGGCTGTGTGAGAATGGGGAAAATCCAAGCGATATTGCTATTTTATTCCGTGTGAATGCGTTATCAAGGAGTATTGAAGAGAGCTTTAATCGCTTTAAGATTCCATATAAGCTTATTGGAGCGGTGCGGTTTTATGAACGAGCTGAGATAAAGGACTTGCTTAGTTATTTGCGTTTGATTGTGAATGCAGATGATGATTTTTCATTCCTTAGGATTATTAATCGCCCTAAACGCGGGATTGGTAAGGTTACACAAAGCAAACTAGAGCAGCTCTCTCAAAGCAAAGGGCTTTCCTGCCTTGCGTGTTTGGAGCAATATCCATTAGAATCTAAAGCCCACATTGGAGAAAAGGCATATACCGCACTTGTAAAACTACAAAAAGATTTGTCTAAATGGCGGAATATGGCGGATTTAAGCGAGATGATTGAAGATATGCAGGAGCATCTTGTTTTTGAGTTTAGCCCACTTGATGAAGTAGATAGGGAAGGGAATATCTATGAATTTTATGGTATGTTTAAAGACTATGTCATTCACAATCCCACAAATACTTTAAATGAGTTTTTAAATGACTTAGCCCTTGCTAGTCCTAGTGATGAGGCGGTGGGGGATTGTGTGAGCTGTATGAGTGTGCATTCAGCAAAGGGCTTAGAGTTTAAGCATATTTATGTGATTGGCTTTGAAGAGGGGTTTTTTCCACTGCATAGGGGAGAGAATGATGAGATAGAAGAGGAGCGGAGGCTTGGCTATGTGGCTTTCACTCGTGCGAAAGAGCATTTGAGCTTATGTTATAGCAAAAGTCGGCTCTATCGTGGCAAAAGGGAGTGGCAGCTTAGGCAGTCAAGATTCCTAAAAGAGAGTGGGCTAGTAGAGGGGGTGGAATCTTTGCGAGATTCTGCGGCTTTAGAATCTAGCGATGAAAAAATAGAGATAGGCTCACAGGTAGTGCATAAAATCTTTGGTGTTGGAAGCGTGGAGAGTATGGAGGGCAAGGGAGAGCAGTGTAAGCTTAGGATTAACTTTGGCGGCTTAAGACGCGTGATTCTAAGAAGCTTCGTGGAGAAGCTAAATTGATACAAAAATGGGATATAAAAGCAAGAGTTGGCAAATGGAGCTTAGAAAAATGAAAAAAATATTTAGCTGTTTTATGGTGTTGGTATTTGCTGTGATGGGGGCAATGGCAGATGATATGAAGATTCCAGAATCTGTGCCTAGCTCAAAGCTACATTTACAAAAAAGCTACTCTGTGAGCCAAAATGATATTTACTCCACAGATTTATTTCCGCAAATGGATAGGAAGTTTAAACTCGCCTCTTTTCCGCCTGATAGATTCACATTGAGATTAAAAAGTGTGGATATTAAGCTTATTTTTCAACGCTTTGGCTATGAGATAAGCTCCTTTGAAAGCGATGTTGTGGAGTTTGAATTTATCTCAAGTATGAAAGAAAATGACGCCCTAGAATTTATCCAAAAGATGTATATTCAGCATTACGGCAAGGATTTACAGATTGATAAGATACTCGTTCGTCCTTTGGGGAATTTGCCTAAGGATTATACTTTGATTGATTTTAGCATTCCAAACTTTGCTGTAAAAAAAAACAGCGGAAGTTTCACTATGAGATACCGCACACTAGATGGAGAGCGTATCAAAAAGCTCACATTTATCTATGAGATACAAGCTCGTTTAAGGGTGGCAAAAAGCACACAAAATATCCCCTCTAGTGAGAATCTAAGCTTGCAGAATGTGGAAGAGGATTTTATTAAGTTTGAGCGTGTGGGGGCGGAGTTTGTAAGCATAGAAGAGATACAAAAATACAGCGCAAAAAGCTATATCCGCACACAAATGCCTATCACTAAAGATAAGATTAAACCCAGAATCTTAGTCAAAAAGGGCGATATGGTGCGTGTTTTAGGAGTGCAAGAGGGGGTGAGTATTGAAACTTTGCTTGTAGCAAAGCAAAGTGGGGCGTATAATGAGATTATAAACGCACAAAATCCCGATAGCGGCAAGATTCTGCGGATTAGGATTGTGAGTGAGAATAAGGGCGAGATACTATGAGCTTACATTTGAAAAGACATAAAAGGGGGCAAAAATGAGTATCAAAAAGCTTGTGGTTGCCATAGGTGGAGCAAGTGGAGTGCATTTGGGCGTGAAATTTATAGAATCTATCCCCAAAGATATAGAATTATTTGTTGTCGTCAGTGAGGGAGCAAAGGCTGTGGCATTGAGTGAAATGGGGCAGGAGATTGAATCCGCACTTGATAGGGCAAGGCAAAGCCGAGATTTTAGAATCTATGATGAAGATGAGCTAGATAGCGGGATTTCATCAGGGAGTTTTGGCATAGATGCGATGGCGATAATCCCTACAAGTATGAATCTTTTAGCAAAAGTGGCTCACGGCTTATGTGATGATCTCATCTCGCGTTGTGCAGCGGTAATGTTGAAAGAGAGATGCACATTGCTTTTAGCCCCGCGTGAAATGCCCTTTAGCCCCATTGCATTGGAGCAAATGAGTAGGCTTTCAAACCTTGGCGTGATTATCTCTCCACCAAATGCGGGGTATTATGCTAAGATAAGAGATTTAGAATCTATGGAGTATTTTTTCATCGGCAAATGGCTTGATAGCTTGAAAATTCAAAATAGCTTATATAAGCGTTGGAAAATTGACACAGATTAATGAGTATAAGGAGCATATATGAGAGAGCTTGCCATTTATCCGGGGACTTTTGATCCTATCACAAATGGGCATTTGGATATTATCAAACGCTCCATTGAGATTTTTGATAGAGTGATTGTTGCTGTGGCAGCATCAAATGCTAAAAAACCGATGTTTTGCTTGCAAGAGCGGCTTGAGATACTAAAACTTAGCACAAGTGATTTGCCAAAGGTGCAGGTGGAGAGCTTTGAAAATCTTTTAGCTGACTTTGCTAGAGAGAAGGGGGCTAGGGTGATTATAAGGGGACTTAGGGCGGTGAGTGATTTTGAGTATGAATTGCAAATGGGCTATGCGAATGCGTCATTGAATGATACGCTTGAGACAATTTATTTTATGCCGACTTTACAAAATGCTTTTATCAGCTCATCAGTTGTCCGCTCCATTATTGAACATAATGGGCGATTTTCTCATCTCGTGCCTGAATCTGCTGTGGCTTTTATACTTTCATCGTATCAGCAAAAGATATTAGATTCTAAAGCAAAAAAGGATTAGAAAATGTATGTTGTGATTGAAGGGATTGATACTTGTGGTAAAAGCACCCAGCTAGAACTACTTAAAAAGCATTTTCCACAGGCTATCTTTACAAAAGAACCCGGTGGCAGTGTGATAGGTGAATCTTTGCGAGATTTAATCCTTTTTGCACCCCAAAGGCAGGGCTTTGTGCTTGATGAATATGCGGAGTTTATGCTTTTTCTTGCCGATAGAGCGCAGCATTACAAAGAAGTATTAAAGCCGCATAAAAATGGGCTTGTAATCTCCGATAGAAGCTTAATCTCAAGCATTGCTTACGCAAAACATATAGATATGGATAAAGCCATTATGCTAAATAAGCTTATCCTGCGGGGAATCTTACCGCAACTTGTAGTGATATTAAAGTTAGAAAAGAGTGCGTTACAAGCGAGATTAGAAGCTAAAAAAAATGATAGTATTGAAAGCCGTGGTATAGAATATATGCTTGAGATACAGGGGCGAATGTGCGAGGCGACAAAGATGTTAAATCTGCCCTATGTTGAGCTTAATGCGAGTTTGGATAGGGAAGCGATTTGCCAAGAGATTGTAAGTGAGATTAAAAGAGTGGAATCTAGCCTAAATAATTGCTAAAGGAGCTTTGGCTTTGGAGCTTATATTTATTGTGCTTATGTTTGTTATGCCACTTGGCCTTATTTGCGTAGTGTATGGGGTTTTACACTTTGGATTTGTGGGAGTAATGTATCTTATACATCTGTTTTATAAAAAAACCCAAAATCAGCAAAGAGCCTTAGTAATGCTTAGAATCTTAGCCTTTTTTGCGTGGGTGATTTACCTTACTTTACCACTTTGGGCTAGTTTTATGCTTGGCTTAAAGGCTTATAAATTTGGCGTATATAATCAACTCACGGATAAGGATCCCGGCGTTTATGTCCTAGACATATATGTTTTGTGTTGCATATATGTCTGTGCGATTTTGTTTTTAAGAAGGATTTTAAAAAGATTGCGTTTGAGTAAAAGCGGTATAGAATCTCTATAGATAGGACTTAAAGCAAATGAAATGTCTTGTGTGTGGGCGGTGGCATTGGCGTGTGGATTTTGTGATATGCAAGGCTTGTTTAGATTCTATTCCGCTACGATTATCCACAAGGAAACTCACAGATTCCATATCGGTATATAGCTTTTATGCGTATAGCGATGTGAGTTTGCTTATGCAGAGTAAATATCAGCTCATAGGCTCTCGTGTTTTGAAGCTTTTAACATACAAAGCGGCGGCATATTTTTTCACACATATTGATTTTGATTTTACTCAAAGGGTAGGGCTTGTGGGGTTAGATGACTATCCTTATGGGGCATATTCGCATACAGGCGTGATTGTAAGGGCATTTGAAGCAGAATCTAGGGGGCGATGTCAAGGGGCTTATGGTGCTTTAAAAGCAAAAAATGCCACTAAATACGCAGGGGAAAGCCTTACCTTTCGTCAAAATAACCCAAAAGGATTCTATCTTACAAGAAACATCTCTTATCCGTTTGTGGTGTTGGTAGATGATATTATCACTACGGGAACTAGCTTGAAAGAAGCTATAAGTGTATTTTCAGCTTTTGATGTGGAGAATGAATCTAGGGTAAAATCTAAAGTTGTTTTAGATTCTAAACCTGTTACAAAATCTTTAGAATCTAAAGTCATATTTTGTCTTGCTTTATGCGATGCGAGAGAATAGTTTATTTATTTTCGTTTGGATCTTTGCTGTCGCATTGCGACTGCGGGGGGGGGGGGGGGGCAGAATTTAGTCGTGTTTGAGAAAGCACTTGAGATTCTATAAATTCTAATTCTTTGGTAAGATTTTGCTGTGTGGATAGGATTTCTTTAAACTTAAAGCCAAGCATAACAACCGCATATAACTCCTTTTTATTTTTCCGCCAATTATAAAGCGTTTTTGTGTCTATGTTTAAGATACCTGCAATATCGCGTTGTGTAAGTTTGAGGGAGAAGGGGTTATTTTTCATCTAAGTCTCCTTTTAAGGTAGTGGATTGAAAGATAGAATCCTATGTTTTTCCAGCATAAATTTTAACAAAGGAAATAATACAATTTCTTAATAAGTTAAAAGTATTTTTTCCTTTGTTAATTTTTTAGCCTTTTTTCTAAAAAATTTTGGGCTTAAAAAATGGATTGTAAGGAGAAAGAGGCGATGTTTAACAGGTTAAGCATAGGAAGTAAGATTGTTGTTTCAGTGAGTTTGATTCTGCTCTTGTGTATGGGAATTTTGGGTGTTGTGTTGGTAAGCGTTTCACAAAATATCCAAACTGATGATGCTAATAAGCTTGTGTTAAATGTGGCAAAGCGGACAGGAAATGCCATAGAGGGATATATTAATGAAAGCTTTGTAGCGTTAAGCTATTCACAAGGCAATCTTACGCAATATCTCAATAGTGGGAATCTAATGGAGCATACAAGCAAAAATATTTTAACAGCACTTTTAGATTCTACTCAATGGGTGGATTATGGCTATATCTACCTTAAAGATTCTGCATTAATACCTGATGCGAGAAGTGATCATAGGCTGAATAATGGCGGGGTAATGATACTTGCACACGATGAGAAGCCAAAAGATGTTGGCGGAATAGTGATTTTACCTGCTGATGTGTCATTTTTAGAAGATGATGGTTTGCAAAAAGCACTAAATAGCGGTAAGCCTAGCGTTGGCAACCCAATGAAAGTGCAAATGGGAGATAAACAGACAATACGCTCAACGCTTAACTATCCTATCAAAGATGAGAGGGGGAATATTGTGGGTGTTGTTGGAAGCACACTTCATCTTGATTTGATTGGAGAATCTCTTTTTGCGGAGCGTAGGAGTATTTTTAAAAATGATTATCGCGTGCTTGCAACAAGCGAAGGACTACTTGTGCTTCACCCAAATAGCGAACTGATAGGTAAGAATCTTGCCGATGTAAGCAAGGATAATCCTAGTATGCAAGCTGTAATCAACGCACTAAAATCCCACGAATCTGGTGTGTATGAAGTAACAAATATGCGAGGAGAGGCGAGTATTATGGGGGTGGCTTCGTTTGAAGTGGGGCGAGGTAGCACCGGGCAGTGGTGGGGGAGCGTTACTATTGCACCTAAATCATCAGTATATGAGTCTGTGGGACATATGAGAAATGTAAATATTATGGGGGTTTTGGCTTGTGTGTTTGTGGTTGCGTTGTTTGTGTTTGTGTATGTGCGAATGACAATAGCAGCTCGTATCCACCACATCTCCCACACTCTCTTTGAATTTTTTAAATACCTTAATCATCAAAGAAAAGATGCTCCTAATCCTTTAAAGATTGTGGCTCAAGATGAATTAGGTGAAATGGGTAATGCTATTAATGATAATATTCAAAAAACAAAATTAGGCTTAGAGCAAGATTCTAAAGCAGTA
>NZ_JRPE02000019.1 GCF_000765825.2 Helicobacter magdeburgensis
AAAAAGGCTTTTTAAGGCTTATAGATATTTGGGAAAAGGTGCAGGAGAGGATAAAAGCAGGATTAGAATCTAAAAAAGAAAGCAACTTAGAATCTTGGCAACTCATTATTGTCGGCAGTGGAATCTTGCAAGAACAAATAGAATCTAAAATAAAAGAAAAAAATCTACAAGACACCATCACCCTAAAACCTTTCACAAAAGATATAGAAAAAGAGTATCTAAACGCAAGTATTTATGCGATGAGTAGCCATTTTGAGGGCTTTGGTATGGTGCTTGTGGAAGCTAGCTCTTATGCCTTACCTTGTATTGCTTTTGATATTGCTGCTGGTCCAAGCGATATTATAGAATCTCACACAAGCGGCTATCTTATAGAAGATAATGACTTACAAGACTATGCTGATAAACTTTTAATGCTTATGAGTGATAAGGAAAAAAGAGAATCTATGGGACTACAAGCAAAGCAAAGAGTAAAAGAGAGATTCTCAAAAGAAGCCATTATGCCTTTATGGGAAAAAGTATTTAGAGATGAGAGTGTTTAGGGGGTAGAGAATGGAGAAAACGCATTTATATCTTACGATTCACGACATACACGGGCAGGGCGGCACAGAACGCGTGGTAATTAATCTCTGTTATTTGTTTTATAAAAAATTTGATATTACAATCATTAGTTATTTGAGTGAGAAGTCCACCTTGCTTGCCCCACTGCCGCAAAACACAAAAATCATCTATTTGAACCACACTTTTCCAAAGGCATTTTTATCTAAGCTTAAGTTTAATCTATTGATAAATTCAAAGTTGTCCAACGAGCAAAATATTGTCATCGCAAATTGCAATCACTTTTTTCCATTTATCAAAAAGGCTAGGACAAATTATATCCGCCTAGAGCATTATAACTTTGATTTTTTGTTTAAAAAATATCGCCACAAATATCCTTTATATCCTAGAGTAAGTTTTTTTAACATTTTTGTTATTTTGTCTAGTTTTGAAAAAAAGCTATATGCCAAGCTTCACAAAAACATCAAAGTAATCCCAAACTTTCTACCTTTTATCTCACAGCAAAACACAGATTTCAATCAACATAGAATTATATCCGTTGGGCGTATGGATAGTGGAGACCAAAAAGGCTTTTTAAGGCTTATAGATATTTGGGAAAAGGTGCAGGAGAGGATAAAAGCAGGATTAGAATCTAAAAAAGAAAGCAACTTAGAATCTTGGCAACTCATTATTGTCGGCAGCGGAGTCTTACAAGAACAAATAGAATCTAAAATAAAAGAAAAAAATCTACAAGACACCATCACCCTAAAACCTTTCACAAAAGATATAGAAAAAGAGTATCTAAACGCAAGTATTTATGCGATGAGTAGCCATTTTGAGGGCTTTCCTATGGTGCTTTTAGAATCTTGCTCTTATGCTTTATGTCCCATCGCCTTTAATGTAGCAACGGGTCCAAGCGATATTATAGAATCTCACACAAGCGGCTATCTTATAGAAGATAATGACTTACAAGACTACGCAGACAAACTTATAGACTTAATGAGTGATAAAGACAAAAGAGAATCTATGGGACTACAAGCAAAGCAAAGAGTCAAAGAGAGATTCTCAAAAGAAGCCATTATGCCTTTATGGGAAAAAGTATTTAGAGATGAGAGTGTTTAGGGGGTAGAGAATGGAGAAAAAGGGAATGGAGAATATAAAATTTTTTATCATCGTGCCAATTTACAATGTGGAATCTTATCTTAAAGAATGTTTAGATTCTATCATTCATCAAACATATACGGAGTTTGAAGCTATTCTTATTGATGATGGTAGCACGGATTCTAGCGGGGAAATTGCCAAAGAGTATGTGAAAAAAGATTCTCGTTTGATGCTTATCCAGCAAGAAAATCAAGGATTATCAATGGCGCGTAATAAGGGGCTAGATGTGGTTAGGCAAAAATATCTCATACCTCCCCCCCCCCAGCAAAAATCTCACAACACCACAAAGAAAAGCTATATTGTTTTTGTGGATTCTGATGATTATTTAGAAAAATCTGCCTTAATGAGAATGTATCAACATATTTCACTTGAAACGGATTTGCAGTGCTTAGTTTTTAATAGTGCTTTTCATTTTGGGGCAAGTGGTAAGCAGCTCGTAGAAAATATATTTTTTGATTCAGGCTACAAAAGAAAAGTCTATGATTCTAAAAGTATTCTTTGTATCAATCCACATATCCATTATTATGCTGTGTGGTTGTTTGTGTATAGGTATGATTTGATATTTGATAATAAGTGTTTTTTTGAGCCTCATATTTATTATGAAGATGTTTTGTTTGCAAGCTATATTTTTACATTTATGAAAAGATTTAAGATGGTTGATGAAGCTGTATATTGTTATAGAGTGCAGAGACAAGATTCTATTATGACAACGAAATCTAGGGTAAAGTCCCTGCATTCTGCTTTTAGTCATTTTATGATTGCAAAACGATTTTGTGAATATTCATTGCAAGCACAAGATGAGCAGATAAGGGGGTATTTGTTGCATTGGGGTGTGTTTTATATTAAAGAAACTTTGCGTGAAATACAGCCATTTGGCTATATTGCAGAGCTTGGCTTTACAAAGGCTGATTTAAAGCCATTTTTGCCTTATATCAAGGGAAAATATCGCTTTTGCTATCATTTTCCTAGAATCTATGGCTTCCCTAAAAGGTTGCGTCTAACATTCCAAGCTTTGTGGGAATGCCTTGTTGTAGGCAAAGTATAGACTATACAAATGCTTAAGGTAAATATGGAACACATCTTGCTTTTAGCTCTTATGAAATTTAATTCAAAGGACTGAATATGAAAAATGGTTTGCTTAAGAGTTCAATTGTTGCAAGTTTTGCTGTATTTGCATTAAGTGGTTGCGGAGATTTATTCAATGTAGGCGATGCTGGTGGTGCTAATAATGGACTGATTCCACCAAGTGCGAGCAATCAGCCGATGTATGCCCCAATCCAAGCTCCCACTTATCCACCAATGCCCGGATACAATACAAATCCCAATCTTATCTCCAAGCCAACAAGTGGCAATCAAAAGATTAATACGCTTGTGGTAGAGAAGGTTGAAGTGCCGGGTTTAAATAAAGATAACCTTGAGCCAAAGTTTGATAGAGATAGAGATGAGTATATCGGCAGGGGCGATACGAGCAATATTCCAAACTCCCCAATGCTCACACCTGAAAATGAGATTACCCTAAGTGCTGTTGGCATAGGCGTATCACCTGAAAATTCACTCTCGCCCTCACAGGCTTTTGCTATGGCAAAGAGAGCGGCGATTGTTGATGCTTATCGCCAAATCGGTGAAAAAATGTATGGTATTAGAGTAAATGCCCAAGATACTGTGCGTGATATGATGCTTCAAAGCTCAACTGTGAAAACAAAAGTCCAAGCACTTATCCGCAATGCTGAAGTGCTTGAGACTGTGTATAAAGATGGCTTATGTCAAGTCAATATGGAGCTAAAACTTGATGGCAGAATCTGGCACAAGATTCTCTCAAATGCACGTGCTTAAGGGATTTAAGGCGGCATAATGAATATAATAGTTGGCATTTTTAAGCGAACATTTTTAGGGAGCATTGCTTTCTTGCTCCCTTTTCTACTTCCCTTTTTTTTGGCTTCTTGTGCTTGGCTTGAAAGCTTTGAAGATCCTGATATTAATCCCAATCAACCCCCTGTTTTAGAGCCAACAAAGTTTAAGATTCTGCTGATTGACACTCCACGAGTGAAATTCTATGACTTTGCTTCGTTTAAATATAATAAAACAAGCAAAAAGCTTAATGTTGAGCTATATAAACTTGGTAAGCCTGTGAGCGAGATTGTCGTTACGCCAAAAGAGGTGTGTATGGCAAAACAATGCACTTCAAAATGGATAGCGGTTAAAAGCTTTTTTGGTGAGGTGAGTTATCCAAATCTTTTTGGCGATATTTTAGCTGGACGGGATATTTTTGATGGCGAGGGCAAACGCGTTTCAAATGATGGCACTCTTTTTGTGCAGTGGTTTGTGCGAGGTGGGCAGGAGTTTTACTATGAGCGGAGCAAAAACAAGGTGCTATTTAAGAATTTGAGTGCAAACATTACTATTGGAATTGAGGATTATATCCCGCCGAGCAGTTCTACAAATTGAGATCTTGCAAATTGATAAGCCCACTGATAAACTTGCAAACTCATTCAAAAATGTAAGATTTTCTTACCATTTTTGGATACAATCGCTACTTCCACTTTACAACGCATAAGAAACACATCACAACACATAAGGTAGGTAGATGAGACATTTTCTTACATTAAATGACTTTTCAAAAGATGAGATTCTAGCAGTTACTAACCTTGCTTTGAAGCTCAAGCAAGAAAGCTCAAATGGCACTCACACGTCTTATCTTAAGGGCAAAATTCTTGCAATGATTTTTGAAAAGAGTTCAACTCGCACACGCGTGAGTTTTGAAGGTGGAATCTACCAGCTCGGCGGACACGGAATGTTTCTTTCCCACAAGGACATACAGCTTGGACGCGGAGAACCTATCAAGGATACTTCACGCGTGATTAGCTCTATGGTGGATATGGTGATGATGAGGACAGATAAGCACGAAAAATTGCAAGAGTTTGCGGAATACTCATCTGTGCCGATCATCAATGGTTTGAGTGATGACTTTCACCCTGTGCAGTTAATGGCGGATTATCTTACAATGCTTGAGTGTGGTATTGCCCTGCCTGATGAGATTCATAAAAATGGGCTTAAAAAACCTATTGTGGCGTATATTGGCGATGGGAATAATATGGCTCATTCGTGGATAAACTTAGCAGCAATCCTTGGCTTTGAATTGCGGGTAGCTTCGCCGCTTGGGTATTTTCCACGCGCAGATATTGTAGAATCTGCCCTTAAAACTTGCAAACAAAGTGGCGGAGCGATACATATTATGCAGGAGCCACAAAAGGCTGTGAGTGGGGTCAATGTGGTGGTTACTGACACTTGGGCGTCAATGGGACAAGAGGAGCAGAAAAAAGAGCGAGAAAAGGCATTTGTTGGTTTTTGCGTAGATGATTCTCTTATGAGTTTGACGCAAGAAGATTCTATCTTTTTGCATTGTCTTCCTGCATATCGCGGACAGGAAGTGAGTGAGAGTGTATTAGAGGGCAAACAAAGTCGTGTATTCCAAGAGGCAAATAATCGCCTCCACGCACAAAAAGCCATTATGTTAGCTCTTATGAAGTTGAATAACTTGCCTCTTGCCTACCCCTTGGAAATGGAGCTATAAATGAAAAATATAAAACAAGATAAATGGTTAGAATCTAAAGAAAAAATTATTCAAGAGAATCTTGGAATCTTGCGTCAGCTTGAAGATGACACAATGCTTCTTGCTATGCAACGCGGTGAGTTTTCAAAAGATGAGTTGTGGTTTTTGCAAGATGAGCAGGGCGAAGAGTATGTGGTATTCCCGCAAAAACTTTTTGTGCGTCTGCTTTCACGCATTAAAAATATGCAAGAAGAAAAGCTTATAATGAAGCTTGAAAAAGACATCATCTCACAAATGCCAATAGACCTTGATGATGCAATGGCGGTGGCGACAAATATCTTAGAATCTTTGCGTTTAAAAGATGGGAATTTACCCGAGATAAACACCGCTATTCTTGCTAAAGATATTAAAAAGAAGCACCCAAATTTGTTTTTTGACATTGATTATTTGCGTAAGCCCAGATAAAAAGTGTTTAAAAAATAAGAAAAGGATACATTTTGAGCCAAAATATTGACTTTAACGCTTTTGTGAAGTATTCAAAATCCGCTCCGCGTTATACAAGCTATCCCACTGCGGTGGAATTTAGAGAATCTTGGAATGATGCAAGTTATAAAGAAGCGTTAAAAGAAGCAGATTCTACTTCTTTGCCCCTTTCACTTTACACGCATTTGCCCTTTTGTCGCTCGGCTTGTTATTTTTGCGGCTGCAATGTCGTTTATACAAGCAAGGAAGAAAAAAAAGAGCGTTATATCCATTATTTGAAAAAAGAGCTTGCACTGCTTAAAGATTCTATGGATACTTCGCGTGAGGCGGTGCAGTTTCACTTTGGCGGGGGGACACCGACATTTTTTAATGCTAGAGAGCTTGAAAGTGTGATTGGGCTTATCCGTGGGGTCTTTACAAATTTTGCTAAGAATGCGGAAATAAGCTGCGAGGTGGATCCGCGGTTTTTTTCGCGTGAGCAAATGGCTGTTTTAAAAGAAAATGGCTTTAATCGTTTAAGCTTTGGGGTGCAGGATTTTGATCAAAGGGTGCAAGAAGCTATACATAGGATTCAAAGCGTGGAGATTGTAAGCAATGCCATTGCCCTTGCGCGTGAGTTTGGCATAGAATCTGTAAATTTTGATTTGATTTATGGATTGCCTTATCAAAGTGAGCAAAGCTTTGCGGATACTTTGCAAAAGGTAGTGGGGCTAAAGCCTGATAGACTAGCGATTTTTAATTACGCACATTTGCCGTGGATGAAAAAAACAATGCGGAAAATTGATGAGACGACTTTGCCAAACCCCGCTCAAAAGCTTGAGATTCTAAAAAATACCATTGCATTTTTACAGGAGCAGGGCTATATGATGATAGGAATGGATCATTTTGCAAAAAAGAGTGATGAGCTGTATTTAGCTAAGGCTAAAAATGAGCTTCGCAGGAATTTTCAAGGCTACACAACAAGGGGTTTTTCGCAAACTATCGGCATAGGGCTTACAAGCATTAGCGAGGGGTTAGGGTATTATTCCCAAAATTATAAAGATATGCAGGAATATGAAAAGGCGTTAGATGAGGGGCGATTGCCCGTTGAGAGAGGTGTTAAGCTAAGTGAAAAGGATATTTTGCGTAAAGAAGTGATTATGGGGCTTATGAATAATTTGCGACTTGATTTTGAAGGGATTGAAAAACGATTTGGGATTGAGTTTAGGGTGTATTTTGCCAATGAATTAGAATCTTTGCGAGAGTATGAAGAGCTAGGGCTTATACAAATCACGCCTTCAAGCATAGAGACTTCGCCCACAGGCGGAATGCTTATCCGCAATATCGCTATGGTATTTGATACATATTTACAAAATGATACTACAAAGCGTTTTAGCAAGACAATTTAGGAGCGATAATGCTTGATTTACAAAGTGTGGCAAGTGCGTGTGTAAAGTGTGGGAAGTGTATCCCAAACTGCACCATTTATATGGCTAATCGCGATGAAGTTACCTCTCCGCGTGGATTTTTGGATTTACTAGGGGCGTATAAGCGGGGCGATTTGGAGCTAAATAGTCAAAGCAGGGAGATTTTTGAATCTTGCTTCCTTTGCACCACTTGTGTAACGCACTGCCCTTCTAGTCTGCCAGTTGATGTGGCAATAGAATCTGTGCGTGTGGATATTGCGGAAAAATATGGCATTGCGTGGTATAAAAGGGCGTATTTTTACCTTTTGCGTCATCGCAAGGCGGCGGACTTTGTGTTTAGATTCGTGCATTTTATTATGCCTTGTGCGTTTAAGGAAGAAAATGGGCGGCTTGTTAGTCGCATTAGGCTATTTAAGGGTGCGGATTCTAAAAGGGCTAAACGCTCCGTTTTCCCTGTGTGGAGAAAGTCATTTTTACAAAAATATCAAGGTGAGATTCTCCCGACTACCGAATCTGCTCCAAAAAATGCCTTACAACATAATAGAGTGGCGATTTTTATCGGCTGTTTGAGTAATTATAATTATGTGAGTGTTGGGGAGAGCTTGCTTGAGATTCTAAATCATTTGGGGATCAGGGCGTTTGTGCCGCATTTGCAGGAGTGCTGCGGTGCGCCGGCGTTTTTTACCGGCGATGTGAAGAGTGTGGTGCATTTGGCAAAGAAAAATATTGATTATTTTGAAAGTTTTTGGGATAGCATTGATGCGATGATAATCCCTGAAGCCACTTGTGCGGCGATGATTAAAAAAGATTGGCTTCACGCTTTAGATTCAGATTCTACTCTAAAAGATTACGCACAAAGGCTTGAAAAGCTTTCACCTAAAATTTATATGGCAAGTGAGTGGCTCTATCATCATACGCCTTTAAGTGAGATGATTCCACAGAATCTTGCTAGAGAAAGTATCACTTATCACGACCCTTGCCACGCTAGGAAGGTGCTAGGTGTGTATAAAGAGCCACGAGTGCTTTTATCAAAGGGCTTTAGGCTTAAAGAAATGAGCGATTCTAGTAGGTGCTGTGGTTTTGGAGGCATTAGTATGCAAAGCTCACGCTATGATCTCACGCTCAAAGCTGGTGTGCCAAAGGCGGAGATGATAGAGAGAAGTGGAGCGGAGATTGTCAGTGCGGAATGTGGAGCGTGTCGTATGCAGATTGATAATGCGCTCACACAAATAGATTCCAAAGTGCGTTTTGCTCACCCCTTGGAGCTTATCGCACAGGCTTTAAAGGGCGAAAGTGTGAAGTGATAAGCTTGTTTTTGTATTTTCTTAAAAAATGAGCAAAATTTTAAACGCATTTATATCGCTTTTTGATATAATCCACGCGTTGCCGATAATATAACGCGATTTAGTTTTTGCTATTAAAGGACGCTTTGATGAATGAACTTTTACTTAAGACGATTGATAATTTGCCCCCATTGCCAGAGACCGTGATGAAGTTGCAACAATATGTGGATTCTTCTGGTTCTGAAGTGCAGGTGCAAGGCGTGGTGGATATTATTTCTAAAGACCCACTTTTGACGGGGGATTTACTGCGTTTGGCAAACTCGCCTTATTATGGGTTTTCTCGTGAGATTTCCACACTCAATCAAGTGGTGTCCTTGCTTGGTATCAGTAATGTCAAAAATGTTGCTATTGCAAATTCTTTGCGTGGGAGTTTTAAAATAGATGTTTCGCCTTATGGGCTAGATACACAGGAGTTTTTGGGGAATTGTAGCAGGGAGGCGGATTTTATCTCGGAGTGGTTTTCGCAAACTGATAAAAAACTTGCCCAAGTGCTTGTGCCTTGTGCTATGCTTTTGCGTTTGGGAATGATGCTATTTGCTAATACACTTATCCAAAGTGGTAAGGATAAAGAATTTCTAGCCCAGCTTAAAGAAAGTGATTTTGCTGATATTGGTGCGGTTGAGACAGAATTTTATGGGCTAGACCATCTTACATTTTTGGGCTTTTTATTTGATCATTGGAAGTTTGATGAGATTCTTATCCAAAGCACCGCGTATATTACAATGCCACACGCCGCATCTGATGAAGTGAAGAAAAATGCCTATGCCCTAGCTGTTGTCAATAAAGTCTTTGAGCCATATAATGGTGGCAAACCTTACAATATGGAGGACGCTATCGCACTTATTAAAGAGGCTAAGACGCAAAATATCCTTTTTGATATGGATAGATTCTTTGAGATTCTCCCAACTGACGCAAAGCTCAATATCGGTAAGTAAATCTCTCATTTCTCTTACTTGTTGCCATTAAATCTAGAATCTTTAGCTCTAGATTTAATTTTTTTATCCCAAATACTCACTTTTCGCTGTTTTTCTCTAAAGCTTAAGCTGTTTTTTTGATTAGAATGCTTCTCTCACTTTAAGTGAAACATTAAAAAAGGAGCAAGAAATGAAAAGGATTCTAATAAGTGTGGCAGTGGCATTGACACTAGTAGGTTGTGGAAACACATTAGAAAAAGACAATGTGATTTGTGTGGTAGAGAGTGGCACACCTTCTAATCAGTTTCAAGCTATAACTCAAGATGCTGTTTTTAGCTGCACAGATAAGTCGGGCAAGCCTGTTGGCGGAGTGATAGAGATTGATGAGACGAAAGAAAGTGGCTTTAAGAAGTATATCAAAAAGCTTTCTATTGATAATGGTTTTATCACAAAATATGAAACCGAGTGGATTAATGGTGATAGGGAAAGAAAGCACGAGTTTGTATTTGAAAACGGCAAGTTTGCAAAGAATATTGAAGATGGAGAAGATAAGGGGTGGAAAGAAAATACAAGCAATAACTTGATTAATGCTATCAAGCCAATGGTTTCAGATCTCACTATAAAGCGAGACTAAAGCATATGCTCTGTCTGCGAATGCTGCGGAGCAAGAGATTTTACATATTTTTGTAGCTTAGGCAAGATTCTAAACTATTACTTTTGATTCATAAGTCCATTACTAAAGTTTTTTATCCCCTTTTGGAAGACATTTTCGCCTGTGCTAAGGGGGGAGTTAGACAGGCTTGTGTGGCATTGTATGCAGGAGTTAATAATATAGTGATCTTTAGCTAGGCTTGGAGATTTAATCTTACTTATATCGTGGCAGGCAAAGCAGTCTTCTCCACAACCGCCCATATCAATCTGTGCCATTTTAGCTTCAGTATGGCAGGTTTTGCACTCTAGCATTGGTGCGTGGCGTATGTCATTTTTATAATCTAGCGTTGCGTGGCAGCTCTTACAATCCCCTGTGCAGGCAAACAGCCCACCACACACAAAGCTTAAAAAAAACAGAATCTTTCCCATTTCACTCATCTTTTTATCCATTTTATCTTTATCCGCCACCCACAAAGTCTAGAATCTCCACTTCATCGCCATTTTGCAGCACATATTCACCCCATTTTTCCTTTTTTAGCACCTGCGTATTCACCGCAATCGCCATTGCCTTATGCGTAATATCAAGCTTTTCTAACAGAGCTAAAATCGTGCTAGATTCTAGTTCATACACCTTGCCATTGAGTAAAATCTGCATATCCACTCCTTATTTATCAAAAAATTTATAATAACCATCTTTGATATTTTTCTGCGGTGTGCGTGATAGGGCTAAATCCCCATTTTGCAAATCTTTTGTTATCGTGCTACCTGCACCAATAAGCACATTTGAGCCAATTTCAAGTGGTGCGACAAGCTGCACATCACTGCCTATAAAGACATTTTTGCCAATGATTGTTTTGTGCTTTTGTTTGCCATCATAATTACAAGTTATCACTCCAGCCCCGATATTGCTTCCCTCATCTGCTTCACAATCCCCCAAATAGCTTAAATGCCCCGCTTTCACCCCACGCAAGACACTTGCTTTAGTTTCCACAAAATTACCAATATGTGTGTGTTGTAAATGACTTTTTGGGCGGATATGTGCCATAGGACCTATATCACTAGATTCTATAATGCTAGATTCCACCACGCTATGGGCTTTGATGTGAGAGTTTATAATCTCGCAATTCCCCAGAATCTGCACACCTTGTTCCACAATACATTCCCCGCTAAACTTCACGCCAGATTCTATATAAATCGTATGGGGCAGGTGCATAATCACGCCTTCTTCCATAGCCGCATCTCTTAATCGCTTTAATATCACTTCTTGTGCCAAGGAGAGTTGGAGCTTAGAATTTACCCCCATAAATTCCTGCTCTTCTACCTGCACTGCGGCTATCTCAACGCCATTTTGCCCTGCATAAAAAATCACATCGGTAAGATAAAATTCCTTTTGGTTGTTGTTATTTTGTAAAAGTGGCAGGTAAGATTCTAAAATATTTTTGTGAATCTTATACACCCCAGCATTGACATCTTTGATAGCTAGCTCTTCTTGTGTAGCGTCCTTTTGCTCTATAATCTTTTGCACCTTATTATGTTCTAAAATCACGCGTCCATAGCCGTTTGGATTATCAAGGTGCAAAATACTCATCACAATTTGAGAGGGATTCTCACACAGCTTTTTAAGCGTTTGGCTACGCACAAGGGGCATATCGCCATTAAGGATAAGAATCTGCTCATATTTATACGCAAAGCAATGTTTTGCTTTTTCCCCACTACCCCCCTGCATAATCGCCCCACCGGTGCCCGGATAATTTTCATAATCCTGTATATGAAAATGCAAAGCCCCGCTTTCACACGCCTTTGGGTAAGATTCTATAATCTTTTCTTTCACTAAAGATTCTTGATGAAATAGCACAATATGCACATCATCGCTCAAATTCAAAGCTTCATCAATGGAATAAAACAGCATAGGCTTACCGCAGATTCTATGAAGCACCTTAGGCAGGTTTGACTTCATACGCGTTCCAGCCCCAGCTGCTAAAATCACCACCGATACACTCATTTTCACTCCTTTTGATATGCTTTTTATGTAATTTTAACACACTAAATCCTATAATACGCCCCTTAAGTTTCATTTTTGGAGTAATTTTTGAAAAAACTCATAGGTATGCTTTTGCTTTGTATTTGCTCCCTTGCTTACGCAAATCCACAAAGCCCAGATTCTCCAAACGCTAATCTTACCCCAGCCCTTCCAGCCCCATCAAATATCGCTCCACTTCCTTCACTGCCTAAAAATCCCGTGTTGCCCTCCGTGGATTTATCGCTCACTACGCCACAAGAGCCAACCGAACTAGTTGCAACGCTTAATATCGTCCTTATCATTACACTGCTTGTGATTGCCCCTTCACTTGTGCTTGTGATGACTAGTTTTACACGCATTGTCATTGTCTTTGCCTTTTTACGCACTGCTTTAGGCACACAGCAGTCCCCACCAACGCAGGTTTTAGTAAGCCTTGCACTTGTTTTGACATTTTTCATTATGGAGCCGGTAGCGACTAAAAGCTATGAAGTTGGCATAAAGCCTTATACAGAAAAGCAGATTTCTTATGATGAGGCGTTTGAAAGAGCAATTGTGCCTTTTAAAGATTTTATGATTAAAAATACGCGTGAAAAGGATTTGGCACTCTTTTTTAGAATCCGCAACCTTGAAAATCCCCAAACCGTTGATGATGTTCCGCTAACCGTGCTTATCCCGGCATTTATGATAAGTGAGCTTAAGACGGCATTTTGGATAGGATTCTTATTGTATCTGCCCTTTTTAGTCATTGATATGGTGATAAGCTCCGTGCTTATGGCAATGGGTATGATGATGTTGCCTCCTGTTATGATTTCACTGCCTTTTAAGATTCTCGTCTTTGTGCTTGTTGATGGGTGGAATCTGCTTATTGGGAATCTTGTGCAGGGCTTTAAGTAGCTTGGCTTAAGTATTGATTATGAAATGTCAGCACTTTGGGCTATGCGGTGGCTGTGAGCTGGATTTAGCTTATGAAAAACAGCTAGAATCTAAGCTACAACAAACACAGCAGGAATTTAGCTCCCTTTTTTCTAGCAATGGTTTTTCTTCCGCAAATCTAAGCGTTCATAACTCGGTGGAGTGGGGCTTTAGAGCAAGGGCGGAGTTTAGATTCTATACAGATGAGAATAGAATCTATTTTGCGATGAGTAATAGGGAAAAAAATCATCGCACTCCCATCACACAATGCCCTATTTTGCTTCCTATAATCCAAAAGGCTATGCCCCTAGTCATTGAAAGTTTAGAAGCAGATGAGACTTTACGCACAAAAATTTATGCGTGTAATTTTCTAGCAAACATAGAATCACAAGAGATTATCATCTCACTTATTTATCACAAAAGGCTAGATTCTCTATGGGAGCAAAAGGCTCAAAATATGCGTGATAGGCTACATAAAGCGTTAAATGCTACTATCCATATCATCGGCAGGGCTAAAAATCAAAAGATACTTTTAAGCACCCCTTGTGTGCGTGAGAGCCTAAGGCTTTTTGCAGATTCTAAGCAGGAGCGGATATACACTTATTTCAAGCAAGAATCTAGCTTTTCACAGCCCAATCCTTTTATCAATACAAAAATGCTAGAGTTTGTAATTACTCATCTTAAGACACTCTATCCACAGCCTGATAACGATATGCTTGAGCTGTATTGTGGCGGTGGGAATTTTAGCATTGCTTTAAGCGGGATTTTTAGACAGATTCTCGCTACTGAAGTGGTGAAGTCTGCTATCTCACTTTTACAGCAAAATATGGAGCAGAATTTTTGTGAAAATATTATTCCTGTGCGGCTTAATGCCCTTGAAACGCAAGTGGCATTAAGTGGGGAGCGGGAGTTTTTTAGACTAAGGGGCATTGACATAAAAAGTTTTAACTTTGATTGTGTGCTGATTGACCCGCCAAGAAGTGGGGTAAATGAGCTAAAGATTCTGCATTTTTTGCAACAATTTAGCACCATTGTGTATGTTTCGTGCAATCCAAGCACACTTTTGCAAGATTTACAAACACTTACACAAAGCCATAGTATTTTACATTTTGGACTTTTTGATCAGTTTCCACATACGCACCATAGGGAATGTGTAGTGATTTTACGCCAGAAGTGATTGTTTTACCACTCAATATGACAATATCTCACAAGGCTAGATAAGCTAGAATCTCCCTTGTTGCTTTGGGGTTGCTTTGAATGTGCTAGAATGACACAAAATTTTCCAAAGATACAAAAAGGATATAGATGAAAAAAATTATATGTTTTTTATGCCTGTGCGTGCTAGTTTCACAGGCTGAAATTATAGCAGGTGTGGCAATACGCGTCAATGGACACGCTATTACACTGAGTGAAATTGCTAAGCTTCAAACACAAATGAAAATCTCCAAAAAAGCCGCCATTGATATGCTGATTAATGAGCGATTAAAAGATGATGAGATAGAGCGATTTAAAATTAGCATTGATGAGTTTAAGATTGATGAGGAGATTTCTCAAATCGCTGCAAATGCTAACCTTAGCAAAGATGCCTTGCTTGCTGAGGTTACGCGTGATGGCACGACTTTACAGGAATATCGCAATAAAATCAAAAAGCAGTTGCAAACTAAAGAGCTTATGCAAAGAATCCTCGCTTCAAACATCAGCATTTCAAGTGAAGATGAGCTATTAAGCTACTACACAAAGCACAAAAAGGAATTTTTACTCCCCTCATCGGTGCGTGTGGTAAGATACACAGCACAGAATGAAGGCAATTTACAAAACGCCATACAATCACCAAAGGCTACGATTCAAGGGGTGCAAAAGATAAATGAAACAATCTCGCTTTCTTCGCTTAGCCCACAAATTGCTCAAGTATTTCTCAATACGCCAAATAATGAATTTAGCCCCGTGCTTACAACCGGTGGCAACGGCTTTGTGAGCTTTTTAGTCAAGGAGCGTTTGGGCGAGAAAGCTATAAGTTTTGATGAAGCAAAACCACTCATCAATCAAAAAATAATGGCACAAAAAGAGCAAAGTATCATCACTGAACATTTTAATAAAATCCGCTCTAGTGCCAATATCATAACGCTTAGAGAATAATATGCTTCCTTATGCAGACCCACTTTTTGGCATTTTGATTTTTGTTGCCATTGTGGCGAGTGTTGCTTTAATTGATTATGGACGCAATCGTTATAAGCAAAAGCAAAAAGACAAGTCTTTGCAGAATCTTGCCAAGTCTTATGAGTTTGTTGGGCTAACTGAAGGTGTTGAAGAGTTTTTAGCCCTATGTCAAAATCCCATTCCCACATTGCAATTTATCGCAAATGCGTATATCCAAAGTGGTAACACACAAGAAGCGATTAAGATTTATCTTAGCATACTAGAAAATCTTAAGCACTCTCACGCGGAAGCGAGAATTGAGATTCTGCAGGATTTAGGCAGGGCGTATTATAACGCCGGATTTTTACAAAGGGCAAAAAGCATTTTTTTAGAGATTTTAAAAAACTATCCTAGAAATCCCCAAGTGTTGCGTTATCTCCTGCGAACTTATGAAAGCTTGAATGAGTATAAAAATGCCATTGACGCACTTGAGTGCATTGAAGAGATTTATGATTCTTCTTCTCCATCACAAGATTATATAAAAGATTCTACACAGGAGCATTTTTTTCACACACTGAGTTTAAACAAAGCCTATTTGTATGCCTTGCTACTTATTAACCAGCACAATGTCCCGCTTGCAAGAAAGATTCAAAAGCTAGATGAGCTAAAGGGCAAAGAGCCAAAGCTTGAAAAGATGGTTTTACAATATTTTAAAAGTGTGAGCTTTTCACTCTTTTGGGAGAGGGTGCAGGAGAGTGAGAATATCGCAAAGTATATTGATATTTTATGGGGGTTTGAGCGTAAAAATGTGCCGCTGGAGCAAATCACGCATAAGCAGATTCTAGATGTGTATCGGGCTAAAGGGTGGATAGTAGATTCTAAAGTTTGTGATATTTTTGAGTTAGAAAATATGAGAATCTTACATCAGCATTCAAATCTTAAAGCCACACTTAGCTTTGAGTATCGCTGTCATAGCTGTAAGCAGATTTTCCCTTTTGAAAATGCTCGTTGCTCTTCTTGTGGGGAGCTGCTTAATAGCGATGTGATTTACAAAGTCCAAAAGGTAAGAGATGAAGCAAGTTACCCTTTATTGTGATGGCTCATCTTTAGGCAATCCCGGAGCGGGGGGTTGGTGTGGGATTTTATGCTTTAAGGATAAGCAAAAGATTCTAAGCGGTGGGGAGATTCACACGACAAATAATAGAATGGAACTCCTTGCAGTAATAGAATCTCTAAAAGCACTCAAAGAGCCTTGTGTTGTGGATATATATAGCGATTCTAAATATGTGTGCGAGGGGATTAACTCGTGGCTTAAAAATTGGGTGGCAAAGGATTTTAAAAATGTCAAAAATGTAGATTTGTGGCAGAGCTATTTACAAGTTTCTTCACCACATAGTATTACAGCCCATTGGGTGAAAGGACACGCCGGACATCCACAAAATGAGCTATGTGATAGCCTAGCTAAACAAGCGGCAAAAGATATGATAGCAAAAGATGAAGCAGCAAGATTCTAATAAAAGGATAGCAATGCCAAAGTATAATCCCCCCAAAAATGCCCAGATTCTTGAAAAAAAGCTTGGTTACACTTTTAAAGATAAAAAGCTCCTGCTTGAAGCACTCACTCACAAAAGCTGTAAGAGTGCCTACAATAATGAGCGATTAGAGTTTTTGGGTGATGCGGTGCTTGACTTGCTTGTGGGGGAGTTTTTATTTAGAAAATTCCCTAGTGCTAAAGAGGGTGAGTTAAGCAAGTTGCGAGCGTGTATTGTCAATGAAAAGGGCTTTATGAAACTTGCAAAATCACTTGATTTGGGAGCATTTTTGCATATTTCACAGAGTGAAGAAAATAATAAGGGGCGTCAAAAGGCGTCTATTCTTTCAAATGCCTTTGAAGCCTTGATGGGTGCGATTTATTTAGAATCTGAACTGACATTTCTTAAAGATATTGTGTTAAAACTCTTAGAGCAAAATTACGCTAAGATTGATTTAAACTCACTTTTTACAGACTATAAGACGGCTTTGCAAGAGCTTACACAGGCGATTTATGGGGAGATTCCAACTTACATACTTGTGAGTGAAAGCGGACCTGATCATAAAAAAAGCTTTGAAATTGCCCTAAGTGTTAATGGGGTGGAATACGCAAGGGCAAAAGGCAGCTCAAAAAAAGATGCCCAGCAAAAATCCGCTCAAATTGCCTATAAAAAAATCTCTGCCTTATACAAAAATAATCATCAAAATAATGATAAGGAGAGATGATGAATACTTTTGGTGTAGCCTTGCGTATAAGCACTTTTGGAGAATCTCACGGCGAGGGTATAGGCTGTGTGATTGATGGACTTCCTGCGGGGCTAAAAATAGATGAAAACTTTATAGAATCTATGATGAAAAGACGCGCTCCTGGGCTTAATCGCTTCTCTACTCAACGCAAAGAAGCCGATAAGGTGCAGATTCTAAGTGGTGTGTTTGAAGGAATTAGCACAGGCACACCTATATGCTTATGGATAGCTAATACTTCAAGCAAGAGTAGCGATTATGATAATATTAAAGACATTTTCCGCCCCGGACACGCTGATTTTACATATTTTAAAAAATATGGACTGCGAGATTATCGCGGTGGTGGGAGAAGCTCAGCTAGAGAGAGTGCCGCAAGAGTAGCCGCTGGGGCAATCGCTAAACTTTTATTGCAAGAATTTAATATACAAGTAAAAAGTGGAATCTGCTCCATTGGCGATGTTGTAGGTAGTGAGTTTGACTTTGAATACGCCAAAAATAGTGAGATTTACGCCCTTGATAAGCAAAAAGAAGACGCCCAAAAAGCCCTTATAGAATCTACGAAAAACAAACATAATAGTGTGGGTGGCGTGGCTTTGATAGAGGCAAGTGGGTTGCCTGTCGGTTTAGGAGAGCCACTTTATCATAAGCTTGATGGGGCAATCGCAGAAGCACTTATGGGGCTAAATGCAGTCAAAGCAGTGGAAATAGGTGATGGAATCTTATCAAGCACACAATATGGCAACGAACATAATGATGAAATGGATAAAAAAGGCTTTAAAACAAATCATAGCGGCGGGATTCTAGGCGGTATCAGCAATGGCAATATTGTGAGAGTGAAGGCTCATTTTAAGCCCACACCGAGCATTTTTCTGCCCCAAGACACGCTTGATGTTAATGGTAAGCAACAGGTATGTAAGATTAAAGGGCGACACGATCCTTGCGTAGCGGTGCGTGGCAGTGTGGTGGCTGAATCTATGGTGGCTCTTGTCATTGCGGATATGCTTTTATTACACAGCACTTCACAACTTAGCTTTCTCAAAAAGGTGTATTTGAGCGAGTTATAGCTGTTTTAAAGCAAGAAGATTCTATAATCCCACTCTTATAAGGAGAGATAATGATAACACTCAAAGAAGCACTCACAAAAAGCGAAGATGAACTCAAAGAAATTAAGCAAGACATAAGAGAAAAGCTCAAGCAAAATATGGAGCTAAATGCCTATATCGGCGAGATAATGGAAAGTCAAACAAGCGGTGTGCCAATTCTTATAAAAGATAATATTAATGTCAAAGGTTGGGAAATCACTTGTGGGAGCAAGATTCTAAAAGGCTATGTCTCCCCTTACAATGCCTCTGTAATCAATAAACTTCATCAAAATAAAATGTGTGGTTTTGGACGCGCGAATATGGACGAATTTGCTATGGGAAGCACTTCAGAATCTAGCTGCTATGGGCGAGTGAAAAATCCCCTTGATACATCGCGTGTCCCCGGTGGCAGTAGTGGAGGGAGTGCAGCAGCGGTGGCAGGCGGACTTGCTATCGCCTCTTTGGGGAGTGATACAGGCGGGTCTATTAGGCAACCGGCTGGATTTTGTGGCTGTGTGGGGCTAAAGCCAAGCTATGGGCGGGTTAGTCGCTATGGGCTTGTGGCGTATAGCTCAAGCTTAGATCAAATAGGACCAATTACGCAAAATGTAGAAGATGCTGCCCTTTTGCTGGATACCATTAGTGGCTATGATAATTTAGATTCTACAAGTGCTAATCTCCCTGCTTTACATACTTTTAGGGATTTAGATTCTCATAAACGCTATAAAATTGCTGTGCTAAAAGATTTTCTTAAAGATGCGACACAAGAAGTGCAAGAGGCGTATTATCAAACTATCAAGATTCTAGAATCTATGGGGCATAGCATTGTGGAAAAGTCTATGCTAGATACGCGTTATCATATCTCGGCATACTATATCATCTGCACGGCCGAGGCAAGTTCCAACCTTGCACGATTTGATGGGGTGCGATATGGCACAAGGGCAAAGGCGGAGAATCTCAAAGAAGTGTATTTGAATACCCGTAGTGAGTATTTTGGCGATGAGGTCAAAAGGCGGATTTTGCTTGGGAGCTTTGTGTTAAGTAGCGGATACTATGATGCGTATTATCTCAAGGCTCAAAAGGTGCGACAAAAAATTTGTGCTGATTATGAAGCGATTTTGAATGAATGCGATAGTATCTTACTTCCCATTGCACCAACTCTGCCACCAAAATTTGGCGCTTCTCACTCTCCACTTGAAATGTATTTGAGTGATATTTATACTATTGGGGTGAATCTTGCTGGGCTTCCTGCGATATGTATCCCTACAATGAAAAATACTGAAGGCTTAAGTGTGGGAATGCAATTTATCGGCGGGAAGTTTGAGGAGCAGACAATCCTTAACATCGCCTATGGTTTGGAAAAAGAACTACAAAATTGAGACTACACAAAATTCTTACGCGGATTCAAAAAAATGAAAGGATTTGAAAAATGAAAATACGACAAAAAGCCCTAACTTTTGAAGATGTTTTACTTATCCCAGCGTATTCGGAGATTCTCCCTCAAGATGTCAGCACTCAAACAATGCTAAGTAAAAATACCTCGCTTAACATTCCGCTTGTGAGTGCGGCAATGGATACCGTTACAGAATCTTGCACTGCTATTGCTATGGCGAGGCTTGGGGGCATTGGCATTATTCATAAAAATATGGATATTGCTTCACAAGTAGAGCAGATTAAACGCGTGAAAAAAAGTGAAAGTGGCGTGATTGTTGATCCTATTTATATCCGTGCGGATAGCACACTTGCCGATGCTAAGGCGATTACGGATAATTATAAAATCTCTGGTGTGCCTGTTGTTGATGAATATGGCAAACTTATTGGAATCTTAACAAACCGCGATGTCCGCTTTGAGCAGGATCTAAACAAACGCGTTGGGGATTTGATGACAAAAGATTCTCTTATCACGGCTAAAGTTGGCACGACATTAGAGGAGGCTAAAGAGATTATGCATAAGCACAGGATTGAAAAGCTCCCTATTGTTGATGAAAACTATACGCTAAAAGGGCTTATCACCATTAAGGATATTCAAAAAAGGATAGAGTATCCAAACTCGTGCAAGGATAGCTTTGGGCGGTTAAAAGTTGGGGCTGCCATTGGTGTGAAGCAGTTTGATAGAGCAGAGGCTTTGACAAATGCCGGGGCTGATGTTTTGGTGCTAGATTCGGCTCACGGGCATTCTATTAATGTGCTAAAAACTTTGGAGATGATTAAATCAAAACTTGCCATTGATGTAGTGGTAGGCAATGTCGTAACGCCTGAGGCTACAAGGGATTTAATCAACGCTGGGGCTGATGGCGTGAAAGTCGGCATAGGTCCGGGCAGTATCTGCACCACGCGTATTGTGGCTGGTGTGGGTATGCCACAAATTTCAGCCATAGAATCTTGTGCGGAGGTGGCAAGAAAGCATAATGTTCCACTTATTGCCGATGGTGGTATAAAATATTCCGGTGATATTGCTAAAGCCCTAGCCATTGGGGCATCGTGCGTGATGATAGGTAGTCTCTTAGCCGGGACAGAAGAATCGCCGGGCGATCTTATCATCTATCAAGGCAGACAATATAAAAGCTATCGCGGTATGGGAAGTATGGGAGCAATGACTCGTGGCAGTGCGGATAGATACTTCCAAGAAGGCACAGCCCAAGATAAGCTTGTGCCTGAAGGGGTTGAGGGCAGAGTGCCTTATCGCGGAAAAGTTGGTGATGTGGTGCATCAGCTTATCGGTGGGCTTAAATCATCAATGGGCTATTTGGGAAGCAAGGATATTGCGACATTGTGGGAGAAAGCGGAGTTTGTGGAGATCACTTCAGCGGGACTTAGAGAATCTCACGTGCACGATGTGGATATTACCAAAGAAGCACCAAATTATCACGGATAGGCTAAGGGGCAGGGTATGGCAGAAGAAGTTTTACCTAATTTAGATTTACAAGATTCACAAACTCCGCAAGAATCACAAGATGATGAGTTTGAAACTATGCTAGAAAAGGCTAAGGCTGTGCTAAATAAGCTTAACTCACAAGAAGTTACGCTTAAAGAATCTCTTGCTTTATATGAAAGCGGTATGCGTTATCTCAAAGACGCACAAGAAATCCTAGAACAAGCCAAACTGCAATACCAAGAATTTAAAGACTAAGAATGGAGCTTGTAGCCTATATCACGCAGCCAAATAGTGTTGCTGTGTTTTTGCTGCTTGTAGCACGATTTAGCGGGGTGTTTGCGTTTTTCCCTTTTTTTGATAATCAGCTTATCAGTATCAATGTCCGTGCGGCAATGGTGTTTTTTATGAGCGTGGCATTCTATCCTTTAGCGTCTTATACTTTGCCTGATATGAGTATGGTGGAGTTTTTATTTGCTGCACTTTTTGAGATTCTGCTAGGTTTTTTAGCTTCTATTTGTTTGCAGATTGTTTTTGCAATGCTAAGTTTTGGTGGGGAGCTTATAAGCTTTACTATGGGACTTACAATGGCAAGTGCTTATGATCCAGTTAGCGGCACACAAAAGCCCATAGTTGCCCAGCTTATAGCGATTTTAGGCTTGCTTATTGCTTTGAGTTTGGACTTTCATCACACCATTTTTCTTATTATCTCGCATAGTATTCAAGCTACACCGCTTGGGGGCTTTGTCTTTGAGCCAAAGAGTGTGGAGTATTTCATTAAGGCATTTGGGAATATCTTTGCTGTGGGCTTTTCTATGGCTTTTCCTATCTTAGCTATTATTTTGCTTTCTGATATTATTTTTGGAATGATTATGAAAACACACCCGCAGTTTAATCTCCTAGCCATCGGCTTTCCTGTGAAAATCGCTATTGCCTTTGTGGTGCTCTTTCTTACAATTTCAAGCATTATTTTTACATTTAAAAATGAACTTGCCAAAGCGTTTTTGGCGGTTGGAAAAATATTTTTAGGGCAGTGAAGCATAAAAATTTAAAAGTCAAAACAAAATAAAGCAGAAAATGTGGGGGTTTGTAGAATCTAGGCAGATTCTACAATGCTAAATTATTTCTTAAATGTCGCTTTTGTATTCTCTTTTTGAATGATAAGCGTATCGCCGTTAATGCTTAGCTCACTTGAGCCATCGGCAAATACTTTAATCAGGCTATCCTCTATTGCCATACTTTTTTCATCACACATTTTGCGTGTTGTGCCTACGCCTTCAACTACAAGCATTTTGTCTTTCAAAGTATAGTTTCCAAAGAAAGCATTGCACCCAGCATTGCCATTGAGTTTGCTTCCATCAAAAGTTACAAACGCAGGATTTTCAGGCTCATCTAAACTGATTTCCGTGCCATTGCTATTGAGAGAGACAAGATTCCATTTTGCGATAATCTCTTTTTGTGAATCTTGCCCACAGCCTACCATTAATGCTCCAAAAATCCCAAAAGCTATTACCTTGCTTTTTATAGATTCCATACAAACTCCTTAAAATAAAGTAAAATTGGCATTATATCACAATAAATCTAGATTTTTTAGCTTAAACTTAAATTAACATCCTATTCTTGCCATTCTAACTCTTTGAAAGCTTCTTTAATGCTTGAATGCACCAAAATTTGACTAACGAATGTATAGCCAAAGCTATCATTTTTAATCTTTAGTCGCAATTCCCTTTTGCCTTTAAGGCTTTGAGAGTGGGCTTTGAGCTTTTCTAAGATTCCATTCTCCACACAAGAGCTATCCACCACCACGCATAGAGGTGTGCAGACATCAAGCTCACTTGGTCGCATATCAAGGGGGATAATCTTTTGGCTTTCATCTTCGCTTTGTTTGGTTTTATATTTAGCTTCTATGGGCTTTTCTGCCACGGCTTGTTCAAGGGTAAAAATCTCTAGAATCCTTACATTGAGCCTATCTTCACGCTCTTCAATCTTGCATTTTAATGCCAAAGGATTATCTTGATTCAGCCCCTCTAGAATCTCAAGGTGCTTTTCAAACACCATAAGTTCAATTTTCCCCCCATAGTCCAAAAAGTCAATTGTCCCAAAGGGTTTGCCAGTTTTTTTGCTGATTTTTCGTTTAATGTCTAAAATCTTTCCTACAAGCATACAAGTTGAGTTAAGCTCTAAATCCTCTAGCTCAACACTCTTAACCATACCTTTAATCTTATCTAGCTTCTCTTTAAAATCATCAAGCGGATGCCCGGAGATGTAGATTCCCATACATTCATATTCATAATCAAGCAAAGTGCGTATGTCATATTCAGGCTTATCTTGGATAGGCAAATGCACATTGATTTCCACGCCACCTTCTCCAAAAAGGGAATTACTCATCATCTCGTGTGCCTTATCCTTTTCACGCCCCTTATCACAAAGCAAGTCAATGTTTTCAAGCATTGTATGGCGGGAAAATCCAAGCCCATCTAGCCCACCAGATTTAATAAGTGGCTCTAAAGAGCGTTTTGTCATTTTTGAAAAATCAACCCTTGCGATAAAATCCTCTACATTTTTATACTCGCCATTTTTCTCCCGCTCTGTGATGATGTTTTCAATGGGCGATTCGCCTAAGCCCTTAATCGCACTTAGCCCAAAGATGATTTTTTTCACCCCATCAAACTCGCCCACACCAAAATCATTATCAGAAATATTAATATGTGGCGGGACTATCTCAATGCCAAGTGATTTTACTTCATTGATATATTTTGCCACAGATTCTACTTTGCGTGTTTCGCTTGTCAGCATTGCTGCCATAAATTCGTGTTCGTAGTAGGTTTTTAAATACGCCGTTTGGTAGGTTATCATTCCATACGCCGCAGCGTGAGATTTATTGAATCCATAGCCGGCAAATTTAACAATAAGCTCCCATAAATCCTCTGCCTTAGTGCGATTGTAGCCCTGCTTCTCCGCCCCATCAGCAAACTCTTTTTTCAATCGCAACATCTCATCAAGCTTCTTTTTCCCCATTGCCCTTCGCACCAAATCCGCCCCACCGAGTGAAAATCCACCAATAGTTTGCACGATTTGCATAACCTGCTCTTGATAGACAATAATGCCATAAGTGGGCTTTAAAATCGGCTCTAGTGCATCTATAAGATATTCAATTTTTACTAATCCGTGTTTGCGTGCCACAAAGTCATCAATAAGATCCATAGGTCCGGGACGATAGAGAGAAATCATTGCTATCACATCTTCAAAATTGCTGGGCTTTAGCCTTTTGGCTAGGGCTTGCATACCTTCAGATTCTATTTGGAAAAGCCCCAGCGTGCTACCGCTTTGGATTGTCTCATAGACTTTAGAATCTTCCATATCCATTGTGCTAAAGTCAATATCCACGCCATAGCGTTTTTTTACTAGTTTAATCGCATCGCTTATCACATCAAGCGTCTTTAGCCCCAAAAAGTCAAATTTAATCAAATCAACCGGCTCAAGCCAATCCATTGAGTATTGCACCGCTACGCCATTCATCTTATCATTTGTATAAAGTGGCACCTTATTCCATAGCTCATCATTAGAATCTATCACAATAGCCGCCGCGTGAAGCCCTGTATTTCGCTTTAGCCCCTCTAGTAACACGGCATAGTCCCATACTTGTTTGGCTAAAGGATTTTTTTCTACAAGCTCTTGTATTTTTGGCTCTTTCTCCCACGCACCATCTTTTTCCTTGCCATCTTTGCCTACTTGCTTGGTGAGTGTAATCTTCTCACCTGGATCATTTGGGATAAGTTTAGCAAAGCCATCAGCATCTTTCAGGGGCATATCAAGCACGCGTGCGACATCACGTATCACACCTCTGGCTAAAAGTGAGTTGAAAGTTACCACTTGGGCGACATTAAACTTGCCATAAGTGTTTGAAACATACTCTATAAGCTCTTGTCGCCGCTCTTGAGAGAAGTCCATATCAATATCAGGCATACTCACCCGCTCTGGATTCAAAAATCGCTCAAAAAGCAAATCATATTTGAGCGGATCAATATTTGTAATCTTAAGTGCGTAGGCTACAAGGCTTCCCGCCGCTGAGCCACGCCCGGGACCTACCGGTATGCCATTTTGCTTAGCAAAATTCACAAAATCCCATACAATCAGCATATAGCCCGGAAACTTCATAGAGTTGATAATCTCTATTTCTCGCTCTAATCGCTCTTTGTAAGCTTGGTGCTTAGATTCAGGAATATGCTCTAATCGCTCCTTTAAGCCCTCCCTACATTTGAAAGCAAAATAAGTCGCATCATCAATAGATTCTAATTCGCAGTTGAGAATCTGCGGGAGATTCTCTTTTTTAGCGTATTCTTGTGTGTTTTTAAAGTTTGGCGGAGTGGCTGGGGAATGCTCTAAAATCACTTCTCCTGTGTGCTTGTTTTTAATCTCAATATTTTTAAGGTTGAGATTTAAGCGGCATTTTTGTGCGATTTCTTGTGTGTTTTCTAGCACTTCAGGCACATCAAGGAAGAGCTGTGCCATTTGCTGCGGAGATTTAACATAAAATTCTTTTACCGAGTGCTTTAGTCTGTCTTTGTCATTGAGCGTTTTACCCATAGCCACGCACATTGCGATTTCTTGTGCTTTGGCGTCTTGCTGAAAAGTATAATGTGTATCATTTGTGGCAATGACTTTAATATCTAGCTCCCTGCCAAGTCTTAGAATCTGCTCATCTAAAAAAAGCTGATCATTTATGCCGTGTCGCATAATCTCAAGGTAAAAATCCTCCCCAAAAATATCTTTATACTCTAGGGCGACTTCTTTTGCCATTTCATAGCCTTTCGCCCCAAACTGCACATTGCGTGGATTATTTGTATTGAGCTGCCAATTCACTTCGCCTTGCAAACACGCAGAAGAGCATACAAGCCCTTCACTTCTTTCCCTTAAAAGCCTTTTATTGATACGCGGATAATAATAAAAGCCATTGATAAAGGCTTGAGAGCTAAGATACATTAGATTCTTATAGCCTATCTCATTTTTCGCAAAAAGGCAGAGATGGAAGCGTTGCTTTATGCTTTTATCACTTAGTTCATCGCCATTGTGGATATACGCCTCCATACCGATAATGGGATTTAGCCCCTCTTCTTTCATACTCACATAAAAATCCAACGCCCCAAACATATTGCCGTGATCAGTAACTGCCACAGATTCCATACCTAGCTCACGAATGCGTTTAGCAAGGTTTTTAATCTTATTTGCCCCATCAAGCAAGGAATATTCTGTATGTAAGTGAAGATGTGTAAAACTCATTGCAAATCCTTTGTGTTTATAAAATTTGAGGCTTAAAAAAAGTGGGGGAATTATAAGATAAACTTGTTGAGAGTTAGTTAAAGTGAGAAGGATTCTTATAAGAATGTGGAAAGTTATCATTTTTGCAAGTGTGGGCAAGAGCTTCGCTCGTGCGAACCTTTAAGCGAAATTTCTTTGCTTGAAACATTTTGATTTTTAGAGTTTTTCTTTTCTTTTATTATTTTTTTATAAGGGGGAGGGGTTTGAATTTGCGTAAAACGGGTTTGCTTCGCTACACGCGAAGTCACCCCTCCCCCTTATGTATCCCCCACCCGACGACGCTTTAA
>NZ_JRPE02000001.1 GCF_000765825.2 Helicobacter magdeburgensis
AAAAAAGTTTGAAAAGTATAGTAATCAAACTTTGAGAAAAACAGAGAAAAATAAGAAAAACAACATAAATAAATGCTATAATAGAAAGAAAATAGATTTAAAGAGGTTAGTAATCGTGCAACTTAACGATTTTTCTTATGCGCGCTTTAATATGAGTGTAAGCGAGTTTAAAATACTCCTTGCTATGTTTGCAACGCTTGATTCTGTAAATCAAAGCGAATTTATAGAGCAAGAAGTTACAACAAGAGAATTAGCAGAAATTTTACAACACGAGAAAAACATAAATAACGAATCCTATTTATACGATATTATGCAGAAATTAGCTGAAAAAACCTATTTTAGCGATAATGGAGAATCTGCTATTGCTGTTCCATTTTTTAAATATATTAAAAAACAAGATGATAAAGCATTTTTAAAATTTAAATTTAATGATACGCTTAAGCCTTTTTTGCTTGAGCTTAGGCGTGATTTTGTAAAATTTAATTACACAGAAATCAAAGACTTACGAAGCTTTTATAGCATACGACTTTATATAATGCTTTTAACAGAGCTAAGGCAGAATCGGCAATGCTTGGTAATCGATTACAAGACATTGTGCGATACTTTGGGTTTGCCACGACATAGAGCCGAACGAAAAGATTTTGGAGTGTTTAATCAAAAAATCCTCACAAACTTTAGAAAAGATATGCTACTTAATGCTTTTAATGTGGAGTTGCTAGACATACAAACCGAAAAAGTAGGCAAGAAAGTAGATAAGCTTATTTTTACCTTTGATTATAAAGGAATAAATAAGCGATTAGAGGGGCAGAATAAGCGACTAATGGCGCGATATAGGAATATCGCAGATAAGGCAAGATACCTAATCGGAGAATCTCTCTCAATGGGTAAAGCAAAAGATTTTAGGAATGTGTGGAAAATCATAGACACAAGTCATAATGAAAATGGCGTTTTTATCCTTGTGGAGAACTGGAGAGCTTACCGCGTAAAAATCCCTTGCAGGGACTGGAATGCGGTAAAACATATAGAGCATTTGTGTAATACCTACAAAGCGGCTCTATATACAAGGCTTACATTTGGAGATATAGAGGCAATGAGCGCGGAGAAGCTAGAGTTATACGAAAAGGGCAAAGCCTTAAAATCACTTTTGAAATAAAGGGGCAAAAGAAATGATTATCACCATAGAAAACGCGAACAAAGAGTTTTTGAAAGCAGTGCGAGAAATGGCTAAGATTGCAAACCTCAAAGTTAAAGCCACAAAGACAGAAGCGGATTTAAGCAAAGCCGACACACAGAATCTTAAAGAGATTTACACGCAATACAAGCGCGGAGAGCTAGAAACCATAAGTTTTAAAGAGCTTGACAAACAAGCACAAGCACATTTAAAGAACTTAAGGGCAAAATATGCAAATTAGTTTCAATAAGCATTTTAGCACTTCTTTAAATGCTATTTTGGAATATATCGCACAGCATAGCCCTAGCAATGCAGAATCTTTTTATAATGAGCTTATGGCAAAAATCCACGCTTTACCCTCAAGCCCAAAAGCTTACAGAAAGAATCCACAAATCAACCAAGAGGACATAAGAGACCTTATATACAAAGGCTATGTGATACCTTTTGCCATAAGTAAAGATTGTATTACGATTCTAGCAATTTACAAAAGCAATCTTTGGAAACCTACAACCCCTAAAAAATAACCCCCCTTATTATTCTATTGTCGCTATTCGTAACACATTGAAAAATGTAGATTTGCGCAAAAAATTCACATTGAAAAAAGTAGAATAACTGCCCATTTTCACATTGAAAAAAGTAGCGCACACATTGAAAAATGTAGAATAGCAAAAATTAAGCTCGTAAAATAGGACTTTGTAAGCCTCGTAAAAAGAGTTAAAAACATCATTAGTTAAAAAGAGAGCCGCACAGAAAATTAAGACTTTGTTAAGGTATTGATTCAGTTATTCTTAATGTTTTCAACTCAAAAAACGCACACATTTTGCCCTTAAAACGCTCAAAATGTTAAAACCATACCTTACACTTACAGAATCCAATGTTTGGCTTTTAAAAGGGGAAAAAGAGTGTTTTATAGAGTGTATTACAAATTAAGCGCGGGAGGCAAAATCAACGAAGCCAAAGCCAAGCTAAAAAAAGATATAGACAATATGCAACGCGACTTTAAAAAGCCAAAGCACCATAAAAGGCGAAGCGAACGACAAGAAATGCTAAAAGAGCTACAAGAGAACCTAGAGAAGCAAATAGCAGAGCAAAGCCCCACAGAATCCGCCCCAACACAAAAGAAAGGAAAGCCATTTATGCCACCTAAGCCAAAGGCACAAGGCACACCCTTACAAAGTAAGCATTTTCAAAAGAAAGATGAAGCTATGCGCTTTATGAAACAGCATTACGAGATTATGGAAATAATGCTTATCTATAAGCACACGGATAAATACGGTTGGGAGATGATTTTTGATAAATACACGCCAAAAGACTTTTAAGGAGTAGGAAAATGAAAATCGCAAAAAAATTACCTAGTATCGCTTTTTGCTTAAGTGTGGGACTTAGCACTGCTCAAGCAAACTTTCCTGTGATTGATGTTAGCTCAATTGCTCAAAGCATATTGCAATATACGCAAATGATACAAGAATTTACAAGATACGAAGCAGAGCTTAGGGCTATGGGAATCGACACAGGCAGAGTCGGCAAAATTTTGCAAGATATAGATTCTATGAGTGATGAAATGATAAGCGGGATAAAAAAGGCAAATGAAATCCCAAGTGTTTTTACGCAAATGTTTGCAGAGATAAACGAGAATTGCGAGTTTTTAAGCAAAAATGATAAATTTAAAGAAGCGAGGGAAAAGCTAAGTAAGGGAAAATACAAAGACAAGGACGAGAAAAGCAAAGCGGTTTTAAGCTGCTTAGGAGTGCTTGAAAATCCTATGGATATGATAGACATAAAAGATGAGCTTAGAAAAAAGGCAGATGAAGCCCTTAGAAAGAAAGACTACAAGGCATACGAGGAAGCAAAAAAAGATTTACAACGCATAAAAAATACACAAGAATACATACGAAGTAAAGCCACAGACCAAAAGCTTACGCAATGGGCGGAATTTTATAAACGCTTTGATTCAGAGCAAGAGGACAAGAACAGCATTTACAACATCAAAAACATAAGAAACAAAGTAAGTAAAATAACAGAAAGTGCTAAAAAAGCGACTAACCCCCAAGAAGTAGCAAATACCACAAATGCACTTTAGAACAGATTTTACAGCTCTCTATGGTGCAATATGAAATGTCTATGAACTCAAATAATTTCATCATAGAGTTTCTAAGTAAGGAACAGGAGGAAAAAAGAGAAAAAGCAACAAGGAAAAACGAAAAAGAGCTCGTAGATAAAAGCGAAAAGGAGTTTTCAAAGCTTTTTGAAAATGATACATTCTCTAAGTTTAAAGACGAGGTAAGGTATAACGAAATAGGCTTACCCATTATGTTTGAATAGGGGGAGAGCCAATGAGTAAGAGTGAGATTCTAAAAGAATACGAGGATATTTTTAAGCGTGTAGGCAAGATTAAAGATGAATCTTTGCAGAAAAAGGCGCAATCCTTGCAAAGCTCACTTAACTTTTTTAAATCTAAACCCGCGCAAAGCTCCATACATTTTAACAGCACCAAAGGCAAAGGCGCAAGGAAAAAGCCAAGTAACGCGCGACTTGCCTACGAACACAACACGCGCACACTCAATTTTACAGACAGCAGAATCGCAAAGGCAGAAAAGAATCAAGATTTAGCACAAATAGGAAGCCCTATTTACGCGCTAGACACGCCAGAAAGAAACGAATATAAGGGCATTACAAGAGATGAATTTTTACAATTAGAGATGAGAGCGCGCGAGGACTACCGCAAAGCGTGGGGGCAATCTATGCAGAAAAAGGCGCAAATCTTTAAAGAAAGCATTGTGAATCTCCAAGAACACCACACAATGCAAGACCTAGAGAATCTAACGCAGAGGCTCAAAAAAGAATATAACTTAAATGCTTTACATATCGCAATACACCGCGACGAGGGGCATATAAATAAGCTCACGCACGAAAAGCAGTATAACTATCACGCGCACATCATTTTTTTAAATTATGATTTTACAACGCATAAAAGCGTATTTAGACAATTTAGCAAAAAGGACTTGTCGCGTATGCAAGACTTAAACGCGGAAGTCTTAGGAATGCAAAGAGGCAAAAAGCACAAGAGAGAGCATATAAACAGATACCAGCTAGACCACAAGGCAAATAAGATTCTAGAAAATATCCACAAACTTACAAAAGAGATAAAGCAAGAGCTAAAACATCATCAGAGCCAAGAATTTAACGCAGAGGCAAAACTCATAGAGTTTTTAAAGGCAACAGAGCAAGGCAAAGAACAGATTCTACAAAGCATTAATGATAGCCAAGCCCACGCGATGAATAAGCTTTTAGCACAAGCCAATAATGCAGAGCTTCCAACAGAGCAAGAGCCAAAAAAGCTTTTACGCTTAAGGAGTAAATGGCAGTATAAAGCCCAAGAGGCAGAGCAGGGCAAAGAATCGCAAACAGAGCCAACAAAACCTAAGCTTTCCCCTTTTAAATCCAAACCAACACAAAGGAGCAAGACAATGGAAAAAGACTTAAGAGAACAAGAGCTACAAGAAGCGCGAGAACAAGAGCTACAAGAAGCAGAGCAAGAGGCTTTAGAATCTAGCTTTAAAGCTTTTGAAATGGGAACAGCAAACAGGCAAGAAATGGTGCTTATCATTGAAAATCAATCCAAAGCCTTACAAAAACTTGCTAAAGAGCATAAGCTAGAAAAGCAAGATAAGCAAAAAGTAAAGGATTTTTGCGACATCGTGAAAAATAAAGAGTATTTAGAGAGAAGCGACACGGAGCTCAAAAACTTTACGCAAAACATCATAAACTATAAAAGAAAGCTAAGCGCAGAGCTAAAAGGACAAGAAATGGAGCAAGGTATTACAAAAGCCTTTAGCACCGACTTTGATTTATGCAAAACACCAAAGGCAAAAGAGCAACACGCCGAGAATATCCTTAAAAATTATGAGGAGCAGTATAAAGATATTGATAAGGCAATATCCATAATGCAAAAAGCAGAAGAAGGTATTAAAAAACAGCAGAGCCAAGAAGCAAAGATACATCAAGAGGAGAACAACGAGGCTAAAGAGCAAGAAGGAGATTCTAGCACACTTGATAGAGCAGTGAATGAGATTCAAAACTCAAGGAATGTTTTTGACTTCTTAAAGTGCTTATATGACCTAGAAAAAGGTATGTATGAGCTAGGCATAGGGAAAAAGCCAAATCCTCAAGAATTTAGCAAAAAGCTTAATGAGATGAAAGACAAAGCCCTAAGCAATGATTTTATAAAGCAGAGCCTTAATAAAATCAAAGAATGCAAGGACAAGATACAAGACTTCTCTAAGAATATAAAGCTTGAAATAGCATTCGCAAGGCAAATAAACAAAGATATTGACTTACACGATTACAGCACACACAAAGACACAAAGCAAGAATATGTAAGGCGCATTGACAAGAAATTAGAATCCGCACTCAAAGAATGCCCCAATATCAGAATAGATTACCCAAAAATGTATAAAAGGGCAGAGGAGATTACAAAGAATCGCGATAAGAGTAAAAACCAAAACAAAGGAGTAGAGAGATGATAACATTTACAAAAAAAATAATCCAACTTCAGAACGAAATTAATAGTTTAAAAATTCTTTTGGAGAAAGAGAAAAAGCATAAAAGATATTTTGAAATAGAATTAAAAAAATTAAGAACGCGATATTTTAATTCTAAACAAAGTAATCCGACAATCATAATAAAAGAATATGCAGAATAAGAAAAAATAAAATGCAAAAAGAAATTATACAAGCATACAAAACTTGTCCGAAATGGAGTGATAACGAAATGGAGGACAACAAACTAGCACCCCAAAAAAAATTTTCAATTTTTTTTAAAGTGCTGTTTGTTAAAATCTCAAAAAGGACCAAAACTTTTTTGAGATTTTTTAGAAAAGTTTGCTTGAAAATTTTTGCAATCTCTTTGATTTGTTTTTTAATCAAAGAGCCAAAACTTTTACAAACTTTTTCTCCTCCATTTCGTTATACTTTTTTTAAAAGGTTAAAATGTTATGGGTGAAACAAAAGGGGAGTTTCAATTATTTTTAATACTCTATGCAGAGTTTAAAAAAATTGAATCGGAGAGTGGGCATAAAATAATCCAAGACAAAGAGAACCCATATCATTTTTTTATTTTAGATTCTAATGAGAACTTTTTAGAAAAATTTTCATTAGAAGAATACATAAAGGAGCTACAAAATGACAATACCTCTACAAGAAAGAGCGGGGAAAGAGATAGTTATACCCAAAGAGAGGAAAGAGAGAGCGGCAGAGCCATTGGACGAATTAGAAGCACGATTGAAGAGAGAAGCAGACGAAGCAGAGCAATGGGCGAGGGAAGCCAAAGCATAGGAGCAACAAGTAATAGAGTTGGAAGAATCCATACTCTCACGCCTAGAATCAGAATCCACGAGCTCACAAAGTTAAGACAAGCCGAGCAAAAACTTACAGAGCTAGAAAGGCAGAAAGCAATCGATACATACAAGCAAATGCAACAAGATACAAGCATAAAACAGATAAACGAGCAAAATAGAGATATACAAGCAACAGAGCAGGGGATACAAGCAGAATCTACAACACAAACAAATGATTCTGCTCCCTTGCAAACACGATTAGATAGAAATTTAAGAAATTACAGCAAGAGCCAAGAAGCTAAATATCTTGTGCGTTGTAATGCTCTAGTAAAAGAAGTTAAAGACAAAGGCATTACATTAGATTCTAAAAGCCTCAAACTTTTAGAAAGTTTCAATAAAAAAGCACAAGATAAAATAAAAGGTTTAAGCAGATGAAAAACTTTTATTTGTTTTTAAGCTTTTTTATGATTAGTTACTTTTTTAATTTTTGTTTGAAAAGTGTTTTTGCTAGTAAAGCTCTACACTTTTCTAAAATATCGTAAATAAGGGGTTTATAGTGTATAATAATGGAAAAAAGTTTGAAAAGTATAGTAATCAAACTTTGAGAAAAACAGAGAAAAATAAGAAAAACAACATAAATAAATGCTATAATAGAAAGAAAATAGATTTAAAGAGGTTAGTAATCGTGCAACTTAACGATTTTTCTTATGCGCGCTTTAATATGAGTGTAAGCGAGTTTAAAATACTCCTTGCTATGTTTGCAACGCTTGATTCTGTAAATCAAAGCGAATTTATAGAGCAAGAAGTTACAACAAGAGAATTAGCAGAAATTTTACAACACGAGAAAAACATAAATAACGAATCCTATTTATACGATATTATGCAGAAATTAGCTGAAAAAACCTATTTTAGCGATAATGGAGAATCTGCTATTGCTGTTCCATTTTTTAAATATATTAAAAAACAAGATGATAAAGCATTTTTAAAATTTAAATTTAATGATACGCTTAAGCCTTTTTTGCTTGAGCTTAGGCGTGATTTTGTAAAATTTAATTACACAGAAATCAAAGACTTACGAAGCTTTTATAGCATACGACTTTATATAATGCTTTTAACAGAGCTAAGGCAGAATCGGCAATGCTTGGTAATCGATTACAAGACATTGTGCGATACTTTGGGTTTGCCACGACATAGAGCCGAACGAAAAGATTTTGGAGTGTTTAATCAAAAAATCCTCACAAACTTTAGAAAAGATATGCTACTTAATGCTTTTAATGTGGAGTTGCTAGACATACAAACCGAAAAAGTAGGCAAGAAAGTAGATAAGCTTATTTTTACCTTTGATTATAAAGGAATAAATAAGCGATTAGAGGGGCAGAATAAGCGACTAATGGCGCGATATAGGAATATCGCAGATAAGGCAAGATACCTAATCGGAGAATCTCTCTCAATGGGTAAAGCAAAAGATTTTAGGAATGTGTGGAAAATCATAGACACAAGTCATAATGAAAATGGCGTTTTTATCCTTGTGGAGAACTGGAGAGCTTACCGCGTAAAAATCCCTTGCAGGGACTGGAATGCGGTAAAACATATAGAGCATTTGTGTAATACCTACAAAGCGGCTCTATATACAAGGCTTACATTTGGAGATATAGAGGCAATGAGCGCGGAGAAGCTAGAGTTATACGAAAAGGGCAAAGCCTTAAAATCACTTTTGAAATAAAGGGGCAAAAGAAATGATTATCACCATAGAAAACGCGAACAAAGAGTTTTTGAAAGCAGTGCGAGAAATGGCTAAGATTGCAAACCTCAAAGTTAAAGCCACAAAGACAGAAGCGGATTTAAGCAAAGCCGACACACAGAATCTTAAAGAGATTTACACGCAATACAAGCGCGGAGAGCTAGAAACCATAAGTTTTAAAGAGCTTGACAAACAAGCACAAGCACATTTAAAGAACTTAAGGGCAAAATATGCAAATTAGTTTCAATAAGCATTTTAGCACTTCTTTAAATGCTATTTTGGAATATATCGCACAGCATAGCCCTAGCAATGCAGAATCTTTTTATAATGAGCTTATGGCAAAAATCCACGCTTTACCCTCAAGCCCAAAAGCTTACAGAAAGAATCCACAAATCAACCAAGAGGACATAAGAGACCTTATATACAAAGGCTATGTGATACCTTTTGCCATAAGTAAAGATTGTATTACGATTCTAGCAATTTACAAAAGCAATCTTTGGAAACCTACAACCCCTAAAAAATAACCCCCCTTATTATTCTATTGTCGCTATTCGTAACACATTGAAAAATGTAGATTTGCGCAAAAAATTCACATTGAAAAAAGTAGAATAACTGCCCATTTTCACATTGAAAAAAGTAGCGCACACATTGAAAAATGTAGAATAGCAAAAATTAAGCTCGTAAAATAGGACTTTGTAAGCCTCGTAAAAAGAGTTAAAAACATCATTAGTTAAAAAGAGAGCCGCACAGAAAATTAAGACTTTGTTAAGGTATTGATTCAGTTATTCTTAATGTTTTCAACTCAAAAAACGCACACATTTTGCCCTTAAAACGCTCAAAATGTTAAAACCATACCTTACACTTACAGAATCCAATGTTTGGCTTTTAAAAGGGGAAAAAGAGTGTTTTATAGAGTGTATTACAAATTAAGCGCGGGAGGCAAAATCAACGAAGCCAAAGCCAAGCTAAAAAAAGATATAGACAATATGCAACGCGACTTTAAAAAGCCAAAGCACCATAAAAGGCGAAGCGAACGACAAGAAATGCTAAAAGAGCTACAAGAGAACCTAGAGAAGCAAATAGCAGAGCAAAGCCCCACAGAATCCGCCCCAACACAAAAGAAAGGAAAGCCATTTATGCCACCTAAGCCAAAGGCACAAGGCACACCCTTACAAAGTAAGCATTTTCAAAAGAAAGATGAAGCTATGCGCTTTATGAAACAGCATTACGAGATTATGGAAATAATGCTTATCTATAAGCACACGGATAAATACGGTTGGGAGATGATTTTTGATAAATACACGCCAAAAGACTTTTAAGGAGTAGGAAAATGAAAATCGCAAAAAAATTACCTAGTATCGCTTTTTGCTTAAGTGTGGGACTTAGCACTGCTCAAGCAAACTTTCCTGTGATTGATGTTAGCTCAATTGCTCAAAGCATATTGCAATATACGCAAATGATACAAGAATTTACAAGATACGAAGCAGAGCTTAGGGCTATGGGAATCGACACAGGCAGAGTCGGCAAAATTTTGCAAGATATAGATTCTATGAGTGATGAAATGATAAGCGGGATAAAAAAGGCAAATGAAATCCCAAGTGTTTTTACGCAAATGTTTGCAGAGATAAACGAGAATTGCGAGTTTTTAAGCAAAAATGATAAATTTAAAGAAGCGAGGGAAAAGCTAAGTAAGGGAAAATACAAAGACAAGGACGAGAAAAGCAAAGCGGTTTTAAGCTGCTTAGGAGTGCTTGAAAATCCTATGGATATGATAGACATAAAAGATGAGCTTAGAAAAAAGGCAGATGAAGCCCTTAGAAAGAAAGACTACAAGGCATACGAGGAAGCAAAAAAAGATTTACAACGCATAAAAAATACACAAGAATACATACGAAGTAAAGCCACAGACCAAAAGCTTACGCAATGGGCGGAATTTTATAAACGCTTTGATTCAGAGCAAGAGGACAAGAACAGCATTTACAACATCAAAAACATAAGAAACAAAGTAAGTAAAATAACAGAAAGTGCTAAAAAAGCGACTAACCCCCAAGAAGTAGCAAATACCACAAATGCACTTTAGAACAGATTTTACAGCTCTCTATGGTGCAATATGAAATGTCTATGAACTCAAATAATTTCATCATAGAGTTTCTAAGTAAGGAACAGGAGGAAAAAAGAGAAAAAGCAACAAGGAAAAACGAAAAAGAGCTCGTAGATAAAAGCGAAAAGGAGTTTTCAAAGCTTTTTGAAAATGATACATTCTCTAAGTTTAAAGACGAGGTAAGGTATAACGAAATAGGCTTACCCATTATGTTTGAATAGGGGGAGAGCCAATGAGTAAGAGTGAGATTCTAAAAGAATACGAGGATATTTTTAAGCGTGTAGGCAAGATTAAAGATGAATCTTTGCAGAAAAAGGCGCAATCCTTGCAAAGCTCACTTAACTTTTTTAAATCTAAACCCGCGCAAAGCTCCATACATTTTAACAGCACCAAAGGCAAAGGCGCAAGGAAAAAGCCAAGTAACGCGCGACTTGCCTACGAACACAACACGCGCACACTCAATTTTACAGACAGCAGAATCGCAAAGGCAGAAAAGAATCAAGATTTAGCACAAATAGGAAGCCCTATTTACGCGCTAGACACGCCAGAAAGAAACGAATATAAGGGCATTACAAGAGATGAATTTTTACAATTAGAGATGAGAGCGCGCGAGGACTACCGCAAAGCGTGGGGGCAATCTATGCAGAAAAAGGCGCAAATCTTTAAAGAAAGCATTGTGAATCTCCAAGAACACCACACAATGCAAGACCTAGAGAATCTAACGCAGAGGCTCAAAAAAGAATATAACTTAAATGCTTTACATATCGCAATACACCGCGACGAGGGGCATATAAATAAGCTCACGCACGAAAAGCAGTATAACTATCACGCGCACATCATTTTTTTAAATTATGATTTTACAACGCATAAAAGCGTATTTAGACAATTTAGCAAAAAGGACTTGTCGCGTATGCAAGACTTAAACGCGGAAGTCTTAGGAATGCAAAGAGGCAAAAAGCACAAGAGAGAGCATATAAACAGATACCAGCTAGACCACAAGGCAAATAAGATTCTAGAAAATATCCACAAACTTACAAAAGAGATAAAGCAAGAGCTAAAACATCATCAGAGCCAAGAATTTAACGCAGAGGCAAAACTCATAGAGTTTTTAAAGGCAACAGAGCAAGGCAAAGAACAGATTCTACAAAGCATTAATGATAGCCAAGCCCACGCGATGAATAAGCTTTTAGCACAAGCCAATAATGCAGAGCTTCCAACAGAGCAAGAGCCAAAAAAGCTTTTACGCTTAAGGAGTAAATGGCAGTATAAAGCCCAAGAGGCAGAGCAGGGCAAAGAATCGCAAACAGAGCCAACAAAACCTAAGCTTTCCCCTTTTAAATCCAAACCAACACAAAGGAGCAAGACAATGGAAAAAGACTTAAGAGAACAAGAGCTACAAGAAGCGCGAGAACAAGAGCTACAAGAAGCAGAGCAAGAGGCTTTAGAATCTAGCTTTAAAGCTTTTGAAATGGGAACAGCAAACAGGCAAGAAATGGTGCTTATCATTGAAAATCAATCCAAAGCCTTACAAAAACTTGCTAAAGAGCATAAGCTAGAAAAGCAAGATAAGCAAAAAGTAAAGGATTTTTGCGACATCGTGAAAAATAAAGAGTATTTAGAGAGAAGCGACACGGAGCTCAAAAACTTTACGCAAAACATCATAAACTATAAAAGAAAGCTAAGCGCAGAGCTAAAAGGACAAGAAATGGAGCAAGGTATTACAAAAGCCTTTAGCACCGACTTTGATTTATGCAAAACACCAAAGGCAAAAGAGCAACACGCCGAGAATATCCTTAAAAATTATGAGGAGCAGTATAAAGATATTGATAAGGCAATATCCATAATGCAAAAAGCAGAAGAAGGTATTAAAAAACAGCAGAGCCAAGAAGCAAAGATACATCAAGAGGAGAACAACGAGGCTAAAGAGCAAGAAGGAGATTCTAGCACACTTGATAGAGCAGTGAATGAGATTCAAAACTCAAGGAATGTTTTTGACTTCTTAAAGTGCTTATATGACCTAGAAAAAGGTATGTATGAGCTAGGCATAGGGAAAAAGCCAAATCCTCAAGAATTTAGCAAAAAGCTTAATGAGATGAAAGACAAAGCCCTAAGCAATGATTTTATAAAGCAGAGCCTTAATAAAATCAAAGAATGCAAGGACAAGATACAAGACTTCTCTAAGAATATAAAGCTTGAAATAGCATTCGCAAGGCAAATAAACAAAGATATTGACTTACACGATTACAGCACACACAAAGACACAAAGCAAGAATATGTAAGGCGCATTGACAAGAAATTAGAATCCGCACTCAAAGAATGCCCCAATATCAGAATAGATTACCCAAAAATGTATAAAAGGGCAGAGGAGATTACAAAGAATCGCGATAAGAGTAAAAACCAAAACAAAGGAGTAGAGAGATGATAACATTTACAAAAAAAATAATCCAACTTCAGAACGAAATTAATAGTTTAAAAATTCTTTTGGAGAAAGAGAAAAAGCATAAAAGATATTTTGAAATAGAATTAAAAAAATTAAGAACGCGATATTTTAATTCTAAACAAAGTAATCCGACAATCATAATAAAAGAATATGCAGAATAAGAAAAAATAAAATGCAAAAAGAAATTATACAAGCATACAAAACTTGTCCGAAATGGAGTGATAACGAAATGGAGGACAACAAACTAGCACCCCAAAAAAAATTTTCAATTTTTTTTAAAGTGCTGTTTGTTAAAATCTCAAAAAGGACCAAAACTTTTTTGAGATTTTTTAGAAAAGTTTGCTTGAAAATTTTTGCAATCTCTTTGATTTGTTTTTTAATCAAAGAGCCAAAACTTTTACAAACTTTTTCTCCTCCATTTCGTTATACTTTTTTTAAAAGGTTAAAATGTTATGGGTGAAACAAAAGGGGAGTTTCAATTATTTTTAATACTCTATGCAGAGTTTAAAAAAATTGAATCGGAGAGTGGGCATAAAATAATCCAAGACAAAGAGAACCCATATCATTTTTTTATTTTAGATTCTAATGAGAACTTTTTAGAAAAATTTTCATTAGAAGAATACATAAAGGAGCTACAAAATGACAATACCTCTACAAGAAAGAGCGGGGAAAGAGATAGTTATACCCAAAGAGTGGAAAGAGAGAGCGGCAGAGCCATTGGACGAATTAGAAGCACGATTGAAGAGAGAAGCAGACGAAGCAGAGCAATGGGCGAGGGAAGCCAAAGCTTTGGAGCAACAAGTAATAGAGTTGGAAGAATCCATACTCTCACGCCTAGAATCAGAATCCACGAGCTCACAAAGTTAAGACAAGCCGAGCAAAAACTTACAGAGCTAGAAAGGCAGAAAGCAATCGATACATACAAGCAAATGCAACAAGATACAAGCATAAAACAGATAAACGAGCAAAATAGAGATATACAAGCAACAGAGCAGGGGATACAAGCAGAATCTACAACACAAACAAATGATTCTGCTCCCTTGCAAACACGATTAGATAGAAATTTAAGAAATTACAGCAAGAGCCAAGAAGCTAAATATCTTGTGCGTTGTAATGCTCTAGTAAAAGAAGTTAAAGACAAAGGCATTACATTAGATTCTAAAAGCCTCAAACTTTTAGAAAGTTTCAATAAAAAAGCACAAGATAAAATAAAAGGTTTAAGCAGATGAAAAACTTTTATTTGTTTTTAAGCTTTTTTATGATTAGTTACTTTTTTAATTTTTGTTTGAAAAGTGTTTTTGCTAGTAAAGCTCTACACTTTTCTAAAATATCGTAAATAAGGGGTTTATAGTGTATAATAATGGAAAAAAGTTTGAAAAGTATAGTTTTCATAACTAAATTATGTTATAATCCCAAAATGTCTTTCAATATCTTTTAAAGAAAACTTTAAAAATTCAAAGACTTCAAGGATTTAATAAACCAAGAATCTAATAAATTAAGGATTTAATAAACCAAGAATCTAATAAATTAAGGCAAGGGGCTAAACCAAAATGAAATATCCCTTAAATTATAAAGATGAGTTTTCGCAGACATTGCTCTTTTGGATTACGCGTTTTATCCGCTACAAGCTTACGACATTATCTAATCACCAAGTGTTAAACAAAGAGATGATTTTACAGGCGATTAACGCCCTAAGTAATGATGAGATTAGCTCCATACATCAGCTAGAATCTTTGTGTAAAAGTGTAAGAAAAGCCGGTATGATAGGGATAAACACCTACTCTACCCCACTGCTTAAGCTCTACACTTTCCTAACACAAACACAAGGGCATTTTCACACTATGGAATCTATTGATGAAGAGGTGCTAAGTGATTTTTTGAGCGTTGAGACAAGTACGCTTTCAAATGCGAGTAAGAAAAACTACCGCATCGCACTCATCGGGCTTTTTGGCTATATTGATAAGCAAAATGAGTTTGAGGGCAAGTCCTATGTCTATGACATTACGCTAAAAATCACCGCTCTGCAGGGCAAAAGTGGGCAAAAGCTCCCTGCGTATTTAAACCAAGATGAGCTAGAGCGATTTTTACAAGCCATTGATGAGGCAGAGCTTGGAGAAAAGGTTGCTGCGAGAAATAAGCTTATTATCAAACTTATCGTTTATACGGGCATTCGCGTCAGCGAGACTTTGAGCCTGCGTAGGAAAGATATATATCCGCACCTTGATTGCTATATTATTCAAATTCGGGGCAAGGGCAATAAGCCGCGTGTGGCGATGATACGCCAAAGCCACATACAAAATCTGCTTGATGTATGGCTCACACAGCGTCCATCTTTTGCCCCTTTGCACGATTTGCTTTTTTGTAATACAAAGGGCAAGGCTCTTACACAAAGCTATATCTATCAAAATGTAGAAAAGATTCTAACCCAAGCGGGAATCCGCAAGGAGAAAAATGGCGCACATATGCTGCGGCATTCCTTTGCTACCCTACTCTATCAGCAAAAACACGATCTTGTTATGGTGCAAGAAGCTTTAGGACACGCCGATTTGAATACAAGTCGCATTTACACGCATTTTGATAGTGAGCGTTTGCGTGAAGTGGTGGGCGTTATGGATACTTTGAGTGATACGAGCGAGATGAGTAACACAGGCACTTTGAGTGGGGAATCTTTGAGTGAAAAGGCGTTGGGTGAAGACGGCTTGGGTGAAAACATTACAAATCAAAAGGAGAGAGAATGAAAAATCAAGCAATAAGGCAGATTCTATATATTGGGCTTATCGGTGCGTTTGCCCTTAGCCTATGGCTGTATAATAATGAGCTGTATGGCGATGTATTTCGCTTTATGCTTATTCCGCTTGGGATTATATGGCTCATTCAAAAGCGATTTATTCCGCTTAGAGCGTTGCTTGTGAGTTGTGTTATCATCTTTGGTATTGCCTTTGGGCTGAAACTAGCCTTTAACTATGCGGCACATACTTTTATGGATTCTGCGTGGATAATGGATTTTGTTGAGATTGCAAGGCGTCCTATCAATGGCGAGTTTAAGGGATTTCCTAGCGGACATACTGCCTCTGCTTTCATCGCTGCGGCGTTGGCTTGGCGGTATTTGGGTGTGTGGTGGGGTGTGTATCTTATTATTTTGGCAGGATTTGTTGGGTATTCAAGGATTTTAAATTTATGGCACACGCCCCTGCAAGTTTGTGCTGGAGCAATTTTGGGCTTTTTTGGGACACTGCTTGTGCTAAAAACTATGAATAAATACCTTGACAAGCACTCAAGAAAAGGGATATAATCCGCCCCTTTAGATTCCGCTTAGAATCTTAAATGGGGCTGATTGGCTTTCGACAGGAGCAAAGAGGCTTAGGTGCATGTGAGCTGGTAAGCTCTAAAACTACCACAATTCATAAACGCAAACAATACAAATTACGCTCCAGCTTACGCAAAAGTAGCGTAAGTTAATCGCTTTTTGGAGCCGGTTTAAGACATTCTATTCTAGCTAGAATCTTAAGCTGTCATTCCCTGCTAGATGCTCTCCTTTCCACACCTTGAGTAAGGAGAAAAGATTTAGGTTGCTTGTGGATTTTGCCTTGGGGTGTTGGGTAGCCACAAAAAGATGTCAATGCCTACTAAACATGTAGATTCTTAAGATTATCTTACTTTTGGACTGGGGTTCAACTCCCCACAGCTCCACCATTTCCCACAATAAAAAATCAATGTGAGTTTTTAAGTATGTCAGTGAATCTGGGCGGATTTGCGGATTCTGTATGCTTTTGAGCGACACGCACTTGAGCAGGTTTTGGCACTTTTGCTACCGATAAATGGCTTATGGCAGACTTGGCAATCTTTCTTTGCTTTATCAAGGCTTTTAAGCAGTGAAACCACTTCGCTATGGGTGAGTGAGTGTTTGCAATAAGGACATTCCATAGTTTCTCCTTTTGAGCGAATATAAGGATTGTAGCAAAATAATGCTACAAAATTGCAGAATTATATCACATTTTACAAAGTGTATTGCAACATTTTATAAAATGTGATACACTCCCAGCTTTTAATCTCAAAACTAAAGGCTTTTTATGACATATTTTTCACTTTTTACCCCATTTACATCAAAACACAAATCGCACAAGATTCTAGCTCGTGTAGGAATCCGCACAGGAATCTATATAGGACTTATTTCTTTGTGTGCGAGTTATGCCCTTGCTGATGAAAGCTACTCTGCTGAAAGTCGCTCTACTAAACTCTCCCCGCTTGTCTCTATCGCTCACCCCACAAATAATGCTAACATTAGCGTGGTTGATGATAGCTTTGTCCGCAATACACAGGCGAATGATTTGCGTGAAGTGTTTGCTAAAGATGCGGAGATTCAAGTCGGCGGTAGCTCAAAAATCGCCCAAAAACTCTACATTAGGGGTTTTGAAGATAGAATGTTTCGCATAAAGCTAGATGGCATCACACAAGGGGGGAATCTCTTCCATCATCAAGGCAATTTGCTCTTTAGCCCCTATCTACTAAAAAGTATAGAGATAGAAAAGGGCTTGGCAAGTGCAGAATATGGTGCAAACGCCCTTGCTGGTGGAATCACCATTACCACAAAAAACGCCTTTGACTTACTCGGGGTAAATCGCAATTATGGGGCGTATTTTTCAATTGGCGGACAAAGCAATCGCGGCGTAGATTCAAGCGTGGCAACCTATGGCAAAATAACAAATAATCTAGGCTTACTTGTAGGCTATGACTTTAATAACACGCCCTATTATCGTGCAGGGAATGGCTCTAAAGTCCCCTCTTCGCCATTTCAAGCCCATAACGCACTTTTTAAACTCACCTTTTTGCCAAATGAAAACCACAGCCTTAATCTTAACTATCACTTCAATAAAGTAGATTCTACCGCTCCTTTTGCGGCAAATGTCATCACGGGGCAGAATCCTGCGTTGTTTGATAACGCCTTGCTTTCGCATAGTGCAAGTCTTCAGTATGCCTATGCTTTGGGAGAGAGATTTAAGCTTGAATGGAATAACTACTACTCGCACAAATCCCTTAAACTTTCATCAAAGGCTGCCGCCACAGCACAAAGTGAAGAAGAGGGTGAAATGGATTTAAGCTTACAGAATCTTGGGAGCGATTTAGTGCTAAGACATAGCTTTGGGGAGCATAGCTTTAAATATGGGCTAAACTATCAGCTTATAGCCTCTCAAGCACATAATTTGGAAGGACACGACCTAGCACACGGCAATCGTGGGAAAGAAATGGGGACGGTATATGGGGGATTTGTAGGATTTAATTTTAATATGCTAGATTCTCTAAGTCTTGATCTTGGCTCTCGTTATGATGTGTATAACTACCAAGATAAAATCTCACAAACGCACAATACTCAAGGCTTTAGCCCTTATATCTCGCTTTTTTATGCCGCTACAAATGATTTAAGCTTTAAGCTCACGCATAATTATAACACACGCGGTGCAATGCCCCTTGATGTCTCACTCCTTGCTAATCCCCACTCCCTTGTCCGCCCAAGGCTCAAAGCAGAGGGTATGTATAATACGGAATTAAATATGGACTATGACAATAGTGTGTTGAGTTTGCACGCAAGTGTGTATTATCAATATCTAAAAAACTTTATAAATAGCTACACAAATAGCGGAGCTGAACACGACCACGGAGCAGGTGGTGGAGGCACACACGCACACGAAGATATGTATAGAGCAAATACTGATGGGCATATTGAGATTCTAGGCTATGAGGCGAGTGCTGGGCTTGATTTTTCATTTATAGATTTTCATATCGGCTTAGCTCAAAGTATGCCAAAGTATAATAATAAGCTCATTACTGATACTTTTGAGTTTGCCGCTGTGAGTGGGAGAAGCTACTATGCAAGTGTGGGATTAAGACCTTTTAGCTCATTGCCGCAGTTTCAAATTCTATATTTAACACGATTTGTTGAGGGGCTTAAATATCAAGGCTACAATCTCTACTATAACGACATTGATTCTGTGGATAAAAAGGGCTATAACACACATAATATTTATGTAAGCTATGATGTGAGTAAATCTTTGAGTGTGCGTTTAGCGTTTTTGAATATTACCAACCAAACCTACACAAACCCTATGAGTCCAAGCAAAGAGCTATTTGCCAAAGGCGGTGGAACCCCCCTTTATGAGCCCGGCTTTAATACAAAACTACAAGTCGCACTCTCCTTTTAGGAAAAATAGAATCTAAAAATACATTCTTTTGGTATAATCGCCTACTTTAGATTACAAATAAGGAGTTTAATAATGAATCTCTCAAAAGTATCAGTAGGCGAAAACCCCAACAAAGTCAATGTCATCATTGAAATCCCCTATGGTTCAAATATCAAATACGAAGTGGATAAAGATAGCGGCTTAGTTGTCGTGGATAGAGTGATGTATAGTGCGATGTTTTATCCAGCAAATTATGGCTTCGTCCCAAATACTCTAGCAGATGATGGCGATCCTGTTGATGTGCTTGTGCTAAATCCCTATCCGCTTCAAGCTGGAAGTATGATTGCTTCAAGGCTTATAGGTGTGCTTGTTATGGAAGATGAAAGCGGAATGGACGAAAAGCTTATCGCTGTGCCTGTTTCAAAGATTGATCCAAGCTTTGATAAGATTCAGTGTTTAGATGATTTACCCCAAATCACACTTGATAGAATCAAAAACTTTTTTGAAACTTATAAGACTTTAGAGCCAAACAAATGGGTAAAAGTCAAAGAATACCAAGATAAAGCTACCGCTCAAGCCATACTAGATAAGTCAATCAAAGCCTACAAGGGCTAAATCCATACGCCAAAATTAAAAGGATTTTGTATGTTTCAAAAGATTCTCATTGCCAATCGTGGCGAAATAGCCGTGCGTATTATCCGTGCGTGCAGGGATTTACACATTAAAAGTGTGGCGATATATGCAAGGGCGGATAGAGACTGCCTCCACGTGAAAATGGCAGATGAATCTTATGAAATAAGCGATGATCCTTTGCGTGGATACTTAGATGCGGACTTGATTGTTGAAGTGGCACTAAAAGCCGAGGTTGATGCCATTCACCCCGGCTATGGTTTTTTAAGTGAAAACGCGCATTTTGCTAAAAAGGTGCAAGAAGCGGGGATTACTTGGATAGGTCCAGATTCTAAAACGATTGCTAAAATGGGCGATAAGAATGCGGCGCGTGAAATTATGCAAAAGAATGGAATCCCCATTGTGCCGGGAACGGAGCCGCTCAATAATTACTCAACCCAAGAGATTGCCAAAATCGCACAAAAAATCGGCTATCCTGTGATTTTAAAAGCCAGTAGCGGTGGCGGTGGGCGTGGCATACGCGTTGTTGAAAAGCAAGAGGATTTGATAGAATCTTTTAATGCGTGTAAGCGTGAGGCAATGGCGTTTTTCAAAAATGATGATGTATTTATGGAAAAATATATTGTCAATCCCCGCCATATTGAGTTTCAGATTCTAGCGGATAATTATGGGAATGTTATCCATCTTTTAGAGCGGGATTGCTCTATCCAACGCCGCCATCAAAAGCTTATAGAAATCGCACCTAGTCCGCTGATTAGCGATGACTTGCGCAGGAGAATGGGAGCTACTGCCGTAGCCGCAGCCAAAGCCGCACAATACACAAATGCCGGAACGGTTGAGTTTTTGCTTGATGAAAACAACACCTTTTACTTTATGGAGATGAATACACGCATACAAGTAGAGCACGGCGTTACAGAAGAGATAACAGGCTATGACTTGATAGGGCGACAGATTCGCATAGCACAAGGTGAGATTTTGGATTTAACCCAGCACGACATACGCCCACAAGGCTTTGCGATTGAGGCTAGAATCAACGCCGAAGATGTGGCAAATGACTTTGTGCCAAATCCGGGCAAGATTACCACCTACTACCCTGCCCTAGGACCTTTTGTGCGTGTGGATAGCTGTATTTACAAAGACTATGTGATTCCACCTTTTTATGATTCTATGATAGCAAAGCTTATTGTGAAAGCTTCAAGCTATAATCTAGCAGTGAATAAACTCTCTCGTGCTTTAAGTGAATTTACCATTAAGGGTGTGAAAACGACCATTCCATTTTTGATGAATATTTGTAATGACAAGGACTTTAGGCGGGGGCATCTTGATACTTCCTATATTGAAAGTAAGATTAAAGAGCTTATGCCAAAGCCTGAATCTAAGCCAGAAGATGATGTGGTAAGCGTCATCGCAGCAGCTTTGAGTGCAAGATATGGGGCTTAAGAGAATATGAAAAATGTCTATCAAAACACTTCACTTTTAGATAAAAGGGCTTGTGAGAAGTTTTCTCTCACACCTGAACTCCTTATGGAAAATGCCGCTAGTGCCTTAGAATCACTCATTGCTAAAATCACACATAAAGGCAGCGTGATTACTATCCTTTGCGGTGGGGGCGATAATGGCGGCGACGGTTATACAATGGCTAGGCGTCTAAGTGGGGAATACAACATTAGAATCTACCAAGTCAAAGAGCCAAAATCGCCATTATGTGTGAAAAACTATGAACGTGCAAAGTCGTGTGAAGTAAAATTTATTAAAAAGATTCTGCCCTGCGATGTCGTGGTGGATTGCATTGTAGGCAGTGGGCTTAAGGGGGAATTAACGCGTGAAATTGTAGAGACTTTACATAACGCTCAAAAAAATGCTCGTTTATGTGTGGCGTGTGATGTGCCAAGTGGTTTAAGTGAATCTAGCACTCCTGCTTTTAAAGCTCATCACACGCTTTGTATGGGAGCGATAAACCTTGCTTGTCTTAGTGATAAGGCAAAAGATTTTGTGGGGCAGATTCATATTGGGAATCTTGGCATAAGTCAAAATCTCTATCAAATCAGTTCAAATATCAAGATGCTAGAATCAAGTGATTTAAAGCTCCCACACAGGAAGATTCAAAATACACATAAAGGCGATTTTGGACATTTGGGCGTGTTTGCTGGAGAAAAGCTTGGTGCTTGTATATTGAGCGGACAAGCAGCTTTGCATTTTGGGGTTGGGCTAGTGAGCGTGATAGCAAAGCAGAATCTAAATACTTCTTCTACACCCCTTGCCTCTCTGCCCTTTACTTTAATGCAAAGCCCAGATGTGCCGCAAAATGCTACGGCATTAGCCTTGGGTATGGGGCTTGGCGTGGAAAACTCTAAACTCGTTTTAGAATCTCTTATAGATTCTGCTTCTAATGCCTTTACTTTGCCCTGCGTGCTTGATGCTGATGTGTTTCATACACCAAAGATTAAAGATTTTTTAGACACAACGCTAAGTCAGCAGAGTTTAGACTTTTCACGCGAGATTGTTCTAACGCCCCACCCAAAGGAGTTTAATGCCCTTTTACAACATTGTGGCTTGGGGGAATATAACCCTAACAAACGCATTCAATCTATGCTAGATTTTACGCAAAAATATCCACACACAACGCTTTTACTCAAAGGGGCAAATGTCTTTATCGCTAAGGGACAAGAGATTTATATTAATCCGCTTGGTTCTAATGCCCTTGCTAAAGGTGGGAGTGGCGATGTGCTAAGTGGGCTTATTGCCGCTCTTTTAGCCCAAGGGTATAATGGGCTAGATTCAGCCCTGCAAGGCACTTTAGCTCATAGCATTGCCGCACAAAAATGCTTAAAGCATATCGCAGACTTTGGACTTACCCCAAATCATCTATTACAAGCCATTAGCACACTGCGTTAAAATACATTACAAAGGATTATTATGACTGATACATTGCAAATAGGAAAACACACCTTTACTTCGCGTCTTATCGTGGGGAGTGGGAAATACAAGGATTTTGCCAAGACAAAAGAAGCGACTTTAGCAAGTGGAGCGGAGATTATCACCGTGGCGGTAAGGCGTGTGAATATTATGGATAATAAGAGTGAGAATCTGCTAGAGACTTTTAAGGACACACAGATTCAGTTTCTGCCAAACTCCGCAGGGTGTGTGAATGCTAAAGAGGCTATTACGCTTTTTCGCCTTGTGAGAGAAGCCACAGGTATTGATTTTATCAAGCTTGAGATTATTGGCGATACGCAAAAAACGCTCTATCCCGATGTGCTTGAAACGCTTAGTGCCACGGAGATTCTAGCTAAAGAGGGCTTTTGTGTGCTGACTTATACAAATGATGATCCCATTATGGCAAAAAGGCTTGAAGATGCTGGGGCAAGTGCGGTAATGCCCCTTGCTGCTCCTATTGGCAGTGGGCTTGGGATTCAAAATCGCTATAATATTGCCTTTATCAAAGAAGCCATCAAAGTGCCATTGATTGTTGATGCGGGTGTGGGTTGTAGCAGTGATGCGAGTATTGCTATGGAGCTTGGAGCTGATAGCGTTTTGACAAATACAGCTATCGCACAAGCACAGAATCCTACGCTTATGGCAGAAGCGATGAAATACGCCGTGCAGGCTGGACGCTTGAGCTACCTAGCTGGGAGAATCCCACGCAAAGCCTATGCGAGTGCGAGTTCGCCCATTGATGGAATGGCAAATCTAGGCTAGATTCTAAAAAATATGTGGTGATAGAATCTAGGCTTAAAAAATAAAATATGAAAGATAAGCTTTTTACCCAAGATACACACAAGCAGTTTGAGTTTGATGCACAAGTAGCAAGTGTATTTGACGATATGCTTGAGCGTTCAATCCCACATTACAGGGAAGTGCTGGATTTGATTGTGGATTTTTGTATGCTGAATCTAAGTGATAGGATACAAAATGTAAATACGCAATCTCCGCTTATTTATGACTTGGGCAGTTCCACAGGTAGCACACTTCTAGCCTTGTATCACGCCCTGTATAAGGAAAATAACAATATGAACGCAAAGTTTGTGGGTATTGATAATTCACAAGCGATGATAGAAAAGGCAAAGCTTAAGGCGGAGGCGTATGAGGCTAAGATTAGCTTTGAATACGCAGATTTGTTAGAATATGACTTTTTGCCCTCACGCATTATTCTTGCCAATTATATTTTGCAGTTTATCCGCCCTATGCAGCGGCAAAACCTGCTCCAAAAAATATATGATTCTTTAGAATCTGGTGGGATTCTTGTTGTGAGTGAAAAAATGACAAGCCATCATAGAATCCTTGATAGGCAGATGATAGAGCGGTATTTGCGGTATAAAAGGGAGCAGGGCTACACGCAATATGAGATAAGCAAAAAGCGTGAGGCATTAGAAAATGTGCTTATCCCATTTAGCCTTGAAGAGAATATGGCATTGCTAAAAAATGTCGGTTTTAGCGGAGCTGAAGTGCTGTTTAAATGGGTGAATTTTGGGAGTATTATTGCAATAAAATAAGTCTAAAATTTATTTTAGAATCTAAAAACCCCGTTGCGAAAGTATTTTTAGGTAGTTTCAAGGGTTGTGTAGAAACTTGCACGAGAAGCTACCTGTGGTGGTAGTGCCGATGCACAAGAAGCAAACTCCCTTGAAAATGCCAAAAAGACGATGCAGGTTGTAATTACTCGTGTCGCAGGGCGTCAATGGGATTAAGCTTTGAAGCGCGTCTTGCTGGGAGATAGCCAAACAAGATTCCAATAAAAGCAGAAAACAAAAAGGCAACAATGGCTGTTGGCACATCAAAAATAAATGGAATCTCCATATAATAGCTTAATCCAAGTGAAGCAAAAAACGCCCATATAATCCCAATCAAACCACCAAAGGAGCTTAGTGTAATAGATTCAATCAAAAACTGCATAAGCACTTCACTTTGCAACGCCCCAATCGCCATACGCGTCCCAATCTCCTTTGTGCGTTCAGTAACGGAGACTAGCATAATATTCATAATGCCAATACCCCCAACAATCAAACTCACCCCCGCTATCATACCCAAAAGCCCTGTTAGCCTTTTTGTCGTGGAAGTAAGTGTTTGCTCAATTTGCTTAGTATCCATAATCTCAAAGGAATCTTTCTCACCAACGCGGACATTCCTTACTTCACGCAAAGCCTGAGTTAAAGCAGGAAGCATTTCGCTAGAATCTGCACTATCCTTTGCCCTAAGCATTAAGCGATTGACAAAAAAGAGTGAGTTATTCCCTGAAACAGAGCGTAAAAACGCCTTCATAGGCAGTAAAATCACATCATCTTGATCATTTCCCATACCGCCCTGCCCTTTAACGCCTATACATTCACATACAATGTTATTTAAGCGGATTTTCTGCCCGAGCGGATTGCTCTCATTAAAAAGATTTTTTCGCACAGATTCACCTATCAAGCAGACATTACTCCCTACACGATATTCATTTTCTTCAAAGCCCCTGCCTTCACTGCTATCCCATTGCGTTACTTCAAAAAAGCCTTCCGTTACGCCTTGAGCCTGTGTAGTGGTATTTTGAGATTGAAACTGCAAAACAACTGAACTTTGTGAGATAGGTGCAACGGCTTGTATATACTCTTGTGTAAGGGCTTGTAACTTTTGGGCTTCTTGCAGGCTAAAATTACGGCGTAAATTTGCCCCACTTGGATTCATAGCCCTAGCTGGAAACACAAGCAAAAGATTGCTTCCTAGTGAAGAAATTCTATCTGTTATCATTTTGGTTGTGCCATTGCCTATGCTAATCATCACAACAACCGCCCCAACGCCAATAATCACGCCAAGCATTGTCAAAAATGCGCGTAGAAAATTCCGCCTTATCTGCCGAAAGGCTAACATAAAGGCATTGAGTATCATAAATCCCCCTTAGAATCCATCTCTAAAGTATCAGTAGTTATAGAATCCGCCCTTAAAGATTCAGCCTTTTGAGCGTTTAAAGTATCGCTTTGTGAATCTGCTACCAACTTACCATCTAAAAAATGCAATTCTCTCTTAGCATATCTCGCCATATCCGGCTCGTGCGTTACCATAAGAATCGTAATACCTAAACTTTGATTTAAGCTCTTTAGAATCTCCATTATCTCCACACTTCTTTTGGTATCAAGATTGCCTGTTGGCTCATCGGCAAGTAAAAAAAGTGGCTCCTGTGCGATTGCCCTAGCGATAGCCACTCTTTGCTGCTGTCCGCCACTTAATTTTGCACTTGTATGCTCTGCCCATTCTCTAAGCCCTACTTTATCAAGGGCTTTCAAGGCTATCTCTTCACGTACTGCCTTTTTCACCCCACGATACATTAGGGGCAGCTCCACATTTTCAAGTGCCGTTGTGCGGGGCAGGAGATTAAATCCTTGAAAAATAAAGCCTATATAATTGCGGCGGAGCAAGGCACGTTCATTGTGAGATAAGCTAAACACATCTATATCCCCAAAGTGATATTCTCCACTACTCCCCACATCAAGTGTGCCTAGAATATTAGCAAGGCTTGATTTGCCCGATCCACTAGGACCCATAAGGGCGACAAACTCCCCTTTATCTATCTGCAAACTCACGCCATTTAATGCTTCAAACGCACTCTCTCCCTTGCCATAAGTCTTATGTATGTTTTTTAGGACAATAAAATTATGAGATTCCATATCTCTGCCCTACTTCATATTCACATTTGTAATGATGGGCGTTGTCTCATCAATGCCACTTAGAATCTGCGTAAAACTCCCATTGCTAATGCCTAGCTCCACGCTCACAGATTCTGCCTTGCCATTTTTTAGAATCCACAAAGTCCCTGTTTTTGTATGATCTTTTTGTTTGCTATGAATCTGTGCTTTTGGGCGGGGTGGCGGAGCAAACATACTCCCAAGAGATGAACTAGTTTTTTTTACCCCCACTTTTTGCAAGGATTTATTTAAGTCAAAATACAAAGCCGAGCTTGGCACAAGCAGAGCATTTTCCGCCTTTGCGGTAATAATATCAGCCGTAGCACTCATATCGGGGCGTAAAAGCAAGGATTTATTATCCACTTCAATTTTAGCACGATAAATGACAATATTAGAGCTAGAGCTACTAGAATTACTAGAGTTTGAACTTGTTGTGCTGCCATCACCTGAACCAAAATTCACACGATTAACCTTTGCGTGAAAGATTCTATCCGGATAAGCATCAACACTAAAAGTAACCTCCTGTCCCTCTTTAACCTTGCCAATATCTGCTTCTGAAATACTCGCATACAGCTGCATTTCTTCTAAATTTTCAGCCACCTTAAATAAAGTTGGTGCTTGAAAACTCGCCGCCACACTCTGCCCTACTTCCACATTGCGAGAAAGCACAATACCATCAACGGGGGATATGATGATAGAATTTTTTAAATCAATCTTAGCACTTTCAATACTTGTTTGAATCTCCACAATGGAAGCGCGTTTAATATCCACATCAGCTCTTGCACTTGTATAATTTGTCTTAGCATTTTGTAGCTCCAAAAGTGAAGGTGAAGCTCCATTAGTCGCATTATATAGCTCTTGTAATCTATCATAATTCCACTTTTTATCCTTTAAAGTTTGCTCGCTTGCTTTGAGCTGGGCTTTAGCGGAATTAAGCTGTGCGGTGTATTTAGCAATCTGCTGATTGATACTATCAGGATTGATACGCGCTAGAATCTGCCCCTTTTTGACTTCATCATTTTCTTCTACTAGCACTTCAAGCACAAGCCCGGATATAACACTGCCGATTTCCACTTCATTCACAGGGGAAAGTGAGCCAGAAGCTGAAATGCTTGAGTGTATATCACCCCTTGTTGCGTGTGTGGTTTCAAAGCTAATTTTTTCTTCAAATAGCCACCATACAAGCCAAGAGCTTACAATGATAGCCACTAAAACAACGATGATAATGCCCCACGCTAATGGAGTAAGCTTTTTTCTTATTTTTTTTGGTTTCAATGTTTGGTAGAGATTCATTGTTTTTCCCCTTTTGATAAAGTGTCGGTTTGCGTGTTGAGTTGAGCTGAAGTATCTAACGCAAGATTCCCGCCTAATGCTTTAAAAAGCGTAATGAGTGAGAGAATTTCTTGTGTCTTTGCGGTAAAAAGCTGTGTTTGCGAAGAAAGATAGGTGTTTTCCTGCGTTAAAAAATCATTTGTATCAAGCAATCCGCGCGTATTTTTAGCCCTATTGCTTTCATAGGCTTTTATTGCTACTTCATAGGCATTTTGCGTATTTTGAGTTTGTCGTTTTTTAGATTCTATATCAAACAAAGCATTTTCAATTTCACCCAAAGCAGTGTTAATATTATTTTGCAAGGTGTAATACGCCTCTTTACTTAGCTCCTTTTGGATAAGGTAATTTTGCTTTAAAGATGTGCGATTAAGAAGCGGGGCGGTAATGGAATTTGCGATTTGAAACACAAGCGAGCCTGCCCCTGCACTACTATATAGAATCTCGCCCACAGAGCCACTTAGAGAAATGCTAGGCAATCTTGCAGCTTTTGCGTTAGTTTGCTTGTAAAGTTGGGAATGCAGGGTGTATAGGCTAGATTCAATATCGGGGCGGGAGAGCAGAATCTCACTTGGCATTTTATCTATGTAAAAAGTCGTAATTTGCGGAAAAGCATAGGCAGATTCCATAAAATCTATATGTTTATATAGCTCACCAGATTCAATATTGAGCAACACAAGCAGGGCGTTTTTATTTTGTTCAAAGGTGTAAAGTAAGCTCTCATAATTATTTTTTTGTGTCGTGGTATTTGCTACAAAGCTTTGATATGTCGCAATGTCAATAAGCCCAACTTGCAGTTTTTCTGCATTGATAGATTCTATATGTTGAAGATTTTCAAGCGTGTTTTTGGCTAAATTTAGGGCATTGGCATTTTCACGCAGTGTAAAATACAAACTTGCCACTTCGGCAATGAGTGAGATTTGTGCGTAGGCAAGGTTACTTTGAGCGGTAGCATAGTCTTTTTTACTTGATTGTCGCAGGGCATTAAGCTTACCAAATAAATCAATCTCCCAGCTCATACCCACACTTGCATTTATAGAGTTTGCACCCGGGCGAATCATCGTGCTTTGCGAAAGGGTGCGTCTATCAATATAGCTTGAGTTAAGAGAGCCATTGATTGTAGGCAGCATACTTGCTGTGTTGATTTTCACTTGCGATTTGGCTTGTTTGATACGAGATGCCATTGTTAGCACATTGGTGTTGTTTTCTAGAGCAATATAAAGCAGGGAATGAAGTGTCTTATCATCAATAAGGGCTATAAATTGTCTTAGGCTAAAAGGCTCATCATCTGTGTGATTTTGGGGAGATTCTAGATTCTGTTGCGTTTTAGAATCTTGTGAATCTTTAATAAGTGAAGGGGCGTTGCGAAATTGCTGTGGGATATGCGTTTGCGTAGCAGTCTCTTCAAGGCTTGGAATCTTGGTGCTACACCCTGCAAAAATACAAACAAGCAAGATTCTGCTAAACACTCTAAAATGCGTTTTATAATATGCTGCTTTGCCCACTAGAATCCTTAATAAAAAATAAAGCTTGGCATACTACTGAAAAAATGTGAATTTTAAGTGAAGTTGTATTTTAAAGCAAACTCTAAGTTTTAGGAGGAATGGAGCAATGAATGTCTTACATTTCCACCAAAGACTTGGACTCGGCATTAAAACGAGAGCTTGTTCTAGCAAAAACTTATAAACTCTTACTTCCTTACTTCAAAGCGTATAAGAATCCAAAAATCTTTTTGTTTCTTATGGGTTTAATTGAAAAATCATCTCTAAGAAACACACGAAGCGTAATTTTCAATATCCTAGACACTTCCTATGAGTTTGATATTTGCGAAAAAACAATCAAATCTTGGCTCAAGCAATTAGAGAATCTTAAATTGCTTAAAACACAATCTAGGAAAAATCAGCTTTATGCGGTAGAGCTTTTTGACTATGAAGCTGCAATCTCTAAGGCAGAAAATGCGGAGACAGAGCAAAAACAAACTCAAAGCACTTCATCTTGTGGAATCAATCTTCCAACTCCAACAACAGAAATGCCAACGAGATTCTACAAGAATATACAAAACATCATCAACAAAATAATCAAAACTCAAGGGCTGCAAGAGAAGAAATTTAAGCTTGATGAAGAGCAATGGAGATTAGCCCCAAATCAAACAAAAACAAAAAGCTACAAAAAGGTCATCATTGAATTTGAAAACACACATAATTCACAATTTATAGCACTTCTTACCTACGAGCAAATTACAGGCAAGAGTCTTCCTAGTCTTTCACACCCCTATCATCAACAGATCATTAGGGCGAATCTCAAAAAATCACTCAAGCTGATAGCAGCTTAATCTTAATTTCAAAGGAGAAAAAAATGAGACCAATCACAATGCAAGGACAAGATAGAAAATCTTTAGTGTTTAAATTTTTAGTTATTGCTACTATTTCAATGCTGCTCCCAGAAGTTGCACTATGTGCTGACTTGCAAAGTATGACAACAAAAATATTTGGCTGGATTAAAACTGCACTTACAGCAGTTGGAACATTGGTAATTGTTGCAGTGGGTATTTATTTCCTTAAAAATCTTGAAAGATGGAAAGAAATATTCTTAATGTGTGTAGGAATTATTGGTGCAACCCTACTTATTATGAATGCGGATACTATTTCTCGCTGGGCATTTAATTAAAGGCAAACGATGATAAAAATTAATTCAGTAGCTACCGAAAACATAAGGGAGCTGACAAAAAAAGAAAAAGTTTTGCGGCTCAACCTAAAATCTTGGGTAATTGCTATAATGAGTGGCTTAATAACACAACCACACATTGGAATTTATGCCTTTGTGTTGTTTGCTTCCATTCTTATATTTTTTTACATTGCAGAGTTTTTTGATGATGACATTGTAGATATTGCCTTATCAAATCTACAAATGAAAACAGGTATCCCAACTTATCTTCCATAGGAATAAAAATGATAAAACTTAAAACAATAGCAAAAAGAGTAAATGGCAGAATCCTAGCAAATACATTTTCCATTCTTGGACATATCATAGGCTTTGTATTTGTTGTAATGCTTGTAAGTTTTGCATACTACATAGTAATGCCAAATCAAAGTGATGTAGGTTTAGGAGCATATCAAAGCATTATAGATTCTTATGACAACAAATTAAAAAAGGTTGATGATTTTCTTGAAAAACTCTCTTTGCAAGATGAAATCATATCTCTAGAAAAAGAACTATATAGTATTAATAATGAAAATCAAACATTAACCGATAGCAAGGCAAAATAATGAATATTACAGAAAAACTTAAACACAACATCGCTAATTTGATATTCTGCCTTACCTAATCAATATTCAATATGCGAAGAGAACAATATTTCAGGAATCTATGATGAAAATTTTCTCATTACCAAAACTGAAAATTTTGTTGGAGCTATTGAACTTGAAGGTTTTAATTATAATGCTGTTACCGACCAAAGACTGATAGACTTGTCAATAGATAGGATAAATTCTCTTAACACATTAAATGATACCATAGAAGCAAGAATTGTGGTGCGTAGAAGAGAGATGACCTACAATAGAGAGTATGAAATAGATAATATCTATGCCAAAAAACTGATTAATCAGTGGGAAAATAATCAAAAAGTATTTGTTAATTCTTATATGATTATTTTTGAAACAAAGAATACAGGCACAAAAGGCTTTTTTGAAAAGAAAAAGCTTGAGATGACAACATCAATCACAGAGGATAGCGATAACAATATTACTTATGTCAATAAACTAACTATCCTTAAAGCTACCATTGAAAGATTCATACAAACGCTTTCTATCTATGAACCTAAAATGCTTAATTCCACAGATATTTTGCGTTTTTATGCTGAATATATTAATGGTGTATATATTCCAGTCAAAGCTCACAATGGACTATTAAGCGATAGCTACATAGGCAGCCTAGTGAGCTTTCATAAAGATTATTTCATACAAGATTTTAACGGACATAAAATCTTTAATCGCTTTATTGGCATTAAAGCCTACGATACAGAAGAAATAACAAGCCTTACAATCAGCAATATCTTACATTCTCATTATGAGCTTGATTTTTATTTGAGTATAGATTCTATTTCAAAAGAAAAAGCCCAAGCAAAAATCAAGCAAAAAATGAAACTTGCTCCAAGCTTTGCTAAGGCTCAATTACACGATTTAAAAGAAATGATAGATTCTGATAGGCTTTATATGCAAAACCTATCCTATACCATTCTCATTAAGGCAAAAAGCAAAGATGAGCTGAATGAAGCAAGCGGCACAATCTTAAATGAACTCAAAAATGCAGGGCTGATTGCTGTAAATGAAACACTCAATCTCCAACCCACATTTTTTAGTATGTTTCCTAACAAATCATTCCTTAATGCACGAAAACGCACACATACAAGCAAAAGTATCAGCACAATGATTCTATTTGAAAAGGAATATCTAGGCAAAACCAAAAATAGCTGGGGCGATACACCTGTTACCTTACTTAAAAATCAAAGTATGTCGCCATATCTCTTTAATTTTCACGCAGATGAAACAAAGCAGGTTGTGGGACACACTATGATTGTGGGCGGCACAGGTGCAGGGAAAACCACACTTGTTTCATTTTTAATGGCAAATCTCTTTAAATACGATATAGACTTACTTGCCCTTGATAGATTGAATGGACTTTATAGCTTTACAGAGTTTTTAGATGGGGAATACAATAATGGAGAGGATTTTTATATTAATCCCTTTACATTGCCTGATGATACAGAATCTGTAACATTTCTTACTTCTTGGCTTGTGTCAATGATAGGATTAAATCCTGAACCAACAACACAAGAAGAAGCCGAGAAACTAAAAAGCATTGAATCTGTTATTAGAAACTTGTATCATCATCTCACACCACAAGGACACGGCTTCTCACTTAAAGATGTTAAAGAAAATATCACAAAAACAAACGATCAGCATATACCTTTGCAACTTGAGAGATATTTGCAAAACCCACTTTTCAATAAAGAACACGATGCCCTAGAGTTTAAGAAAAAGCTCACTACGCTTAATATGGACTTTATCATTGAAAATGAAAAAGATGCAGGGCTTATCGCTCATTATCTCTTTCACAAAATGATATATCGTGCAAAAAACAGCAATAAAGGCTGTTTTATCTTTATTGATGAGTTTAAAAGCTATCTTTCAAACCCAACTTTTAATGAGCGAATTGCTTTGACGCTCACTCAAGCACGAAAGGTTAATAGTGTGCTTGCTATGGCATTTCAAGATATGCACCAGCTTGATAATGTTAAAAATGCAGAATCCTTTGTAAGAAACCTAGCTCATATTATCATATTCCCTACTTCAGACATTGAGATTTTTGCCAAATACAACATTCATCTTGCTGATAATGAGATTAACTTCCTTGTCAATACTGGACAAAATGAAAGAAAAGTATTGATTAAAAATCTCATAGACCCAACAAAGAGCAATATTATTGATGTGAATCTCGCACGACTTGGCAAATATCTAAAAATCCTAAGTTCAGATTCTGATACCGTTAATACTATCAAAAAACTTAAGGTTCAACACCCTAATTGGAAGGAGATGTTCTTAAATGCCTAATGTATATAACTTTATTATGGATTTATTCCAAAGTATTGCAAGTAGCTTTGGCACAAGTCTTACAGCCTCACTTGTGAATGTTTTAAAGATAAATATTCTATTTACAGCCATTGGTATGATAATTATCATTACATTTGCAGTCAAAAAAATGCAAGATAATGATCTTTTCACAATTAAAACAATGATTGCTATTGTCTTAATGCTTTGCTATCTCGCATTATTTAATTGGGCTATGCACAATCCACAAACTTATTTTCAATATTTTAGTTATCTTATAGATTATCCCTCAAATGCCATATCAAAGCAGATTCTAGGAGCAGTCGCACACATACAACCCCAAGCAAGTTCAGGGAACTTTAATGGAGGTATAGATGTGCTTATCCAACAAGCTCTTAATGTAGGCTTAAAGCTTTTAGACAAAGTCAATATAAGTATTGGCTTTACAGGTATGCAAGGCACACTCTCTCAACTCATTGCAGGACTTGTATATTTCTTATGCACCATTATTTTTACAATCCTTGTTTTGTTTATCATTATCGTAGCTTCACTTCAAGTAATGATTTGGAAAAGTTTAAGCATTCTTATTGTGGCTCTTGGATTCTTGCCTCAAACAAGAGGATTAATAGGCAAATACATAATGTTTCTTATCACACTCACAATGTATAAGCCTATGGTGCTAACTATCGCATTCTTTAATACAAAAGTTTCTGAATATGTGCTTACACAAATGCCTGATGATAGTGCATTTAAAAATGCAAGTATGATAGAAGTATCAGGACATCAAGCCACAATAGTAGGCTATATAGCTCTAGGTATTATAGGCTGCTTTATATGTGTGTTTCTAGTCAAACAAGTCCCAGATTTTCTAAGCAATATTATGGGATCAAGCACAAGTGTAGGCAAAGGTATGGCAACAGCTGCCACAGGAGCTATGGCATTAGCAACAGGTGCAGCTGCAGCAGGAAGTGTAGCAAGTGCAACATCTCCAGCTAAAGCAGCTTATCAAGCTGCAGGTGGAGGATTAGGAGGTATAGCCAATGCCGCAGCAGGTATTGCCACAATGGGCTTATCTAATAAACTAGGAGGCAACAAATTAGGAGAAAAAGCAAATGATGTAATAAATAAAAGTAAGGCAGGTAATTTTACAAATAATGCCCTCTCAAAGGGTATATCAGCAGGAACAAACGCTGTTAAAGGCTTAGGTAATAAACTTAGTGGAAAAGGATAAAAAATGAAACATATACTCACAACTCTCTGTTTAAGCTGCGTTATTTTTGCACATTTTGGATGTGCGGCTATGCGAGATTCTAAAAGATACGAAATGAAAAAAAGCCCTTGTGCTTGTCTTGACTTACCACAAACAAAAATTAATGGATAAATGTAATGAGTGAAGAGATTAAAACCCAAGAATCACAAGAAAAGTCTCAAGAAAGCTATATTGATATAGAAAACACCTTTCAAAAGACACAAGAGCAAAAACCAATGCCTAAGTATCTTGAAAGTCTCAAAAGTAAGCTTAAAAAGATGAACACGCCTCATCATATTAAGCTTGAGACAATATTTGACACGATTCAAGATGCCAATAGCGTTTTTGCTGCTGAAAAAAAGACTTATGATTTTGTTATTAATCTCAATAAATTGCTTATTGCCATTGTTGTGATTGAGCTTATACTCATTATCACTCTTTTTCCCTTAAAAGAAAAAGAGCCTTATCTCGTGGGATTTTCAAACGCCACCCAAAACTTTGTGCATATTGAAAAAGCTAATGAAACCATTACAGCCAATGAAGCCCTTATACGAAACTTGCTTGGCTCTTACATCATCAATCGTGAAACCATAAATCACTTTGATGATGAAGAACGCTATGAAGTGATTAGAATGCAAAGCACAGGCAAAGTGTGGAAAGTGTTTGAAAATATCGTAGCACAAGAAAATTCAGTCTATGGCAATAGTCATCTCACAAGAGAAGTAAAGATTGTAAATATTGCCAAATGGAAAAATGGCTATGCCAATGCCGAAGTAGCCATTACCCTGCTTTCACAGGGCATTATTCAAAGTCAAAAACGCTACAAAATCACAATAATGTATAAATTCAACACTATTGATATTGATTTTGATAGCTTACCAAAAAACCCAACAGGCTTTGAAGTGCAAGAATATGCGGTAACAGAAATTGCAACCATTAAAGAGCTTGAAGAAGAAAACAAAGTAGATCCTAAAACGCAAAAATCAAAGATTAAAAAAGCAGATAAAAGCGATAGCAACGATTTTTTAAGGCAATACCAATACAACGACAGCTCTCAAAGACAAAATAATGATCCAAAACCACAGCCGCAGAATCTACCCACACAAAGCAATGCTAATCCTATAAGCAATGAAGAGTATTCAAAGCTTACAGAAAGGGAAAAAAGGCAGATTTTGCTTAAAGAGATTCAAGAGATGAAAGAAAAGCAAAAACAAAATCAAGACAATAAGGAGGAACAGCAAAGTCAAATACAAGAATCACAATCTCAAACCCCACAAAACCAAAATAATGGGGCTAAACCAACCCCAAATCCATTTTCATAAGGAGTAACAATGATCGGTAGTATGTTAGTTGGCACAATAATTGGAGTAGGCTTTTTTACATATAAGCCACTCTTTAGCGTGTTAAAGAAAAATAAGTTTTCATTCAAGGCAGCTTACAATGATTATAAGGAAAATCAAGAGACAAAAGAAGCCTTTAAAACATTTGCAGCAACGCAAATGGATAAGGTTAAAAGGCTTGTAGGCTCTATTAATGACAAAACACAAAAGAAGTTTGGCACAAGCACACAAGACCAAGAAGATACTTCTTCTCCTAGTCAAACACATAAATTAGAACCTGCAACCCAAGATGACAATAAGGCTACACAATCTCAAAATGATAATGTAGATACAACACAACAAGACACACAAAACAACAACGAACAAGAAAATACCAACAAATCACAAGAGAATACAAATCAATCAAAGGAATAAAAATGAGAAATATTTACCGCTATCTTTTAGTTTGCATTTTTGCAGTCTCCACTTTTGCTGAACCATCTCCATTCAGTGAGCCACAAAAAAATACTTTTGTAGATGAAGATGGCTCGGTATTTGCCGATGAAGATTTTCAAAATCGTGAAGATTCAAGTAGTGAAAACAACAAAATGATGTTTTTAGATTCAGTGCAAAAGCATTTTTGGAATCCTAAACGCAAACCACAGGATAATACGGTAAATATTATCCATAGAGATGGCGACACGCATAAAATACGCACAAGATACGCAATGACAACCACTATTGTGTTTGATAATGACAAAATCGCACAAGTCATTTTTGGCGACCCACAAGGCTTTGAGCTTAAAGAGCTTGGCAAAGACAAATGGGATTTAAGTAATATTATTACTATCCGCCCAAAAATGATAGGCATAGATACAAATCTCACAGTCATTGGCGAAAGCGGCACAATTTATACTTTTTATATCTTTTCAACCCATTTTACCAATAGAAGAGACCCAGCATTCACGGTGTTTGTAAGCAAAGATAGAAGTATCAGCAAAATTGCTATGACAAATCTTGAAGAAGATGAACACAACAAAAAGGCTAAAAACAAAAATAAAAACATATATAAACGCATTGAATACGAAGCCCTAGAAGAGGATGATGGCGAATTTATCAGCATAGGCGATAGGGTAAATAAGATTCAAATAGAAAAAGCCAAAATAAAAAGGGGCTATGTCCAAGTGCCAAAAGCCACACGAAGCTGGAAGACATTATGGCTACTCAAAGAAGAAAGCCCAATGTCAGTAAGAATGATGCCAATAGATATATTCAACGACAATGATTATACCTACTTCAAATTTGATAGAGAGGATGCAATGTCTAAATTCCCTGTTCTCTTTAAAGTCGTGGATGGATATGATAATCCTGTAAATGTCAAAATCGTAGGCAACTACATCATTGCTGAAGATCTAAGCGAAAAATGGACTTTAAAAATGGGAGATGAATACATTTGCATTAGAAAAGTAGATAAGCCACTTATCGTAAAGGAAAAATTCCCTGATGAAGATGTAAGAACCATACCAAAACAACATAATGAAGAGGAAAAACAAAAAATACTTCAACTCCAAAAACAACAGCTCCAAAAGAATGCAAAGAAACAAAAGCAGGAGCAACAAAAGGCAAAACAACAAAAAAAGAGTGCGGAATCTCAAGATTCTAGCTCTCAAATTCAAAATAACAAAGCCAAAGGCACAAATGCAGGGGCAAACGAAGCAGAAATCAATGAGCAAATCTACAATAATAGTAAGCGTTTAAGGGAATTAGAGCTGTTAAAAAAGGCAAAAGAAAGAGAAGAGAAACAACAAAGGGCAAAACAATAAATGAATCTTATGGGGCTTTTAAAAAATAAGTTTTTTATTATTTTTATCATCGTTTTTGTGGGGCTGTTTATTGTTTTGGCGGCTCTAAGTGAGAATGATGAAGATATTGATGAGATTGAAACCAAATTTCCGCTTGAAGATTATTTGTTTCAAGATTCTAAGGCTAAAGAAATAGAGCAACTTAAAAAAGAAAAGGAGGAATTAGAAAATAAAAAAAATTACACGCAAATAGATGCGGATATGAAAGCAATGCAAGAGGAGTTAGCCAAGCAACAACAATTATTAGCAATGCAACAAGAATTAGAAAAGAAAAAAAGACTAATGCAGGATTTAAAAGATGCACAAGGCAACAATATAGAGCTTGATGAGAATGGTAACCCCATACTTTATGATAAAGACGGAAATAGAATCTACCTTGATGAGCAAGGCAGACCCTATACCTTAGATGAGAATGGCAATAGAAAATATCTTAAACCTGAAGAGAAGATATATTCCCAAAGTGGCGTGGAAGTCAAACGAGATGAGCAAGGCAATCTAGTTTTCTATGATAAGGATGGAAATAAGGTTATTGTAGATGATGGCAAAAGAATTACCACCGATAAGAATGGTAACAAGATTATAGAAGATGAAAATGGCAATTTTATAACACAAGACAAAGATGGCAATGTCATAGGCAGGGGAAAAAGAGACCCATTTGGGAAAGATAAAGATAAAAATTCACAAGAGAATGCAACAAATGAAAATGGAGCAAATAATCAAAAAAATCCTTATTTATTCTATGATGAGGACGGAAACCTTATAGGCGATGCCGTAGCAGTTGAAAATCAAAAGTTTGATAGCAAAAAAGCCTCTCCAAAACAACAAAAAATTAATAATTTACTTGCCTCACGCTTTGAAATGCCGCAGCCTGAAGAGCCACAACAAAATAAAGAATACGGGGTAGATAGTTTTACAAATCTAGATGCCAAAGATGAGGGATCAAATGAGCATAAATTATTAAGAACAATTACAGCAGATAGAATGATTCCTGCCTTTTTAGTGCGACCCATATCCTCACAAATAGGCGGCAATGTGGTAGCACAAGTTGAAACCAATATCTATGGAGCAATGGGGAGAGCTGTGCTTATCCCTAAAGGCTCAAGAGTTATTGGCTTTTATCAAAACAATAATAAGATAGGAGAATATCGTTTGCAAGTTATTTGGACACGCATTATCACGCCTCAAGGCATTAACATTATGCTAACAGATGCCAAAAGTGCTGATGTGAAAGGTTATAATGGCTTGGTAGGAGAAGTGCATAGCCGCAATTTTGAACGCTATGGCATACCACTTAGCCTTTCTACCCTATCAAATGGACTTCTTTTAGCGGTTAATGCTATGAATCAGAATCCAGACAACAAAACAAGCAATACAGACATTGCAAACGCATATATGCAAAGTCAAATCCTATCAGGTATGCGACAAGATGTTTCTTCAATCATTCAACGCATAATCCAAGAGCAAATTAAGATTCAGCCCATTATCACAATTAGAGAGGGATCACGAATCTTTATTGCTCCAAGTCAGGATATTTTTATCCCCATACCAAAAAACAATGAAACTCTCGCAAGATTCTTCAATGAAGTTAAAGAGGTAGAAAAACCAACTTCAGAGGAAGATCCTTATGAAGATTCCATTAGATAAAAGGAGATATTAATGAAAAAACTACTTCTAGTTTTAGTGTCAGCCCTAAGTTTAGCGTATGCTAAGATAGACATTACCCTTGAAGATGAAATAAGCTTTAGGAATGCAAGTGGCACATTGACTGCCAATATTACATACGATAATCAAAAAATGCAAGGCATTGGCACATATCGTGTCAATAACAAGAAAGTCGTCTTTAGCATTGATAGATTAAGCCAAAATGGCAGACTTTTTACCCTTAAACAACCTCCCAGCATAGTGAGGCAATTAAAAAGTGAAAATGCAAAGCTGCCAAAAGGCTCTCTTATTACATTAAAAGGGGAAAATCCTAATGAGCTTAAAGAGTTTGCAACAATATTGCAAAATGATGCTAAAGGGGAAAGCAATAATCAAGCAGCTAAAAAAGCTCAACAATCTCAACAAAGCTCAAGCCCTCAAGGCTCTCAAGGCTCAAGTGTAGGAAATATATCTGTGGGAGGGCAAACTCCCTCCGGACAGATTCCATATCTTCCTATTAGCTCAACTACAACAGGCGATGATGGCACACAAACTGATTCAAAGTGGAGTGCTCAATATTGTAAAGTGCCTGAATTTTTAGAAAATCAAATCAAATTATCAATCGTTGATAAAGATGGGAATTGTGTAGAGAAAATGGCAGTGCGAGATGATACAAAATGCGAGTATCGCTTTGATTTTGTAAATAGTAAAGCCATTAAACAAACACAATTCTACTATGTAGATAATGAAAACAAGGTGCAGACTGTGGGCGATTGCGTGGATTTAGTTGGAGATGAATACAGAGTGGATCTCTACAAAGATGACACACGATGTGAGCTAGAAACCACAGATAAAGATTATGGAGGCGGAAAGGGAAGCTTTTTTGTAACGCAGATTCTCTTTCGTGGCATTGATGGACTAATCCACGAGGCAACAGATTGTATCGCCTATGGCAATATCAAAGAAGAGCTAGTGGATTATGAAAAAAATGACAAAACCAAAAAAGCAAGAAGAATAGTCAATCAATACTATATAGATCCATACACAAAAGAGCAACACTACATTACAAAAGGCGTAAAAACTGATGCGGAGTTTGACTATGTAGAAAAAGCTTGTGGCGATTGGGAAATGGATGATGTGCTTTTACAAGGTAAGAAAAGGACAGAAATTACATTTTATGACCAAGTAGATTATAAAGAAGTGCCTGTTACAAGCTGTGATTTTTCAGTGCAAGGGGGCAAAAAGAGTGAATACATAATGAAATATCAAGATTTAAGCTCTACTTACAAAGAGAAAGAATTAAGCAGGACAAAGAAAGATTTTGATATTACAAGAGTGCATATGCAAAGTGTAAATAATAAAGCTTGTAAATGGTGTTCATCAAATTGGGATTGCAATATTACGGATAGAAAGACTAGCAAATGGACAACTACCTATGTTTTAAAAGATGTAACTTCATACAAAGTGTATTTGCGACCTGATGGTAGTGAATACAAAAAAAACCAAGATCCAAGCGGAGAAACCTTTAAAAAGACATTTAGAGAAGTAGTTATGGGGGAAAATACGATTGGGCTTGATGAAACATTCCTAAATTATTATGAGCTTAACGAGGGATTCTATGAGGATAATCAAATCAAACTTAGCAAAGAATTTAATGATTGGATTACCAATAATTATCAAAAAGGGGCAAGCTGCAGTGATATAGACAACCGATATGAAAGCTGCTCTTGCTACAACCACCAAATCCACTACAAACTACCCTAACATAAGGAGGACAAATGACATAAGAATCACATCACAGACTCGGTTTCAATAGGCAAAAATCTAAACAAAGGAGTAACAAATGGAAGAGTTAAACAACATAGCAAATAGTCGTGTATCCACAAATGAGATTAATGCTCTTATGGAGGATATTAATGTGAAAAAAAGCAAGTTTAGCACAATGATTGTGATAGAAAAGGAAGTCAAAGAGCTAAAGGCTTTACAGGACAAGGTTGAGAAAAAGTATGCACGCATTAAAAAGCTTAATGAGCAAATACAACTCTAAGGATAATTATGCGTTCAAAAATACTTGAAACCCTTTTGGGAAAGCTTGATAAATATTTATCAATGGACATCAATGAAATTGCCTTTAATCAGGAAAAAGAGCTTTGGATTGCCAAAAATGGCGTGTGGGAAAAAATTGTAGATGAAGAGTTTGATGAGCGTTTCTTGCTTAACTTCTGCGAGCAACTTGCCACTGCTAGAAACTTATTTTTCAATATTGATGTGCCGCATTTATCTTGCTCTATCCCAAATTCTAGGTATCGTGTCAATGCTTTGCACCCAAGCATTACAGCCAATAATTGCATAAGTATTAATATAAGAATCCCAAGTGATAAAAAATTCCCACTTGAGAATTTTAAGATTAATCCACAATGCCCTTATACCTATGATGACCTAAAAGGTTTCATACGAGATAGAAAAAACATACTCATAAGCGGAGGAACAGCAACAGGTAAAACAAGTTTTGCAAACTCTTTGCTTGATGAGATTCCACTTGAAGATAGGATAATCACGGTAGAAGATTCTCCTGAACTACACATTCATAATCTCAATAAAGTGCAAATCGTTGTTTCAAAAAACGAAGCCACAAACTACACTTATGAAAAAGCATTAAATGATTGTGTGCGTATGTCGCCTGATAGATTGCTACTAGGAGAGATTGATACAAGAAACACAATGCTATTTTTAAGGCTTAATAACACAGGGCATAGCGGCTCAATCAGCACACTTCACGCCAATAGTGTAGAAGATGCTATCCACGCTATTACGATGAATGCTAAGTTTAGCGGAGCAGAGGCAACAAATGAAGCGATAGTAGAATATTTTATTGCTGCTATTGATTATGTGATTCAAATTAAGAGAACGGAGCAAGGAAGAGAAGTCCATAATGTGCTTGATGTCAAAAAAGATTTAGCAAATATTCTAAAAAATAGCAAATAAGGAAACATAATGAGAGAATCTACATTCAAATCAAAATATATTACAGGAAAAAGACTAAATATACTTATCAGTAAAGATGCGTATAAAGCATTAGAAAAACAGAAAAAACAAATTAACACAACACGATATATAGAGCATTTGCTCATCAAAGCCGATGAGAATCCAGAGAGTATAGCACAAAGCTTTGATGAACAAAACAAATATCTAGATCAAATCACGCAGCTTATTAACTTCAATAAAAAACTCTATCTTGATATTAATGCCACATTTAGCAATCTTAATCAAATTGCTTATCGCTTAAATCTCGCAAATCTTAATGACCCTAACGAACTCAAAGCTCTAGCAGATAACAAAGAGTTTTTACTTGATACCAAACAGAATCTCATAGATACCAAAGAAGAGGTAATAAGCCTTAAAGAACTTCTAAAAACTTTTCTTAAGACAATGGAGAGGGCAAAAAAGAATGCTCAACCACTCTATCCTAAAGAGCAACCCATAGAACAAAAAGGAGAAGACAATGCAGTTTCTAATGAGTAAAAGATTTTATCCCTTATATTTTCTATTAGCAGTTATCAGTGTTCCTGCTACATTCTTATATTGTTTGCATATTTTCTATGCCATTAATGATTTTTGGGAGCTTATAGACTTTGCAGAACTCATTATTGATAATATTGGACAACGCAGTATGAAGTTTGATGTTTATCTCGCCATTGGAGTATCATTCTTCCCACCTATCTTTATTTTTATGTTTCTTAAACCCAAAAAGAGCCTTGATTCTCACGGCAAAGCAAGATGGGCTAATCAGCACGACATAGAAAAAAGCGATTTTCATTTAAATAAGCTTATAAAAGACTTTTTTGGCTTACTCAATCCCTTAAATTTCACGCCACAAAAATATTGGAAAGCTTTTAGGAGATTTTTGGATTTTGGATTTGTAACAACCACACCTATGCTTGATACAAACTTTAGCAGGGGCGGTTTTCTATTAGGTATTTATAAAGACTTATGGAAGCAAAGAAAAGTCTATTATGATGCCCCTCTATCAGCACTTATTGTAGCACCACCCGGAGCTGGTAAATCAGCAGCTGTGGCAATACCCAATCTATTGAATTTACCTACAAGTTGTGTGGTGCTTGATATTAAAGGAGAGCTTTGCGATCTCACAGCTGGTTATAGACAAAAGGCGTTTAATAATGAAATATACATCTTTAACCCACTAGGCAAGGATAATAACCTTAAATTTAATCCTTTTGATAATAAAATCGTAAAAAAACTAGATTTTAATGCTAAAAAACGCCTTGTAGATGAGATTGCCAATACAATATTCGTAGAAGAACAAGGCAGCGATCCGCATTGGATTGCAAAAGCAAGGGAGCTTTTTATATTCTATGCCCTTTATGATCTCTGCACCAAAAATGAAAGTAATTTTTTTGATATTGCCACAGCCCCTGTTAAAGACTATAAACCTCTCATAGAAGAAAAGTCTCCTTATTATTCAAAGCTTTGGGATTTTAATGAAAAAACTCAAAAAAGAGAGTTAAACCTTGATGCAAATCCTGAAAAGCTTTTTTACTCGCAATGTGCTGACCAAAAATATGCAGATGTTAAGAATCCTTTAAATTGGGAAGATGAAAGCTTTGAGCAGATTCAAGCCAATAAAGAAAAAGGCATTGAAACACTTGATGAAGTTGTAAGAAACTATGCAAGAGCGTGGGCAAATGCCGCTGATGAAGAGTTTTCAAGTATCAAATCTACATTTAATCGTGTAATGAGCGTGTTTGCAAGTTATCAAGTAAGAGATGCTACAAATGCTATGAGCTTTGAATATGATGACTTAAGAAGCAAGAACATTACACTCTACATTAAAATTGCACAAACTGATATTGATACGCTTAAATCGCTTATCCGTGTGCTTTTAGAATCTATTGCCAAAAATCTAATGACAAAAGAGAGTAAAAAATTAGACGAGAGAATTTATCTCGTGCTTGATGAGTTTATACGCTTTGGGAAAATGCCATTTTTGTTAGAAATGCCAGCTCTTTGTAGAAGCTATGGCATTGTGCCGCTCTATATCACACAATCCTATGGATTGATTAAAAAATACTACGGCGAAGATGATTTAAAAACAATGACTGATACCATTGCCTTTCAAATCCTTTTTAAAATGAATGATGCAGATTCTGCGGAAAATGTCTCAAAACAAATAGGCAAATACACAAGAGAAGCAAGAAGCCATAGCACCAAAGATGGAGCTATCGCATTTGGAGGCACAAGTAGCTATTCATTAGAGGGAACAGAGCTTATTACCGCTCAAGATATTTTAAATATCCCAAATGATGAAATCATTATCCTTGTATCAGGGCATAAGGCAAAGCCCATTAAAATTAAAGCTGCTTATTACTTCAAGGAAAAAGATTCTTTAAGAAAGCTAAATTGGAAGTTTGACCCCACAAATGGAAAACCTATTGAAAAAGAAAACAAACAAACTCAAATCATTGATATGAAAGAGAGGGCAATAGAATCTCAACCTACTCTACCAAATCCACAAGCAATACAAAACACACAAGAGCCACAACAACAAACCCAAAAGGAACAAGAACCACAAATCACAGAACAAGAACAAGAAGCTATAAAACAAGCCCAAGAGGAACAAGCCCTCTATGAGTATGAAAAAGCCCTGCAAGAGCAAGAAGCATTAAAAGATAAATCACAAGAGGATTTACAAAAAGAAATGCAAGCCCTCTTAGAAAAGCAACGCAAGGAATATGTCTATAAGATTGAAGATAAAGATATAAATGCAGTCTTACAAGCTCCATTGAAAAAAGATTCTTATATCCCCAAAGAAACTTTTATCAATATTCAAAAGGAAACATATACCCTGCGAGAAAATGGCTACAAACTTCAAATCACAGATGAGCTTATAAGAGAAAGAATACAAAGGATTGAGAATGATAAAGCAGAGTAACAATATAGGGCAATCCACTCCCTTAAAACAACAAGAATCCCATAAGCAAAATAAAGAGTTTTTGCAATATGCTAAAGACTTTGCAACACAAATGCAAGAGGAAGTAAAAAAAGAGCAGGTAAAACAAAATCAATCTAAGATAAAGGAGATAAAATGAAGTTAGCAAATTTTGATTTTAGGATTTGGGATAATAGAGAGCAATGTTATCTCAATGAAAATTATTTAGAAAATAGCCCATTTCAAGCTATGGGACTTGTGAAAGCACATAAAAGCTCTTTTTTTGGACACAATTTTGATAAAGTGGCTCTATTTTCTGCTGGAGAAGATAAGGAGTGTGGTTTTGGTTGGAATAGTGGAGACGATGATGATAGTTACGAGTTAGAATTATGGAGTGGTATAAGAGATAAAAATGGCAAAAAGATATACGAGGGGGATATTGTTTTGATACAAGAGAACAAAGAAGCAGAATTTTTTCCACTTTACCTAGATGATAAACATAGAAAAAGAGATATAAAGTTTCTAATCTCACAACCTTTCATAATAAAACTTACAGAATTAGAACCTTTTGTATTTGATGCCTATGATATTACTACTCAAGGAATTGCCTATCCACTAGAAAAAATTAGAGATTTTGTTTTTGAAGTCGTAGGCAATATCCACGAGAATCCAGCATTACTCCAAACAAGTCAAAATGAATAATTTCTATCTCTATATCAGCTATACCCTTGTTTTTATAGCAACACTTTTGCCATTTTTTCTATCTATTGGTATGTGCTACTCATTTTTTAGAGATAAGACACTATCTCATAAAAAAACCCATACTTCACGCAAGAAACACATAAAAGCTAAAAAAGGAAATAACAATGATAAATCGCATTAAAGCCGCATTTGGATTTAAAAAAGATAGTAATCAAGATTCTCCACAAAAAGATTCTAACAATCCACAAAATCAACAATATAAACAAAATTCAGCCAAAGATGGCAATGATTTTGCTAAGATATTACTTGAAATTTCAGAGCAGGAGCAAGCTAATGAATATGCAAATACAAACACAACAGCCACACAAGAACGCACACATTTCAATGCCAACGGAAGAGGGCTTGGAAGACTTGAGACAAGCCATACTCCTAGCACGCAACAACCCAAAACTATTAGCATTCCTAGAAGCAGAGATTCCTCCACACATAATGGAAGCAGTAGTGAAATATTCACAGCAGCTGGCAGACAGGGAAGAGCAGCTGGCAGACGAAGCGGAGCGATTAGCCGATATGGCGGAAGCATTGGAAGAAGAAGTGAGGAGTATAAGGCAATCTATCAAGAAGCGGATGGATTCACAACAGCAGAAGCTAATCAACTCTTAAGAAGTGAAGAGAAATCTCAACTTCTTCATAAACAATACCAAACTCTTACCGAGCTTATAGCAAAAAACTTAGAAAACAATAGAGAAATATCACAAGAAATCAAAAGACAGCAAGGCATAAGGGCTTACAAAGAATTCCAAAGCCTTGAATCTACAAAAATCTCCCCCCAAGAATCACACACTCAAAATAACACTTCACAACAAGATAAAAAGCCAAGTAAAAAACCCAAAACCCACACAAGATAAATGTTTTATTTTTTAAGGGATAAAATGCGTTGGAATGGCGTATTTTAGGGGTTTGTGGGCTTTGATTTGTAATATAATACACGCATAAAAACAAAAGGAGCAAAGCAATGTTAAGTAAATACAGAATCTTAAAAGGACATCTAAGAGAAAGGGGCGTTTGTTTTTTACTGCCAAGTGATGAAGCAAAAACGCTAAGTGAAATTGTAAGTGATGGGCGATGGGACAAATACGATCCTATCGTATCAGCTATTGATGAAGATGGGGACTATGTTTTAATTGATGTTAGGAATGGTGGCAATGCTGTTATGGCGACATTACAACAAGCAGAGCAATACGTATTGTAGAAGCAAATTCATAAGGAGTAAAAGATGGTAAAAGTAAATGTGGGAGCTGAAACCCATTTCTTTTTTCAAACAGAAAAAGAAATGAGAGACTTTGCAAAATCAATAGGACTGAAGATAGTGAGATATGCGAAAGAAAAATACTTTGTTGATTATGCCGATAGCGATTGCTTTTACACAGCATACAAAACAAAACACTTTAATGGTGTAATGGATTGGGTAAAAGGAAATTACGCTATCTACAAACATTATGTGAAAAAGAGCTAATGCTCTAAATTGGTAAAAGGAGAAAAAAATGAGTAAAGCAAACACAATAAGAATCGTAAATGAGTGTAAATCACAAGGACAGGATTTTGAGTTTTACCCCACAACCGATGAGATTCTCTCTTGTTTGGTGGATTATTTTAACAAACAAGACATTGACTATCAAAAAGATGGCATTAGAATAGATTCTATTTTAGATTTAGGAGCTGGTGATGGGCGAGTGCTTGAATATTTAGAAAAGCATATCAATCAAGTAGATAAATGGCGTAATGAAACTTTAAAGCCTAAAACATTCTATGCTATGGAAAAATCACAACCGCTTATTAAAGTGTTATCAAGCCCTAGCAAAAACATTACCTTACTAGGAACTGATATTTTAGAATCCACACTCATTGATAAAAGGGTTGATTTAGTCTTTTGTAATCCGCCCTACTCACAATTTGAGCTTTTTACAAAAAAGATTTTACAAGAAGCCAACGCTCATTGTATCGCCCTAGTAATACCGCAGCGATGGAAAGAGAATCTAGAGCTACAAGCAATCATTAAAGATAGAGAGCTAAAGCTTGAGATTCTAGGCAGCTTTGATTTTAAAGAAGCAGACAGGGAAGCAAGGGCTAATGTGGAGTTATTGCTTTTTACAAACAATAAAAAAGAGGATGTGCAATTTTCACAATGGCTAAAATCACATTTTCATTTAGATAATGTAATTGATGGTTATCGTTTAATGTATTATGAAAAAGAAAAGCAAGACAGGGAAGAGCGTATCTCTCAATCTCTAGTAAAGCACGATTTGGTTGCCGCTCTGCTTAATGAGTATAACGCAGAGATGAAGAAACTAGCAAAGAGCTTAGAAGCTTTGTCTTGTGTGGATAAAGCCTTATTGATGGATTTAAACATTGATAGAAACAAGCTCTTAGAAAGCATTAAGTTTAAGCTAAAAAATATAAAGAATATCTATTGGGCGGAAATCTTTGATAAGCTAGATTCCATAAGAGATAGATTCACTACACACTATAAAAAGGCAATTTGTGAATCTGTGGTGGCAGAAAAGAATATTGACTTCACGCAGGGTAATATTTATATGATTCTTATTTGGCTTATTGAAAATGCTAATGGCTATATTAAGTGTGGTATGGAGGGATTGTTTGATAGCTTTTCACAAAGGGGGAATGCTATGGAGTATAAAAGCAATCAAAGATGGCGTAAAGATGAATGGCGTTACACAAACGAGCAACTTATCAATGAGCCTAGAAAGCTTGATTATAGAATCGTGCTAACTTGTTTTGATTGGAAAGAGCTTTTAAATGATATTAGGGCTGTTGCGTTGCAATTAGGTTTTAATGTGCCAAGCACTTTTTTGCCCCATATTGAGAAGCCTCATAGTGTGGAATGGGACGAAAGTGGCTTTTATGGTAATACGCACACGATGTATTATAAAGGCGATAGGACAGAAATACTATGTGAATTTAAGCCTTATAAAAATGGCAATATACACATTAAATTTAACAAAGACTTTTTTGCTAAATTTAATATCGCTGTGGGTAAAGGCAGGGGTTGGATTAAGGATAAGAGCGAGACAAAGGCTGAGTTTAAAGGTGTGAGTGATGCACTCATAGATGAAGCGTTTGTGGCAAGTAATGGCTTGTCAATAGCTTATAGTAACCCTTTTGCTTTGTTAGAGCAATAAGGGCTAAGAATAGGAGGTAAAAATGTCAAAAAATGTATGGGTGGAAGCTGAAATTGATTTAGGAGATTTGCTAACTCGTGATTTATTAAGTGAAATTGCAGATAGAGCGGAGAGAAATCCCTCTATCCTTGATGAGTTGGAAGATACTTTGTCTCGTAGAAATGCAAGTAAGATTCTAGAGACAATCTCAAGTTTGCATTCTTGGAAGAATCAAAACTATGCAAGAGAAGTATTTGAAAGGTTGGATTCTAGTTTGAATCTTAAAGATTGGATTCTAAAAAATTATGGAGGTAACAAATGAATGAGACAAAAAAAGCTCTTTTAGAGAAACTAAACAAAGGCTTGGAAACAAGCGATAGAGTGCAAATTGCAAAAGCTTTATGTGGCTCTTTGAGATTTGATATTACAGAAGCAATGCACCAAGATAAAAGACAATACTTCCTTGAAGTAACACAAGGAGAGATTCTAGGCATTACAGATAATGGGTTAATGCTAGATTATACTTCAAGCTTTTGTGAGCCTTGTATTGCCTTGTGGATTGAAAGCAAAGAAGAAGCGGTGGAAAAGGTATGTGGGCTAATTAATCTTTTAAAGGAGAAAAAATGATTAGTTTAGAATTTGATTGCCCAGAATGTGGAAATATGAACGAGCATAATGTAAGGCTAGAAAATTATGGGGAATTTATAGACCAAGATAAAGAAACCCCATTTTTTGTGCCGGTAAATTGTGAGAGTTGCTGTGCTAGGCTACACATAAGGCTAGAGTTAAAAGTTAAAGTAGCCCCATTTACTTGCGGATAACAAGTTTAAAACAATGAGGGCTTATAGAATCTATATGAGAAAAGGAGAAAAAAGGAGTGTAAATGAAGTTAAAAGACTTTGATTTTAGGATTTGGGACAAGGGCGAAGACTAGATAGAGATAGCATAAATGGTATGAGTATTGGCGAGACAGAATATAAAGTATTCTTTGCAGATAAAAGTATGCAGACTTATGTTTGTGAATAGTAATTAAAAGCAAAGGCAATACCTAAATTAAGAAGATAAACTAAAACTATTAAGTAAGGAAAACAAAATGGATTCAATCAAATATTTCTTTTTAAACATCACTGAAGCAGAATGGCTATTTTTAAGCTTTGTGGCTTTAGCATTGTTTATATGTATCTCTTATCAAAAGATTTACTTACATAAGAACAGCAAAGAAACAAAAAGGCTAGATTTCATATTGCAATGTGGAAGTATATTTTTTGCCATAATGTTTGCAAGTATGGGAATGCTATTCACGGAAAAGGCAAGTAAGGACTATAAGCAAGAATTGCAAACTCATTATTCTAAAACAATGCTTGATTATATACAAAGCAATATGCAAGAGAGTGGCACATTTGGCTTTAAACTTTGTGATGCAACACATTATCAAGGCAAAGAATGCACGAATTATTTAAATTTCTTAGAAGCAAGTATTGTAGGCAGTCCGCATACTTTGCATAATGAAGAGATAATCCATAAAGGACATTACTACCTTGCCATATTACTATTTGGCTTTGTAGGCTTAGGAGCAATACTTTTTATGTCTCTATTGAGATTCTATCCCACACCAAAGGAGTCTAAGATGTGAAAAACCCTTTGAGTTTCTTTAGAGAAAGTGGATACAGCTTAAGCTTGTCAAAAAAAAAAAAAAACGCTATACTAAGGCGATTAAAGTAAATCAACACAACAAGGAGAATAAAAAATGAAAGTTTCAAAAGCGTTAGTAGCATTAAGTCTTATAGGCAGTTTAGCAAGTTTTACATTTGCAGATGATATAGATTCTGAAATTGCAAAGCTTAAAAAGGAAAATGAGCTTTTAGAATTACAAAAGAAAAATCAAAATCTTAAAAAAGGTAGTGGTAGCTCATCTAGCTCACAAGATGGATTGGCAAGTGAATTGACAGGGTGGTTTGTAGGAGCAGAGCTTGGGTGGAATCCGAGTGTTACAAATTATATGAAAGCGGAAATGAAAGAAACAGGTGTAACCAACTATGCAACTCTAAATTCTAGCACCTATGCCTTACCTATCAATCTAGGTTTTGGGTATCAATGGTATCCTTGGGATAATGCAGGATTCAAATTTAGGGGTTATGTAGGCTATGCAAATTATAATGCCAAAGCAGATTCTAATGAAATGAATATTTCAAATACACAATCACAAGCCATTCATTATGGACTTGAAGCAGAATATCTTTATGACTTTATTGTAAGTCAAACACATACTTTTGGACTAAACATAGGCACAGGGTATGAGTTTGGAAATTTCTTTGGACAAAAGCAAATTGTAAAAGGCAATGGGCTTACAATGACCGAAAACCTTAAATCCTACACTTCATCAAGCTGGACTTCAAGCATAGGAATCCATTACTTCTATAATATCAATCATCAGTTTGAGCTAAAATACCGCTATCGCTCGGGCTATGGATATGATGATGGAGGAAAGACAACAATAGATTCTACTGAAGCAAAATACGCTTCTACACCCAAAGGCTCAATTATCTTTGCTTACAATTATAAGTTTTAGAATCTAAGTAGCCTACCTTATCCTTGTATGGTAGGTTTTACTCATTGTTTCACATACTATCGCAATTCTGTATAAAGTAGAATACTAGGACTTATTGACACATAAACAAAAAAAATATAGAATAATCGCCAAATGGAGAGTAAGACAATGAAAGCACAACAGATAGCAGAAGCATTTTTAAATAAAATACCCATAGAAGCAGTAGAGAGTGGTGAGGGTATGCACAAGGTAAAATTGCAAAAACTCCTTTTTTTTGCACAAGAGGAGTTTTTATACAGACATAATAAACCCTTATTTGATGATAAAATAGAGGCGTGGGAACACGGACCAGTGATAAGAGAGGTGTGGAATGTATATGCTGAAATTCCACATTATATTATTAAAAGTGTCCCGCAAGTTGTAGATTTGCCACAAGAAGCACAAGAAGTGGTAGATGAGATTTGGGCAAGATATGGTGAAAAAGACACTTGGTATCTTAGGGACTTAAGCCATTCTTATGAAATATGGACAAACAAGCGAGATTCGCAGTATGATGGGCGAGGTGAGATTACATTAGATGAGATTTTGCAACACAAAAAGAAATGCGAGAGGGAGAAAAAAGAGGCAGCAGAATATATTAAAAATTTAGCAAAAGAACTTGTATGTTAAAGAAGTTTCAAAAGCACGAGTTGGATTCATTAGAGTCCGCCCTAGCCCAAAGCATAGAACAAGCACATACTCTTTTGCGGTATGATTGTGAAAAGGTATGCTTGTGTGTTTGTCTTTTAGCAGGTTATTTTTCAAATAAATTAGAGAGAAAAATGCAAGATGAGATGCTTTGTAATCTTTTTTGGAAACATATCGTAGATGAATTTCATTTTGAGATTAAAGAAAACTTGCTCTTAGAGGTTACGCAACTTAGAGAAAAAAACTTAAAGATGACATTTGAAAATTTAAAGCAAAAGTATTGTGTAGGCTAAAACTTATCTTTGACTTTTATGCACCTTGTAAAAGTCCTATGATAAAAGTTATCCTATTTTGTGTTCTTTGTTTTGAAGCATTGTAACCTACCTTGTATAGTAGGTTTTACTCATTACTTCACATTATTATCGCAATTTTATATCTTTAAGGTTTGGAAGCTTATAAAATAAAAAGCTAAGTAGGGGCTGGATAAGACTTACTCACGCCCCTTAGTTAAGCGTGAGTATTGGATAATCTAAAATCTTAGTAGCACTTGACTACTATAAAACATAGTAGTATAATGGCAACTAAGATTTGTTTGGAAATCTTATCCATAGCAACCTCCTTTATAAAGAAGTAGGTTGCAACTCAAGGGGGTGCTTGCCCCTTGAGGCAACCCCTAGTGCTATTATATCTCACTTTTCTTAACTTCAAATTCCCTTGTTTGCTTGTTTGTATTGTTTTTTTGTGATTCTCATCTCTTATTCATACACATCTTTTTCTCCCTTATATTTATGCAGTTTCTTATGATTGTAAAAATGGCTAAGATATGTAAAACTTTACTTTACAAGGATTGCCAATGCCTCTTATCATCATAGAATCACCCAACAAAGTAGAAAAGATTAAAAAAATTACAGGCTATGAAGTCATAGCTACCATAGGGCATTTTATGGACTTAAAAAGCTTTGATATTGACAAAGACTATAAGCCAAACTTTGAATATGCAGAATCTAAAAAGAAACGCATAATGAATGCTATCCAAAAAGCTAAAGGACAAGAAGTGTATATCGCCTCTGACCCTGATAGAGAGGGATATGCCATAGGCTATATGTTTTTTGAGAAAATCAAAAATGTAGCAAGTAAAATCTATCGTGCAGAATTTCACGAGATCACACCAAGTGGCATAAAGCAAGGGCTTGAGAATGCTAAATTATTTGTAGATACAAATTTTAACTATTATCAATCATTCCTTGCTCGTAGGGTGTCTGACCAACTCATAGGCTTCCTTTTAAGCCCATATCTTACAAAATCCTTGCAATATAATAAAATGCTTAGTGCTGGTAGAGTGCAAACCCCTGCTCTTGGACTTATCACAAAAAGAGAACAAGAGATTAAAGACTTTGCCGCTTTAAGTGAGGAGCAAAAACAAGAATTTGGTATTGTAGCTAATGCTAATATTGATAATAAGCTTATTAGCTTTAAACATATAAGCGATGATTTAAAAGAGTTGCGATTCCAAACACAACAAGAGGCTCAAAATGTATGTGATGAAATTGTCTCTATGGATAAGGCTTTGATTGATAAGATTGAAATAAACAATACTTCAAACAAACCTGCAAAGCCTTTTACAACAAGTAAATTGCTTAAGGCTGCAAGCAAAGCCCTATCTCTCCCCACAAAAGATATTCAAAATCTAGCCCAAGAGTTATTTGCTGCAGGGCTTATAACTTATATCCGCACGGATTCTGAATACATCTCTCCTGAATTTTTAAAAGAAATGCAAGGTTTTTATTCAAGCATATACCCTAACACATATCAATACACAGAGTATAAAGCAGGTAAAAACTCTCAAAGCAGAAGCACACGAAGCTATAAGAATTACACATTGCCACCGCTTTGAAGAATGTGAGAGCTTGTGTCAAAAGGAGAATCTAAAAGATAATCATATTGCCCTTTATAAGCTCATCTTTCAAAACACTATCCTTTCACAATCTAAACCTGCCATTTATGAAAAAATGAATGTAACACTGCGTGTAAAGATGAAAATGTTTAAAACAAGTTTCAAAAAACTTATTGATGAAGGCTATTTGGGCGTATTTGGCAAAAATGAAGCTATCAATGAAAATGGGGATAGCGAGAATGATGAGAGTGAAGAATCTCTTCATTCATTCCCTTATAAGCAAGGCGATATGATAGCCCTGCAAGATATAAGCATTAAAAGCATTAAGAAATCCGCTCCAAAACGCTATTTAGAAGCAGACTTCATAGAAGTAATGGAAAAATCAGGCATAGGCAGACCAAGCACCTATGCGACATTTTTGCCTTTATTACTCAATAAAGAATATATTGAAATCAGTAAGGATAAGAAAAGGGAGATTATTCCTACAACACTAGGAATGTCAGTAACTCAATTCTTTTCAAAGGATAATAATGCGTGGCTTTTAGATATTGCCTTTACAAGAGATATGGAAAATGAGCTTGATGAAATTGCAAATGGCTCAAAGAAGTATCTTGATTTTATGAAAACCATTCATTCAAAAATGAATTTTATGCCCCTAAAAGCAGAATCTAAAGAGAAAAAAGACTATCCCCCAAGTGAAAAGCAAATAAAGTTTTGTAAAGACATATCCACCACCCTTAATATCCCATTGCCTGATGGACTTGAAAAAGATTATCGCATTGCAAGGAAATTTATAGATGAGAATGCTTCAAAAATGCCAAAGAAAGAGAAAAAAGGATAATAAATGAAAAGAACTAAAAATCAAAGTGAATTATCATACCTTGCTTATAAACTTATTCCTATTCTTGAAAGAGAGAGGACTAAGAATAAGCAAGACTACCATTACCGCTATCTTGTAGGCACTTTGCGTTATATTCTTAACAACTTTAATGCTACACATAAAGACATTAAACATAGAAGAAAACATAATGGCTCAAGATTTAACTAAGCTCCCACTTCATCAAATCCTTATGGCTAATGGATTTACACTTCATAGAAGCAAAAGCTCAATAAACTATCCTATGCTATGCCATAAGGAGAGTGATTTAAAGCTTGTTGTGTCTAAAAAGGGTGAGAATTACCTTTATTTTAATCCTCACGATCCTTTAGATAAGGGTAATATCATCTCTTTTGCAAGAATCCACAATAAAGATATAAAAGAATTAGTAGCAAACTTTGATCAGTCTATCAAAACAGCCCCTACATACAATCACTTCTTTTGCGAATCTCAAGTTAAAATGAGTGAGATGAATGCAGCTAAGGCATATAAAAAGTTTGCCCCAGCTGAAGTGAAAGAAAACAAGCTTTTAGCAATGCGTGGATTTGATAAAGACTTTATCACTCAATATCAAGGCTGTATTAAAGAGGATTCTTATCACAATCTTATTATTCCAAATTATAAATTTCAACAACTTGATAAAGAGCTTACAAATGGACAAACAAAAGAAATGTTAGCAATATGTGGCTATACCAAACGCTTGATATTGCCAATCACACAAGATAAAATGGGCAATGCCCTTGAAAAGCCACTTAAAAACATTCAGTATGGTAGCAAAGGCATAGAGATACTAAATATCACTAAAGATTCTAAAGATATAAAGCATATCATCATTACAGAATCTATCTTTGATTCACTAGCCCTTACACAAATCAAAGATTATAGCCCAAATCAAACACTGCTCTTATCAACAGCAGGGACTTTTGGAGATGGTATCAAACAAAGTTTAAAACACTTGTTAGAGCAAGTCCCTAATGCTCAAATTATGCTTGGGTTTGATAATGATGAAAAAGGCAAAGATTTAAGTAAGAATATGTCAAATTTCATACTTGAGATAAAAAAGCAATTCCCTATCACTTACACACCTTTCAGTAAAGATTGTAATGATGATTTAAAATTGCAAAATATCACTTCCCTTAAAGAGCTTAATAAGCAAACCTATCACGATTGGATTGATTTACAAATATACAAATACAAAAGAGAGCCAAATACACAAAAGAGAGCAGATATACTTCAAAAGATTAGAAAGGCTGATAACCTTATGCCTATTCCACAAGAGAAAAAAGATATTTTTAATAAGATTCCAAAACATAAAACTATCAAATCACTCTAGAATCTTATATAAGAAGCTCTCTGTTTAACTTCATTCTTATGAAAATCTCATCTATTGAAATAGAAAAAATGCCTTTATTTTTTAAGGGATAAAATGCGTTTAAATAGCGTATTTTAGGGGTTTATGGGCTTTGCTTTGTAATATAATACACGCATAAAAACAAAAGGAGCAGAAAAATGGGTAACCGATGCGTAATCACAAATAAGGAAAAAACAAGAGCCATTTACCAACATTGGAATGGTGGGAGAGATTCTATTGAACCTTTACTTAATGTCGCAAAGGATTTAGGCAAAGGCTTTGATGGGCTTGTGGAAGTATCGGATAAGGTTTTTGATGGTGAAGAAATGAATTATGAAGAAGCAGATAAAGATAACTATGACAATGGAGTCTATGTGATAGATGATGAGTTTAACATTGTGGAAAGGAAATTTTTGAGACGGAGTGAGCAAAATTATCATAATCCGTTGTGTATGGAAATTTTCATAAGGCTTAGTTTGGAAATGGGAGCTATGAAAGAGAAAGAGATTGAAAAGATAATGTCGCTAGTAGATAACTTTGCGTTATACACTCTAAAAGGAGAGTAAAGATGAGAAAAAACAGAGCAAGAGCTATGAATCAAGAGCTAATAGCAAGGCAAGTGATGGCTTTTCTAGCCTCGCTTGAATGTAGAGATGAGTTTCTTATAAAAAAGATAAAAAGAACAAAGGAATTTAAAAGCTTTGTTTATCAAAAAGAAGTTTTGGATTGTATTCCGCAACTTCCATATTTTAAGTGTTTTTAAAAGGAGTTTGAGATGATAAAGGCACATTTAGTAAAAGAATACAGCGTTAAGTATGGGAGTGAGTTTTATATCTCACTTGATGATTTTACATCAATGCTTGAAAAAATGGAGATTGATTATTTTCATAATGATGAAAGCCCATTTGTAGAGATTGTGCAGAACGATTTACTGAACCTTGCAGAAGATAAGCTCACAAAAGCAAATGAGAATGAAAGAGAAATGCTTAAAGATTTAATCCATATTGCAAAAACATCTCGCTACACACAAACAGATGGTTATGTAAGGATAGATTGGTTTTAAGGAATCACAAATGAAAGTTACAAAACAAGACTTAGAACAATGCGTTGCATTTTTATTGCAATGCGATATTATGGCTTATCATCATAATGGAAAGGTATTTGTGGATGTAGAGAATGACACAAGCAGCCTAAGCCTTGAGATTAGCAAAGATAACATTTTACACCTATCAAGGCTATATGATGAGGGAAAATTGGCAAATTAAGCAAAGATTTGCCATAATAAACGAGAATCTAGACTAAAGGATTAACAAAATGAAGCATTTAACGCTAAGTCAAAGCTCAATGCTAGTTATTGAGAATTTTATCAATAAACATTTTCACATTAAAGATGAAACACAAAGACAAAATACCATACAAGATGGCATTCAAATGGCACAAGCTATTCTGCAAGATATAGACAATGAAAAGATTCTTACAGCCAATGAGCTTAAGGAAGAGGCTATTGAAAAAATCAAAGGCGAACTTGCCACAAAGGACTTTGTGCGTGCTGAAATCACTGAAGCTAAACAGGAACTTAAAACTCAAATCACTGAAGTCAAGCAAGAGCTAAAAGCTGATATACAGAACTTAAGACTTGAAATGGCAGAATTTAAATCAGGTATGATTAAATGGATTGTAGGCGTTGGTATATCGGCAGCTCTCATTTCAACAAGTGCAAATGCTACCCTTATAATGTTTTTACTCCAACAGCTTAAGCCCTAAATAATACAGAGCTTACACTCTTTTTATTCTTCCTTTTGTTTTCTTAGATTCACGCTCTACTTGTTTTTACTCCGCTTTTATACACATCTTTTTATCCCTTATATTTATGCAGTTTCTTATGATTGTGTTTTGTTTTAGAATTGCGATATTTTGACAAAAGGACACAATATGGCAATTACACTTGATGAGATTCAAAGCGATGAAATGATTAATGAGTTTAAGCGTTTTATGCACTTTTTAACTCCAAAAGATAAGGATATTTTTCTTAAAAAACTTATGGAGGAAATAGAAGAAGCTAAAAAGCGTGATTTTGAAGAGCAGATAGAAGCTCCAAGTGAGCAAAATACTAAAGAGCAACAGCAAACAGATGAATTTATTACAGATATGCAACAAACAATCATAGAAGAATCTCAAAATATCACTAAAGATTCCACGCAAGAGATTAAAGAAGAAGTAAATCAATCTACGCAAACACAAGAAGCCCAAGAATTAATCCAAGAAGCTAACACAGACACAATAGAGCAAAATCATCAGCCATTAGAACAAACACAAAATCTTAGCTTTGAAGATAAGATTCAAAATGCCCTTGAGAATATTGCTGAATCTCATCATAAAGAATTTGAAGAAATGGGTATTGTGCAAAACATTAAGCAAGGCGATGAAGTCTATAAAGTATATGATAATGAATTTATTCTCCCCAAAGAAGAAAAAGAGCGATTAAAGCAAGAATATGACAATGCTCCAAATAAAGAGCAATGGCAGCCAAATATCGCCTTTGATATTACACAAGCCAAAGCAAAACATCAAGATTCACAAAATTTTATTAATAGCTTTATGGAAGAAGTCAAAAATGAAATAAATCCAAATGCACGATCAATGGAGCAAGACAAGAAACTTAACCCCAATACTTACTTCACAGACCTTATAGATTGGTTTGATAAAAAGAAAATGGAAAACCTTAATATGCCTATTAGCAAGGAAGACTTTAAAAAAGAATTTTATGAGTATTGCAAAAATGGTATGAGTGAAAATGAGATGAAGATTCTGCTTATCTTGCAAAATAAAGAACCCTCAATCTTAAGCAAAGAACACAAAGATATGCTAGAACAAGGCTTAAAATATAATCTAAGCAATAATAAACTTTTAGACAAAGGCTTAGAAACAGCCATTACGGCAAGTGTAGGCGAAAATGTAACAAATAATGCAGTCAATGATTTTGTAAAGACAGCTATCAAAATGGAAAAATCAGACAACGCCCTAGATAAGCGTATGAGCGAGGGAGTAAATCAAAAAATCGCCCAAAAGATAAAAGAGCATTCCCCAAATCTCTTAACAGAGAATGCAAAAAAGCTAGATGCTATCACTAACAATAAGATAGATACTCTTACACAATCTCAATCACAAGGCAAAAGCAAAGGTAGATAATGCAAGAAAACAAAACATCTCAAAACACAAACCAACAAGATTCACAAAATCAAAATCATTCAGCCAAAGATGGCAATGATTTTGTTAGAATATTAATTGAACTTTCACAACAAAGACAGGAGAAAAGCAATGAATATGCAAATGCAAACACAACAGCCACACAAGAACGCACACATTCCAATACCCACAGAGGAGGGATTGGAAATGCTAGTCAAACTGATTTACCAAAACCGCCACAACCCCGAACAATTAGCATTCCTAGAATCAGAGATACCTCCACATATAATGGAAGCGGCAGCAGAATACTCGGAGCGGAAAGCAGAAGAGGAGGAGCGATTAACGAACGAAGCGAAACAATTAACGAACGAAGTCAAGAACTTGCGAATACAAGTGCAGAACTTCAGGCAATCACTCAAGAAGTAGCAGGATTCACACTCGCTGAAGCTAATCAGTTTTTGGAGCTACAAGATAAGCTCCAACACTATAAAAAAATCCACACAAACCTTGATAAACAAAAAGCCCTGCAAACTTACATAGATAATCAAAATATACTATCCCCTTTGGCTAACTCTTCACAGCAGCAAAAGCAAGAGGATAGTCAAATCAAAGACAATTCACAACACAATAAAAAATCTCAAAGCATAAAACATCGTAGGTAACATAAACACAAGGAGAAAAACAATGCCTAAGAAACACATCACTCTTATCTTATCAATCCTAACAGCATTTGGTATTATTGCTAGTCAATTCAGTGGCTATAATCTCGCCTATCTAAGCGGAGAAAGTATAGAAGCAAAGGTGCTTAAAATCTATGATGGAGACACAGCCACACTCTCACATAATGGCAATACGCTTAAAGTAAGGCTTTATGGCATAGATGCCCCTGAACTTAAACAAAAATTTGGCGTAGAATCTAGAAATAATCTCAAAAAACTCTGCCCCATACAATCCAACATACAGCTTCAAATAAAAGACAAAGATAAATATGGGAGAATTGTAGGCATATTAAAATGTAATAATCAAGATGCTAATGCTATGCAAGTAGCTCAAGGCTATGCGTGGGCATATAAGGAATATTCTTTAGCTTATATCCACTTAGAATTGAAAGCAAAGCTAGAATCTAAAGGCTTATGGAGTGAAGAAAACCCCATAAAACCAAGTCTATATAGGAAGCAAACATCTCAATACAAACAATGGGCAACAGCTCATATTCCACCTGAAGATTTAGAATAAGTTTTTAATTTAAGGGAATTAATGCTTGTGAATGGCGTATTTTAGGGGTTTTTGTGCTTTGCTTTGTATTATAATGCCTCTTGTCTTTAAAAGACAGATTCACAAAAAAAAGGAGTAACAGATGGAAGTTAATCAACAAGATTTAGAAAAATGTGTGTCATTCTTATTGCAACGCAATATTATGGCTTATCATCATCAAGGTAATGTGTTTGTGGATATAGAAAGTGATTGCGATGGTATTAGTGTGCAAATCACAAATGATAATATCTTACACTTTGCGGAATTGTATGATGAATCACAAAAACACAAAACTTCAATTCTTGCAATCTAATTTATACACATCTTTTTTACACAAAAAAAGATGTGTAACAATAAAATCGGCAAAATAGCTATAATCCCAGCGGGATAGTAGTCCAAAAACAAATCCCCCCTACTATCTCACAAATCAAATAAGGAGCAATAGCTATGGTGCGTTTATTGATGATTTGCATATTAAGCATTTTTCCTATGAGGGCTTATTGTTTAGGTGCTTCAATCGTGGAATCCCCCTCGCTTTTAGCCCAGCTTGTGGCTCAATATCAAAAATATGTAGAAATGATAGAAAAAGCTCAGGCTCAAGTGGATAAGCTTAATGCAATAAATGATGTAATGAACAAAGCAAATTCTCTTATGGAAAAAGATGGTTTGAAAATTGCCAATCCTATGGAAGTTATAGAAAATCTTAATAGCACAATAGAATCTATTAAATACAATGCAGAGCGGTTAAAAAGAACGGCTCAAGATTGGGATATAAGTCAAAACATTAGAAGAAGAAATTTACAAGAAAAATGTCCCTTTTTAGATTTAGAAAGCATAGATCCTGAAAGCACAAAAATAGAACTCACAAAGGTAGGAGAAGAAACACCATTACAAGCCGATATAAATGCAATGCTTACAGAATTTACAGATATTACAGCACACGATATATCCTCAATTAACAACAGCATTAAAGGTTTGCCTTTAGCAATGCTTATGTGTGAGAGATTAAAAAATTATGAAAATGCTATTAAAACCGCAGAGATAGATAATAAAATGAAAGAATCTCTTTTAAATGGAGATTTTGAAGAGTATAAGAGACAAGAGCAAGAAAAAATTAAGCAAATCGTAGCTCAAGATAAGAAAGAGCAAGAAGAAATGGAAAAAAAACTTGCCCCACTTAAAATAAGAATGGAGCAAATGAAATATTCTCTAGGAGTAACAGATCCAAGCCTAGCTTCAAAACATAATGTGGAATATTGTAGAAAAACAAAAAGCGGCGGTTGTGATCCTATCTTACTAAGCCTTGATTATGTAAAGAATAAAGAAAAAGAGATGTTAGAAAAAGCCAAAAAGAACTCTAATGGCGATAAATCCCAATCTCAAGCTGATAGAGAATTTATTATGATTGATTATTTGCGTGAAATTGCCACTCACATATCCTTTCTTAATGAAACAATGGCAATGACAGCAAATATTGTAGCAGAGAGAGAAGAAAAAATGGCAATGCAAGGTAAGAATAAGCTTGATGATGAAAGATACAAGGATAAAACACAAATTTTGCAAGAGCAAATCAATCAAAATGCAAATGCGGTGCTATTAAGTGAAAAACAACCAAAACTTGATGAATTTGGCTTCCCCTCATTCTAATAAGAGAAACTATAATGAGTTGTTACCTAGGATTAAGCAAAAGAAATGATGAATACTACACTCCTGCATATGCAGTTAAGGCATTATTGCCTTATATCAAAGAAAAAAGCACAATATGGTGTCCTTTTGATAAGCAATGGAGTGAATTTGTAAGAATCTTAAAAGAAAATAATCATAAAGTCATATTCTCTCATATAGATGAGGGAAAAGACTTTTTTCATTATGAACCACAAGAATCTTATGACTACATCATTTCAAACCCTCCATTTTCTAAGAAAAGAGAGATTTTACAAAGACTAAATACACTCAATAAACCCTACGCTATGCTTTTACCGATTAATTTACTTAATGATAATTACAGCAATGTGCTAGATTCTAGTCTTGAACTTATCATTTTTGATAGAAGAATAGAATTTAAAGGCAGAAATATCAATGGCAATCACATAAGCTTTAAAACAATCTATTTTTGTAAAAACTTCCTTAATCTCCCTCACTCTATTGTCTTTGCTCCGCTTAATAGAAATAAAGAAGATGAGAATCTTAGCTAAGGCTTTATACACATCTTTTTCTCCCTTAAAATTATGCAGTTTCTTATGATTGTAAAAATAGCTACACTTCATTATCCCAATTTTAAAAGGAGTTTCAAATGAATGAAGTTGTAGAACTTAGCCAAACAGATGCGGCACAGCTCTATGCGTATGGCGTTACTCTTATCAGTGATGATGAGTTAAGAGACAAAAAAGATGCAGAGAATCAAGCCTTGCTTGAAGAACTCAATCTTGATAATTAATTAAAGGAGAATAGTATGAGTGCAGTATATGAACAACAAAGAGAAGCTATTGCTACAAATGCGGTAGCAACAATCGCTAAAAGTATTAAGGAGCAGTATGCACCTTTTTTCAAACATCATAGTGCGGATTCCTTTCAAAGGGCGTATAATCCAAGCACAGGTAATAGCTTTGAGGGATTAAATTCTTTAATGCTAGATATTAAACAAGCAGAAAAGAAATATCCAAGTAATGAGTGGGTAAGCTTAAGTGATGCCAAGTTTTTAGGTGCAAAACTTGAAGAGATTAATGCCATTAAAGAAAATTGGCAAGACAAGGCTGTGAAAATTCAGTATATTCAAAAGAACGAATATGTGAATGTGCTGAAAAAAGATGAACAAGGCAACCCTATTCCATTGCTTGATAAGGATAATAATCAAAGAATAGGCAAGAATGGAGAGCCTTTATATCAATTTGAGATGATTACTCAAAAAGATGCAAAAGGTAATGCGGTTATCAATCCAAAAACCAATGAACCCTACCTTAAAATCAAAACCGAACTTGTGCCGCTTAAAGAGCCAAAATTGCAAACTGAGCTTATGTATAACATTGCAGAGTTTCCAAGTCTAGCTCAAAAACTTAATCAAGTCAAAGAGGTATGGAATAAAATGGCTAATGGCGAACAGGTTAATGGCAATAATATTGCAGGATTTAACAAGTTTAAAGAGCTTAATAAAGAAAAGGAGTTTTCTCACATTTACAAGAATCTCAAAAATTATGAAGCAAAAGTTTCTAAAGTCATTTTGCAAGACATAGAATCAAGACTTAATCCTGTAACCGCAGAGCAGATTCAGCAATACTTTAAAGCACAGAATCTTAAAGTGAATTATCAAGTGCCTAAAGGGCTAAATGAAAGGCAAAAACAAGAAGTGCAAAAGCTTATTGATAATGGTGCAATTAATCTAGATTCAAAACAGCAAGAGAATGCAAAAGAAGTCAAAAACACGGAGCAAAAAGAAAGTAAGGCTCAAGAGCATACACAAGAGAAAGCTCAAGAAAAGGCAAATAAACCAAAAAGTAAGGGAAGAGGCAGATAATGAATAACATCAGCATTAATGGACATCTCACAGCAGATGCCCAAATCAAATACATAGGAAGTAAAAACACGCCTTGTGTGAGTTTCTTAATAGGAAAGAATAGAAGTTTTACTAATGAGCGTGGTAATATTGAAAAAAAGGCAATGTTTTTTGAAGTGATTGTTTATGGCAATTATGCTCAAAAACTTCACCCCAGCCTTAAAAAAGGCTCAAATGCTTTTATACAAGGCTCTCTTAATTGGGAATCTTGGGAAAAAGATGGGCAAAAGCATTCTAAAGTCAATATTATCGCTCAAAAAATCTATGTCTTTCAAAAATTAGAAAATAAAGACATACAAACACAGCCAACATATATGCAAAACTCTCAAGATTCTGACAATGACAATACTGCTTCTACTAGCAATCAAATTGTTATTGATGGAGAAGAGTTTCTGCAACAAATGAATAACACACAATCTCCACAACCTTAAAATTAGCTCATATTAAGATAGGAATCCCTATCTTAATTTAAGGGGTTTAATGCGTGTGAATGGTGTATTTTGCCCCTACTCTCACTCTCTTTGCCGATATAATAACTCCAATACATTACACAAGGAGTTAAAAAATGAAACACTCACAACAAAAATCACAAACACTAAGTGAAAAAGAAATCATTACCCTTTTAGGAGAATTTTTTGTGCTTAAGGCTAAAACATATTCACAAAATTCTGTTACAGATAAGTATAAATTGGCAATTTATCTTTCAATGAAACATTCCTTTAATTCATTTGCACAGCTAGATAAATTTTGTAGTGATTGTGTGAGATTGGGACTAATAAGCACACAGAATCTTAAATGTATCACGCAATTTATAAAGCACTTTGTTACAAGGAACACGCACTTTCAGCCAACAATGCCAGAGCAAGAATATATTCATTACTTTTTTAATCTCACAAAGCGATTAAAAATTTCAACCATTAATCAACATTATAGAATGATTAGTCTATTTTTGCGGTTTTTAGCACAAAAAGGCATTAACACAATAAATCTTAAAGGGATTCATATGAGTTTCTTAAAAGATAAGAAGCTCCCCTCATTTTTAAATGATTTTCAATATAAGCAATTCTTAAATGAAGTCAAAATGCTTAAAGAGAATACTCTCAAAGATAAGATTCACAAACTTGCCCTTTTGTTTGTAGCCTACACAGGCATACGCAGGAGAGAGTTAGGACATATTTGCAAGAATGATATACAAGAAAACGCCACGCAATATATCATTAAGATTAAAGGTAAATGCTCCCAAGAGCGTTTTGTATCTATTAAAAAGAGTTTTGTGGGGAATTTGTTAAATGATCTTTTGGAGCATAGGGAGAATATGGGGCTAAATCATCAATATGTATTTAGTTATAAGAAAGATAAAGCCAATTTGCATATTCAAACCCCAATGAAACCCATTTTACAAAAAATCAAAGCGGTGCAGATAAGGGGTAATAATCTCCATTTATTGCGACATAGCTTTGCCTCATTTGTATATAGAGAATCTAGAGATATTCTTTTAACACAAAAGGCACTAGGACACGCTTCACTCAACAACACACAGATTTATGTGCATATGAATGAAGATGTGCATAATCAGGTGTCTAATTTCTTTTAATATATTAATGCTATTGTATTGTTTTGTATTATATTGTTGCTTTATTAAACAATATTATTATATTTATTTTATGTTATTATATTATGTTAGATTATTTATAATATAACATAATATTTTTATTTAAATATATTAATATTAATAATATTATGTTATAATACATATAATATAACAAAAGGAGTTTCATATGATAAACATAGATTTGCAAAATGACATTGCAGAAATCAAGCAGCCAACGAACAAAAAGGAGCTTTTCATTCTAGAATCTGAAATGATGTATATACTCGGCAATTATTTAAATGCAAAAGAAGAGTTTGAGAATAAAACTTTTGAACCACAAGAAATAATGCAAATGCTCCAAACCAAAATCATAATGGCAAAGGCATTTTTTGCAGGAATTAAAGAATCGCAAGACAAGAAAACAGCAAACCAATAAAGGAGTGAAGCAATGATAATTACCATAGCAAACCAAAAAGGCGGAAGTGGCAAAAGCACAATCGCTATTAATGCCGCTACAAAACTTTTAGAACAATCAAGTAAAGTCTTATTGCTTGATACAGATTCACAAAAAAATTGCGAGGGATTTACCAATATTAGAGAATCCCAAGAAAAACAGGATTTAAACCTGCCTTATTTTACTCTCTCTAATAGAAGTGGAGACATTACTCAAAGCTTAAAGCAAAGTGTGGAATTGTATGAATACATTGTGATTGACACAAAGGGTAGCGATTGTGTGGAGTGTAGAAAGGCTATGTTGTATGCGGACAAGCTTGTTATTCCAACAACCCCTAACCAACTTGACTTTGATGTGCTATGTGAGTTTGTGGAGAGAGTAAAGGAAGTAAAGGATTTTAATAGCAACCTTGAAGTGTATGTTGTTATTAACAAGGTAAGCCCCAATCCCTTTTTAACAAAAGAGCTAGAAGACTTTAAAGAAGCCTTGCTTGATTTATGCAAGGAAAGCTCCTTAGATGATATTCATATTTGTGAAAATATCATTTATGATAGAATCGCATATAAAAGGGCTATAAGTGAGGGCTTAGGCATTAATGAGTATAATGATGAAAAAGCAAAAAGTGGATTTGAAGCAATGTTTAAAGAAGTGCTAACTACTTCAGGGGAAAAGAATGATAGCCTATAATACAAAATTCCTAGAGATAAAAAGTTTTATCTCAACGGAACAAAATGCCTTTTTACAATCTCTTACACAAGGGATTTGTATGCAGGAATTATTAGAAACAATGCGAGATGAAAAGTCTATTATGCACAAGCTTTGCTTTGATTTCATCTACACTTCGGCAGTTATTGAGGGTAATACCTATACAAGAGGCGAGGCACAAACACTATTTGAAACACGCAAGCCTATTAGCTCTAAAAGCATAGATGAAGCCAATATGCTTTTAAATATCAAATCCGCTCTTGAGTATGTCTTAGAGCAAAAATCGCCTATGACAAAGCATAGTATTAGAGAAATTCATCAAATTCTCTCTCAAGGCTTACTGCCTAAAAAAGCTCAAGGTGGAGTAAGAAATATTGCTGTTACCATAGGCAATAGCGATTATATCCCTTTGCATAATCCCCAAGAGCTAGAAGTGCAAATGGATAAAATGCTCCAATGTTACACGCAGATTCACAATCCTTTTGATAAGGCAATTTACATTCATAACAATATTGCTTATTTGCAATATTTTCAAGATTGTAATAAGAGATTAGCAAGAACCTTGCAGAATCTAAGCTTACTTAATGATGGATTGCCTTTAATCTCTTTTAATGCCCTAAGGGCAGAAACAGAAATAAAGGCTCAATACAAGGATTGTATGCTATGCTATTATGAAAAAGGAGATGTAAAGCCTTATGCAGATTTTTTTGTAGCAGAATATACAAAAACGCTTGAAAATATCCACGCTATCCAAAATATCCACAAACAAACCCTACCTAAAACAACTAAACCCAAACACAAAGGCAAAACACGATGAAATATAATAGAAAAAACAAACTTGAGCAGATAAGTCAGCTAGAAAACAACCAAGAAGCACAGGCAATGACTACAAACACGCAAGATAATGATTTTAAAAGCTCTTTTACAAACTCTGCACCCACAAAAACACAACCCCAAATAGAACAAAAAATAGAGCAAAAACAAAGTGGTAAAAAGAGAATCTTTACTTTTTCTATCAACGAAGAGCTAATGGGCGAGATTGATGAGTTTTTAAATGAGTTTGGAGAAAGGGGAGAATCTAAAAGTAGCTTTACAGAAGAAGCTCTAAGAGCATATCTATCAATTAAAAAGGCAAATATCAAAGATCGCTTACTTGATAAAATAAAAAAACTTAATTCTTAATGCTTTTTCTTATAAAGAAAGGGAGCTTTTCTTAGTGTGAGAGACATCTTTATCTATCCCTTTACTTGCCCACTGCTTATCTTGTTTCATATCATCTTGCTTTATTGCTTGATTAGAATCTTGCGTGAGAGCATTATTTGTAGGCTTTATATGTTCTTGTGAAATCTTAGCTTGTATTTGCTCTTTAGCTCGTGTTACATTTTGTTTCTCACTTATAGTGGCAGAAGAAACAAGCTCTATGCCATATCGCTTTTGAAAACGCATAATAGCTTTAAGTGAAGATTCATAAAAATTTATTTTCTTATTCAATCTTACGGCAGCACGAGCAAAACTCATACTATCAAGCGTTCTATCTTGTTTTAAAGATTCAAGTGCGGATAAAGAATCTTCAATTTGCTTAGGCAACTTTTGCAAATGAATACGCATAAGCTCAATAATCTGCTTTTCAAACATTACTAGCTCATCTATGCTCTTTTGTTTCTTATCCCTTAAGCTTTGATTATCGCTAAAATCTATACTTGAGACAATGCCTTTATAAAAAACCAATTTTGAATAGCTAGAAGATAGCTTAAAAACATTGCTTTTTTCGTTAAAATTACTTAGCCCCTCTATGACCCCCTCATTAACATTAGAAAAATTGTTTTTAAGGCTATTCTCGCTTTTTGTGATAGCCTTTTGTGTATCTCTTAATTTTTGGCTTAATTCCACTGATAAATATTTCTCATATCCAACAAAAGACTTTACAAAAGCCTTTTGCTTCTCTTTCTCTTGAAAATTCTTTGAAAATGTATTGAAATTAGCTTCCCAATCTAAAAAATGTCTCAATGCAGAATCTAAATCCGCAAGAGCTTTTTTTAATCTTTCTTGCTCTTTAGTATCTTCTAAGATTTGTGCTTGTAAAAGTTGCTGTTTTTGGTGTAACAATGTGGGGTTTATGTTTTGCAGCATTAAAGATTCAATCTTTCTTTCTACATTGCCAAGATAAATATTTTTATTTTTAAGAGATTTAGTAACAGCGTTTAACTTTTGAGAATAGCCCTTGTGCCTATTTGAAAAGTCAAAAATTGCTCTTTTGTAGTTTGCCATAAAGCCAAGTTCTTTGCTTGAATCTTTGATTGCTTGGAGTTTCTCTAAATTATCTATCTTAGAATCCAGCATATCTTGTCTAAAACGCTTATCAAATTTCACTTCATTTGTATAATCAAGCTTCCCCCTTGAGTATGTAAAGAGATTGTATTTAAAATCTTCTCTTAGCTCTTCATAAAATTGAGCTATATCATTTTTTTGCCAAAGTGAAGTTTCTTTTTTGTAAAAATATCAGTCTTGTTTAGAATGATATGAATATGAGGCTTGTTTTGATGAGAGTGGGGTATCATTACCCATTTGTAAGTAGGAAAATAACTCTGCATAGTTTGTCGTGCAGATTCGGTAAGTGTGTCAAGGACTGATTGAGAATGTGATTCATTCAAAGAGAAAACAAGATGCAGGGCTTCATTTGTGTTGGGATTTGATGAAAAGTCTTGCTCCCAATCTCGCATAATATCATTGACATTAACAAACTCTCCCAAATAATCAATTCCCACTTGATCATCACTATGGCTAATCGTATATTCAAGGGCATTTTTTAAATGAGCCTTTTTCATATTGCCAATATTTTTGATAACAACATTTTTCTTTGCGAATGCGGAAGTGGATTGAGAAGAAAATAAAGTTTTGCCTTGTCTTATGTTTGAAACAAAAAAGCTTTTAACCTTAGAGCGATAAACTTCTTGTGTTTTTCTAGCCTTTCTAAAAGAAACATACTCAAAGAGTTTGCTCTCTTTGTAAGGATATTCAGGAGGCAATTCAAGCATTACCCTTTGAAAATCATCTGCCATTTTTTGTCCCTTATAAAAGAATAAAAGACCCCAAAGACATTTTCAATTATTGTCGCTCCAAAAACATTAGAGATTTTATAGATAAAAGGCAAAAGAAAAGCAAATAAAATCAAAAGAAGTAAAGTCAAAAATCCAAAAAAGTGCAGGATAACCCTAAGAATGTGTATAAATACTCATTCTGTCCGCACAGGGCGGAGTTTCAAGTCAATTTATCAAAAAATGATAAATTTTAGGGATACAAGGCAAAAAGTTTCCAAACTTTACTAGCAAACTTTGCAACCACACAACAAACAAAATCACAGCCAAAATTCACAATCACACAATAAGAGAAAAACAATTTCACTTTGAGTTATTGAACTTAACTTAAGAGCAAAATTTTTTATCTTTAAAGCAATCTCTCACTCACTTCAAATCATCTGTGCTTTATCTTTGAAAGCTACTATCTTACACTCGCTCTCAAAACAAAACTCATCTCTCACTTCAAGTCAAAATATTGATAACTTAGAATCTAAAATGCTTTTCACTCATTACACATAAGAAAATGAACTTGAAAGCAAATACAAAGACATTAAAATTTATTTTTTGTCTTTTTCACTTAAGAGCCTATCTCAAATTACAATCTCAATCTTTTAATCTAATTTTCTATTTTTACTCTCTAACTTAGAATCTAAAACTTATTAACCTTAGAAGCAATATGAATTTAAACTCTACTCTTTCCCTTATATATTATAATTAGAGGCGGTGGAAAATAAATTCCAAAAGTTTCAATAGCCTTTAAGAAAAGAGAGAGAGAAGCAAAGAAAACAAAGAGCTAAAAAATTTAAGGGATTGAAGTGGGATGGATTTTAAGTTGTTTTAAGGAAAAGATTTTTAGAATGGCGAGAAATTTTTTAAATCTCCTAAAGCTTACAAATTGCTTAAAAATTTAATTTTAAGTGAAGTTAAAAAAAATACAATATGCGTCCTCTCAAAATTTTACTATAAAAGGAGTGTAATGAGATATGTTTATTCAGTTTTAGTGCCATTATGGCTGATTTTAATGACTGCGTGTTCTCATCAAGGGGCTTTGCAAACTTTCAACGAACACTATTATGGTGGAGAGGATACAAAGGCTTATGAATACGCAAAATCACAAGCAGGTAAGGACGGAGATGTCTTATGGAATCTGCAAGCGGGCGTCAGTGGCTTTGGCTCATCACAAGAAGATACTGCAACTTTGCTAGAACAAGGAGAGGGATTATTTAGCAAATATGAATCTGAAGGCTTGATGGGTGGCTTATTTGGCAATGTAGGTGCTGTGCTTGTGAATGAAAATGTCAAAACCTATCGTGGTAATATCTATGAGGGCGTTTTATTTAACTACTACAAAGCATTAAATGCTATGGAACTAGGAGATTATGCTTTGGCTCGTGTAGAATTCAATAGGGTAAATGATAGACAACGCAGGGCAAAGGAGTATTTTAGAAAAGATATTAATAAAGCAATGGAAGAAAGCAAGAAGGAAAATGCTTCAAATGAGGATCTTAAAAATATTGATGCTGGACATACCAAGGAAAGCACAGCTTCTATTTTAGAATCTCAATACAGCAACCTTAAAAACTTTAATATCTATGAAGGCTTTATTAATCCTGCTGTAAGCTATGTCTCAGCTTTATTTTTTATGAGTGAGGCTGACTACTCAAAAGCGACTGATTTATACAAAGAAGCCTATGGAATCACACACGCTTATGTCATCAATCAGGACTTAGAAGTAATGAACAAACGCAAAAGGGGTGATAAAACAAAATACACTTGGTTTATTATAGAAGATGGTAAAAGTGCTTCACTTGAAGAGCTATCCATTGACTTACCTGCATATCTTGTAAGTGAAAGTGTTTTGCACGTAGGCGTGTCAATCCCACAACTGAAAGAGGGTATCCCAAGTGCAAGTTTATACCAAGCAGTGAGTTATACAGACAAGAGAGAATACAAGGCTTTTGAAGTAAGTGATACCGATGGTGTTATTGCAAATGAGTTCAGTGAAAAACTCCCTTTTATCCTTACTCGTGCTATAAGCTCTGCCATCTTAAAGGCAACGACACAAGCAACTTTAAATAATGTGGGTGGCGATCAGTTTGGTGCGGCTGGAGCGATTGTAGGCTCGCTTGTTGGAGCGGCTTATTCTGCAGCTACAAATAATGCTGATGTGCGTATTACAACAGCTTTGCCAAAGCGAGTTCTAGCTCTGCAAGTGCCAAACAACACTTCAGACTTTACACTTCAGGCTGATGGTAACACATTGTATGAAGTAAGCTTTTCTTGCAAAAAAGATACAGAAAGCGAGAAAAAAGCAAGTAATGTTATTGTTTTGTGCGATAAAAATGATAACATTCTTTACCTGCGTTCAAAAGGTAAAAATCCAACTTATCAAATTCTAAAAGGAGGAATTAATGAATAAGAAATTAGTAGCGTGTGGAGTGGCTCTAAGCGCACTTCTCATAGCTGGTTGTGGTGGCGGACCTGAATATGTAGATTCTTCAAATTCTAAGGCATATGCGAGTATGGGCTTAGACTATCACGATATTGAAAAAGCAGCAAGTGATAGTGTGCAATCGCTTCTAAGCAGTGCTCAAGTGCGTGAAATCTCACAAGGTGGGAAGAAAAGGGTCGTTATGATTTCTGGCGTAATTAATGACACTATGCAGACGATTGATACCGACCAGCTTAGTCGTAAGATTACACGCGATATGAGAAATAGCGGTAAGTTTGTGCTTACTCTAGCTCAAGGGGCAAAGACTGAAAAGGGTATTGATATGGCAAGAAATGCACGTGATAATGATGAGTTTGATCAACGCACAACCATAGAAAAAGGCAATCTAAAATCTGCCGAGCTTTCACTCTCTGGGAAAATCGTGCAGAAAAATACAAAAGTTGGCTCAAAGCAACGCACAGATTACTTTTTCTTACTCACACTGACCAATCTTAAAGATGGAACTGTTGTTTGGGACGATGAAGTCAATATCATCAAGCTTGGCTCAAACTCGTCGGTAACTTGGTAAGATTCTAAAACTTAAAAACAAAAGGAGATAAAATGAATACAAAGGCAAAATTGTTAGCAGGAAGTGTTGTAGCGGCGTTATTATTAGTTGGCTGTGGTGGCGATAATGCACTTGGCGTTGGTGGAAAAAGCATAGATAAAAAGGCTCTTAAAGCACTTAATCTTAAGGGTGCTCCAAATTGGGTGCTTAATGCTGGACAAGGCGATATGAGTGCTATTGGAGATGCGGAAATTGTAGGTGGAGATTTAGGCTTTGCGCGTAATGAGGCTCTTGCACTAGCTAGAGATGAAATCGCACGACAAGTTTCAGTAAGCGTTAAAGGCTCACTTTTAAATGCTAAAAGCAAAACTAAAAGTGATATGGGCGATGCGAGTATGCAATCTATCACAGAGCAAATTACAAAACAAAGCACAGATACAATCCTAAGTGGGACAAAGCAAACTGACACTTGGATAACTGATGATGGCTCACGCATTTTTGTTCTTGCAAAGCTTGATGAAGGTAACAAAGCAAAACTTGAAGCAAATGTAAAAAAGCAAATTAGTCAAAACAAGCTTATCCCCAATGATATGAAGCGAGAAATGCTAGAAAACCTTGATTTAAGCTCTAGTGCTGAATAAAGATTGGTGAGATATGCGACTAATAGGTATCTTAGCAATAGGAGCTGTTTTTTGGTTGGCTGGTTGCGGTGGCGATTCTCCTAAGCAACCTGCTTGGTTTGGTAAAAACGCACAAAGTGAAGCTTTTATGATTGGCTTTGGTAGTGCTAAAACGCTTGATGCTGCTAAGGCAAGAGCGTTAAGTGATATAAGCAATCAGCTTAGTGTGCAAGTGAGTTCGCAGTTCAAATCACACACACAAAGGCAAGATTCTCATATTACGCATAGTGCGAGTAATGAAGTCAAGCTTGATACGGCTGGGATTGAGCTAAGTGATGTGAGCTATGTCAAAGATGAGTTTAAAGACAATCAATATTTTGTCCAAGCTCAGATTCCAAAAGCTTCGCTCATTAAGCAGTTTCAAAACTCATTCAACAAAGAGTATGGCACTTTAAACTTTAATAGAATGTCTCAATGCAGTAATATTTCAATCAAAGACAAAACGCGTCTAGCATATGCGTTAGATAAGCTTAGTCTTTATGGAATGCTTTTGCACTCACTTGGTGTGAATACAAGGGATCTTTCAACGCTTGAAGATACACTCTCAAAAAACTCACCCTTGCCTACTGCAAGACTTCAGATTCAGGGTGCAGCGGGGGATATTGTGGCAACAGAGCTTGAAAAGGAGTTGGGAGAGTTCTACAATTTTGATGCGGAAGCGGAAAATGTGATTAATGTCAAGCTTAAGATGAATCTTGTTAATGGAAATACGATTAAAGCTGATGCGATTATGACTATTTATGATTGCCGCAAAAATGCTGTATTTACAACAAGTGTGAGCAACACACATCAAGGCAACAATATTGATGATTCTCTTAGCTTTACTGCTAAACGCATAGGTGTTCAGCTCTACAAAAAACTTCAAGAGTGGGTAGAGGGATAAAACTCTCTAGGCATTTTGAAATGGCTTCTCCTTGTGGGGAGCCAAACTGACTTCTTTTTGACTATGGCATTGCTCCAAAGATTTTAGATTTACTAACGCTCATTACAGAGACTTATCCTTACAAATTCCATACAAAACACAAATACTCTAAATCCCACCCTGCACTACTTATATTGAAGTAACTTTGTGTTTTTTTGGTTTAAATATAAAGAAGACTTCCAAACAACGCTTATCGCACTATTTAGAAAATAAAAAGCCTGAATCTATCCGTTAAGATTCTAAATAAAATTCTAAAACTTAAAAAATCCCGCCATTAACGCTATCAACAAATCTCATCTTATTCACAACAGAATCTATAAGCCCTTTCATCTCTTTGCTGTGATTGTCATTTGCGGCGATTTTTTCAAATTCATCAAAGCTTAGTTTTGAAGAATTGTTTTTAAGATAATCCATTGCCACTTTTTCATTACTATTAATCAAACCCTCTTGCTTGAGCGTCTTTGCAAGATTCTCAAAAGAAGTCTTATCTTTGAATCCACCTTCTAGCTCACCGCCAATTTCTTTAGCCTTTTTTAGCTCTTGTGATGGGGAAAATTTATCCTCAATTCTCTTGGTAATATCTGTATATTGCAGGGAATGCGTAGCCTTATCTCTATTATGGAGACTATCAACACCATTAATATCCTGCTCACTCTCTCGTGTTTTATTGGCATTTTGAGGTTGATTAGCAACATTATAAATATTAGCTAGTAGTCCTTGCACACCACCGTGATTAGCTTTTGTAATATCCACTTGTAATCTCCCACTACATAATAAAATCTAATATAAATAGAATCTAAGCAAATAACATTCCTAAAAATCCCAACCCTTGCGTGATTGATCCTGCTTTATATCTTGCCCCTCACTCTCATTTCTCTCTTCCTGTTTGCTGACATCTTGCCCTTGAGATTCTGCTGAATCTAGCAAAATCAAATAAGCCTTATCAATCTCCTTAAGGCGCGTCAAAGAAGTGTCTTGAAAGCTTTTATTAATATTTTTGTTATCAAAAATATTCTGCTTTGTTTGTTTGATGAGTGTGTGATACTTTTCATTTAAACTCGCTTTATCTAGCCTGTTTGTATCTGTAATCTCAAAAATAGCCCTAGCCCGCTCTATATCCATCTTCAGCTCATCGGCATACTCTTTTTCAAATGTGTTATATATGCTATTAAAATCATCGTTAGCTATCTCAAAATACGCTGCAATATCAATAATCTGCTCCTGTTCAGAATCTTCAAGCTTCCCATCAGCATACGCAAGAGCGAATAAAAACTCCACCACCTTCAACCGCTTCTTATACTCGCCCTTTGTCAAAGCCACATAGTTTTCACACAATTCATCAAGCTCAACATTTGGTGTTTTTTCTTTTTCAACAATCTCTTCTAGCTCTTCCTTGCTAAGCTTAGGATTCTTAGATTCAGATGCCATATCGCTTAGTATCTCATCTAAAAGCTGTTTCTCCAAAGGACAGATTTTATCATCACTCCACACCACTCGTGCAATAATCGCCGCAAGGATTGAAAACTCGTTTGATTTAATTTTACTCTCCCAAGTATCCTCCACCTGATAAGGATTATCAAAATTTATCGGTGTATTATCCGTATTACCAAAGCCAAATGATGTATTTTGTGGATTTTGGTGTAATGGGTTTTTGAGATAATCCTGCAAAGTGTTATAAAGAAAATATATCACAACTCCAGCGATAAGTAAAAGCACGATCTCCATAGTGTATTATCCTTTGTGTGAGTTTGGCAAATATTGTAGCAAATTTTACTTTAGCGTTTGTTAATACGCTTTTCAAAATCCTTTTTAAGCTTTTCTTCTTGCTCTCGCTCGGCTTTTCTCAACCGCTTAAGCTCTTCAATCCGCTCATTCTCAAGAGCGATTTTCTTTTCCCTACTATCGCGGATTCTCTGCATATATTCCTCGCGCCTTTTTGGGTCCTGATAGCGTATAGGCTTCATAAATAGCACTCCCACGATAATGAAAAAAAACACCAACGCCATTGCCGCATCTTCTCCGCCAAAGTGATACCAAGTCGCTCCAACAACCGCGGCAAGAAGAAGTTTCCAAAAAGCCTGCATTAAAACATCTCCACTTTTTGCTGATGATGGTTAAAGCCAAGTTTTTTATGATCGCTCTCTCCAAAAGCAAGGAGCAAAATTTGAGATAAAAACACAATAGGTAGAGCAATGTTATCGCGATTATACGCTTTGCAAAGCTCTATGCGTTTAGAATCTAGCAAATCAAATTGCCCCAATGAATAAGAAAGGATAAAATCCACACCCAAATCTGCCAAATCAAAAAATAGCTTTGCTCCATTATGCAACGCACTTTGTGGATTATTCTGCAAAAGATGAGTGTAATATTGCAATGCAAGTGGATTTTCAAGCATTTTTAAATCAATTTTTTCATAGATTCTGTGATTTGTGCTTTTTGGTAAATGTCCTTGATACGCCCCACGCACGATAATAGAGCTAAAGGGTGAAAATCTCTTTTGAATAAGATTGTCAAACTCCAAAGTATTAAGCAAATCGGGCAAATAGCTCATCTGCACCTTGCTATCATAGAGCAATTTAAATTGATATAAAAAATTTGTCTCAATATCACGCATAAGTGCAGAATCTGATTCTATAAGTGTCTTAGCATACAACGCATTAGCATAGGCATCTTCTTCAGCAAACACAAGTGTAGCATTAAGCGAGTTTGCTAAGGCAAGATTGTAGGCGACATTACGCACTAAAATGTCTTTTTGTGTAAATCTAGCAAAATATCCACCACAATCAGGCAAGGATTCTTTTGGTTTTAGCACTTCAAGTCCTAGTCTTGCAAACAACTCATTTGTGCTACTTAACAACGCCTTTGCATTTTCATATCTATCATATATAATATATTTCATTGCTTAGATCTCCTTTAGTGTATGCAAATGAGCAAATTGCTTATGTTTTGTAGAAAGCACAAGGCTTATAAGCTCCCACATCTCTTCATCAAGCGTATTTCCGCGTGGATACACCATATCTGCTAAATTCACAAAGTTTAAAATCCCACTTTGAGGTTGGACAATCCACTCCAAAAGCTCATTTAGCTTTTCTGGGTGGCGGGAAAGTAGCCATTTAAGATACAAGAAGAATCCATCGCCCAAATACTCATCATTACTCATTGGTGTAATAAGATTCAGTAAAAGATATTTATCTAGCTCCTCTCTTTCCTCCGCATTCAAAAAGTCCGCCCACGCAAAAAACACATCATATTTTTTTCTCAACGCCTTTTTATCCACAAGCAAATCTTTATACGCATAATACACGCTCATAGGTTCAATCTGCCATTCATCACCAAATCGCTGGGCCACATCAATCAAGTTTAGATTCTCAAAAATAGCAATACCATTAATCCTTAGTGCCAAATGCTCCATATCGCAAGCATATCCGCTAATTTCCTGCTGTAAAAATACGAGTAAGTCTCGCAAAGTTTGATTATCTTTTATCTGCAAACATAGCTTTTTGTAATAAGGCAGATAATCCACACCCGCTTCAAACGCAAAAACTTCAAGTTGCACCTTATTCATCAAAACTCCTTGTCTTGTTTAGAATCTTGTCTCAAATGCCCTGATTGTAACACATTTCATTTACACTATCCCTTAAAAGGTTAATTATTTTTTAAAAAATCTACCATTTTCTGGACTTAAAGCAAAGGCGAGATTAGACTGCTCTAACCCCTCTTTTTGGATCGATTCAATCTCTTCGAGCTCCTGTTTTGAAAGGTTATAAAAACAAGGGTGGCTTACATTTGTAAAAAGTGGAATCTCACGCAACAATTCATTATCGTGAAGTAAAATCTGCACAATCCCTTCATACTTAATATTCACAAAGCTCCCAATATTCTCACTGCCAAATCCCGCTTCAAAGCTCATACCGCTATCGTGTAGCTCTATACTCTCAAAAGTATATCCCGCTAAGACAAAAAGTGTAATATCATTAAAAGTGCTTGTGATATGTTCAGGGAGCTGGGGAGAGAAACTTGCCTTTTTCATATCGCATAGGATATTAAAATTCACGCCATTATTAAGCAAAAACTGCAAAATATCCCGCGTATGTGCGGTCATCATCGCCTTAAATTGCGGCTGAAAGAGTATCTTGTGCATTGACCAGCTCCTTAAATTCCATAAGCATTTTTTGCACTTCATTCATACCAATAAGCCAAAATTTATCGCTTTCCAAATTGAATCCAAACGCACTAATAAGCTCTTTGGGGCTTTTACTTCCGCCAAGTGAAAGAAACTCGGTATATTTTTGGATAAATTTTTCCCTATCGCGTGGTGTTTTTTGTGCCTTATACAAGCCAAATAACGCCAAAACAAGCAGCTGCCCGTAGCTATACGCATAGCAATAAAAGGGCGAATGCACAAAATGGGGGATATAGCACCACCAACTTTCATAATTTTTAGTGAGCATTAGACTATCCCCAAACATTCTTTCATTTTCTTCACGCCAGATTCTATCAAAATCCTCTGCCTTAAGTTCATCACTTGTAGCGTGGATTCTGCGTTCAAAATGCGTCATTGTGATTTGCCGAAAAAGCGTTGAAAAAATATCTTCTAACTTCCCTGCATAAAGCGGGATAAGCTCATCTTTGCTTAAAGATTTTTTTAATGTATCAAAAAGTAGCATTTCAGCAAAGACCGAAGCTGTCTCTGCCGTAGTCAGTGGCGTATCCATATTGAGATAGCCTTGCGTTTTTGACAACTCTTGGTGAATCATATGACCAAACTCGTGAGCGATTGTAAAGACATCGCGGCGAGAATTTGTGTAGTTTAAAAGCACATAAGGGTGTGCAGTTGGCACACTGCCGTGGCTAAATGCCCCTCCTCTTTTGTTTGGGGTGGGGTGGGAATCTACCCAGCCTTTTTTTAATGCCTTTGTAGCTATGTCTTTAAACTCCTTGCTAAAATCCCCAAATGCCTTTAACACAAGCTTTAATGCGTCATTGTAGCCAACTTCACTTTGGCTAGATTCTAGCGGTGCATATCTATCATAATCTTTTAATTGCTTAATGCCAAGTAACTTTGCTTTGATTTTGTAATACTCCCCAACAAGCCCATAATGTGAGCTTACGACATCAACAAGTTTATCTACACTTTTTTGCGTTGCTGCATTACTTAGATGCCGAAAAGATTCAGGGAGCTTGTATCCACGTAAGCCCTGCATAATGCTTAAATCCTTACGCACCATATTAAGAATATAGCTCAATAAATGGCGGGATTTTTTTAACTTTTTTGTAAAAATCTTTTGAGCTTCCTTGCGGACATTGCGTTTGCAATGATGTAATAGGCTTAGAATCTCCTCTTCACTTATAGTAGTTTTTAAACTCGCCTTTGACTTTTTAATCTTTTTCTGCAAGGGACTTTTATCATTTGCTTTAAGATTTGACACAGGATTTTTAAAACTCAAATGCGATAAATGCTCATCAAAAAGCCGAGAAAACGCCCCCACACCCACAGGTGAAGTGGCTAAAAGCACCTTTTCTTCTTTTAACGATAGGCTAAACTCATCTTGTTCAATGAGTTTTTGTAGGAAATAGGCATATTGTGGGCTAGATTCAATACATTCTTTTTGTTTATTTTGTGGAAGTTTGCAAAACTCTAGCTCAAAAAACAGCACGAGATTGTGAATCTGCGTTGTTTGCATTTCATACTTCGCATACACATCGCCCTGTGTGCTATCCTTAGCAAAGCCCAAAAACACATAGGTCATAACCCTTCCAATACCCTCTAAAATCTCCTCATACTCCCTAATCACCGCACAAAAATCCTGCGATTTTATCTCGCCTAATCTGCCTTCATAAGCTTTAGCAAACTGCCTAGCATTGCGTTTAAGAGAGCTCATAAATCGCTCAAGCTGTTCTTCACTCCTAAAAAGTGCTTTTAAATCCCATTCTGTAGATTCTATCATTTCATCTCCTTTTTGGATTCTATAATCGCTTAAATTTTTAGCTCTTCTGGCTCATCTTCTTGAATCAGTGTCAAAGCCTTAAGAAAGCTGAGTTTATCCATTTGCATACCTGAAGTCATATTTTTCAAAGTCAGCGTTTTTGAATTAAACTCGCTCTCACCAATAACGATGACAAACTCGTGTCCCTTAGCATTAGCATAGCCAAATTGTTTTTTAAGCTTACTTACTTCTGGATAGACTTCAATGGGGACTTTTGAGCGGCGGAAAGATTCTGCTAAAAAATGTGCGTAGCCAAAATATGTGCAATCCATACAAACAATGAGTGCGCGAGCTGAAGTTGCCTTCTTATCAAGTAGATTTAGCTCCTCTAACGCTGCCAAAAGCCTATCAATGCCGATACTCGCCCCCACACCACTCATTTTATCCTTAGAAAAGGTGCGTGTGAGATTATCATACCGCCCACCTGAACATACGCTCCCTATGCTTTTTAGGGCATTCAGCGTTGTTTCATACACAATTCCTGTGTAATAGCCTAGCCCTCTAGCGATTGAAAAATTCACACGATAAGTATCCCTATCCATTTGTAAAGGCTCTAGCACCGCATACAAGGCTTTTAAATCCTTTATGCCCTCCCTTGTATTTTCATTCCACTCTTCCATAAATGATATTTGTTTGAAAAAGCTCTCACTATCGCCCTGTTGCTTGATTGAAGTATATTCTAGCAAACTATCAGCTTGAGTGCTAGAAAGATTGAGTTCTTTTTGTAATTCCGCACTTACAGCCTCTTTACCAATCTTATCTAGCTTATCAATAATACGCAAAGTCGCATTGACATTTTGCTCCCCTACAATGCCGCAGTGCTCGCAGATTCCATTTAGGATTTTACGATGATTAAGCCAAATGGTAAATTCATCTATCCCAAGCCCCACAAGCGAAGCATATATCACTTGTAAAATCTCCGCATCACAAGAGATACTATCACTCCCAATAAAGTCAAAATCACATTGTGTAAATTCCCTATATCGCCCTCTTTGCGCTCTCTCTCCACGAAAAACATTCCCAATAGCAAAGCGTTTAAAAGGCAAATCCACTTCATTTTTGTATTGCGAGACAAAGCGTGCTAAAGGCACGGTGAGATCAAAACGCAATGCCACATCTCTATCCCCGTGGTCTTTAAAGCGATATAGCTCTTTTTGAATCTCTTCACTCCCCTGTTTCACAAGCACTTCAGCATATTCCAAATGCGGCGTTTCAATGGGAACAAATCCAAAATTCATAAACACACTACTAACCTTACTTAACAAATGAGCTTTAGCAAGAGCCTCTTTGGGTAATCTATCCTTAAAACCACTAAGTGTGCGGGGCGTGATAAGTGCCATTATAAACCTCCTAGAATAAAAAGGCAAAATTTTAACCTATTAAAATTCCAAAACTCTACATTTTTTTGGTGCGATGTTTAGATTTTTTAAGATAAATGCAAGATTTTATCTTAAAAATGTTGTATTTCGGCTATATTTTTAACTATTTTTATTCTCACATACTTTAATTTTTGAATTTTTTGGCTTTTTCTTTGCTACAATTTTGACTTTATTGCATTATGCTAATTTGTGGAGCTAGAATCTTGTTTCAATCTCATCATACAATTTATACCAAAGATGTTAAAAGCATTTTATTGCGACTGCCAAATTGGCTAGGCGATAGCGTTATGGTGTCTTCTGCGTTTGAATGGCTTAAGCTTAGTTTCCCTTGTGCTGATTTTAGTATTGTAGGCACAAAGGCGAGTTGTGGAATCTATGAGCGAGATTCACGCATTAAACATATTTTTATTGATGAGAGTAAAAAGGCTAAATCTAGAATCCTAGCCACAAAAGACTTAGCTAACGCCATAGGCAAACACGACTTAGCCATTACTTTTAGCAACACCTTTTTTTCCGCCCTACTTTTATATCTCACAAAAAGCCCTGTGCGTATAGGTTACGCAAAAAACGCTCGTAGATTCTTGCTTACCCACGCATTAAAATTACAAAAGCACGATTTACAAGGCAAAAAATATCATCAAGTGCTTTTATATCTCTCTCTCATCGCCCCGCTTTTACAAGTAAGAGAGCAGGTCGCACACACACTTTCTAGCACCCTTACAAGAACATTGCCAAATAATGCCCCAAAAGAGCCAATTTCACATAAGATTCTAATGCCAAATGAAATTCTAGAAGCCCTTTCAACAAAGCCTTTAACACTTATCTCGCACTCCATAGAAGCAGCACATTTAGCCCTCTCAAAAACAAGCCCAAGCAAACCCATTGTAGGCATAAATCCGGGTGCTGCTTTTGGAAGTGCCAAGCGGTGGGAGCAGTCGCATTTTGTAAGCGTGATAGAATATTTTTTAGATAAAGCATATCAGGTTTATCTTTTTGGATCAAGTGCTGAATCTAGTGCAAATACAGACATTGCTGACGCCTTAAAAAATCATAAAAACTTGCAGTTTTTTCATAATCTCACAGACAAAACAAATCTAAGTGAGTTAATTGACCACATTAATGCCGTGAATGTTTTTATTACAAATGATAGCGGACCAATGCATATCGCCACAGCGTTAAAAACACCCATAGTAGCCATTTTTGGACCAACAGATATAAATGAAACCGCCCCCTATACCCCAAGCCACACAGAGCAGTCTATTGCCCTGCTTCACGCTAACTTACCTTGCTCTCCTTGCAAAAAGCGTGAGTGTCCGCTAAAACATCATAATTGTATGAATCTCATCTCGCCACAAGAAGTTATCAATTCTACCATAAGAGTGCTAGAAATCAACCAAAAAAGGCTAAATGATGATAATTGACGCACATAGCTCCACACCATTACAACGCTACAAGATTTTAAGTAATACCATAACCCCCCGCCCAATCGCGTGGGTTAGCACGATTTTTCCAAATGGTGGGATAAATCTCGCACCCTTTAGTTTCTTTGCACCCATCAGCGTGAATCCGCCTATTTTTTCACTCTGTATAATGCAAAAAAGTGATGGCAGTCAAAAAGATACCTTTAGAAACATCATGCAATCAAAAAGAGCTACCATCAGTATGTGTGAGCTTTCACATTTAGAAGCCTTGCAGAATTCTAGCAATGAACTTGATTTTAATGTGAGTGAAGCGAGTGAGTTTGACATTCCGCTTGAAATTATAGAATCTAGCTATCCACCCGTGCCACAAGGGATAAAAGTCGCTTTTATGTGTGAGTTGTATGATGTGCTAGAGCTTGGCGATAGTAAGAGTGTGCTACTTGAAGCAAAAAGCTTTTATATCGCCGATGAAATTTACACGCAGGATTTAAACTTTTTGCCACAATTTATTGGACGCGTAGGGCGGATTTACAAAAGCCCGGGTAGTCAAATATTCTTACAAAATAACCACGAGAAAAAGGACTGATTATGCCCTTGGCATTGTTAAAAGATTTAGTCAAACTCCCTAGCATCACCCCGCAGGAATGTGGAATCTACACTATGATTAAGGAAAAATTTAGCCAGATTCAAACCCCGCTTTTAGAAAGCCTTGTGATTGAGCAAGAAAATAATGGCGTAAAAAACCTTTTTTACCTTTTCTATCCAAAGGGGGCTGATATAGGTGCATTGCCCCATTTGTGCTTTGCTGGGCATATTGATGTTGTCCCCACAGGGGAAAATTGGCAGTATGAGCCATTCTCTGCTAAAGAAGTAGATGGATACATCTATGGCAGGGGAACACAGGATATGAAAAGTGGCGTGAGTGCTTTTGTGAGTGCGATTTGCCAAAGTTTAGAATCTCAAAGCCTTGAAAATTGTATGCTCTCTATCCTGCTTACAAGCGATGAAGAAGGAGATGGAATCTATGGCACAAAGATTATGCTAGAAACGCTACAAAAACGCCACTTACTGCCCCATTGCTGCATTGTCGCCGAGCCTACAAGCACACATCACACAGGCGATACGATAAAAATCGGGCGTCGCGGCTCCATTAATGGTACACTCATCATTGAAGGCAAACAAGGGCACGTCGCCTATCCGCAAAAATGTCTTAATCCTATAGAATTGCTTGGGAGCAAACTTGGGCTTTTGGCTGGAGTGAATCTTGATAATGGCAATAGCTATTTTGAACCAAGCAAACTTGTGATAACCGATATTCGCGGGGGTATGGAGGTTGTGAATGTAACGCCACAGAATCTTAAAATAATGTTTAATGTGAGAAATTCTCCCTTAAGCAATGAAGATTCTATCCGCAATTATATAGAGGGTGTGCTTGACACACTGCCCTATACGCTGACGCTTAAAACAAGCTCCCTGCCCTTTATCACTGAAAGTAATACAGAGCTTGTAAAATCACTCAACGCCGTGATTGAAACAAAAGTGGGTAAAAAGGCGGAGCTTAGCACAAGCGGTGGAACAAGCGATGCGAGGTTTTTCTCTGCCTTTGGTGTCAAAGTGGTAGAACTTGGCGTCCCAAATGATAGAATCCACGCCATCAATGAGCGAGTAAAAATAGATGATATTCTCATACTGCACGATATTTTCATTGATTTTCTAGCAATTTTTAAAAAGAGTGCTAGAAAATTTGTTTGAGTTTAGAATCTACACAATCTATAAAAGGAGTTATAAATGGCAATTATCGCACAAGCTAGGACATTAGAGTGGTTTTTCAAAGCTTATCCACAGCTCAATGTCGTAAAAGAATATATCTCTCAAGCTCTCAATCCGCAAAGTGAGATTCACAAAAGAATTTCAACGCTTCAAATTCCACAATCTCAAGATAGAATTGAAGTGAGCTATCCCCTTGAATACGGTATTAGAGCCATTGAGCAGAGCTATTATCTAAAATCTGCTCAAAATGCTTTTTTTGAAACGCATAAAGCCTATTTAGACTTCCAGCTTGTGATAAGTGGCTATGAGTATATGTGTATCGGCGACAAAGACACTTTTGATGTGAAAATCCCTTACAATGAATCTAGAGATTTAATCGTGTATGAAAACACTCTACCGCAGAATCTTTGCTTAAGTAATACAAATACCAAAGGAACGCAAACACAGCAATATTCTAGCAATGATAAAAATAGAGTGCTAGAATCTTGCTATACACTCCCAAACAACGAAGCTTTAAATGCCCCTTATCGCACACATATTCTTTTAAGCAATGGAGATTTAGCTATATTTTTTCCAACTGACACGCACGCTGGGAGCTTAGAGCTAACACCTGATATACTCCCGCATTCTAAAATTGTCAAAAAAAGTGTGCTGAAAGTGCCTGTAAGCCTTATTCTTTAAGGCAAGTGGTAAATTTAAAAACTTGTAAATTAGAATCTCTAGCCAAACTCAAACTAAAATCCATAATCCCAAAACTCAATCAATCACTTGCGAGTCTGCTTTAAGTCCAAAATCTCTAAAATATGCTTTTGCTTAGAATCTTAGCTTAACTTTCCTGCATATACCCCATAAACTCCTTTTCACTCAAAGTCTTAACACCTAGATTCTGTGCTTTTTCTAGCTTACTCCCTGCCTTTTCTCCATAAATTACAAAATCCGTCTTTTTACTGACACTAGAGCTAATCTTTGCCCCCTTAGATTCTAGCATTTCAACAATCTCATCTCGCGGCTTATTCAGTGTGCCTGTTAGCACAATGCTTTTATTGTAAAAAATATGGCTTTCATCAAGCTTTAGCTGCTCAATTTTTGGACTAATAATTTCAAGCAGTTTTGCTATAAGCTCCTTGTTTGCGTGATTAAACTCTATAAGTGAATATGCCATTTCTTCCCCAAAACCATCAAGACTTAGAATCTGCTGAAAATCCACACTAAAAGTGTCTTTGCCAAAGCTTTGAGCCAATCTCTTACTTGCCCCCTCGCCTATATGCTCAATCCCAAGTGCGTTGATAAAACGCCACAGCTCCACACCTATGGTATTTTGTATGGCTACAATAAGATTTTTAGCCCTTTTTTCTTTCCAGCCTTCAAGGGCTAAAAGCTGAGATTCTTGCAGTGTGTAAATATCTAAAATACTTTGGATTAAGCCTTTTTCAAAAAGCTGAATTACAATCTTTTCGCCAAGCCCATCAATATTGAGTGCTTTTTTTGAAGCAAAATGGATAATAGATTCTATCACTCGTGCTTCACAGCTCAAATTTTGACATTTGATAAAAATCTCTTCAATCAATAGCTCCTGCTTGCACACGGGGCAATGCGTGGGCTTTGTGATAGGGATTTGTGTGCCATCACGCAATGCAGTTATAGGCTTAATAATCTTAGGTATCACATCGCCACTACGGATAATAATCACTTCATCATTTATGCGTATGTCTTTGCGTTCAATCTCGCTAAAATTATGCAATGTCGCACGAGCAATCATCGCCCCTTCAATCTCCACAGGCTCTAACTCCGCCACAGGTGTGATAATCCCCGTGCGTCCTACTTGCAGGGTAACATCTAGAATCTTAGAGCTTTTCTCCACCGCTGGAAACTTAAACGCACACGCAAAACGCGGAGCCTTAATCGTCCAGCCCAAGCTTTGCTGAATCGCTATTTCATCTAGCATTATCACCATACCATCAAGCATTATGGGATATTCATCGCGTTTTGATATGAGCATTTTATACATCTGCATAATATCATCACTCCCCTTACAGTGCGTAAGGAAAGGCACAGGAGCAAAGCCAAAATCTGTAATTTTTTGTAACGCTTCATAAAAGCTACCAAATTGAGTAAGCCCCGCCCCAATCCCCCAAGGCATAAAGCGGAGTTTGCGTTTAGCTGTGATTTTAGAATCTAGCTGCCTTAGGCTGCCAGCAGCGGCGTTTCGTGGGTTAGCAAAAAGGCTTAGATTCTGCCCCAATCGCTCATTATTAATCTTTTCAAAATCATCTTTAGCTATCACAACTTCACCGCGTATCTCAATCTCGCCCTTAAAATCAATGCTTAAAGGAATGCTCTGAATCGTCCTAGCATTGCTCGTTACAAGCTCTCCTGCAATGCCATCGCCCCTTGTAGTCGCACTCACTAAGATTCCATTGCGATATAAGAGATTGAGACTTGCCCCATCAAACTTTGGCGAACAGGTAAAGCTTGAATGCGGATAGCTTTTATAAATCCTTTCACACCACTCTTGCATCTCCACCTGATTAAACATATCTTCTAAGCTCCACATACGCTCTATATGGGAATTTTTACTAAAAGATTCTAAGGGCGTGTCGCCTACGCGTTGGGTTGGGGAGTGTGGGCTAATCAATGTTGGGTTTTGCCTTTCAAAGTTTAAGACTTGATGATACAGCTCATCATATTGGCTATCCGTGGCGATTGGGTCATCAAGCACATAGTAATGGTATGCCATTTTTGTGAGCTTTTGAATGTTTGAGCTGTATTCTTGCTGCGTCATAAGTTGCCCTTTAGATTCTAAGTTTTTAGGATTTAATGCTATTTTATGTATTTTGCGATAGAATTATAGCACTTTCATTCAAATGCTACATTTTGCAAATGCTAAGTTTTGAAAATACCAAATTTGGAGGCAGGGTTTGACACAGGGACAAAATGCAATTGACAAAACCACTTCGTTACACCTTAATAATGAAGTGCAGTTTTTATGCTTCACACTTGAAGAGGAAAAAGAGGGCACAAATCAGCTTTATGCAATGAATGTATTTAAAATCCGTGAGATTATCTACTATGATAATGAGCTAACAGAAACCGCTGGGGATAATAGCGGGATTATTCTAGGCTATCTCACGGTAAGAGATGAGACAATCCCGCTTGTGGATATGCGGCGATGGCTGTATTATAGCAAGGACAATCCTTACAGAGATTTGCGAGAATACTCGCTCAATACCGAAAAAAGCCTTGTGATTATTTGTAGTTTTTCAAACAACACCGTGGGGCTTAAGATTATGGGTGTGAAACGCATTATCCACAAAAGCTGGAATGATATTAATGTCGGCTCGGAATTTGGCATTGATGGTGATGCGAAGATCACAGCAACGACAAAATATGATGATGGCTCTGTGATACAGATTCTAGATGTGGAGCGAATGCTTACAGAAGCATTTCCTGCGGGCAATGCTGCAAATGAGCTTGAGCTTAATGACTTGCAAAGTATAGCAAGTGATAAAATCGTGCTTTTGGCTGAAGATTCTAAATCGGCGGCAAAATCCTTGCAAAGAATTATAGAAAAGCTTGAGCTAAAATACTTTAGCTTCCCTAATGGTAAAGCTTTACTTGACTACTTGCATAATCCGGGTGTGGCAGCAAAGATTGGTGCGATTATCACGGATTTAGAAATGCCTGTTGTCTCTGGCTTTGAAGTGCTAAAACGCATTAAAGAAACACCATCAACTTGCCATATTCCTGTGATTATCAACTCATCAATGAGTAGCGATAGTAATCATCAAATGGCAGAACGACTGAAAGCCGATGGCTTTATTAGTAAATCAAATCCCACCGAGATAGAACAAGCATTGCGTCAGATTCTCGTAGATATTGATTTTTAGAATCCCAACATCATATTGAAAAAGGTAAAAAATGTTAAGAACTCATTTGTGTGCAGAATTAAATGAAAAACATATTGGCAAAGAAGTGCAAGTATGTGGCTGGTGTAATACTTACCGCGACCACGGCGGCGTAATTTTTATTGACTTGCGTGATAAAAGTGGGATTATCCAGCTTGTGTGCGACCCTAATAGTCAGGCTCATAGCATTGCTTCAAGTGTGCGTGATGAATATGTGCTTATCGCTAAAGGGAAAATCCGTGCTCGTGGTGAAGGGCTAGAAAATCCAAAGCTCAAAACGGGAATGATTGAAGTCGTGCTTGAAAGCCTAGTGATTGAAAATAAATCGCCCACACCTCCCATTGCCATTGGCGATGAAAGTGTGAATGAAGAGCTAAGGCTAAAATATCGCTATTTAGATTTACGCTCTCCTAAAGCCTATAATATTTTTAAAATCCGCTCCGATGCGGCAATCGCAGCAAGGAATAGCTTACAAAAAATGGGCTTTCTTGAAGTGGAGACACCCGTTCTCACAAAGGCTACACCAGAGGGAGCAAGGGACTATCTCGTGCCTTCTCGTGTGCATTCTGGTGAGTTTTATGCCCTACCTCAAAGCCCACAGCTTTTTAAACAGCTGCTAATGATGAGTGGCTTTGATAAATATTTTCAAATCGCAAAGTGCTTTAGAGATGAAGACTTGCGTGCGGATAGACAGCCGGAATTTACACAAATTGACATTGAGATGAGTTTTTGTGAGCAAAATGACATCATTACTATGGCGGAGACATTATTGCAGGATATTTTTGCAGCCTGTGGTGAGAGCATTGAAGTGCCTTTTATGCGTATGCCTTACACCCAAGCAATGGAATCTTATGGAAGCGATAAGCCAGATTTACGCTTTGAAATGCCCCTTGTGGAAGTTGGCGATTTATTTTTAGATTCTAATAATGAGATATTTAAAAATATCGCTCAAGATTCTAAAAATAATCGCTTTAAGGCACTTTGTGTCAAAGGTGGAGATAGCTTTTTTACACGCAAAAGTTTGGGCGAGGCAGAAGAGTTTGTGCGGAAGTTTGGGGCTAAAGGTTTGGCATATATTCAAGTGAAAGAAAACGAATTGAAAGGTCCGCTTGTGAAATTTATTTCAGAATCTGCTATGAGTGAGCTTATCTCACGCGTGGGGGCGGAGCCTAATGACATTATTTTCTTTGGTGCTGGGGCGAAAAAAGTCGTGTGGGATTATATGGGGCGGTTGCGACTAAAAATCGCTATGGATATGAATCTTATTGATGAGAATATGCGGAAGTTTTTGTGGGTGGTGGATTTCCCAATGTTTGAAAAAGAAGATGGCAGGGTAAAAGCCCTGCACCATCCTTTCACAATGCCAAAAGATTTAGACAAAGATGATGTTGAAGAGATAGAATCTATTGCCTATGATGTGGTGCTAAATGGCATTGAACTCGGCGGTGGGAGCATTAGAATCCATAAAGATAGCATTCAAAAACGCGTGTTTGAGCTACTTGGGATTAGCAATGATGAAGCACAAGATAAGTTGGGATTCTTGCTTGAAGCCCTAAGCTTTGGAGCGCCACCTCACGGGGGGATTGCCATAGGTTTTGATAGACTTATTATGCTTTTGGCTAAAACACAGAGTATCCGCGATGTGATAGCCTTCCCTAAAACACAAAAGGCTACTTGTCCGCTTACTCTCGCTCCAAGTGCGGTAAGCGATGAACAGCTAAGAGAACTTCATATCCGCCTTAAAAGCTAGAATCTTGGAAACTAACACACCAAAACATAAAGGGAATGAAGTAGATTCTCATAACAGCATAAAAAACAAAGGAAGAATCTTTTCCCTGCCCTTTCTCTTTGTGCTTTATGCGGCACTCTGCATTCTTGGCATTTTAGCTTGGCGATATTTCATTACACAAACGCCACTTTTTGAACACACTTATTTAGAGCTTATGTCAAGGGGCATTATCCTTGTTTCTTATCTTTTTGTTGTGAATCTTCCTGCGTTTTTTCTTGTATTTATCCCCACATTGCGACAAAACCTTATTGTTTTTGGTGTATGCCTTGCCCTTGTTGTTGCCTTTTCTCTCACAGGGCTACCTGCTACCCTATATTTAAGCAATCAAATTTTTATGATTCCTTGGTTTGTGATATGGGAAAGCTTTGTTATAGTAAGTATTGTGTGTAATACCTTTTTCCGCAATATATCCAAGCTTAATGTATCCCTTGTGCTAGTTTCAAGCCTTAAAATCATTTTTGGCTTTTGCCTTGGCGTTGTATTTTTTATATTTTGTGTGGCATTTCAAATCTCTATCTTTGAAAAATACGACTTCACTGGCAAAAACTATGGGATACCATCTCATAAAAAAGTTCTCTTTCAAGACTTAGGATTTTAGAATCTAAAATCCGCAAAATCACGCAAATGCCATATCTCTTGCACGAGATAGAATCTCCTTAGCCCCTTTAGCAATAAAGCTTTGAGCGAGATATTTGCCAAGAGATTCTGCCTTTGCCTTGTCTTCTTCTAACATAGAATCTTCCAAACTCTCCTGCAATATTTCCTGCCCACTTGGCAATCCCACCATAGCCCTAAGCCTTAAAATCCCATTTTCATACACCGCTTGCACGCCTATTGGCACTTGACAGCCACCCTCAAGCTCTCGCACAAAGGAGCGTTCAGCACTTACGCATAACACACTTCTCTTATGTGTAAGCCTTGAGATAGTCTCAAAATATGGGCTATCCTTTCTCATCTCAATACCCAAAGCCCCCTGTCCCATAGCAGGTATCATAAAATCCAAAGGCACAATATGGCAAATCCCCATATCATTATTTTCCACATCAATGCCTAGCCGCTTCACACCCGCTTGAGCTAAGATAATCGCGTCAAACACGCCATTTTTTAGCTTTTCTAAACGCGTTTGTATATTCCCACGCAAACTTAGCGTATCCAAATCCGCACGAAAAGCTTTAATCTGCATAGAGCGGCGAAGTGAAGTTGTCCCCACCCTAGCACCTTGCGGCAAAGATTCTAAACTCTCATATTTCATACTTAAAAAACAATCCCTGCAATCCTCTCGCTCTGTAATTGCCGCCAAATCAAGCAAGGGCAGAATCTCCACAGGCACATCTTTTAAACTATGCACAGCTAAATCAATCTCTTTATTCAAAAGCTTTTGTTCTAGCTCCTTTGTGAAAAGCCCCTTGCCACCGATTTTTGCCAAAGGCACATCAAGAATCTTATCGCCTTGCGTTTTGATAATTTTAAGCTCTGAATCTAGCCCACATTCATCTTTCAAGCAATTTTTCACATATTGTGCTTGCCACAATGCCAACGCACTTCCGCGTGTGCCGATGATAAGTTTTCTATCCGCAACATTTTGCATTTTTACCCCCTTAGCTATTCCGCCCTAGAATCCCAAGCAGATTTTCAAGTATGTTTTCATCGCATTGAATTTCAAACTTTTCTAACCCCTCACGCTTAATAAGCTCTAATCGTCCCTCATTTAAGCCCTTGCCCACAATCAAAGCAAATGAAAATCCAAGTAATTCAAAGTCTTTCATCTTTACCCCAAATCGCTCATCTCTATCATCAAGCAAAACATCTATGCCCCTAGCCTTGCACTCTTCATAGATTTTTGTAGCAAACTCACTTTGTGCTATGTCTTTGACATTTGAAATAATAATGGCTAAATCAAAAACCTTAACTTCTTTTCCCCACACACAGCCTAGCTCATCGCTTTTTTGCTCCAAAATTGCCGGTAAGATTCTAGATACGCCAAAGCCATAGCACCCCATAATCAAATCCTGTGCCTTGCCGTCCTTATCCAAAAATTGTGCGTTCATCGCGTGAGAATACTTCGTGCCAAGCTTAAAAATATGCCCTACTTCAATACCCTTTGTGTAATACAACTCCCCATTACATTTAGGACACAAATCCCCCTCTTGTGTTTGAGCTAAGTCTGCAAAACTAAGATTCTCAAATGTGTCTAAATCCACACCCACAAAGTGATAATCCTTTTCATTCGCTCCACAAATAAGCCCTTTAGCTTCTCTTAAACTCTCATCAAAATAAATATGCCGACTTTGCGTGATATGCCCCAAGCCATAAGGTCCTATAAATCCAGCCTCCAAGCCACTCTCTCTTAGCTCACAAGATTCTGCATCTTCTAGGCTTAAAAAGGAGCTATCCACACGATTAATGGTGTTGAGTAATTTTGTCTCTTCAATCTCATCATCACCCCGCACAAAGCTATACACAAGCTCAAAGCTCCCATCAGCCCTTAACGCCTTTTTCACAACAGCTTTTAAAAGATAGAATCTATCTACTTTAAAAAACTCGCTTAAAGATTCTATGCTTTTCACATTTGGCGTGTAGAACCTTGCAAACTCCGCTTTTGGCGGATTCTTATCATATTTTAGCTCACTTGGACGCGGAGAGGTTCGCAAAGCCCTTGAGCTTATCTCAATATTTGCCCCATACTCGCAGTTTTTACACACTACAATCGTATCTTCCCCACAAGGAGCTAGCACCATAAATTCCTTGCTCCCACTCCCACCAATCGCCCCAGAATCCGCCTCTACAATTTTAAAATCCACACCTATGCGTTCTAAGATTCTTTTATAAGTTTGCTCCATTACATCAAACTCTCTATCCAAATCTTCAAAGCTACTATGGAAACTATATCCATCTTTCATAATAAACTCACGCCCACGCATAAGCCCAAAACGCGGACGCACTTCATCGCGGAACTTTGTATGAATTTGATAGAGATGAATGGGGAGTTGCTTATAGCTTTTCACACCATTTTTAGCAATGAAAGTTACCACCTCTTCGTGCGTAGGTCCCAGCACAAATTCATTCTCTTTCCTATCCACAAAACGCAAAAGCTCCCGCCCATACTTCTCATATCGCCCAGATTCACGCCATAAATCCGCAGGGGTAACAAAACCCATTAGAATCTCCTGTGCATTTGTCTTATCCATTTCTTCTTTGATGATGGAACGCACCTTATCAAGGAGCTTTTTTCCAAGCGGCAAAAAGTTATAAATCCCACTGCCAACCTGCTGAATAAATCCACCTCGCACAAGGTATTGATGACTTTTTAGCAGGGCATCTTTTGGGGCTTCTTTTAAGGTATTAACAAAAAGCTGTGAAAATCTCATATATCTTCCTTTACAATTGTGGTGTCTTTTTCGCATTTGTAGTTACTTAGCATAACAACTTCATCGCCAATATCAAACATACTTTTCATCGCTTCAATGATGGGATCGCCCTGATGACTTTCACTCGCCTGTCTTAGTCTCATCGTGGGATTATGCAAAAAGCTATTAAACGCCCCGTGCAGAATCTTTTCTACATTTTGACGATACTCACTTGGTAAAAATCCTTTCTTAATCGCCCTATCAAGCTCTTTAAGTGAAGATTGCTTGGCTAAATAGCGGATATGCTTGATTATAGGTTCAACACTCAAAGTCTGCAACCAAGTAAAAAAATCTCTCGTATAAGATTCTAAAATCTTATGCGCTTCTTTAGCACTCTCATCACGCGCACCCTTATGTTCTTTGATAATCTCTTGTAAATCATCAACGCAAAAAATCTCCAAATCCGCCATTTTTACAGATTCTATATCACGCGGCAGGGCTAAGTCAAACCATAAACGCTTGACTTGACTAGATTTTACCATATCTGCTTTGATAACACACTCTGTCGCACTTGTGGCACTAAAAAGCAAAGTAAAGTTATTGAGAATCTCTGCGAGATTCTCAAAAGATTCTATATTGACATTCTTAGAATCTAACTCTCCAGCAAGATTGTAAGCGTTTTGCTTTGTGCGGGAAAGCAGTGTGATTTTTGCTCCGGCATTTAATAAATGCTTACACACAAGGCGTCCCATTTCCCCACTGCCAATGACTAGGGCGTGAGTAGAATCTAGATTCTGCCCCACTTGCTTAAGCTTATGCTCTGCCATACGCACCGCTGTGGAAGCCACCGACACACTATGGGCTGAAATATCCGTCTCCTGCCGCACATTTGCCGCACATTTAAAGGCAAAGTGCATTAAACGCGTCATATCCTTACCACATAGTTTGTTGTCAAAAGAGAGTTTATAGGCATTTTTGAGCTGCCCTGTAATCTGCGTTTCACCCACCACGAGGCTATCAAGGCTTGAAGCCACACCAAAAATATGATAAATCGCATATTCATTTAAACGCACAATCGCATTTTGCTCTATGAGTATAGAATCTAAGCCTGTGTATTTTGCTAAAGTAGCGTATATGTGGCTTCTAGCTATTTTCCTATCATACATACTCACATAAATTTCAATGCGATTACAAGTGCAAAGCAAAATGCTTTCACTTATGCTTTCACTTTCATTTATTTCTTGTAAAAAGGGCAGAATCTTAGCTTGAGTGATGTTGAGCTTTTCACGCATAGCAATATCTGTATTTTTATGTGAAAAACTTATAACCATATATTGCGTTTTTTGTTCTTCTTGTCTTTGCATATCCACCCCTACACCCTTAAAATGTCCGCTCAATCATCTGCGTGATAATCTCTTGTAGTTTGGCATTATTCTCATTTGCCACAGCCATAAAGGCTTTGTTGGCATATACTTTTGCTTCATCTATGCTTTGAGAGATCGCATTGTGTTTTTGCATTCGCACTTTTATCCAAATCTCTTGCTCTTCACTTAATTCTTTTGCCCACAAATTTTGCACGATCTCACGCTCATTTTCATCTAGCTTTTCATACATAAGCATAAGCGGTAGCGTTACCTTGCCTTCCTTAAAATCACTCATTGAAGGTTTGCCAAGCGTTTTAGAATCTTGTGTGAAGTCTAAAATATCATCAATAATTTGAAAGGCAATACCTAGATTTTCGCCATAGATTCTATATATATTTTTATTTAGCCCCTTGAGTATTGCTCCGCACTCCGCTGCTGCGACAATAAGAGCAGCAGTTTTGTTTCCACACATTTTAATATAAGCTTGTTTGTCAGTATGGAATCTTGAAGCAAGTGAAACATCTTCAATCTCGCCAATGGATAGTCTCACCACCGCTGAAGAAACGCTTTGGGCTAATCGCACATCAAGGCAACTTAGCTCATAAAACGCCTTAGAATACAGCACATCGCCTAGCATAATGGCATTTTTATTCCCAAAAAGAGCGTTGATTGATGGCTTTTGCCGCCGTGTTTGTGCCTCATCAATCACATCATCGTGCAAAAGCGAGGCACTTTGAATCATCTCTATTAACGCACACGCCCTTAAAGAATCTTCACTCACACCGCTAATAGCGAGTAAAAGCTTACTTCTTAGCATTTTACCTTGACTAAGATGAGAGCTAAGATTCAGCACTTCATCATTGCCACATTCCTTGATATACATATCAATATACGCCTTAATCCGCTCCAACGCAAATTCCAAGCCCATCAATCCACTCCTTGTGAAAGATTTTCATCAAGCACAGATACGCCAAGCCCCTCAATATACAGCTTCAAATGTGCCTTCTTATCAGCAAAATCTTTAAAATACAAAAGTAGCTGCGGATCGTCTTTAAGCGTATTATCGCCCCTAGCAAGCGGGATTCTAAAAGCATTGCGTTGATAGTCTTTATATAGCACAACTTGATGATTAAACTTATCATAGCGGATATGCAACACAAGCCCTTGATTTTTAAACAATGTCCAGCGGAATTCTAGCTTTTTTTGCACATTGCCTAAGTCAAAATTCGCACTATACACCTGCTCCTTTTTAAGCTCAAGGCTCTTCTCCCAGCTCCATTGTGGAATCGCCCCATAAGCTTGTGCTATAAAAAACACAGCCCACAAAAATACAACATATACGGGTACGGGAAAGACAAACTTTACTTTATTCATAATTTCCCAATATAGTTGCCATAGAAGTTATTGCGAGATTCTGTTTGCTACTTTCTATCTCTTCTTTATGCGTCTCATCAAAATAATACGCCTTAAAGGCTTTATCTATATCTACACCCTTTTGCTCCAAAAGTGCCTCATACACCACCACGCGTTCTAATAACCGCTCTAATTCCAATCCAACTAAAGTAGGCGAAGCATTGCAAATAATCTCCTGCCACTTTTGTAATGGACTTCCCTCAAAAAACGCATCTTCCATTCTGCCCTACTCCTTTATAGAATCCAGTCTTTTTAAAACTGCTTGTGCGTGGGCGTGGAGAGATTCACATTCTGCTAACATCGCACAAGATTCTCCCATTTGCTTTAACGCATTGCGTGAAAATGAGATAATAGAGCTTCTTTTCATAAAATGCTCCACACTCAAAGGAGAAAAGAATCTCGCACTACCACCCGTTGGCAGCGTATGGTTGGGACCGGCTAGATAATCGCCAATAGGCTCACTTGAATACTCCCCTAAAAATATTGCTCCAGCGTGTTTAATAAAGGGTAAAACTTCAAATGGAGCTTTAGTGAGAATCTCCAAATGTTCGGCCGCCAAGGCATTAGCTATCTCTATGCTTTCATTTATATCACGCGTATGTATCAAAACGGAACGATTTTCAATGCTTTTTTTAGCAATCTTATAGCGAGGCATTGTAGGCAGAATCTCATCTATCTGTGCTTGGACCTTTTCAATCAAGCCCATATCATCGCTTATGAGAATGGAGCTTGCCATTTCATCGTGTTCAGCTTGAGAGAGTAAATCATAAGCCACATATTGCGGGTTTGCACTCTTATCGGCGATTATGGCTATTTCACTAGGACCTGCCACCATATCAATATTGACTTCACCAAACACAAGCTTCTTCGCACAAGCAACAAAAATATTGCCCGGACCTGTGATAACATCTGCCTTTTTCACCCCATCAATCCCATACGCCATAAGCCCTATGGCACTTGCCCCGCCGACTTTATAAGATTCTGTAATGTTGCATAAATGCAAGGCTGCTAAAAGAAGTGGATTAAGCTCATTATATGGAGCAGGAGAACAAAGCACAATCTCCTTAACACCAGCAACAATAGCAGGGATTGCATTCATAAGCACAGAGCTTGGGTAGGCAGCCTTGCCACCGGGGATATATAGCCCTGCACGCTCCATAGGTGTAAGCTTGGATCCAAGCATAGTGCCATTTGGCTCACAATCAATCCAAGTTTGCTGTTTTTGCTTTTGATGAAAGGCGTAGATTCTATCATAGGCTAAATGCAGAGCATTTTTTAAATCTTTTGGCAAATCATTATAAGCTTTGGCACACTGCGTTTGAGAGATTTGCAAATCCTGTAAGCTTTTTGCTTCCCACTTATCAAAACGAGCAATATGCCTTTGCAAAGCCCCAAAACCTTCATTTTTTATCTCTTCAAGGATACCTTGCACGATAGATGAAACCTCTCCCATATCCATCTTGCCACGCTCTAGAATCTTTGCAAACTCTTTATCAAACTCACAAATACGCGTATCAAGGATTTTCATTCTTTTCCCCACAATCAAAAAGTAAATGAGAATTATATATAGCAACTCTAAACAAACGCCCACTTACTCAAGGGCTTATCAAACAAATTCTTAAATATTCATAGCTCAATTCTATTTTTATATAGGATTTAAGATTTTGGAGTATTTGATCGTGTCAATCAACTCAATGTGGGAATTCAATCAGTTAAGATTCTAAGCACACAGCCCAGAATCTTATATTTGTTAGGAAAGGCGGATTTTAGGGCTAAATCGCACAAAAAGGCATTTTGAGAATCTGGGCTGTTCTAGAACGCCACTCGTTGAAATGCGTAATTTTATCCTCTAATGGTCGCTTATACGATGGAATCATCTCGGCAAGTTTATCTTTCCACGCACTGCTTTTCATCTCTTCACTAAAGCAACGCTCAAGCACTTGCAGCATAATATCCACAGCTGTTGAAGCTCCCGGCGACGCACCAAGCAATGCTGCCAAAGTCCCATCGCTTGAAGTGATGACTTCCGTGCCAAATTGCAAACTTCCCCTGCCCTTGCTATCTTTTTTGATAATCTGCACCCTTTGTCCTGCAAATAACGCCTCCCAATCCTCCAGCTTCGCATCAGGAAAAAACACGTGAAGCTTACGCATTCTCTGCTTGTTTGACATTAGAATCTGCTTAATCAAATAAATCGTCAAAGGCACATTATCAATACCCGCTTGAAACATAGGTAAAAAGTTACTTAAACGCACAGACATAGGGAAATCAAGCAAACTGCCGTGTTTTAAAAACTTTGTATTAAACCCCGCATACGGACCAAAAAGCAACTCTTTTTTACCCTTAATAATACGCGTATCCAAATGTGGCACTGACATCGGTGGATCACCAATAGACGCCTTGCCATATATCTTTGCATTATGCTTATCAATAACATCGCGATTTTTACACACAAGCCACAAACCACCAACGGGGAATCCACCATAACCACGACCTTCGGGTATGCCACTTTTTTGCAATAATGGAAACGACCCACCACCTGCACCTAAAAATACAAATTTTGCCTTAACTTGCTTTTTCTCTCCACTCTTTGTATCTAGCACATCTAAGAGCCAAGCATTGCCCTGCTTGATAAGATTTTGCACTTTATGATTCACATAGACATTAAAGTTATCCTTTTGGCTAAGCTTTTCTTTAAACTGCCTTACAATCTCGCCAAAATCCACATCTGTGCCTTCCTGCATATATGTCGCAGCAATGGGCTGATTCTCATCTCGCCCTTCAAGTAAAAGCGGAGCCCATTGCTTAATCTGCTCTTTATCTTCGGAATAAATCATATTTTTAAAAAGCGGACAGCTTGATGTAAGTGTCTCGTAGCGTTGCTTTAAATACGGCACGATATGATCCACCACAAAGCTTAAATGCGGCACGGGATTTAAAAAAGTCTGTGGTTCTTTTAAGATTCCAGTTTCTACACAATACGCCCAAAACTCCTTGCTAAGCTCATATTGCTGATTAATTCTTACCGCTTTTGAAATATCAATGCTACCATCTTCTTTTTTTGGTGTATAGTTTAACTCACAAAGTGCCTGATGTCCTGTCCCAGCGTTGTTCCATACCATACTGCTTTCCAACGCAACATCATCAAGCATTTCATATACACTAATATGTGCTGAAGGCTTAAGCTCTTTTAGCATTGCTGCTAATGTCAAGCTCATAATCCCTCCACCAACTAAAACTACTTCTGAATCCTCGCTCATTTCCTTGCTCCTTCCTTATATTCACGCTTTGGGCTAGGCTTATACAAGCTTAAATGCTTTGTGCGTTAGGGGATTATTACGTATTGAACCTGCATTTGAAGTTCTCTTTATGTTAGGACATTTTTGTAAATGAGTATAAAAAAAAGTAAAATAAAAGAATAACTTTGTTACCAAAATCACTTTTTTACATATTTGCTTTAGAAAAATGGGAGAATTTACCACATTTGCTGGACTCTCCCGTGAGACTTGAGAGAAGATTCTAAGGCTAAAATTAAAGCTTCACTAAATTTTTACGCCCACATACAATGTGGAAATATTCGCACTATATGACTTTACGAAGTAGCTTTTCACGCCTCTATCTAAAAGCTTCTGTGCGAGTTTTTCACTGCTTACAAAATGCTGTATAGAATCTGGCAGATACTTATATGCCGCATAGTTTTTTGACACAAGCCCACCAACTAAAGGCAAAATCTTAGAAGTATAAAATCGCATAAGAGAATCAAAAACACCCTTTTTCTCGTTATTCATAAATTCCAAAATCACAACCACACCGCCGGGCTTCAAAACACGCACAAATTCATCTAATGCTTCTTCAAGAGCCACGACATTCCGCAATCCATAAGCGATTGATAGAATATCCACACTTTGAGATTCTACATTTAATGCCTTTGCCTCGCCCTTCTCAAGTCTAAGTCTCCCCTGCTTCAGCAATGAATCCAACTTTTGATGAGCCACTTCTAGCATACCACTTGATGGGTCTATCCCCAGCAAATGTGCAATATGCTTTTGTGCCTTGTTGGCTTCATTTTGCCAATGCCAAAGCATATCGCCTGTGCCACAAGCCACATCAAGCACACATTCAATATTTTCTTTCCCCAACGCTTCAAATGCCTTTTTACACGCGCTCACACGCCAACTTACATCAATGCCTAAGCTCATCACGCGATTTGCCTTATCATAGCTTGGGGCAATCTCATCGAACATATTGACAATTTTATCTTGCTTTTCTTGTGGGGCTGTGCTGTGAAGATTCTGCTTATCCATTACATTCCTTTAATCTTTGTGCTACAAAGCCCATAAGCTCATTTATTTGAATTTGTGTTTGTTTGCTTGAAGTCCCACCTAGTGTATCCCTTGCGTTCATAGAAGATTCTAAAGCTAAGACTGCCTTTACCCCCGCCTTTATCCTAGAATCTATACTTAAAATTTCAGATTCAGCTAACTCACTTATATCCACGCCCTTATGCTCCGCATACGCTACAACCTGCCCTGTGATATGATGTGCGTCTCTAAATGCTACGCCACATTCACGCACCAAAAAATCCGCCAAATCAGTCGCACTCAAATGTCCGCATTTTGCCATTTTTGCCATATTTTCTGTATGGATTGTCATAGTTTGAATGCACTCCTTAGCAATTCGCAAAGAAATTTTCACATTTTTAATCGCATCAAACACACCCTCTTTATCTTCTTGCGTGTCCTTATTGTAGGCAAAAGGCAAACCTTTCATTACACTTAATAATCCTATGAGTGAGCCATACACTCGCCCACTTTTCCCACGCAAAAGTTCAGGCACATCGGGATTTTTCTTTTGGGGCATAATGGAGCTTCCTGTCGCATACGCATCGCTAAGGGATACAAACTTAAACTCCGCACTGCTCCATAGCACTAGCTCTTCAGCCACACGCGATAGGTGCATAGCAATCATAGATAAACTATAGAGCATATCAAGGGCAAAGTCCCTATCACTCACCGAATCCATCGCATTAAGCGTAGGCTTTGCAAAGCCAAGCGTTTGAGCTAAAAACTCCCTATCATTCCCATAAGGTGTCCCGGCTAACGCCCCACTGCCAAGCGGACAAAAATTATTCCGCTTATAATCATCTTCCAAACGCTCCACATCTCGCTTAAAGTTACACGCCCACGCTATAAGATGAAAGCCAAAGTTAATGGGCTGGGCGTGTTGCAAATGTGTCATTCCGGGCATAATGCTTTGTGTATGCTCTTGTGCAATGTCTAAAAGTGTTTGCATAAGATCCAAAAGCAAAGTTTGAATCTCTTTATTATTCCTTAGCACAAAAAGCCGAAAATCCACCGCTACCTGATCATTACGAGATCTTGCGGTGTGAAGTTTCTTACCCACTTCACCGATACGCTTTGTTAGGGCAGATTCTATTGCCATATGTATATCTTCATCACTTATCTTAAAGCTAAAATCACCAGATTCTATCTCCTGTGCGATAGATTCAAGCCCTTGTAAAATCTGTGCTAGTTCATCTTTGCTTAAGACGCCGATTTTTTCAAGCATTTGAGCGTGGGCTTTTGAGCCTTGTATATCCTCACGCCACAAAATCTTATCAAATAAAATTGAAGCATTAAACTCTTCTAAAAGTGAGCTAGATTCTAGCTCAAATCGCCCTCCCCAAAGCTTTGCCATAATTCCCTCCTAAAAAGGCTTACACACTGCTAAAAACGCAATGACAATAAGGGCGATTGTAGGAATCTCATTATAGATTCTAAAAAATGTATGTGATTTCTTACACGAGCCATTCCCTAAAGTTTTAATAAAATATCCACAAGCAAAGTGATACACCACAAGCAGCAGCACGATTGTTAGCTTGATATGAAGCCAGATTCCAGAATCTGCGGGTTTTAGCAAACTTGGACTTAAAGCTATCATCGCTACACCTGTGGCAAGTGTCAGCACCATTGCAGGCATACCGATAAATTTAAATAGCCTTATCTCTTGAAGTTTGACAATCTCCACAAAATCCGCATTATCCCTATGCGTAGCGTGATACACAAATAATCGCGGCAGATAAAACAACATAGCCATCCACGATACAAGCACCACAATATGAAACGCCTTGATATACAAATACTCCATTTTTTACTCCTTACCTAGAATCTTGCCTTTTAGAATCTTTACAGAATGTAGAAACTTAAAGGGGGCATTATACTTATTTTGAATGAATAGGCTTTATCCGCCCCACTTAAAATTTTACATTAATTTTCACTTATCAAACTTACATCTATCAAATGTCGCGCGCACACTCTCTATCCTATCCCTTTCCCCTTGCACTCGCACCTTAATGCCATTTTCCAAAAAAGTTTCTTTTCTTAGCTCAACGCCTAGCTTTTTTGCCATATACTCACATTGTGAAAGCAAGGGATATGTAGTCTCAAAACTCACAGATTCACACAAAATAAAATTCTCCAAAAGCCCTTGAGACTTTGCTCCATCTATGGCATTTTTCACCGCATTTGTATAAGCACGGACAAGCCCTCCCACACCTAGCAATGTCCCACCAAAATACCGCACTATAATCACACCAACATTAATCAGCTCTTCCCCACGCAAAACTTTCAAGCTCGGCATTCCGCTACTCCCCTTTGGCTCTCCATCATCATCAAAAGATTCTAGAATCTGATTAAACTCATTCAAATGTCGCGTAGCACTCACAAAATGCACCGCCTTAAGATGTTCTTGCTTTAGCAAAGCAAGGGTAGATTCAAACTCACTATAAGGCAGTAGAAAAGCTAAAAATTTTGACCCCTTGCTTTCAAAACTCCCCTGTATATGAGAATGCAGAGTTTTCATCGCATTACTTTCAATAAATCACGCTTTGTCATCACACAAAAACAAGTGCTACTCTAAATAATAAGTTGCCCCTGCTCCTTTTAGCTCCATTTTACCGCCCCTTTTTTTGATAGCAAACTCCCCATCAAGTGCTTTAAAAAACCAAAATTCATAATTCATTCCCTCATTCTCTTCACACATACGCCGAGATGAGCCTACTCCGCTCACTTGCAACTTTTTGCCTTTTAAAGCAAAGGTGGCAAAGTAGTTATTACACACACCCACGCCAAAAATGCGATTTTCATCAGCATCAAAGCTCATCGTAGATTTCGCACCCTCCCATATAGGCTTTAGCTCCCGCCCATCATTTAAGACAATCTTAGACACATACCATTGCTTTTTAGATTCTAAAAGATTTTCCTTATTCTCCTGCCGTAGTAAATCCACAAAGCACCCCTGCACCGACATCAAAGCCACAACAAGCACAATAACTTTCAAGCATAAATGTAAAATTTTCATTCAACAACTCCCTAGCAATAATTTTAAGTAATATTTGGAATCTAAGCCATTTGTAAGTCTGCCATTATAGAATCCCATTGCAAACAAACCCCACATAACAAAGGCAAAATATGCGTATTGACCTACATAATCACACAACCCTTTGTCGCCACGCCACGGGAAGTATGGAAGAATACATCGCTTGTGCGGTGCAAAAAAAGATTGATGTCTTTGGCTTTTCCTGCCACGCACCTATGGCATTTGATGAAGCCTATCGTATGTCTAAAGATGAGCTGCCAAGCTATTGTGAAAAGATAGAAAGCCTTAAAAGAAGCTATCAAGGGCGGATTCAGATTCTCTGTGGCTTGGAAGTGGATTATATCTCAAATAAAGAGTATCTTATAGAATCTCAAGTGCTGGAATATCCATTTGATTATCTCATCGGCTCGGTGCATTTTTTAGATAATTGGGGTTTTGATAATCCAGAGTTTATCGGTAAATACGCTCAAATCAATATGGAGCAATGTTGGGAAAAGTATCTCCACTCTATCGCACAAATGGCACAAACAGGGCTTTTTCAAATCGTTGGGCATATAGATTTATTAAAACTCTTTGGACACACACTCCCAGATTCTCAAATCCCTAATCTTAATCTTGCTTTAGAATCTATTGCCGATAATCATCTCGCCATAGAGTTAAACCCAGCCGGATTGCGAAAGCCTATCAAAGAAGCCTACCCATCAGCACAGATTTTACAAAAAGCCTATGAAAAGGGCATTCCCATTACTTTTGGTTCAGACGCCCACGCTTTAGAACATATAGGCTTTGGCTATGAAAAGCTATGTGATTTAGCCAAAAGTATCGGCTACACCCACGCCTTGTATTTTACAAACAAACAGCCCGCGAGTGTGAGAATCTAGCGGATTTTATTTGTTTCAAACCCTAATGTAAAAAAACAACAAGCTACAAAGCTTCCGCACTAAAATTTTCAAGCTTTCAACACCACAAGATTCTAGCTTTTAAGCCACCTATAAAAGCTAGAATCTCTCAAATCTCTTTTCGGCTAACTTTAAGCTAGATTAAATCTCCACCCTATCCTTACATTTTAGGCACTCACGCACTTGCTTTTTGCGATACTCCCTTTCGCACATCGCTCCACCGCATTTTTCACATTTTTGAGCAATAGGCTGAAACTTTGAGATAAAGTTACATTTTGGGTAATTTTTACAGCCAAAGAATGCTCCTTTGCGGCTAAATCTCTGCACGATCTCCCCTCCACATTCTGGACACGCCACGCCCTCCACACTCTTTGGCTCTGCCTTGTTTTGAAGCGATTTTGTATTCTTACACTTTGGATAGCCACTGCACGCGATAAACTCTCCATTCCGCCCAAACTTCTTTACCATCGGCTTACCGCATTTCTCACATTCCCCATACGCCTTAGAATCCCCTTGCTCATTCTCTTGTAGCTTAGAATTACTAGGCTTAATGTATTTACATTTTGGGTAGCCACTACACGCGATAAACTCTCCATAGCGACTTTGCCGCTGCACTAGTTCCTTGCCACATTGCGGACACATCTCGCCTGTGGGGATACTCACCTTTTGCGAAGTGATATTTTTCTTCCCAGATTCTATTTTTTTGATAAATGGATCATAAAAATCCCAAAGCACCACCTGCCAATCTATATGCTCCTGTGCGATTTCATCAAGCTTATCTTCAAGCCCCGCACTAAAATGTGAATCTACAATCTCATTAAAATTTTCTTCAAGCATAGCTGTGGCTTTAAAGGCACTCTCTTGCGGCACAAGCTGCTTTTTTTCTAGTCTCACATACTCCCTATTCACAAGCAAGGCGATTGTTGGTGCGTAGGTTGATGGACGCCCTATGCCTAGGCCCTCCATACTTTTAATAATACTCGCTTCGGAATATCTAGGGGAGGGCTCTGTGGATTTTTGCTCACTTTTCACTTCTTTTAGCACTACACTTTGCCCCTGCTTACACTCGGGCAAAAGTTTATCCTTATCATCACTCCCCATAATTTTATAGAATCCATCAAATACAAGCTTTCGCCCACTTGCTTTAAACACAATCTCATCTGTCCCATTTGAAGCAAAAAGAATATTTTGCGTCTCAAACACCGCATCTTGGCTTTGCGAAGCAAGGAAGCGATTGTAGATTAAAGTATAGATTTTTAGCTCATCGGGTTTAAGATAGTCTTTGGCAAGTTGCGGGGTAAAGGCTAGATTTGTGGGGCGGATAGCTTCGTGGGCTTCTTGGGCGGCTTTTGATTTTGTGCTGTAATTTTTAGCTTTTGTAGGGACATATTCCTTGCCATAAGTTTTTAAAAGCAGCTCCCTTGCTGAATCTTGAGCTTCCTTAGCAATATTAAGACTATCTGTTCTCATATAGGTGATAACCCCCATCGTCCCAAAGCTCGTATTTACCCCTTCATAAAGCCTTTGAGCAATACTCATCGTGCGTGTGGGCGAGTAGCTAAGCAGACTTGAGGCACTCTGCTGTAATGTAGAAGTCATAAAAGGCGGAGGGGTAGGCGTTTTCTTGCTTTTTGTGGTAATTTCTTTAATGTAAAATTGCTCTCTTTTAATATTTTCACACATCTGCTCCACAACTTTAGAATCTTGGAGTGAGAGCTTTTCAAGCTTTTGGTTATACACGATGAGTTCAGATTCTATATCGCTATTTTTTTTTCCGCCCTGTGTGGCAAAAATCGCCCCTATATTAAAATAAATTGTTGGCTTAAAAGCTTCTATCTCCCTTTCTCTATCCACAATAATTTTTAACGCCGCACTTTGCACCCGCCCAGCTGATAGCCCTTTTTGAATCTTAGAACTCATAAGTTGCGAGAGTTTAAAGCCCACAATTCTATCAAGCAATCGCCTAGCTTGTTGTGCATTCACCCTTGCCATATCAATCTTTCTAGGATTCTGCAGGGAATGTGTAATGGCATTTTTAGTTATCTCGTGGAAAACAATACGCGGAAACTCATCATAAGGACGCTTCAAAGCCTGTGTAATATGATAGCCTATCGCCTCACCTTCTCTATCTTCATCGGTTGCGATGTAGGTTGTTTTTGCTTTTTTGTGGGCTTGTTTTATCTTTTCAACAATTTCAGTGTGGTCTTTACTGATGGTATATTGTGGCGTGAAATGCTGATTTTCAATCTCTATGCCAAAACTATATTTTGGCAAATCCCTAATATGTCCTTTTGATGCAAGGACTTCATATTTATCCCCTAAAAAATGTTTGATTGTTTTTGCTTTAGCCGGTGATTCTACGATGATTAAGTCTTTCATAAGATAAGCCCCTAGTTCCATATAAAAAGTAAAAGCGGATTTTAGCACAGATTCTAAACAGAATTTCTACTAAAAAAGCAAAATGGAATCTGTAAAAATTGGAATGCCTTTTGCTTAATCGGCATAAACAAAAAAAACTTTAGCAAAGGATGCAAAAATGAGTTTTAGGATAAACACAAACATCTCCGCCCTAACTGCCCACACCATTGGTGTGCAAAATAATAGAAGTCTGCATAGCTCACTTGAAAAGCTAAGCTCTGGTTTGCGACTAAATAAAGCCGCAGATGACGCTTCAGGTATGGCGATTGCCGATAGTTTGAGAAGCCAAAGTGAGAGCTTGGGACAAGCGGTAAGAAATGCCAATGACGCCATTGGTATGATTCAAGTAGCTGATAAGGCAATGGACGAACAGCTTAAAATCTTAGATACCATTAAGACTAAAGCTATTCAAGCCGCACAAGATGGGCAAAGCACAGAGACAAGAAAGGCTTTGCAAAGTGATATTATCCGCCTTTTAGAGGAGCTAGACAATATCGCCAACACTACAAGCTACAACGGACAGCAAATGCTTTCCGGTGCATTTTCAAATAAAGAATTTCAAATCGGTGCTTACTCAAATACAACGGTCAAAGCCTCTATTGGTCCAACAAGCTCGGATAAAATAGGACATGTAAGAATGGAGAGCAGCTCATTTGCAGGGGAGGGAATGCTTGCCTCTGGTGCTGCAAACAACCTAAGTGAAGTAATGCTAAAATTCCGCCAAGTTGATGGAAAGCACGATTTTGAACTTGAAACGGTGAAAATCTCTACTTCCGCTGGGACAGGCATTGGTGTTCTCACAGAAGTTATTAACAAACACGCCGATACACTAGGGGTGCGTGCTGCGTGGAATGTTATGGCAACAGGTGATGTGCCGGTTTTATCTGGGACGGTGCGTGGGCTTGTCATCAATGGTGTAACGATTGGGAATGTTAATGATGTGCGTAAAAACGACTCCGATGGGCGTTTGCTTAATGCGATAAATTCAATCAAAGAGAGAACAGGCTGTGAGGCTTACACAGACATTACAGGGCGGATAAATGTGCGTAGCCTTGATGGGCGGGCAATTTCCATTCAAACAGAAGGCGATAGCGGTAAGGTCTTTGGTGGTGGGAATTTTGCTGGAATCTCCGGGACAGATCACGCTATTGTGGGGCGTTTGACACTCATTAGAACAGACGCAAGAGATATTATTGTAAGTGGGATAAACTTTAGCCACATAGGATTCCATTCCGCACAAGGCATTTCAGAATACACGGCTAATCTCCGCTCTGTGCGTGGAGAAATGGACGCTAATATCGCTTCAGCCTGTGGGGCAAATGCCAATGTCGCTCAAGCAAACCTGCATTTTGATGGTATTGGTGCTGGGGTTACAAGCCTTAAGGGAGCGATGGTTGTTATGGATATGGCAGAATCTGCACGGATTCAGCTTGATAAATTGAGAGCGGATATTGGTTCAGCTCAGATTCAGCTTGTTTCAACGATTAACAATGTCTCTGTTACGCAGGTTAATGTCAAAGCCGCAGAATCTCAAATCCGCGATGTGGATTTCGCTTCAGAATCTGCGACATTCTCTAAGCATAATGTTTTGGCACAAAGTGGTAGCTTTGCGATGGCTCAAGCTAATGCCGTGCAACAAAATGTTCTTAGACTTCTTCAATAGTCGCTTAAAGGATAAATATGAAAAAAATATGTTTCTCATTGTTTATTATTTGTGGCATATGTTTTTCTCAACAATCTGGCAACTTTCTCCAAAATGCAGAAAAAAAATGTAGAAAAGGGGAAGGAAGTGGGTTAGACTGCAATCTTGTGATTGAATCATATGAGCGAGGTGTTCCAGCTTATGGTATAAGAAAAAACCCAAGAAAAGCCATAGAAATAGCAGAAATATTATGTAATTCCAAGCACCATTCTGCAAGTATCTTTTGCCAAATGGAAGACAAATTGCGTGAAAAATACAATATTTGGTAGCTCACACTATGCAGGATTTTTTCTCTCTTAATCTTTCAGCTTTGGCGGTGCGTTCCCCCGCTCTTACCTTAAAGCTTAAAGATTTTACTCCAAATCAACATTATGAAGTGTTTCAAGGCAGTGATGTTTTAAATATTAATATCATTGATAAACGCACAAACACCGCTTTATTTCAACATAATCCACTTGAAGAGACAAATGCCAAAATCGCCGAGTTTGGAGCATACTCACATTATCCATATTTATATTTTTTTGGCGTAGGCAATGGTGTGCTTTTTAAGGTTTTGTTACAAAATGAGCTACTCAAACGCATAGTCGTGCTTGAGCCGGAATTAGAGCTACTTTTTATTGTGCTACATTTTATGGATTTTAGCAAAGATATTTTAGAGCAACGCATTATGTTTCTCGATGCGACAAGTGTGGATTTCACACGCATTGATATTTTATTCTCCACTAATCGCGATGCGAAAATTTACTCCAAAGTCTATGATTTGCATTTGTTTAATGCCTATTATAACGCTTATGCGGATTTATATATCAAAATCAATCAGCTTTTTATCCGTGCTATTGAGCATAGTGTCATCAGTGTGGGAAATGATAGCCGAGATTCTATTGTTGGTATTCAACAGCATATACAAAATCTCCCAAGCGTGATTCAAAGCCCGACTTTGCTTGATTTACTCGCACAGATTAAAGGCAGAGATACAGCTATTATCGTAGCCACCGGTCCAAGCCTTAGCAAACAGCTCCCACTTTTAAAGCAGATTCAAGACTATGCGACTATCTTTTGTATTGACGCTTCACTGCCTATTCTCATAAGGGAGGGCATTAAGCCTGATATTGTTTTTTCACTAGAGCGTGTAGAGCCAACGGCGAGATTCTATGAAGAGACGCCAAAGGAGGCAAGAGAGGGTATTGTTTTTGCGATTACTTCTATCGTGCATAAAAGGCTAAAAGACGCACTGCAAGGGGATTTGGTGCAATACTCGCTGCGTCCATTTGGCTATACGAATTATTTTGAGATTGCTGAATATGGGTATTTGGGTATTGGTATGAGTGCGGCAAATATGGCTTATGAGCTAGTCGCTCACGCTAGATTCAAACGCTGCATTATCATCGGGCAGGATTTAGCCTTTGGGGAAGATGGCACTTCTCACGCTAAAAATGCTGTGTATGGTGCAAATGAGATAAATCCCAAAGCCATAGAGCAAAAGGGACAAAAGGTTATGGTGGAAAAATATGGCGGTGGAGGCGAAGTAGAATCTACAATCGTGTGGAAGCTATTTTTAACATTCTATGAACGCGATATTGCTAATACCCCCTACCCCATTGAAGTGATTAACGCAACTGAAGGCGGGGCTAGAATCGCTGGGACAAAGGAGATTCCATTTGCTGAATCTATTAAACTCATTGACACTTCACATAAAAAGCAGCCTATAAAACTCACCTACCCCACGCAAGAAATGTATGAAGCAAATCTTAAAAAAGTGCGACAAAAGACACTGGATTGGATTGAGCTTGGGCTCAAAGACAAGGCATTTGTTGAAGAAGTGTTTTTGGAAGTGGCAGCACTCACAGAGCGATTTGAGCTGCTCAATAAAGAGGGGCGATTAGATGAGCTAGATTCAAAAGAGTTAGAAAAGTGCATTGATAGAATCCAAAAGGTTAAAGATTTGTTTGATGATAGGCGGTTTAGAGAATGCTTTATGGACGCGATACAATCTTATATCTTTCATCAAGAAATGGATATTGCTAAGATTCTTGTTATGCCTACAAATAGTGAAGAATCTAAGCTCATCAAACAAGCCGAGCTTATTTACGCACACAAATATTGGCTTTTCTCCCTTGCTGGTGGTATGGATAGTGTGATTGAGGTTGTGAAAAAAGCATATGAAACTTGGGAAGTGTAAAGTTTTTTTAAGATTCTCACATTTCTCATTGCAAGATACTATTATAGATTCAAACAAATGATAAAGCATAAGCCGTATAAGCACCAAAAGGCAATGCCAAAACAAAAAAACCTTGCAATAGCATAAAATACAAAAGGCGACTAGTTAAGAGGTTGGATAAGACTGCCCTGCCCCCTAGCCAAAGGGCAGAGTGTGGATAATCTTAGCGACACTTGACTACTATAAGGCATAGTAGTATAATGGTAGCTAAGATTTTGGAGTAAATCTTATCCATTCTAGTCTCCTTTATTGTAAAGTAGGCTATCGCTTAAGAGGCTGCCACCTCTTAAAGACAATCTCAAACTTTCTCTCTAATTTTCATTGTTTTTTTTGATTTTATGTTTAATGGCTATTGCGATTTTATTTTATCTCTTTAAGTTTTTCTAGACTCAAAGCTTCCTTGCTTATAAGGCTACTTCCACGAACATTATTTGCCTTATAGTCATATACTCTAAATCCCGCATTTATGGCATTCTCCCGCACTGCCCTGCTTTGGGAATAAGTGGTAATAATACCTTGTGGGTGCAAAAGATGATAAAGCAAGGCAAAATATTCCTTGCTCCATAGAGTTGGATTTTTCTTAGGACTAAAAGCATCTTGAAAAACAATGTGAAACTCACCACATAAATCCCGCTTAAGATTTTCTAAAAACACAAGTGCATCGCCTTTATAAAGATAAATTTCAAATTCCATATCGCCTATTTTCCCATCATATTGACTGACTTGCCTAGCCAATTCAAAATGCTTTAATATCTCTTCTAGCGGTAAAGTCTCGCAAATAAAAGGCGGATAGGGAAGTTCTCTTAATGTGCGAAATATATTTTCATCAATTTCTGGCGAGTAGATTTTTACCTTGCCTTTAAAGGGTGTTTTTAGAATCTGCCCGTTTAGAATCTGTTGTTGTGGAATCTGCCCTTTTGCGAGTGTGCTTAAAAGTGTCAAGGTGTTATAGCCTAAACCAAAGCATATATCAAGCACACATAAAGTATTTGAAGTATTTGGCAGATTCTCTAACGCATCGCCAAAGCACCCTACACTATGTGCTAAAGAGGGGTAAATATGCTTGTAGAGCGTCTCATTTAATGCTCCATCTTTCAAGCTATGATAGCATTCATCAAAGTCTGCATTATACGCACTCGTAGAGCCATCGGCACTTTGACGAAAACTGATTGTATTATCCATTTTATACTTTATAAAGCCAAACTTTTAAAACCAAAGGTTATTTGGTTTTTTCCTCATTCTTCACTTCATAGCCATTTTTTAGAATCCACCAGCTGAGTGCCGTGGCTTGCTCCAAGCGTTTGTAAAGTGATTTTGCTAATTCTTTATCATTATGTTGTGCTGTGCCTTCATTAAAATACTCTATCTCGCCATCTTTATTGGCGATAAATCTATCTGTGGCAATAGCAAAATACCCTAACGCACTATTTTTCTCACTCAACGCCATATTATCATTACTCACAAGCGGTGTGCCAAAGCTATGATATGTATAGCCATTTGGTGCGATGAGTTCTACAATACTTGGGGTTATATCAATGTGAGAGCCGATATTTGTAAGCTTTTTTATCTCAAGGCTTGGGGAATAGATAATGAGCGGTATAGTATTACTTGCCTTAAGTGCCGCACCCACCTTTGGATACTCTCTATCATAATGATCGCCTGTTACCACAAATAAGGAATTAGGCAAGACTTTTGAAACCTCTTCAATAAAACGCGTAATCATCTTGTCTTGATACCAAATATGCCCTATAAGGCGAGAATTCTTCTCTTTATATTTTGATGAGTTAGCAAAAAACTTTTCAATCTTTTTTAGCGAGACATTAAACTGCTCTAAAGGCACATCATAAGGCGGGTGATTAGAGGTTGTAAGTATCATATTAAAGCTTGGCTTGTTGCGTTCTTTAAAAGTATTATCACGCACGAGTGCAAAAAGATGATGATCATACGCCCCCCACAAACCTTCATAAGGTGCAGAGTAGCCATTAAGCTTTGCATTTTCAATAATTTGGGTATTGTAATAAATCTTTTCAAAGCCCTGTGTGGCGGTGTATTGATCCAACTTTTGCCAGATTCCACTTCCGCCATAATAAAAGTTATTCTTATAGCCCAAATCTTTCATAATAAAGCCCGGAGCTGTTACAAAAGGCTCTAATACGCCAAGCACGGAATTCACCGGTATTTCAGTTTGAAAAAGCCCTGTGAGATGCACATCCATACTTTTAATCGTAGAACCAGCATTTTCTAAAAATACGCCAATCTTTGCTCCGTGATTATCATTAAGAAGTGATTTTAGCCCAGAAGTCAGTCCAAGCTCATCAAATTCTTCATCAAAATGCCATTCGCTCAAGCTTTCAGCCACGATATAAAAAACATACTCTATTTTTTCTCCACTACTATTGCCAACCTTCTTTTCTAGCAAATCTTTAAGATTATACTGACTTTGTTTTGAATCTAGCTCAAAATACTCTTCTACAACCTCAAGCGGACTTTGGGAGGTATAATCGCTAAAGCGTGAGTTTGAAATCTTAGCATATCCACGATACACAAGATACAAATCCCTAAATGCCCCGGGCGAAGCCTTACGCAAAAAGGTATTTTCCACAGGCTTTAAGGCTTGATCTAAACTTATGCCCTTAAAACTAAAAGCAGAATTAATACAAATCATCATCATAAACGCGAATAGGATAAAAAGGATAAGACTAGCTAGAGCAGATTCTTTGCGTGTTGAACGAGAGCGGATAGAGCTTAGCGGATCTCTGCCATACTCACGCGTGATTTTCCCAGATATTTTTGTATATATCCACATAAACACAAGGCTAAGAAAAAGCCAAAGCAATACCTTTGAAGTAATGCCATACTGCCCACTTATGCCTGTGTGAAAAATCGCTTTTTGATCATCAAAAATAAGTCCTAGCAAATTAGCATTAAATACATCATTATAAATTTGATAAAAAACAATCTCCGAAATACCTATAAATAAAGTCAGCACAACGGCAATTAACACATATATCCACAGCACAAACCAACGAAATTCACTCCAAAAAAACAATAGCCCAAGCACAAAATATGCAAGGCTTAGTCCCGCAATATGCCTTGAATCATAACGCAATCCATTTAAAAAAGTATTCACATACTCCATATAGCTCTTAACTTCCCCAATCGCCCCGTGATACACCCCACTATACAGCACAAAACACAGCTTCATTGCAAAAAACAAAACAAACAAAAATAACGCAAATACGATTGATTTGACAAGTAGTTTTTCAAGCCACTTTCTTTCCATTCTTCACCCCACCAAAAATTCTATACACAAAGCAAAAGCCACGCCACAAAGCCAACACTATGCACCCAACCCACAAAAATGGATCAATGCAATACTCCCAAATACTCATCTCACCTAGAATCTGCACTTGGTAAGCAATGATACAAAGGATTATCCCCCAGCCTGTTAGAGCGTTCAAGCTATAGGATATAATGGATATTACGCATAAAATAAAAAGCGTTATTCTAAACTCTAAATGGTAAATATCCACAAAACCACAGCCCAAGATTCCAAAAATTCCCAATGCTCCAAAATACAAAAAGATTCCAAGCACAATCCACACATATTGCACATTTGGTGAAAAAAATGGCTTATGCAAAAAAGCTTGTAATTTCTGTTTTGAATCTTGCCTCACACAATCGCTTACCCAAAACCTTAGCAAATAATACAAGCATAGTAAAATTAACATCACGCTAGGCACATCAAATAACGCATAGACATAATCACACAAACTCCATTCCATAAAAGGTATATTAAAGATAAGAATCCACGCTAGACTAAGCCCTGCTAGAAGCTTTTTTGAAGCAAAAATAAAAGAGAGACAGCACACAATTCCTGCAAGAGCAATGATATTTAGCCCAATGCTTACAGCCAGATTCACTTTTGTTCTCCCCCTTGTGTGAGATAATGTATAGGATTTTTTAATACCGCCTTTGGTATCAATGCAACACGAATATACAAACGCCCATAGGTATAAGCCACAGCGACATACTCACTACTCTCCGCCACACTTGGATAAGACACTTCATTATCAAGGAGTGTATCTAGCTTCAATACAGGCTTAAAGCTCACAGATTCTGAATCTAAGCTTTTTTCATTAAGATTCATAATCCACAGCTCCTCGCGTTTATTGCCATTCTCCCTTTGCGTTTGATTATGAAGCAAATATGTAGAATCTAAACTCCTAAAAAGCACGGAAGAAAAATCAAAACTCTGCAAATTACTCGTCTTTGGGCTTTGGCAAATCTCATTGCATAATGATGTAAAAAGCACATTATTATACGCCTTGTGATTGCGATACACACCAAAGGCAGTATGGGAATCTAATGGAATGAAGCTCGGCTGAAGCTGTGAGTGAAGCTCTAAAGGCTTTGTAATAGAATCTAGCTGTAATGTGGGGCTAAAATCAAGCAAAAGCGGATATTTATTTGCAAGCTCGTGGTAGATTGGCAAAATAAATCCGCCATCTTCTTTTAACATCGGCGGTGTGCGGACAAGATGAGAAAAATTAAAAAACGGGCTTAAATGTAGCTCTTTAACAAAGCTAAGATTTGACAATGTAGAATCTAAACGCAACCAATAGATTTTACTTGTAGCCCAGCCGCCTAGACTTACTCCCACAACAAACAAATGCACCCGATTTTGCCTATCCACAAACGCGATAGGATTCCCTAGCTTTTTTATAAATTTTCCGCTAAGTTGGGATAGTTTTTGTGCGTCTAAAAGGCGGTGCGGTTCACTCCAAGTGCCAAGATTCTTATTTTTTAGGGTGCTATTATCTAAAGTCTTATTTTGAGATTCAAAAGTAAAAAAACTTTGATAAATCCCCACATCTCTAGCCCCTTCCCTACTCCCTGCAAAATATAGTAGCATAAAGTCCTTATCACTCACAGAGCTAACATTTGTAATGCTACTTGCGTGAGCAGAGATTTGAGTATTTGGAATATCAAAATAGGTAATAGAATCTAAAGCGTGTGAGCTTGTAGCTAGAGATTCCCGCTTTGAATCTTTGGAAAAAATGGGTGCAGAAACAAGGGTGTGTTTGCTTAAATCAAGCGTAGTTTTAGGGCTTTCATCGGTGGCAATGCACCACCAAGCACACAAAAGCAAAATACCAACAAAACTTACACTTCCCTTTCCCAGCATATTCTACAAAGGCTATCCACAAGAGATTTAAAGAAGTGTTTTAACAAACTTAGAAATACGCGCTATCCCCATTTCAAGCTGCTCTAAAGAACACGCAAAAGAAAGCCGCACAAAGCCTTCCATACCAAAGGCACAGCCGGGCACCAACGCCACACCTTGCTCTTTTAGCAATGCTTGGCAAAAGCCCATAGAATCTGTGCCATATTGAGGCAAAGCAGAGATATTGACAAAAAGATAAAACGCACCTTGTGGAGCTATAACGCTAAGATTTTGAATATTATTAATCGCATCACACGCAAAACGCATACGCTCTTCAAATGCCACTCGCATTTCTTCAATATCATTATCCGCCTCACCCTTTAGGGCTACCACAGAAGCCTTTTGTGTGATAGAGTTAATATTTGAAGTGCATTGACTTTGGAGATTATCCATAAGTTTGACAAGATTCTTATCCTTACACGCTAAATAGCCCATACGCCACCCTGTCATCGCCACTGATTTGCTTAAACCATTAATGGTAATAGTGCGCTCACACATATCTTGGCTAATCACCGCAGCAGAAGTGAATTTCACCCCGTAAGTGAGCTTCTCATACATCTCATCACTCACAACCCATACATTGCTATCTTTTAGCACCTCTGCTAAGCCTTCTAGCTCCTCTTTAGTATAAACCATACCTGTTGGGTTAGAAGGGGTATTTAGCACAAAAATTTTTGTCTTTGGTGTAATGGCTTGTTGCAACTGCTTAGGTGTGATTTTAAAATTGCTTTGCTGTGAAGTCTCCACAAACACAGGCTTCCCACCGCTATAAGTTACAAGCTCTGGGTAAGTAACCCAATAAGGTGAAGGGATAATCACTTCATCACCTGAATCAACCAAAGCCTGAAAGACATTAAAAAGTGAGTGTTTTGCACCATTGCTGACAAGAATCTCATTCTTTTCATACTGCAATCCATTCTCACGCAAAAGCTTATTTTGGATAGCCTCTCGCAGCTCGGGAATCCCCGCTACCGCAGTGTATTTTGTAAAGCCGCTTTTTAACGCTCTAATGGCTTCATCTTTTATCACTTCTGGCGTGTCAAAATCCGGCTCTCCAGCTGAAAAACTCAAAACATCTTGCCCTTGAGCCTTTAGCTCTCTAGCTAGTGTGCTTATAGCAATTGTTGTAGATTCTTGAAGCAGTTCCACGCGTTTGGCGTATTTGTGATTTTTCATTGTTTTTCTCCTTTTATGTGGATTTATTCCTTAATATCCGCAAGTTTTAGAGTAAATTCTATCTCGCCCTTGCTTAAACGCATCTCTTTTGCAATCGCATCTATACTCCACCCATCGCGGAACATTCCTAAAATGCGTTTTTGGTCTATATTAGTGCTTGAGCTTGGGAAGTATCCAAACTCGCGGATTTTCTCTTCTAAGCTTACAAGCTTCTCTTCAATATATGAACGCTCTTTGTTAAATTGTGCTTCCAAAATCTCAATCTGCCGATACACGCTCACTAGCGAGTTATTTACCGCATCAGCAGATTCTGTTTTAATCTTGGTATTAAGTGCCGTAGAACTTAGCTGACTTTCAAGCTCACTATCTTTAATCCACTTGTGAATCTTAAAAATCTCCCCATTAATGTCTTCCATACCCTTTTCAAATCGGCGTATGCGTTTATGTAGCTCCAAAGAACGACTATAACTCAAAAATGCCACCAAACACACAATTGCTATGGATACAAGCGAAACAATCATCGCCATAGAACTCATTGAAACCCCAAACATCACTCCACTCCTTTCATTGCACTTTTAGAATCTAAAATCATTAATCGCTCCATTTGTGCCACAAAGCTATCAAAATCCACAACATCGCTTTGATGAATCTGCGTAAAAACAACAATCCTTTCATCAATAGCCTTTGCAAAAATACCGACATAACGCTTTGGAAAAGCATTTAAAAATATCCGCAAATAATACTCCTGCCCCTTTTCAAAGACATTCTCTGGCATACATAGCACACTATGTCCCACGAAGTTTGCTATGCCCTCCCCACTCAAAGGCACATAGGCAAAGCTTTTATTTAATAGAATCTGCTCAATATTTTCTACCTTTTGATACAGCTCCACAAGCAATTCAAGCAAGACTTCATCGGTATCTTCTAGGCGGTTTTTAGATTTATTTTTATTGAGCCATTGTGTGATAGAGCCATAGCGATGTTGAGAGAGTGCGACAAACTCTTTTCTATACGCTTCTAGATTCTCTTTTGCCTTTGCAAAGGCTACTTCAATCTCGCAAGGCACAATCCGCGTTTGTATCCCTTGGGCTTGTAATATTCCCTTAATATCCATTACATTTTCTCCATAAGAATCTAGCCCACCACAGAATCTAGCAAAATACATACAAAAAATATAATACCCAAATATCCATTTGTAACAAAAAATGCCTTGGGTATGTTATTAATATGCACACTTACAAGATATTGCTCATAGCTTAGCATTAACGCCCCTAGCCCCACGCCTATCCACGCAACTGCCCCAAGATGAGCCTCATACACAAAGCACCCCCAAAAAAGCACCGCTACAATATGGCATAAACGCGAAATCCACAATGTCGCCCTAAGCCCAAAGTATGCGGGTATAGAGTGGAGATTCTTAGCCTTATCAAAGTCCATATCCTGAATGGAATATAATAAATCAAACCCAGCCACCCAAAACAGCACACCAAGAGAGAGTAAAACACTCCACAAAGGCACTTCTCCCATAACGGCAATGACCCCAGCAATAGGTGCTAGTCCCAAACATAAACCAAGCACCCAATGAGCCATAGCACTAAAACGCTTTGTGTAAGAATAAAATGCCAAAATGACTAAAAATGGCACACTCAAATAAAACGCAAGGGTATTAATCAAATAAGACACCGCCACAAAAAGCAGTGCGTTTATGATATTAAAAGCAATAAGGGCGGAAAGCTTAATGCGTCCATCAACACTTGGTCGGCTACTTGTGCGGAGATTCTGTGCGTCAATATCTCTATCTTTAAATCGGTTAAAACCCATTGCAAAATTTCTAGCAGTGATTAAAGCTAAAACACAGAGCAGGAATGTTTCCCAGCCACACCACGCAACACCATATTGCTGCATACTCGCTACAACCATAGCAATAAGGATAAAACTACTTGAAAAAATGGTATGTTCAAATGCGACAAGCTCACTGAAATTTTTAATCTGTTTGCTAAAACTTTGCAAAACACTCATTGTGTGGATTCCTTAGTTTTTGTTCTTATTTTCAATAACTTTAAGGGTAAAAAGCAGGATTCTAAAACACCTTACCAAAAAATAAGCTAAAACTCTTGCAAAATAACGCAAAATCGTTTAATATATCGCCTTTAAAGCCCAAATGAAATATTTTCTAAGTTTGAAAATCTCAATGTATAGAATCTTTACAGATTTCATAGATTTATGGGCATAGGCAACCACCGCTTTTATTTTACACAGGGCAAGGATTTGACATTATGGATAAATTCAGTTACATAGATATAGGCATTATTGTTTTGCTTATTTTGCTTTCACTCAAGGGCATTTGGCAGGGAATTATACGAGGATTAGCGAGTTTCTTAGGTATTTTGCTTGGGATATTTTTTGCTTCAAGATTCTATGATGGGCTTGGCGAGTGGTTTGCGATAAATATTTACAATCTCGGCTCTCCAGAGCTAAACGCCCTTGTAGGCTTTGTGATTATTATCACGCTCATTTGGGCGGGATTTTTACTCCTTGGGGAGATTTTATTCCGTATGGTGCGATTTACGCCGCTTGTGAGCGTTGATGCAGCTTTGGGCTTGGCTTTTGGATTCTGCAAGGCGTTTTTGCTTTTGTCTATCATCGTTTTTGGAATCTCACAAATCGCGTGGCTTAAGAACTTTTCACAAAATGTTGAGCAAAATAGCTCTATTTTTCCTATGATGAAAAATCTCTCTATCAAAATTATGAATCTTGAGCAGATTCAGGAAGTAAAAGAGAATCTCAACCTTGACAAGAAGCTTAATAATGCTGAAGATGAAATTAAGGATTTGAGCGAGAATCTTGAAAAAGCTAGGCAAAAGGCTATTGAAGAAGCGGAGAATCTTTTACAAAATCAAACTAGAGAAACTCAAAGCCAAGATTCTAATGACAAATCTACACAGCTAGAAAGGCAATAAATGTTTTCTAATTTTTACATACAACAACGCATTAAAAAAATGCAACTTATGCGTGAAGAGGGTTTAAACCCTTATGCCAATGACGCAAAACGCAGTATAAGTAATGATGACTTTTTACAAAAATATGCTTTTCTAAAATCCCAAGAGCAGGGGGCGGAGAGTGGGGATTCTAACTCCGCAGTATCCAAGCCTACGGAATCCCAGCCCATAGAATCTATTGTAGGGCGAGTGCGATTTATCCGTCTTATGGGTAAGGCGTGTTTTGTGAAAATTCAAGATGAAAGCGGGGTGCTTCAAGCTTATATCTCAAAGAACGATGTGGGCGAAGATTTTGCGTATATCAAAAAGATTTTAGAGGTGGGGGATATTATCAACATATCAGGCTTTGCGTTTGTAACTAAAACCGGGGAGCTAAGTATCCACACGCTAAGCTTTAAGATTCTAAGCAAAAGTATCGTGCCACTGCCAGAGAAATTCCACGGGCTAAGCGATATAGAGCTGCGTTACCGCCAACGCTATGTGGATTTGATTGTAAATGAGAATGTCAAAGAAACCTTTAAATTACGCAGTAAAATCATTTCGTGTGTGCGGCAGTTTTTTGAAAAAAAGGGATTTTTAGAAGTAGAAACGCCTATGCTTCACCCAATCCCCGGTGGTGCAAATGCGCGTCCTTTTATCACGCATCATAATGCCCTTGATGTGGAGCGATATTTACGCATTGCCCCAGAGTTATATCTTAAAAGGCTTATTGTAGGCGGATTTGAAGCCATTTTTGAGCTGAATCGTAATTTTCGCAACGAGGGAATGGACCACTCGCATAATCCCGAATTTAGTATGATTGAATTTTACTGGGCGTATAAGACTTATGAAGATCTCATCACACTCACCCAAGAGCTTTTTACATATCTTTTAGAAGAGCTTAAACTCCCTAAGATTCTAAAGCACAACGACACAGAGATTGACTTTAGCAAGTGGCAGATTCTAAGCTACAAAGAAGCTTTAGAATCCATAGGTGGATTAGATAAACATATCATTGAAAACAAGGAATTATTACTTCAAACACTCCAAGAGAGACATCTCAAAGTTGATAGTTCTTTCAGCTATGGAAAGCTTTTGGGAGAGGCATTTGATGAGTTTGTAGAATCTAAGCTTATCAATCCCACTTTTATCACGCAATACCCCATTGACATTAGCCCCCTTGCAAGACGCAATGATGAGAATAGAGAGATTGCCGATAGGTTTGAGCTTTTTATCGGTGGCAAGGAAATAGCTAATGGATTTAGTGAGCTAAATGACCCCCTTGACCAGCTTGAGCGTTTTAAAGAACAAGTCAAGGCAAAGGACGCAGGAGATGAAGAGGCTCAATATATGGACGAAGATTATGTATGGGCTTTAGCACACGGAATGCCCCCAACTGCGGGTGAAGGCATAGGGATTGATAGGCTAGTTATGCTTTTAAGCGATGCAAAAAGCATTAAAGATGTGATTTTATTCCCTGCTTTAAAGCCAAGTAAAACAAATTTTGATATAATGCCAAGCGATGATACTGCTCAAGCCAATCAAGGAAGCCCAAATCACGCAAATAAGGAGAAATGATGAACTACGCAATAAAAGAGCAAGATCCTGAAATTTATGAACTCATAGAAAAAGAATTTGAGAGACAAAATGATCACTTGGAGATGATAGCAAGTGAAAATTTCACATTTCCTAGCGTTATGGAAGCTATGGGTAGTGTTTTGACAAACAAATATGCTGAAGGCTATCCTTTTAAGCGTTATTATGGTGGTTGCGAGTTTGTAGATAAGATTGAAGAAATTGCTATCAATAGGGCAAAACAACTTTTTGGAGCAAGTTTTGCCAATGTCCAGCCTCATTCAGGCTCACAGGCTAATGCAGCTGTGTATGCCGCACTACTAAAGCCTTATGATAAGATTCTAGGAATGGATCTAAGCCACGGCGGACATCTCACACACGGAGCAAAAGTCAGCAGCTCCGGGCAACTCTATCAAAGCTTTTTTTATGGTGTGGAGCTTAATGGCTACATTGATTATGATAAGCTCGCACTTCAAGCCCAAGTCGTTAAACCAAATATCCTTGTATGTGGATTTTCAGCTTATACGCGTGAGCTTGATTTTAAGCGATTGCGTGAAATTGCGGATTCTGTTGGGGCTTTGCTTATGGGTGATGTAGCCCATATAGCTGGGCTTGTAGTGGCTGGAGAGTATCCAAATCCTTTTCCACATTGCCATATCGTTACAACAACAACACATAAAACATTACGGGGACCACGCGGTGGGGCTATTCTTACAAATGATGAAGAGCTAATGGCAAAGATTAACAAAGCTGTGTTTCCGGGGATTCAGGGCGGACCGCTTATGCACGTTATAGCTGGTAAGGCAGTAGGGTTTAAAGAGAATCTTAAGCCCGAATGGAAAGTGTATGCTAAGCAAGTTAAGGCTAATATCCAAGCTCTAGCAAAGGTGTTATTACAACGCAACTATAATCTTGTAAGTGGAGGGAGCGAAAATCACCTTGTGCTTATGAGCTTCCTTAATAATGACTTTAGCGGTAAAGATGCGGATTTAGCCCTTGGTAATGCAGGAATCACTGTAAATAAAAATACCGTTCCGGGAGAAACACGATCCCCTTTTGTTACAAGCGGTATAAGAATCGGCTCTCCAGCTCTCACGGCAAGGGGTATGAAAGAGAAAGAATTTGAGCAAATTGCCAAGTGGATTGCTGATATTCTTGATGATATTTCAAATGTTGATTTACAGCAGAAAATCAAAAAAGAGATTAAAGATTTTTCAAAAGATTTTAAAATCTATGAACGACCAATTTTTTAGGGGGTAAATTGTGACAGAAATGGATCTGAAACTGATAAAAATGGATACTTCCCATTATTATCAGCGTGTCAGCGGACTAGGTAAAAAGGTAAGTCATATGGGAAGAATTCTCTATGATAAATATGAGCGAGTGGATTCTATGCTGACTTCTATGCTGATTAACAAGCATTTTCGCAAAGAGATTACAATTGCTCATTCACTTTTGCTTGGCAAAGGCACGAAGGTTGAAAATATCGTCTTTGACTACAATGGGCGGAATCCCGAGAGATTCTATCATCGTGCGCAGCTGCTTTTGCGTGAAGAGGGCTTTTTGAACTTTACTGCTTTTTCTACAAAGACCCCGGGACATTTACATCTTTATGTGCATAAAGGACATACGGAGATTAACGAGGGTAAGCGACTTATTAAAACGCTTTCAATGAAGTTAGCCCAGCATTGCCCAAAGGAATGGAGAGTATTTCCAAATGATGAAATGCCTCCACATTTTAATATTTTGTGCCTACCCTATGATGTCTATGCAAAAGAGCGTGGGGCATCTTGGGCAAGACATATGTAAGCAAAAAAACCCTAAACTAAGGAGAAAAAATGGAAACAAAACGAGAATTAAATGATATTTTAATCAATGATGATGATTTGCAACAACAAAATCGCACCAAAAAGCTTATGATGATGGTGGGAGTAGCTATCATCATTTTATGTATTCTAATTGCGGTGATTTTTGTTATCACCCGTGGTGAAGAGGATCTTAGTGAAAAAACCATAGCAGACAACAACGGCTTAACCTCAATGGGATCTACCCCTATCCAAGAGCCACAAAATGGTGGTTTTGTAAATGTGCCTATTGACAATAATACAGGTAGCGATGATAGGTTTCAACAGATTCTTGATGATATTCGCAACCGCAATGGCGATTCAAATAACCAAGTGGCACAAGACACAACACAGCAGCCCACTGCTCCTAGCACTCCACCGCTCACAACACCTACACAAAACCAACCCAAACCTACGCAACAAACCACCCAGCCTAAGCCTACACAGCAAACAAATCAAAATCAACCTGTATTGCCAAACAACACAACATCAACCAAAAAACCAGAGCCGTCTAAACCAGCTCAAACAGCAAGTAACGCGAATTCTATAAATACAACTAAAAAGCCAGAGCCAGCCAAATCCGCTCCAGCACCTACTCAAACTCAAACACCAAAGCCACAGCCTACCCAAACAGCTACGCCTACAAATAGCGTTGCCAATGCTTTTGAAGGTGTCGCCACCTCCCCTGCTACCACTTCGCCTATGGATCGCTCAAAAAATGGGCAAGTCGCTACAAAAGGCTTTTATGTGCAAGTAGGCTCTTTTGCCAACAAACCAAGTGAAGAATTTTTAAAGAAAATAGGCAATTACAGCTACCGCGTATATGCAGGGACATCAAGCAATGGACAACAAACGACAAAATATCTCATCGGTCCGTATAACTCACGCACAGAAGCGGCTAGAGATTTGCCAAATTTCAAAAGCCTTGTAGCTGATCCGGTGCATTTTGAAGTTAAATAACACAAATAATACTAAATAATTTATGAGCCAAACGCCTAGCAAAACCTTTGGATTAGTCGGTGTGGGCGGCTTTGTCGCTCCTAGACATCTTCAAGCCATTAAGCAAAATAATGGCACACTTCTTTGTGCGATTGACAAACACGATTCTGTGGGAATCTTAGATAGCTATTTCCCACAGGCTGATTTTTTTACAGAATCCGAACGCTTTGAACGCCACCTTGACAAACTCAAACGCAATAGCACACCGCTTGATTATCTTAGTATCTGTTCTCCAAATCATCTGCACGATACGCATATCCGCCTTGCCCTGCGGAATGGTGCTTCAGCGATTTGCGAAAAGCCCCTCGTGCTTAATCCTTGGAATCTAGACGCACTCTTATCAGCCCAAAATGAAACAAATAAACACATTTACAGCATTTTGCAACTCCGTTTGCACCCAAGCATTCTAGCCCTTAAAACACGCATAGAGCAATCAAACAAAGATTCTGTGTTTGATATTGATTTAAGCTATATTACCGCTAGGGGCAAGTGGTATTTTCACTCGTGGAAAGGGGAAGAGAGTAAGAGTGGTGGTGTTGCGACTAATGTTGGGGTGCATTTTTTTGATATGCTGATTTGGATTTTTGGCGATGTAGAGCAAAGCATCGTGCATTATCGCTCTCATTCAAGTGTAAGTGGAATCCTAATATTAAAAAAGGCAAGGGTTAGGTGGTTTCTCTCCATTGATGAAAATCTTTTGCCCCAGCATATAAGAGAGCAAAATAAAAGAGTGTATCGCTCCTTATCTTTACAAGGTGAAGAATTTGCCTTTAGCGATGGGTTTAATGATTTACACACACTAAGCTATACGAAGATTCTCAATAATGAAGGCTTTAGCTGTGAAGATTCAAGAAAGGCTATTGAGCTTACTTATCATATTAGAAATGCCACGCCCATTGGATTACAGGGCGATTATCATCCCTTAAACAAAAGGCTTTAAATGGCGGTTTTTATCCACGAAAGTAGCATTATTGATGAAAATGTGTTCATCGGTGAGGGCAGTAAGATTTGGCATTTTTGCCATATTCTAAGTGGGAGCATTATAGGTAAAAACTGCTCTTTAGGGCAAAATTGTATGGTAGGCAAAAATGTCATCATTGGCGACAATCTCAAAGCACAAAATAATATCAGCATATATGAGGGGGTAAAAATCTGTGATGATGTGTTCTTGGGACCCAGTGTAGTTTTTACAAATGTCATTAATCCCAGAGCTTTTATCTCACGCAAAGATGGCTTCCGCCCTACCCTTATCAAAAACGGGGCTTCCATCGGGGCTAATGCGACAATCATCTGCGGTGTGGAAATTGGCGAGTATGCACTCATTGGTGCAGGAAGTGTGGTAACAAAAAATGTGCCGGACTTTGCCTTGTGCGTGGGGAATCCTGCAAGGCAAATCGCTTGGGTAGATAAGGCAGGAAATAGGCTTACATTTAATAAAGACAATCTAGCCTATGATAGTTATGATAACACCGCTTATCGCCTTGATGACAATAGAATCTTAAAGGTATGAAATGCCTTTCCCCACGCTTCAAAATGCACATATCGCTATCATCGGCTTAGGCTATGTTGGTTTGCCCTTGTCTGTGGCTTTTAGCAAAATCTACCCCACCATTGGCTTTGATATAAATCCACAGCGTATTGATGAGCTAAAATCTAGCTTTGATAGCACACAGCAAGTAAGCAAACAAGAGCTACAAAACTCCCCAAATCTTAGCTTCACGCATAATCTCTCGCACATCGCACACGCAAATATTTACATCATCTGTGTGCCTACACCTATTACAGAAAATAAAACGCCAGATCTCTCCGCCCTGATTCACGCAAGTAAGCTTGTAGGCAAGGTTTTACAAAAAGGTAATATTGTCATTTATGAATCTACCACCTACCCCACCTGCACGGAAAATGAATGCAAAAACGCCTTAGAAAAAAGCTCAAATCTCACTTTCAACACTGACTTTTACCTTGGCTACTCGCCTGAACGCATTAACCCAAGCGATAGCTCCCACACACTCACGCAGATTCAAAAAATCACTTCCGGTAGCACAAAACAAGTAGCACACTTTATTGATAGCCTATATAGCTCAATCATCACAGCCGGGACTTTTTGCGTCTCATCAATCAAAACCGCCGAAATGACAAAAATCATAGAAAACGCTCAACGCGATTTAAACATCGCCTTTATCAATGAAATGTATATGATTTGCGATGCCCTGCAGATTGACGCCCTAGAAGTGCTTGAAGCGGCAAAGACAAAGTGGAATTTTCTGCCTTTCACACCCGGGCTTGTTGGGGGGCATTGCATAAGCGTAGATCCCTATTATCTCACGCATAAGCTTCATAGTATCGGCTATCACCCGCAAGTGATTAGCTCTGGGCGGCTCATTAATGACAATATGCCACATTTTATCGCACAGAAAATCATCAAACTACTTATTCAAAATGGCATTGAGATTCTAAACGCAAAAGTTTTAATCCTTGGCATCACTTTCAAGCAAAACTGCCCTGATATACGAAATTCCAAAGTCCCCATTGTGAAAAAGGAGCTAGAATCTTTTGGGCTAAAAGTAGATGTGTATGACCCTGTGGCAAATAAGCAAGAAGTGCTAAGGCAGTATCAAATCTCACTTTTAGATGAGCTGCCCTTAGCCTATTTTGACTGCATTTTTCTAGCCGTAGCTCATAATAAGCTCCTTTGCCTTAATCACAAAAAGCTAGGCAAAGCAAAATCTATCTATTACACGCTCACAGCCCATAAGCTAGATTCATAAACCGCATACATAAAAAGCTAAAAAAGCCTAGCCCCACGCAGTGCAAGGCAATATAGGCTATTCTAAAACGCATAGCCAAAACACATAAAAGCAAAAATAGACATAAAAGCCAAATCGGTGTAAAAAACTCAATAGAATCTAGCCTTAAACCCATAGCCCATTGCAAAACCCCATCATACAGCCAACCAAAGCCCAAAATATGAGCCACAAGCATACAAGGGAAAAACACCACAAAAAGCAAACTTAAAGGAATACTAAGCATATTTAAAGGTGTGAAATAAGGAAAAAACCAATGCACCAAAACAAGCATATCTAAAAAAATCAGCGTATTAAACCATAAAGGCAGTAGCACAAACTTCCCCATAACACCCCGCCATTTTTGAATCTTGCTAAACTTCGCAAAGAGATAGATAAAAAACACTCCGCTAACAGATAGCCCAAAACCCACAGAAAAAATTAATCTCGGGAATAAAGCCAAACACAAAGCTACCACTACAAAAAGTAGCCTAAAGCTTAGCAAATTTATCCCGCTAAAAATAGCTACAAATCCGCACACACTCATCACATACGCTCTTAAAAAAGAAGGTGTAAAATCAAGCACAAGCAAATATAAAAATAGCACCGCACACAGCAAGATTCCAATATCAAAATATTTGTTGCGATAGCTTATAAATCTATGGAATCTCCCATACACAAAGCCCAAAAGCCCTCCAAGCACAAGGCTTAAGATTCCCAAGTGAAAGCCACTAATGGCAATGAGATGAGCTATGCCTAATTTATTACTTAAATCTCGCCAAGTATGGGGCAAAAAGTCCGCTAAAAAGAGCGTTTTATACAGCGAAGCAATAAGCGGCTCATTATGTTGAGATTCTATATACGCCCTAAGACTCTGCCTATAATCCAAATCCGCTAAAAGCGAAATGCGATAAGAGATAAAAAAACAGCTTTTTAGATACTCCACAAAGCCACATTCTAGCCTTTTGCCATAGATTCTCACAAATCTATGCGCTAAGTCTTTTATATCTTCTTTGCTTGTTGTGTAGAAAATCTCGCCCCTATCGCTCTTTAGCTTTAAAACTTGATAGCTTGAATTATTTTTGTGCTTTGTGTATTGAGCGATGACTTGAGCGTAAATCTCTTGGGTATCTTGCGGGGCGATATAGGCACGATATGCGTTATATTCTAAAAGCATATTACCCATAAAAAGAGCTAGACACAACCCCACAAATGCCAAAATCTCCCTTTTTGTGTGTAAAATCTCCACTGCTAAGGGAGAATGTGTAGAGTGAGTTTTGCTATTCACTTGTTAAAAGACATTGGGCATATCAAAGTTAGAATCTGTTGGGCTTTGGGGTGGTGTGCTTCGCTCCATATTCTGCAAAAAATCCGCACCATCAATACGCGTTTGCGTCATCTCGTGGCTGTATTCTTCAGGCTTATCCTCAAAACGCGTAAATTTTTTATTAAACTGAATCTCCACATTGCCTATCTCACCATTGCGGTTTTTAGCGATAATAATCTCTGCTGGTTCAATCTCACGCTCAGTATGCTCGGGCTTAAAGTCCTTTTCCTTACCCTCTTTTTTAAGCCTTGCATATCGCTCCTTATCCGCTCGTCTTGCATACACATCATCGCGATAAAGAAACAAAATCACATCAGCATCTTGCTCTATAGCTCCAGAATCTCGCAAATCTGACAAAATAGGACGCTTATCATCGCGAGATTCCACAAGGCGATTAAGTTGAGATAGGGCGATGATTGGCATTGAAAGCTCCCTTGCTAACATCTTAAGTCCGCGTGAGATTTCAGAGACTTCCACTTGTTTGCCTATCTCCCCCTTACCACCATTCATCAGCTGTAAATAATCAATAATCGCCACACTTATTTGCGGATTCTGCTTTTTGAGCCTACGCAGTCGCCCTTTGAGTTGAGCGATACTAAGCGAAGAGGCATCTACAATCTGCAAAGGCTGATTTGCTAGTTTATCCACCACACCACTTAGCTCACTTATCTCATTCTCAGTAAGATTTGCTATGCGGAGATTCTGCAAGGGGATTGATGCCTTTGCACTTAGCATTCTCATACCTAACTGCAAATAAGGCATTTCAAGGCTAAAAATCACTACACCCTTATTGTTATCTAAAAAATGTTGAGCGAGATTTAACACAAAAGTCGTCTTCCCCATAGACGGACGCGCACCTATGATGATTAAATCCCCTTCATTAAAACCTGTTGTAAAGCGATTTAGCTTTTTAAAGCCTGTGTCAAGTCCGGTTAGCTCAAGATTCCCACGATTTTTAAGCTCTATGATATGATCCATTACATCTCTCGCCACCTGCCCTGCGTCATACACATCATCATTTGATTTTCCCAAGCTCATATCGCTAAGTTTCCTACTCACTTCATCAACAATCTCTTCCACACTTTGATTATTATCAAGTGATTTTTCACGCAAAAGATTAGCCAAAGAGTGCATTTCACGCTTGATACTTGCCTCTTTAATCTCATCAATATAGGCTTCAATATTCGCAATAGGATTAATAGCTTGAATCTCAAGCAGCTCTTCTTGCGTGATTTTCTTATTTGCAGGTTTCTTAGCTAGGATAAACTCACTATCAATAGGCAGATTCTCTTTATTCAAAATCTCACACATTGCAAAAATATCCCTATGCACCGGATATAAAAAGTCCTTAGCACTCAACTCTGCAGCAATCTCTTCAAACTTTTCAGGCGAGAAAAAAATAGATGAAAGCACGATTTTTTCAATCATAATAATTGTTTCTTGCATACACAATCCTTGATATTATTTATAGAATCTTTAGATAAACCAAGCTCAAGTAGGGGGCGTGTAAGATTCACAGATACACCTTGAGAATGTATCTGCTTTTAATTATCTTAGTGGCACTTGACTACTATAATGCATAGTAGTATAATGGCGACTAAGATTTTTGTGCAAATCTTACACATCGCAACCTCCTTTATAAAGAAGTAGGTTGCTACTCAGGGGGAAGCCGCCCCTTGAGGCAACCCCTAAAAGCATTATATCCACTTTTAAATAAAAAGTTTTTTACCCCTTATTTTCTTGTTTCCATATTAAAGTAAAGCGACTTCCCCTGCCCTGCTGACTTTGCACTTCTATATCTATGTCATACTCATCGCAAATTCTTTTTACCAATGTTAGCCCTATGCCAAAGCCCCCTTGATAGTCATTGCACCGCACATATCGTTCAAAGATTCTACCCTTTTGAGAATCCGCCATACCACAGCCACTATCGCTAATGCTTAAACGCCCCTGCCCTAAAACAATCTCAATCTCCCCACCCTTTTTATTGTATTTAATCGCATTGCTTAAGAGATTGTCAAGCACACAGCTCATCTTTTCCGCACTCGCAAAAATATAGCTAGATTCTGCCCTAACTCCCACGCACAAAGCCTTTTGCTCAAAAAATGGCGAGAAATACTCCAGCCGCTCCTGCAATAGAGTATGTAAAGCAAGATTTTCACACTTATGGCTTATGCTATGGGGGAAGTTATACGCCACTAAGATTCTATAAATATGACTTAGACTTTTAGAGGCAAGTTTAATCCGCTCTATTTTTTGGGCTTGTGTGGGGGTAAGATTATCAAGTGAAAGCGTCTCAATACTCATTAGAATAATGCTTAAAGGTGTGTTTATCTCGTGGGTAGAATCTTTAATAAAAGCATTCAAGGAATTAATCCTTTGCTGCATAGGCTTTAAAGAGAGCTTAACCAAAAAATACGCCACCACGCCCACCACAAAAAGTGAGAGCAAAAAATACCCTATCATCTTTAGTCGCAAAACAAACATTTGAGATTCTAAAGAAGCATCTTGTATGAAAATCTTATATCTCGCATTATCGCGGTATTTTGATACAAGATTCTTCTTACTCTTATGAGCTTTTGGAATCTTTTCGTGCATTGAAGGCTCAATAATCACATATTCCCCACGCATAGCAAAGCCCTCTTCTATCTCACTTTGACTAAGCTTTACTTTCAATGTATCATACAAAACCGCACCTTTTTTATTGTAGATTCTAAGCGGTGTGCTAATCTCACTTTGAATCTGCGTAAGCCCAGCTTGCAAGTCATCTTTATTATTATGTAAAATCTCATATACTTCAAGGCTTATCTCACGCAACTCACTGACTTGATTTGCTATCAAATGTCGCGCTTCTTTGGCATAAGAAAACCAAAAAAACACGCATAAAAAAATGCCTGTTGTCCCCAGATACAGACTTAGAATCTTAATGATACTCTTTGCATTCTCACTCAAAACACCTACTCCACATTGTTGTTTTCATTATAGCAATATCCACCATAGCAATACCCTCTGCCGCGTTGATTGACAATGCTATCTTTACCTAGAATCTTACGCAGATTTTTCACATACGCACGCAAACTCATTTCACTTGGCTCTTGCTCGTATTCCCACAGAGTATCAAAAATCATCTCTTGGGAGACATAGCTCCCCTTGTGTTGTAAAAGCAGTGAAAGCAAAAGGCTCTCTTTTTGTGTCAAAGGCACAATGGCGTTATGCTCATCATAGAGCAGTTGCGTTAAGATTCCAAACTTCATACCATTATGTAGCTTCACATATTCCGTATGCGTATGGGAAAAAGAGCGTTTCAGCAATGTGCGGATACGATATTGTAGCTCCAAAAGCTCAAAGGGCTTTTTGAGATAGTCATCACACCCCGCCTTATAGCCACTTTGTAAATCATCAATCCTATCAAGCGAAGTGATAAAAATGCTCGGTGTGTTTTTCCCACACTCCCTAAGCTCTTTTAGTATATCAAATCCATTACCCAAAGGCACTTTCACATCAAAAATCCACAAATCAAAATGCTGCTCATAAGCACAATTTAACGCATCTTTAGCATTATCACAAAGCTTCACATCATAGCCCTGCTCGTTTAAAAACTCAAGCAGAATCTCACTTAGCACAAAGTCATCTTCTAGTAATAAAATCTTTGCCGACATCTTTTACTTCCCTTTTGTTCCTTTTTGCACTTTTGCTTTTTTACGCTCATTATAAGCTAAGTATAGCAGTATTGTGGTAAAACACGACTTTGCCACTTTAATGATTATAGAATCCACTGAGATTCTAAGCCTTTGTCATATTGAGCCATAGGCGAAATATCTTTGTTAGATTTTATATTTTCACTATTTTTGCAAAAAAGGGTTTATCCCCCTTCCGTCCCCCTTAGCCCCAAAAAAGCGGAGACTTTTTTGGGGCTAAGGGGGAGACCTCGCTTATCCCTCTCTAGCTTCAAATCGGCGGTGGCACTACTGCCACCTTGAATCCGATTTTTCGCACCACGAGAGGGGCGAGATTCTGCCATTGTGGCATTTGCTCGAGATTCTGCGTTTTTAGAATCTGCGTAGCTATACTTTAAGCGTAGTTAGCTTTGCCACCTTTCATTATCATTGCAAGGCAAGTTTTTTATTTCTTTTTTGGCTCACAATGCTTTGTATCCTTGCATTCACCCTTACACGCTTTCAAGTGCTTGTGCGGTGGCAATCCACTCTCTTTTAGCTCTTTTTCACTCATCTTTTCCACACGCTTTTTCATTGCCTCGTGCGTAGCCCTCTTATACTCGCGGTATTGCTTCACGCTCATATTTTCAGTAGCCTTTTCATATTGTGCTTTGAGCTTCTCTCTAAAGTCTTTTGCCTCTTTTTCACTTTTAGCTTTCATTCGCTTTGCTATCTCAAGCTCATAGTCAGCAAATTCTTCAACCTTCACTACGCCAGAAAGTGAGATAAGCTCCTTATCACTTTTCTTACTAAAATCCGCCGCATTCACACACAGCAAACCGCCAAAAGCCACAGCCAACACACATATTTTAAGTTTCATAAAAACTCCTTTATATAAATTTGTCCCTTACAGACACGAGAAGTTTATACTTTTAAAATGAAATCAAAGTGAAGTGAAAAATTCTTTATACAGCAGATTCACACACGCGGCTAAAGACACGCACACCACAAGGGGTTTTATAATCTTCACTCCATAGCCAATAGCCACTCGTGAGCCTAGACTCGCCCCTGCAAACTGCCCCAATGCCATACATAAACCCACAATCCACAAAATATGCCCCCCAAAGGCAAAGATAAGCATTGAAGCAAGATTTGTAGCAAAATTAAAAAGCTTTGCGTGTGCCAAGGCTTGAAGCAGTGAAAAGCCCCCAAGCGTAATGAGAGAAAGCATTAAAAACGAGCCAGTCCCCGGACCAAAAAAGCCATCATAAAAGCCAATTATGCCTAGCACAAAGCCAAGCCCCACACTGCCTAGCACTGCCTTGCTAGAATCTTGCGTGATTTTTGGTGAAAATAGAAAATAAAAAGCAAAAATAATGAGTAAAAACGGGATACATTTACGCAAAAAATCACTCTCAAAAAGCCCCACACATACACTCCCAAGCATAGAGCTAAGAAAAACCACACACACAAAGCCAACACTTCCTTTTAAATCAATATGCCCCCTTTTGTAAAAATGCAAGCTCGCCCCAAAGCTCCCAAAACAGCTTTGAAACTTATTTGTCCCTAGGGCTTGAAGCGGTGGGATTCCAGCAAAAAGCAGGGCAGGGATAGTTATCATTCCGCCCCCTCCAGCTATAGAATCTACAAATCCCGCCACAAATGCCGCTAAAATAAGAAAACAAACCATACCTGCACTTATATCCATACCAAAATCAAATGCCATAGAAAAATCCTAAGAAAAAATGTGAGAAAAGCAGTATTATAAGCCTAAAGTGCTAAATGTGATATGAAACTTTAAAATAAAAGGAAGTAAAACAAAAGATATGAGAAAAAGCAAAAGGTGCCAAATGGCACCTTTCTTAAAGGAAACAAAACAAGGATTAGAAATCCCATTTGATTCTAGCAGCAGCGATAACACCTGTTTCTTTGCCACTAAAGCCTTTAGTCCTGTCAGCCTGATAAGCCGTAGCGTGTGAGCTAATGCCATCTGTTCCCTCAATTGTTTGATAATAACTGATTTGTGGAGCAAAAGTAAAGTTTGAGCTAACTTTGTAAGGAAGCTGAATAAATGCTGAATAACTATGAATCATTGAATCTTTAGTTGCTCCAGAAGCAGTCGTTACAGCCTTTTCTTGTCCTTTTCCACCAAATGTCGCTTGATACCCAGCACCGATAATAACACTCATATCATCAGAAAGCTTTGTGCCAAACTCCACTCTAGCACCCGCTCTTTGTGCATCTAACCCAGCTACATCAAGTGTGGTATGCTGATAAGCACCTGCACTTATTCTTGTGAGTTGCTCGCCATAGAGATTCCCATTTTTACCATAATGTGCCATCATTGAAAGGAAAGAGCCACCAAATGTAGGTTTATAGCCTATCCAAGCGTGATATGCACTTGTCCCATCAGGCACACCAGTTTGAATTGTGCCAGAATTGTAGTATTTATAAGTCGCCGCTACTTTAAAAGTAGGTTTGCCTTTTTCATCGTTGATTGAATAGCTCGCAGCGATACGAGGAGATTCTTGATTTGGCTGCCCATCTTTAGCACCAGCACTTCTTCCATTGCCCACTTTATCTTCCACAAGAGCTAGGCTTAGTCCAGCTACATTATATTGAATCTGAATCTTTCTGCTTCCAGTAGCGATACCACCAAAGCCACTTGAGCCATTGTCGTTGTTAAAGAAGTCGTTTGTAAAGCCATTATCAATCGTTGGCGTATTTGTCTTACCAAATAGGATTGTCCCTGCTGAAGTTGTATAAGATCCCCAATATTGTCTCCAACCTGTGCCTACACCATCTACAGCCACACCATCTTCTACTGCACCCCACTCTACATTTGCTTTAAACTTATCTTTTTGGAATTTCACACCAAATTGTGAGTTATTTTGAATCCCAATAAGGTATCCTGCATCAGCTCCAGCTTTGCCACTTTCACCATAGCCCACATAACCACGGATTGATCCATATACATCAACCTTTGTGTCATCGTTGTTATATACTTCAAAAGCCATTGCTGGCAACACAAGAAGAGCCGATAAAGCACTGCTTACAACTATCTTTTTCATAAAAAACCTCCATTAAGAGTTGTTTAGGATTGTAGTTCAAGTTTGAACTAGTGCCATTATCATTAGAAAATGTATAAAATGTCAAGGCTAAATGTAAAATTTATGTAAAATATGGGCAGAATCCCCACAAACTAAGCACTATTTCACAAAATGTCAAATAAAGATTATCCTTGTTTTTAAGGATTATTCAGCAGTTGCATAAACTCTGCACGAGTTTTAGAATCTTTCTTAAATAGCCCACGCAACGCAGAAGTGATGATGTGCGACTGCCTTTGCTTCCCTCGCATTTCAAGGCATAAATGTCTTGCTTCACATACCACCATTACACCCTTAGGGCTTAGCTCACTCATCAGTGCATTAGCAATTTGCGCTGTAAGCTGCTCTTGAATCTGCAAACGATGTGTGAAAACTTCCGCTAGTCGTGCCAAGCCACTAATCCCCACGAGTTTAGAATCAGGAATATAGCCTATGGATATAAAGCCAAAAAAAGGCAAAAGATGATGTTCGCACATAGAATAAAAGGGCAGTTTTTTAAGCACTATCATTTCATCACATACGCCATCTTCAAAGACACTGCCTAGGGCATCTTTGGGGCTTTGGGCATATCCATCTAGCATTTCTGCAAAGCTTGTAGCAATACGCTTTGGTGTGGATTCTATCCCCTCTCGTTTAGAATCTTCCCCTACAAACGCACATAAAGATTCAAAAAACGCCTTTGAATTTTGCTCTAAGGCTTTATCTTGTGGTGTTTTCATTTGCCACTCCTTTGTAAATTTTGATAATAAGATTTTACCTAAGATTCTAAGCTTTTATCATACCGAAGCGTAAGCTTTAGTTGAGATTCTGCGTTTTTGTCGTATTGAACCTTTGAAAAAAGCGAAGTATCTTTATGTTGTGAGAGAGTGTTTTTACTTTTTTCTTTTCATAAAAAGTGGTTTTGAACGCTAGTTTCTGTTTTTCTGTTTTTTTTTTAAGGGGGAGGGGCTTAAATTGCGAAGTCGCTCCCTCCCCCTTAAAAATCCCCCACCCCTACAACGCTTTTATAGGTTTGCGTTTCACGCGATTTAATTTTACACGCTTAAAGATATACTTTAAGCGTAAGTTAGCCTTGTTGTCGCACCACGAGAGTGGCGAGATTCTGCCATTGTGAAATCGGCTTGAGATTCTGCGTTTTTGGATTTTTCGCTACTCCCGCAAGATTCGCTCAATACTGAATGCCTACTCAAAATCTCTGTCCTAGCAAAGACTTAATACGATTTTGTATGCTAGGATGTGTGCTTAAAATCTCGCTTGTGTCAAAAAGATACGCACTTGCACGCGTAGGATTTGGCTCTGTGTAAGTGTTTTGCGCATAATCTTGGCTAATCTTTTGTAACGCCCTAATCATCGGCTCACTATCTCTCATCAAATACGCCGCACCAGAATCCGCCATATACTCACGATTACGAGAGATAAACAGGCTTAGCACCATTGTAAGCAGTGGCAAAATAAACTGCAACACAAGCAGGATATTCCTAGCTACACGAGCTCCTTGAGAGTTTGAGCTACTGAAATAAAAGGCAAAGATATTCACCCCCAAAAGCATAATATTGCTTAAAATCCCAACACACATTGTAAGCCTCACATCGCCGTGCCGTATATGGCTTAGCTCGTGGGCGATGACGGCTTTTAGCTCATCTTCTTTTAATCGCTCTAAAAGTGTAGAAGTGATAGCAATCATAGAGTTTTTTTCATTCCACCCACTTGCAAAGGCATTCATATATGGGGCTTCTATGATATATAATGCTGGTTCAAAAGGGCAATTTGCACTTTTAAGCAAATCGCTAAAAACGCCATAGAGTGTGGATTCTCTGCGGGAAAGCACGAGATTTGGATTTATGCGTTTATACTCATTGCCACTTAGCATAATGCGTGAAAACTGCCCCACGCTATACATAATCACGCCAAATGCCACAACGCCCATTATAAAAGTGATAAGGGGGAATTCCTGCAAGGTCAGCAAAAGATAGAATCCCTCCTGCAAACTCTCGCTATTTAGCCGAATAATATCCGCCAACAACCCGATAAAAACAAAAATGGCAATATACACGCACAAAACAGCATAGGTTTTAAGCTGATTTTGTCTAATAATGCGTTCAAAACGAGAATCCATAAGCTCCCCTTAAATTCATAAGCCTTTGCTTAACATTTATTCAGCGATATTATGGCAGAGTTTTGCTAATTTATCCCACACAAGCAAAAACTAAGGAGATATTATGGAAAAATCAAAAGCAGTATTTGAAAATGAGCTTACACAGATTTATGAACTAAGCCAGATTCAAAGCAGGGAGATTTATACATTTTTTGACGCTATAACACAGCAGGATTCACCTAAACACAAGATTTTATGTGATTTAAGTAAGCAATGTAACCTTGAACCTAGTCAATCAACCCTTATGGCGTTGTGTGAGCGTATAGTAAATCTGCGAGAAGATAAAATCGTGCAGATTTTACAAACGCAATATGCGGAGAGCGAAAACAAAGAATATGAGATTGACAAAGCACGATATATGCTCCTTGATTTTGTGATGAGATTCTACCAAGGGCAGTTTGAAAGCCTTTTGCAAAGCATAGAGCAAAAGGGGCTTTTAAGTGCTTTTTATAGGGAGATTCTATCTAGCACACATCGCGTTGGACTTGCGATGAATGGCTTTTTTGTATCGTGGCAAAAACGACTGATTGATAAGATAAACCGAGACTTTGAGAAAACATATAGCTTCGTAGAATCTCCCGCAAACCTAGATTCTGCAGAAATATCTTGTGATGATTTTTTGGGCTCTCAAGGTGGGGGTGAAGGGAGTTTGCTCAATGCAAATGACCAAGCCAACACCGCAGACTCCCACAAAAGCACACAAGAGACAAGGCAGTTTCTAGAATCTAGCCTTGATAGAGATGAAAATGGCGTGTATATCGGGCGGTGCTACTCTATCCCATTGCAAGTTGGCACAAAGTTTATCTCACAGCCTTATATCAAGGCATTCCCACAAGAAGTGGAGTGTATTATTAAATCTTTGAAGCAGAGTATTGAAAATCTTAGTTTGCTAGAAGATTCTATATATCACGTAAAAGATGCTTATATTACCTATTTTAACGCACTTATAAAAGCGTGGAGAGAGAGTGAAAGCCAAAATCTCATCAAGCAATGGCAGGAAGTAGATTTAGCGTGGATGGCTATCAAAACACCTTTGCAAATCGCTCACCCCTTTGAATATTATGAAGATATTTATCGCCATAGTGTCGCACCAGAGTGGGATTTACGCCTAGAAAATAAAAAGAATGAAACAAAAAGCTATGCTAAAAATCTTGTGGGGGCAATGTTTCAAAGCTTGAGCCAAGAATTAGAGTTAGATTTTAGGCTTTATAATGCCATTACTTGTGCATTTAAGCAAACAAGCTTGTATAACTCACTGCCGCTTTTGTATTATGGAGCGGAGAATAATGGGCTATTTTCCGCACAAGTGGTGCCAAATGATGAGACAATCTCCAGTCAAAAGGGCAAAAAGATCTTTGCTTTCCCAGATAGAATCATCAATCAAGCTAAAGCCAAACCGCAGATGAAAATTAATGTAGAATTTTTCGGGGCAGAGCTTTTGGAGAAGTGGCGTGAGATTTTATTTCATAATGAAAGGCTTTGGCACTTTGTGTATGACATTAGCACGAATGGACACGAATTTGGGCATATTTTGTGGGTGGATTGGCAGAGTGAAGGGCTTATGAATATTGATGGAGAGTTCAAAAATATAGAAGAATTTAAGGCTACTTGCGGTGGGCTTGTAGCGTGGTTTTTACACTATGAGAAAGCAAAAAATATGGGGCAAGATTCTGCGGATTGCAAAGATTTGAAAGAGATTCTTGCTTATGAAAAAAGTTTAGGGGGAATGGATAAAATTTTAGAATCTTTGCTTGAAGATCACATTAGGCGTTGTATTGGGCTTATGGCGTGGAGAGAGAGCTTGGAAGTTCGGGCGTATTATTGTGAGGGGCTATTGCATTTAAGCGGATTATTTGAAAGCGGGGCATTAAGCTTTGATAAGGCACAAACACCGCATTTGCAGATTCACAAAGAACATTATGTTAGGCTCATAGAGTGGTATCAGCACACTTACACATCTTTGGCTAAGCATTATATACAAAAGCTCCCAGCAAATGCGTGGCTTGAACGCTTTATCAATCGCAATGGCTATCACGCTACAAATCCGCAAGTTAGATCTTTTGCTGACTTTTATTGGGAGCGGTATAAAAGCATTGGCAATGAGATTTACTCGCCTTTGTAAAAATTGTAGAATGGTTAGTTTGTGTTTGTAGATTCTACAAACACTTAGCCTTTAAATATATTTTGACGCACTCTTAGCACAAAAATAACCTTACTAAACTAGCCCCTTAGCTCCCCTGCCCTTATCAGCAAAGCTTCTCTAGAGTGCTTTAATTTTTCACTTGCAATCTCTTCTAACAATATCTGCAAGATTCTGCCTATGTCCTTCCCCACAATACCTAGAGCCTTTAAGTCATCGCCCTTCACACACAGCTCCTTTAGACTTAAAGGCAGGTTTGAATCTAGCACCTGCTCCATAGCTTTTTGAAACTCTTTAAGTCTCTTTTGAGTTGAATCTTGCGTTGAATCTTGAGCCACCACCGCCATTTTTAGCCTTATCATATCACGCAAAATCCGCTCTCCGCTAATAGATAACTCCTTATCCCCACTCATTTTCTCACTTGCACAGCCCCGCTCCAAATGCCCAAACTCCCTAGTCTCCCTACCGCCAAGGGCGATAATCCGCTCTGCTATCTCCTGCCTATTTGTCTCAAGGGGTATCTCACACGCTTTTAGAATCTCACTCACATACCGCCTTGTTTTATTATCAAATTTGAGAGATTCTAAAATCTTATCCACCTTATCTCTTTTGCTTGTTTTGTCCCCATCACACACTTGAGCTAAAAATAAAGCCCATACAAATGCTTTAGATTCCATATTTTGTGGTAATCTTACTTCCAGTCTTTCAAAGCTTATCATTCCGCCAAATGCTACATTCAGCACATCACTATACTTACGCATAATTTTTTCCGCCGCCCTGCCACATAAAAGCTTTGTAAGCTCATCTCTTATGCGTTCTTTTGAGATATAGCATAAATTCTTAGCACATTCTCGCAGTGCAGAATCTGTGTGCGATTCTATCTCAAAGTCCAAAGTCGCAGCAAAACGCAAGGCACGCAAGATTCTTAAAGCATCTTCATTAAAACGCAAATACGCCTCCCCCACACACATAATCTTACGATTGATAATATCCCTTAGCCCACCTACCTTATCAATTAGCCCCGTTTGCGGCGAATACGCAAGGGCATTCATCGTAAAATCCCGCCTTTGCAAATCCAGCTCTAATTCAGTAGTAAATCTCACACTATCAGGTGCGCGTTTATTGCTATAAGCCCCCTCTATGCGAAAAGTGCTTATCTCATAAACTTCACTATTATAAATCACGCTTATCGTGCCGTGCTTTAAACCTGTGGGGATTGTGCGGGGGAAAAGCTTTATCACTTCACTTGGCAGGGCAGAAGTAGCAATGTCATAATCACTTGGCAAATTTTGATAAGCTAAATCACTTTTAAGCCCCGCATTATCGCTACATTCTAAAGTATGTAAAATCATATCACGCACACACCCACCGACAATATACACCTTATACCCTTGCATTTGTAATTGAGAAAGGATAAACTCCACGCTTTCAGGCAGTTGTGGGGTGAAATCTTTAGGATTGAAGTGAGATTCTGACATTACTTAGAATCTCGCCTAGATTCTAAATGTGTTTGCAAACTAAAATCTAAGCCAGATTCTAAACTAGATAATCTTGCCATTTTCTAGCCCTTTTCTTAAACGCAATAGCCCAAATCGTAAAATCAACCGCCGAATGCAAGGCACAAACATAAAAGGATAACGGACATAATGCCGAAATAAAGTTTTCACAATAAGCATTCTAGCCTTTGCCCTATACGCTTTATGCAGGGCATTGTGAATCTTATCGGCAGAATGCAGGGCATTTATATCACAAGTATTTAAAACACTAGCTAGAATCCTAGAGCTATTCATCGCTCCACTTATGCCCTCCAGTGTGCTTGCGTTAATAAACCCAGCTGCCTCACCGATTAAAAACACGCCACTATGCCCTAAGACAAAATCCTTTAGCCTTGTAGGTTGCAGCACCAAACACGCCTCCTTTTTTAAAGGCTTCCCAAAGATAAAGCCCAAAGTGCGAAGTCGCTCTATCTGTGTGCGGAATCGCTCTTGGCAGTTTGCGTGTGGATACGCCCCACCGAAGATAAAATAGCTATTTTTTGACATACTCCAGCTATAACTTGGCGTAAGTTCTTTATCAAAAATACAAGAAAGCATAGGGGCGTTATGCTCCTTATACCATTCTTGGATACACACAAACGACTTTGTCTTAAGCTGTGGGTAGAGATACCGCCGTAAATGGCTCTTTGCCCCATCAGCACCGATGATAATCTTAGCCTTACAAGTAAAATCCTGCGATATTTTAGCATTCTTAGAATCTTGGCGTTTAAAATGGAGCGTGTAGATTCCATTTTCACCTTGCTTGAGACTTTTAAAATACGCCTTATGAAAGGTAGAAATATGACTAGGAATGCGTGATTTCTGCCATAAGTCAAAGGCGTGTCGCTCCATATTAATGTAGCCTTTTTGAATGTAGGAGGCGTAAGGGTAGCCATAATCAATGGTATTGATGGCAAAAATTTGAGGCTCTACAAGTAAGCGTGTGGGAAGATTTAGCCCTTGTGTAGCAAATGCTTTCTGCCCACCCTCAGATAGTAGCCCACCACAAGGCTTATGAAAACTCTCATCAAAGCAATCCCCGCTAGAATCTTTTTTATCAATAGCGATGACCTTGAGATGAGATTGTAAAAGTGAGGCGAGATTACTCCCTGCCACACCTAAGCCGATGATGGCTATATCAAACTCCCCCAAATCCCGTGTCTCTTTTGACATTGTATTTTCACGCATTACCCTATCCACAATCCTTTCTAAAATCTTTCGCCTTATTCAAAAATAAGGCAAGGATTTTAGCATAGTTTCATTAAATGCTTTTTGTAGGGCAGGAGTCTTAAAACTAAAATTACAAGCTTGTTCTTTCAATATTTTTTACTTACAACAACCAGTATCCAAATCGAATATTTTAAATTTAGATTCTTTATTTATAATAATGAAAATCATTAAAGGAGAACAAATGAAACTTTACAAAACTTTTCGCATTCTTGATTCTATCTATGGGCTAATGCTTAGCATTGGCGTTGGGTGTATTATTGCCTGTGCGTTTGCAGCAGCGACAATCTTTGGTGCTTCTAGCTTTTTGCCACAGCTTTCAATCAGCGATAGTGGCTTACTTATGGGAAAAATCTTTGAAAAATGCAATGTGTATTTCAATATTCTAGCTATTGTCATTATCATTTATGAGCTTGCCACATTTTTCACAGCTAGGCTTTTTGCTTATAGCACACAGCGGCAATTGTGGCTTTTACTCGGTGGGATAAATGTCATTCTTATCTTTCTTTTTACACTTTATTACACGCCTTACATAATGGAATCTCAAGCTCTAGGGAGCTTTGGCACACCTGAATTTGATTCTATGCATAAGCAAAGTGAAATGGTTTTTAAGATTTTACTTTTCACACTTTCTTTAAGTGCGATATGGAGAGGGATTATCGGCTCTAAGCCTTTTAATGCGTGTAAATAACAGATAAGATTCTATGTCTCAACATAGAATCTATACCATAAAATTATTGCTTAAGATTTAAAAGCGTGTTAAGAATCTGATCTGAAGTCGTAACCGCCTTTGAGTTGGCTTGGAAGCCCCGCTGCACGACAATGAGTTGCGTTAAGCTTCGGCTCAAATCCACATTACTCATCTCCAGCTTACTTCCACTCACACCGCCTCTTCGCCCTGTGTTTGCCGCACCAATCATCGGCTCACCGCTATTTCCTGTCTGTGAGAACACATTCCCACCTTCAGCTTGCAAACCAGTATTGTTAGCAAAGTTTGCCAACGCTACTTGTGCTAGGGCGATTGAGCGTCCATTACTAAACGCCCCAAGCAACGAGCCATTTGAGTCAAAGCGTATATCCATCAAATCTCCAGCTTGATAGCCATTTTGATTGATCGCATAAGTTTCAGAGATTTTATCCACGCTCGTTAAGCCCCCAAAACTCTCATTCGCACCAAATTTTAATTCAAGCCTTTGAGGTCCTTTACTTCCATTTTTAGGGTCAAACTGCAATACCGGCGGATTCATACCAGAGAGTGAACCATCGCTATTAAATGTCGCTCTCCCACCCTCAAAGACATTAGGCTTAGTCGCGGAACCGCCGACAAATTGTGCAGGTTCAGGCACCACAGCCCTAAAACTCCATACCGCATCGCCTGTCTTCCAAAACTCAAAGCGGATATTATGCTTACTTCCCAAACTATCCACAATATCCACACTCGTGGCGTGTGTAGCTTTATTAATCTTGCCTGTATTGACAGCCGAGCCACCCTCAATAAGTGAAGCGGTATTTAATGCCTTAAATGTTTCTTTGAAAAGGACATTGTTTGTTACATTATCCGAAAAGTGGCTTGTTACATAAAGGCTTAGGTTGCGTTGCTCATCATCAGCATCATCACCATTTGTGATTTCAAACATACCCCAGCGATTAAGCGTTACAGCCACGGAAGCGGTGCTTTCTTGGTAGGTTTTTTCGGGATTTTTAATCATATTTGCATCATATTGGATAAGTGCTCTTAAATCCTCTGTCGTTCTAAACTGCCCTGTTGTAGAATCTGCATCTTCGGATTTTGTATAGCGGTATCTAAAGGCGGTAATATCCTCTTCACCCTTCACAAAATTTTGGAACACACCTGTGCCATCAGCGGTAATGCGGACATTTTTAACTTTCTCTCCGCCGTCCATTTGATTGCGATTTTCAATCCTTAGCTGCCCCGCATCCACATAAGCACTTACACCTGTTTTATCCCGCAGTGAGTTAATTGCATTTTGTGCCGCCACAATGGAGCTAACACCCGTTATTGCAGAATTGTTAGAAAAGCTTACTTTTTCACCATTAATGCCTATGGTGCTGACTTCATCGGTTGCCACGGTATCGTGCTTAATCACAGCAGTTTTATAGCTCATCCAAATGCCCTGATTTTCATTCAACGCAAACGCATCGCCATCATCATTGAATAAAACACCCATATCCTCGCCCACTTGCATAAGCACACCACGAGAATCATACACCGGCTGAATCCCATCAGCTGCCGTCCTAGCAGTAGAATCTAGTGCTGCTACCTCTTGCATTTGTTCAATATGTCGCCCTGCGTTAAGATTAGCCCTTAGAGTAATAGTCTTTGTCGCACGTGCTGGCATAACCATACCCGGGTCAATTTGGATATTTCTCACCGGTCCTGTGTTATCCACTCTAAAAAAGTCAAAATCACTCATTGTGCCAGATTCAGCCGCTTCAAGTGGAGGACGCACCCAGCCTTGCACGACATAACCACCTGTTGTTACAAGATTCCCATTAGCATCAAAGAGAAACTCTCCATTACGCGTATAATTGTGCGTTGTCCCGCGGTCTGGCGAGATAATGAAAAATCCATCACCCTCAATGGCAATATCAGTTTTCACATCGGTATTTTGCGTATTCCCTTGTGAAAAAACCTTTGTCGTCGCATCAATCCCAACACCCAAACCGATTGAGAAGTCATTCTGCCCTCCTAGCCCATTTTTGTAAGGTGAAGTAGCAATCAGCTTAATTTGAGATAGCATATCCACAAATGACGCCCTTGAGTATTTAAAACCAACGGTATTCACATTGGCAATGTTGTTACTCTCCACATCAAGTGCGATTTGATGTGCTTGCATACCGCTAACACCCGACCATAAAGACCTTAACATATTGTATCCTTTCCATTAAAATCTGCGATATTCACACAAAATGATAAGCAATAGATATTCCAAAAATACAAAAATTTAGAAAAAATTTTTACAATTTTTAAAAACACACATCTCAAGGGGATTATTTATCTTATGCTAAGATTTTAAAGTTTTTAATTGAGATTCCAAGGAATTTATGATGGAGCAAGATTCTATATTTTTAGCACAATGCGATACCACAGCGGGATTATTAAGCAAGAATCCACAGATTCTAAACTTACGCAAATCACGCCCCAAATCTCAAGCCCTGCTTATAGAATCTTATAATTTAGAGCATTTAAAAACCTTAGTGCGTTCGCCAAACAAGCATAAAAACACGATTCGCAAAGCTAAAAATAGCACCTTTATTTACCCTAATGGCAAGGCGGTGCGAGTAGTAAAAGATGAGCTTCATTCACGCTTCTTGCGAGATTTTCAAATGCTTTGCTCCACTTCGGCTAATCTCACGGGAAAAAGTTTTAATAAGCAATGGGCGTATGAAGTATGTGATGTGATTGTGTGTGATAGGCGGGGCTTTAGTGAATCTAGCCCATCAAAGATGTATAAAATTAATCATTCTAAGATTCAAAGGAAGCGATAAATGCGTGTTGATAAATTTTTAAGCAGTGTGAATATTTTGAAAAGGCGGAGTATTGCCCAAGATATGTGCGATAATGGTGTCGTAAAGATTAATGGTAATGTGGCTAAAAGCAGCAAGGAAGTGCGTGTGGGGGATAGAATCTCACTTCATTATTTAGAATACACAAAGCACTATGAAGTCCTAGCCCTGCCCACGACAAAGACGATTCCCAAAAGCAAAAGCAGCGAGTATTTTAAGGAGATTTTTGAATCCTAGTTTCTAAACACCCTTAGATTCTAGACATTTCTAAATTCTCTTACACAACCTAGCAATCTATCTTAATGCTCTATCCCATCAATCTTAAATGTGCCGTTTTTGACAGATTCTGTGATGTCTTGCCAACTGCTTTTATCATAAACATTGCCTTTAACTTGAAAATAATGATTGATAAGCCACTCATTCTTTTTGTGTAAAGAGATGTCCCAATGAATAGGGATTGTGCTAATAATATTTCTATTTTTAGGATAGTTGCTAAGAATATTTTTTGGCACATTAGGACACCCATTAGGCAGATTATCGCAAAACATACTTGGACTATCATAGTTTGCCATAAGTCTGGAATCTAGTTTTAACTTTCCACTTGTATTAAAATCTTTAAACAAAAATAATGAGACAGGACGATGCCCCTTTTGACTTACAGAATATGGTATCCCAATATCATCAAATCCGCTATGATCGCTTACTACAAAAATCTGTGTGTTGTCATAGATTCCATTTTCTTTGAGCCATTGCACAAAATCGCTAAGGTAATTCAAAGCACAAGCTTCCGTATCATAATGCCGAAAATATACCCTCTCATATTCTTTAACAACATAGTTCATCATATCTTTATGCGGATATGTATCAAAAATAGAATCCTGCGTAAAAGGCACATATTCACCATTTTAAAAAGATAATGTATAAGGCAAATGTGTCATCAATGAGTGGAGATATTTAAAAGTTGGCTTTTTAGATTCTGTGTTGTGTAAATGCGTAAAGGCATAAAATGATGATGCAAATTCTAGGGCTGCTTGTTGATTTGAAAGATTTTCATCTCCTAATAGCCACCGCTCCACCATTGTAGATTCTAGGGCGAAAAAACAGCTCCGGAGCAAAGCGAAATAAACCAGTATGAAGAAGCAAAAACTTTACTCCATCTTTTTTAGCCAAAATCTGCTTGCTCATTCTTTCTTTTATATATGGATTGGAATTGTAATAATAGCTCGCATAAGCACGAGCGTTTTGTATAAGCGTTATGTTGTTGTTGTATATTTTTTACCTTGTCAAATCTTGTTGAAAGATCTGCCATAAAATACCCCACATCATAGCCGTTCTTTACAAAAGTATCACCTATAACACCAAAGGCTTCAGTGATACTATCATCAAGATTATCTTTTCTGGCATTCATATTATATACAGCATAATGCTCCCCGCCGATAAGCGTAGCAATACTATGAATAGTAGAGTTTGTCGTAGATATAGCGTTATCAAATAGCACAAAGCCATCAAGCTGTGTTTTAAACTCTGGGAATTGCTCTAAGAGTGGATGCATATGTGAGCCACTAAACATATCAAGCACCATAACTATGATATTCTTTTCAGTCTTAGAGTAAGAGAATAATTCTTTTTCATAAGGTTGCAGATTGTTTAAATCTTGAATATTCTGGGCGTGAGAATATTTTGCATAATCTTGTAAAGAGTGTGCTATACCTATAAAATAATAACTACTCATAACAAAAAGTGTAACAAATAATATACCCCATATCTGTTTAAGCCATTTTGTCATCAATAAACAAAAGATTATAGAAACACATACTGCAAGAATAAAACAGACATATTTTTGAATCCTTAAATCAGGATTGGCAAAGTTTGGTTTTTGAAATATAAAATGATCCATCGCTCCATAATCACCCACGATTACAAATGTATATACAAGCCCTATACAGAGAATGACACTTACACCCCAAACTCCAATCTTAAGCAATCTTGTCTTATAAAAGAAGCTTGTGAAGTAAATTAATCCAAATGAAGAGAGAATAAAAAAGCCAAATAATGCTCCTAGTGTTTGATATGTTTGGCTTATGTCAAATTGTGATACATCACTACCATAAATAGCATAAGGGCTAAAGACGCATATCATAAAGCAGATATTAAGAATAGCTAGAATGCTAATATTGCGATAGGTTGTGTAGGTTTTAGAATCTATGGCAGCGTGTGGGGTGAAAATGTTGAAAAGAATGGTTTTGAGTTTGGTGTTTTTAAATCGTATCCTAGCCTGTGAAAATTTGTCTTTATGAAAGAAGCTATCTGCCGTATCTTAGCTACATTTAAATCTTTTTCTACATTGAGGTTATACCCCCCCCCCCCCGCTGTTTAATATGTGTATTTTTCACTCATCTCTCCTTTATATAGAATTAAGCCACTCACAAATGGCGATGCGTTGGACTTTGCCCTTAAATAAAATATGCTGATTTTCTGTCATTTGTAGCTCTAAAATCTCATTGCTTGGTGGGATAAGCAAAGCCTTTTTCCCACACAAGCCTAGCCTTAAAGCCATAGCAAATACCGCAGCTGCACCCGTCCCACACGCTTGGGTAATGTCCTCCACTCCCCTTTCATAAGTCATATACAAAATCCTGCTTCTATCGCTACTTTCATCAATGTAGGCAAGATTCACATTCGCATTATATTTTTCACGCAAAGCCCTTAAAAGCTCATCTTTTAAGTATGTCAGCATTTTTTTATCATTCACAAAGCCCACAAGGTGTGGCACTCCACTATCAAGTAAAGCCCACGATTTAACGCCGTAAGGATTAGATTCTACTATGTGTTCTTCCACAAGCTTATAAGCACCCAAATCGCTTTGCACTAAGCTGGTATCACTCTCATCTATTGTAATCCCTATAATCCCAGCCTGACTTAAAAAGCTATGCTTCCTAGGAGCTATGCCCTCCACAAATGCGTAATGCCCGATACTCCTACTCGCATTACCACACATTTTAGCCTTTGAGCCATCAGCGTTGTAAAACTCCCACTCATACGCATATTTTTTAGAATCTTTAGAATCCTGCCCCAGCAAAAGCACAACCATACCATCAGCACCAATACCATTATGTCGCTCACATACACGCTTTGCAAGGCTAGAACGCCCCCCATTGTCGCGTTCAAAACTTTGAAAAATCAAAAAGTCATTGCCACTGCTACTATATTTAATAAAACGCATACTAACGCCTATATGATGGCAAAGATTGTAAATAAGATTCTAGCCGTTGCTGCAAGGAACGCAAATCTCCATCATTACCTATAATATCATCTGCCAAGCGACATTTCTGCTCAATAGGAATCTGCGCCTCTAGTCGTGCTGTGGCATCTTCAAGGCTTAGATTATCACGCTTTATGATTCTAGCAATGGCTTTGTCTTTTGGCGTATAAACCACAAGGGAGCGTGCCACAGGGTAAGTCTCCTTGCCACCAACTTCAAAAAAAAGTGGAATGTCCAAAAAATACCACACACCCTTTTCCTCAAGCTGCCACGCTTTTGAGAGAATCTCAGCTTGAATGGGCGGATGCAGAATATTTTGAAGTTTTTCACGCTCCTTAGATGAACTAAAAATAATTTTTCCTAATTTTTTACGATTAATTTTTCCATTCTCATCTGCAATAGAATCTCCAAATGCTTTAAGCACTTCCACCGCATACTCATCAAGCATTTTGTGAGCTATGCTATCCCCACATACACTCTCATATCCATACAATGAAAGAAAGCTCACAAGTGTGCTTTTTCCACTCCCAATAGATCCTGTCAATGCAATAGCATAACGCAGCTCCCCCATTTTACCCCCTAAAAACGTGCAATACCATTAAGTTTATCAAATAAAAAGTTTGGCAGCACAAAGGCATTTTCGTGAATCTTGGCATTATAATATTGCAACTGCGGAAGAAGATCTATCTTTTGCAAAAGCATATCCGCACAAGGGTGAAGCCTTTTAGAAGCAAAAATATAACTCTTATCGCTCAAAATGCTGATGTGCGAGAAAAAAGGCATAATGATTTGAAAAAAATCCTCGCAATATTTGAGAGATTCAATAAATAGATTTTCTTCAAGCAAAGGGTGATGATTACGGATAATCAAAATCCCCTCACTTGTCAGCATACGCGATAAGCCATCAATTTGATGTTTATTCAAAATAGAATCTGCGATGATAACATCATACTTTTTAATCTCTAAGTCCATTGCTTGAGCTACAAGCCTAAAATCTTTATGCTGCATAACCTGATGAAAATGGGGCAAAAAGCTCATCAGTGAATCTAAGCTCTTTCTGTCCCCTTGCACACAATCAACGCTTACATTGTGTTTCAAACATTCATAAGCAATCTCAAGATTAAAACTATCAAAAAGCAATACATTTTTTGGCTTTTGGATAACGCAAAGTGGAATATGAGAGAGAAGCTCAGATTCTATATAGAGATATTTTTTAAGCATTAAATGCTTTTCATCAATCATCGCTACTTCATCAAAATCAGCACTCTTAAAAATCTCTACAATATGTGTGCTACGAGAATCTACAAGCTTTCTTTCAATGGTGTATTCCTGCCTAAAATTTGAAGTGAGTTGTCGTGTAATCCACATAACAAAAAAACCTTTCAACATTAAATCTCAAGGGCTAAACTCTACAAAATATTTTTAAAGATGAAGTTAATAGCGAGTAAATGAGTCCTAAAAACTCCCTTGCAGGTGCTTATGGCACACAAAATTACAAGATGCTCTGCTGTGTTCCCACCCTGAAGCGTTGTCTTGCAAACTTATTGCATAAGTCTGCAAGGAAGCGGTGGAATTATATCTTAAAGTGCTTAAAAGTGATTGAAGAAATTAGCTCTCGCTTGGTTTTTTAGGATAACAAAAGCGATAGCCCCTGCGGCGAACAGTCTCAATCGTGCCGATATTAAGAGGTTTATCCATTTTTTGACGAATCTGATTAATCGCCACTTCAATGACATTTGGTGTTACAAGCTCTGGCTCCTCCCAAATCGCATCAAGCAGTTGTTCTTTTGAAACGATTTGATCACGATGGCGTGCAAGGTGGGTAAGCACCTCAAAAGGTTTGCCTTTAACCTCAATCTCTTGCCCCTTATATGTAATTTTCTCTTCATCTGGGTTAATGACTAAATCCTCAATTTCAATCACACTTGAACCCCAAAATCGCAATCTAGCCTGAATCCTAACAAGCAAAACTTCAGCATTAAAAGGTTTAGAAATAAAGTCATCAGCTCCTTCTTTAAATGCGTGAAGTTCATTTTCAACAGAAGACTTGCTAGACATTATCACAACAGGTGTGCGTGGGGATTTTTCTTTCACTTGAGAGATAATATCAACTCCGCAACCATCTGGTAAATCCCAATCCGATAGCACCAAATCATAGTTACGAATACTGATAAAGTATTCCCCATCTTTTAGATTCTCCGCAATATCAGTTTGGTAGCTATGCCCATTTAACATATCCTCAATACTCTTGCACAAAGCCGAATCATCCTCAATGACTAAGATTCTCATTTTCCTTTCCTCTCAATACTTAAAATTAGCTTCAATTATAGCATAATTTATAATAACAATTTCCCAATTCTAAAATTTCTTGTGCTTGAAGTAGCAAACAACACCTTTTTAAACCAAAAAAGATTATCTTTCACATCAAAACGCTTAAGTGCATCATTACTTTCTTCTACTTGATTTAAGCCACCCTGCATTGTGTAAAACGCTTCATAGCCCATACTCTTAGCTGTGCGGAGCAAACCTTGATTATAGTTTCCATCTGGCCAAGCTAGGTGTTTTGTATCCACACCAAGCTGTTCTTTAATCAAGCGTTTTGAGAGTTCAAAATCATCGTGCCACGACACAGACACGACATTTGAAAACTGATAAGTATGCGTCATAGAGCCGATACTAAATACATCTTGCATTTTACACACCTCTTCCCAATTACACATCACACTTCTTGGGCTATGCAAAAGCGTATTTTTACACTCACTATGTGGGATAGGCTGATATTCTTGCTTCTGCTTTGAAGATTCATCTATCCACTCTGTTACCACAAAAAGCCCCGCCTTCACCCAATGATGTTTTAATACCTCATAGGCATTTTGGTAAATATCCCTCCACGCCCCATCAAATGTAAGAAGCACACATTTTTGCGGTAGCTCCATCTGTCCTTGTTTGATGGCTATCATATCATCAAGGCTTAAAAAAGTGTAAGATTTTTTCTGCAAATACTCTATCTGCTTTTCAAAAACTGCTAATGAAACACTGTGAGAATCTTGCATATCACGGATATGTGTGTAACGGAGTATAGGAATACAATTCATAGATAATTCACCAATGACATTTGATTAATACGGCTTGTTGAAGCAAGCACAGCATTGTAATTTGTCGTAAGGTTTGAGAAGTGATTATAAGTCTCTGCAACATCAGTGCCAATAGTATCACTCTTAATGGATTCTATTTGCACACGCAAGACTTCATTGCGTCTAATGACATTCTCAAAACTCCTGCTATGCGCGCCATTAAGTGCTATCATCTTTTCTATATGATCGCTTAAATGCCCAAAAAGTTCAATGCCATTTTGAATCCCCTTATTCCGCATTTCACTTGTATATTCGTCCCCAAACGCGTCTGGGCGATACACCCCTGCCCTTACAGCCTCAATAATACCATCAAGGGATTTGAAAAAATTCACATCAGGTTCATCAATAGTGAGTGCATTATTGGCATTAAAAGTCAAAGAAGAGCGGTAGTTGCGTATTCCCTGCTCACTAAAATCATTACTTGCATTATCATACATCATAAATTTCATACGCGACACAGAACGCATTTCATCACTTATCTCAATACGCCCATCTTGTGTCAAATACGCACTTACACGCCCTTTTGTCTGGGCTAGAAGCGATTCATAGGCATTTTTGCCTTCTTGCGTTGGCACACCCTTTTGAGCTTGGGCGTTTTGATAATACTCCATAGGCTGATTGCTATAATTAAGGGCAATGTTAATCGCATCAAGTAGTTGCCGATAGGACACATCATCGGCTTTGCTGATTGTTACTGCTGGTGGCTCATCGTGGGGATTATAAAGTGGGATTGAAAACTCCGCTTGAGACTTTGGATCATTCAAGTCAAAATCCGCATTAGGCAAGACAAGATAGCTCCCCTTATTGCTAAACTCAATACGCGCATTAACAGGGATTCCATTATGGTCTTCAAGCACGAGATGATAGGTCTGCCCATCTAAACTTCCCCCAGCCACAGCAGAAAGCTTTGTCTCATCATTCGCATACCCCATACCATTTGCTAGAATCTGCGATACATTAGAGATAAGCTTTGAGCCTTGATTATCAAAGCTGACTTGATCATACTCTGTGCGATAGTCCCGCCTTATACCCTTTGTCTCTAGCCCCATATCATTAAGCGTTGTGAGAGAGAGACTAAAGCCACTAGGACCATTATATGGCGGATTCATCATATCCCTATCTTTATGCGTTACATTCATATCACGCAGCACAAGCTCCCCACGGATAATCTCGCCTTCAACCTTGCCGCCAAAATGCTTTTTAATCATAGCAAGTAAATCCTGCACTTCTAAATCATCACTCACCGCCACACTTAAAGCTTCAATAGGCTCTTCATTAATCGTGCCATCATCGTGATTTGGGCGAGTCCCTGCTATCACAAGTGTGCTTACATCTTCATTTAGCACATCTTTGAGCTTTGTATTAAGCGTAGCAGGGAAGTTATCCTTAGTCAGCAAGGTTGAAGGGAAAGTGAGATTTCTGTGATCATAATTATCTTTTATCGCCTCAAGATGAGATTGTGAAAATTCCCCCATAAATGGGCTTTTTTGAAAACTCGTAACCCTAGCTCCAAGGGCTGGAAGATCATCAAGATTCTCAACATCCATATCACTTGATATAAGATTGAAATCCAAATTCGCATTACCGGGCTGAAGATTCTTAATCTCAATCTGCCCCCAAAAATTCAGGCTCACATCAACAACTTTATTCTTGCTTGTATTCCCAAACTCCTTGCCTATTTTATCTAACAAGTCCTGCACCTTTGTGGCGTTATTTGGATTCTTATAGCCCACATCAAAGTCAAATTTACTCTTAAAGCTTGTGCCATCTGGTCGCACACCGCGTAAGTAAAAATACTCCTTGCCATTGTTACTTGTGTCATCATCGTTATCACCTAGCAAATCACGCAAGGTATCCCCTGCCTTAATATACACTTCTTCGGGTATATCACCGCGTTTAATCCTATCCATAATGTCGTTATTCAGCTTTGTTTGATTAAATTTGCGGATATTTGTAGTGATACTCTTATGATGGTCAGAATCTCGCCCAAAAAACAGCTCCTGCCCCGTGATATTATAAGGTATAGGATTATTGTTACTTACCAATGCTTCCAAAGTTTCATCATTGCCCTTATATGTGCCATCAGGCTCAAAAGGGCGGATTTTGACATTACTCCCGGCAAAGAGAAACTCCCCACCAATAGAAGTATTAGCAATATTTATCATATGATCTTTAAGCTTTTCTAAGTCCCTAGCAATCGCCTCGCGTGAAGTAGGAGAGTGAATATCATTTGCCGCTTGAATAAGCTTTGTATTAAACTGCTCGGCGGTTTGGGAAAGCTCTGCTAGAGCCTTATCGGTATTAAGCGTAGAAGTATAGGCATCATTACCCACATCAATGCCTTGATCAAGATTGATTTTTTCATATTCAAGCTTGAGATTCTGATTAAACACACTACTATCTTGGTAACCATACTGAATCTTAAGCCCCGAAGCAATCTTAGTATTTATATCCATAAGTTTGCTTTGCATCGTGCCTTGATAATAATTCATTTGGTTATACTTCGTGCCAAATGTAACTCTCATTGTCCTATTCCTTGCATATTTTTCGTCCTTGAAACAACTCTGCCTTATCTATATCGGCACTTTAAGCAAAAACAATACCTTTTTACTATCTAAAGACTTAAATTAACAGAATCTAGCTTCTCGCAAAATCTGCTTAACTTTCCAAATATTCCTGCAAAGAAAAGGCTTGAGAAAGATTATATTTTTTAATATCCCTAATGGCTTCAATCGCCACACGAGCCGCAGCCAAAGTCGTAAAATACGGAATAGAGCCTTTGATAATTTGTGTGCGGATAAGATGTGTGTCATCTTTGTTTGAAAGATTATCGCTTGTATTGATAGCAAGGGCGATTTGATTATTCATCATACGATCTATGATATTTGGTCGCCCCTCACTTACTTTCAAAATATGACTTGCTTCAATGCCATTTTCACACAGAATCTTATATGTCCCTTCCGTGGCACAGATAGAAAATCCAAGCTTAATGAAGTCATTTGCTAATGCTACGCCCTCTTTCTTATCAAGACTCGCAAGGGATAAAAACACTTTTCCACTTAAAGGCAGGGCATTTTTACACGCAAGCTGACTTTTAGCAAAACTTAGTCCAAAGCTTTTGCCTATCCCCATAACCTCCCCTGTGCTTTTCATCTCTGGTCCAAGTGAGAGTTCCGCTCCACTAAGCTTTGTAAAAGGAAAAACAGATTCTTTTAAGCACACATACTGAAGGGTTTTTGGCTTAAGGGGGCTTTGCGTGAAATCAACCTTTTGATATTTATCATAAAATCTTAACGCTTCTTCTAGTGTAGAATCTTTAGATTCTGCTTTTTTTACACTATGATTCCACATAACTCTTGTGGCAATTTTAGCTAAAGGAAGTCCTGTAGCTTTGCTTACAAAAGGCACGGTGCGACTAGCACGCGGATTTACTTCAATCAAATACAATTCATTATTATAGATTGCATACTGCACATTCATAAGCCCCACTACACCAAGTTTCAAGGCGATTTTAGCCGTGCTTTGCTCTATCTCTTTTAGCATAGATTCCCTAATATTTATTGTCGGCAGGGAACTCGCACTATCCCCGCTGTGAATCCCCGCCTCTTCAATATGCTCCATTATCCCGCCGATATACACACTCTCCCCATCGCTAATGCAATCCACATCAAGCTCAATGGCATATTCCAAAAACTTATCAATAAGCACAGGAGAGCTATCACTCACAGCAATCACTTCGTCCATATACTGCTTTAGCTCATCATCATCATACACTATCCGCATAGCCCGTCCGCCAAGCACATAGCTGGGTCTTACAAGCACGGGGAAGCCGATTTTATTAGCCACACTATATGCCTGTTCTTTCTCATAGGCTATGCCATTTTGGGGCTGCTTTAGCCCTAGATTATTTACAAAACTTGCAAATTTCTCTCTATCTTCTGCGGTGTCGATGACTTTTGCACTTGTGCCGATGATTTTAGCATTGATTTTTGTTAGGGAATTTGCAAGTTTTAAGGGTGTTTGTCCGCCAAAATGAACGATTATGCCATCTGGCTTTTCTCTCTCAATCACAGCCCGGACGCGTTCAAAATCAATTGGCTCAAAGTAAAGCACATCGCTTGTGTCATAATCTGTGCTAACGGTCTCTGGGTTGCAATTATACATTATGCTTTTTATGCCTAGATCATTTAGGGCAAAGCTTGAATGAACGCAGCAATAGTCAAACTCGATGCCTTGACCGATGCGGTTAGGACCACCGCCGATTATCATAACCTTAGAAAAATTCGTCTCGTGGTGAATTTCACGGGAATCTGCAGAATTGCTTGTGCGACAGCCCTTTAGGCTAGTCTCCGCACAATTCTTTGATAACCCACGAACTTCACTCACGATACTAGAATTTTCTGTGTTGCTAGAATCCATATCACTAGAATCTTGGCATTCTGTATTTACAGAATCCGCAATTCTAGGATTTTGCGTAAGATTTTGGGGTTGTGCAGAAAATTCTGCGGAGGCTAGCCTCAAAGGGCTGCCGCACAAAGAATTTTCAAACTCCCCAAAAGATTGCGTGAAAGCCGAATTGCCAACACTCACAAAGTTACCTATTGTTGAGTAAAGATACGGCGTAAGACTAGGAAACTCCGCCGCACAAGTATCCACCTCATTATACACACACTCCACACCAAGCCCAATCCTAGCCTGATATACTTCACTCTCACTTATCTCCATTCCATCATTATGCTTTAGCCAATGGGCTATCATCTTATCGCTAAAGCCATAGCTTTTTATCCGCCGCATAAGAGATTCGTCACTTAAAATCTGCGAAGTAATACTAGATTCAGAATCTACAATCTCTTTTATCTCGTGTAAAAACCACTTATCAATCTTACATAGCTCGTGCATTTCTTCAATACTCATTCCAAGCCCAAAGCCCTCGGCGATATAAAGCAGCCTATTTGCGTTTGGTCGTCTAATCTCTTTTTTAATAGTCTCTAAATCATTGCAGATTTGATTTAACCCAAAAATGCCTGTCTCAAGGCTACACAACGCCTTTTGCAAACTCTCTTTAAAGCTCCCGCCAATCGCCATTACTTCGCCGATAGACTTCATACTCGTTGTGAGTGTGGAATCTGCCTGTGGGAATTTCTCAAATGTGAATCTGGGTATTTTTGTAACAATATAATCAATGCTAGGCTCAAAACTCGCCGGCGTGCCTGTGATGTCATTTTTTATCTCATCTAAGCTAAAGCCAACAGCTAGCATTGTAGCCACTTTTGCGATAGGATAGCCTGTTGCCTTACTTGCAAGGGCGGAGCTACGCGATACACGCGGATTCATCTCAATGACAGTCATTCTGCCATTTTTTGGATTTATAGCAAACTGCACATTGCTCCCGCCGGTATCTACGCCGATTTCTCGCAAGATTTTAAAACTTGCATCACGCATTCTTTGATACTCTTTATCCGTGAGTGTTAAAGCTGGTGCGATAGTGATAGAATCTCCCGTATGCACACCCATAGGGTCAAGATTCTCAATGCTACACACGATGATGCAGTTATCAAACTTATCGCGTATAACCTCCATTTCATATTCTTTCCAGCCAAGCAGGGATTCTTCAATTAAGATTTCATTAATGGGGCTTGTCTCTAAGCCATTTTTAGCCACCGCTTTAAACTCATCAATATTATATGCCACGCCACTGCCCCCACCTGCAAGGGTAAAACTAGCCCGAATAATAAGTGGGAATCCTATCTCTTTTGCTGCCTCTAGGGCTTCTTCTTCTGTGTAGGCATAGCGGGATTTTGGCAAGTCCATACCAATTTTTAGCATCGCTTCTTTAAAAGCCTGTCTGTCCTCGCCCTTTTTTATCGCACTAGGCTTTGCACCTAAAAACTCTATGCCCTCAAGCATTCCTTTTTCATACATACTCATTGCGACATTAAGGGCTGTCTGTCCGCCCATAGTCGGCAAAATCGCATCAACGCTCTCTCGCTTAATAATATCCGCAATAATCTCTTCAGTAATAGGCTCAATATAAGTGCGATCCGCAAAGTCTGGGTCTGTCATAATAGTCGCTGGATTTGAGTTTATAAGCACGACACGATAGCCAAGAGCTTTTAGCGTTTTTACCGCCTGTGTGCCAGAGTAGTCAAACTCACAAGCCTGACCAATGACAATAGGACCTGAACCAATGAGTAAAATCGTGTGAATATCGGTGCGTTTTGGCATAGGAATCCTTTTTCATATTCTTTATATTCTTTGGATAAATCCACAGATTCTAGCCTAAATGTGCTTAAAAATTACTAGAAAACATTGATGGGGCATAAAATATACGAATCTCTCATTATACAAATCCCCACCATAAAAGCTCCTGCCACACAAGATACAACAGCACCGCCCACAGCACAAAGCAAAGTAGCCAAGAAACACTCCACGAGATAAACACACTCATTTGTGAAAATCCATTATAGATTCTATCTAGCATAGAATCTAGCCAAGCAATAGATAGCTTTTTGCCCCTTTTACTTGTTTTACGCACCTTATGCTGTGAAAGCAAAGCCTTTTTACGCAAAATAAAAAGCTCTTTGATACTTCTAGAATCTTGATCTTTTTTCGATTTTTGGGCTTGAGTTGTTTTCCTAGACATTTTATCATCTCTACATAAAAGGCTTAATCAGCACAATATACAACAAAAAAATAACCAAAAGCCGCAAGGGTAAGGCTAGGCGAAGCGTATAAAAATGTTTTTGAAAAGTTTTGCTTGTATGTGGTGGGGCTTTAAAGCCAAAGATAAGATACACCAGCCACTGCAATGCACAAAAAATACCTATACATACATCAATTAGCACTTCCATCAATCAGCACCTCAAGCAAAGCAATTTTTGAATCCATTTTTAACCTAACATCATTTTTTAAAATATAATCGTTTTATTCCCATACACAAAGATTCTATCTTCTAATGCCAAATTTAACGCACGAGAAAGCACAATCTTTTCAATATCCCTGCCCGCCTTTTGCATATCCTGCCACGAATAGCTATGATTAATATGTATCACATCTTGGGTAATAATAGGACCTTCATCAAGATTCTCATTAACAAAATGTGCCGTCGCACCAATAAGCTTAACGCCCCTTTGGTGTGCTTGTTTGTAGGGATTAGCCCCGATGAATGCGGGTAGAAAGCTATGATGAATATTAATAATGCGATTTTCAAAATGCGAGACAAACTCATTTGTGAGAATCCGCATATATTTTGCCAACACAATATAGCTATGATTAAAGCTAGAAATACACTCCAAAAGCTTATCTTCGTGTGCTTTGCGACTTAAGCCCTCTGCAGAAATATGAAAAAAAGGTATCCCAAACTTCATCGCCAAAGGTTCTAGCACATCATAGTTACTGATAATAGCCTCAATCTGTGCGTTTAGCTCTCCGCTATCGTGCCTAAGGAGCAAGTCCCCCACACAATGATTTTCTTTCGTGCAAAGGATAAGTATCTTTTTTTTACCCACATCTTGAATCTTAAGTGTGCTTTGACGCGGCAGAATAGATTCCAATCTCTTTTGTAAAATCTCATCGTTAGCCTCACCATAAGTATGTGTCCGCATAAAAAACCGCTCATTTTCCTTATCCACATATTCATCATTGCGTTCAATATTCAGCCCAAGCTCATAAAGCACCGATGAGATATGATAAATAAGCCCTTTTTTATCCGGCGCACTAATAAGTATCACGCGTTCATCACGCTGTTGAGCAGCCTGAATAAGATGTCCTTTCATAAAGTAGCCTTAAGCGATGGGATTGAAAGGGATAGAATCTTAGAACTCATAGTATCAAAAAGCTTATCCATATAGGTTTCAAATTTATCCTTTTCAAGCCAAATAAGCTTATCTACACCCACTTTTTGCCGCAACTCTTCCATTGCCCCTTGCATAGATTCTACCTTATCAATCAAGCCAAGCTCCAAAGCTTTATTTGCAGAAAAAACTTTCCCTTCAGCAAAATCGTGGTAATCCTTGCTTTTTAGCTTTTCCCCTCTAGCCCTCATCACATCGCTATAAAACATAGCATACTGCTCTTGTAAAAGATTTTCAAGGAATTGCCTTTCTTCCACACTCCATTTGCGTGTCATCGTGCCTATCTCTTTATATGCCCCAGCTTTAATGCCCTGCTCTTTCACACCCACTTTTTGCATAAGCTCTTCAATATTTACCCCGCTAAAAATCACCCCCACAGAGCCTATCAACGCCCCACGATTAGCATAAATCTCATTTGCATACATTCCTGCATAATAGCTTCCACTCGCCATTGAGCCTTGCACATAGGCAATCACGGGCATTTTTTGAGCTAAATCCTTTATCATATCAGCAATTTCAATACTCGCTCCAACAAGCCCTCCCGGTGAATCTATCACAAGCAACACGCCTTTAATATTTTCATTTTCTTTGATTTTTTTTACCGCGTGTGCGAAGCTCTCACTCTCATAAATTGGCATTGTTAGATGAAGTTTTGCCACATTTGGCGGATTATTCTCACTCTCATCGCCCCCAGCAAAAATCACAAGTAGCACGACAAACAAAAAAAGCAATGCCTTAAAATATTTGTTAATAAAATCAAGCGGTGCGGTAAAAATACGAGTAATATTACGCAAATCCTCCATTATTTGTCTCCTTTATATGTGTCGTTTCAAAATCCTAGAATCTCCTAAAGCACAGCAATGCACTCAATTTCTACAAGGGCATTTTTAGGCAGTGTCTTAACTGCAATGGTGCTTCTAGCGGGTTTATGTGAGCCAAAAAACTCCGCATACACCGCATTTAACGCATTAAAATGCTCCATATCGCTTAAAAAAACGCTTGTCTTAATAACCTTTTGCAGACTGCTCCCTGCAGATTCTAAAATAGCTTTAAGATTATTTAAAACTTGTGTGCTTTGAGCGGTAATATCTCCGTCTATAAACTCGCCTTGTGGTGTTAGAGCGATTTGCCCAGAAGTGTAGATTACACCATTATGGATATAAGCTTGAGAATAAGGACCGATAGCTTGGGGGGCGTTTAATGTGCTGATGGGCTGTGTATTTTCCATAAAATTCCTTTAAAATAAAAAACTTAAGATATAATTCTAGCAGTAAAATCTTAATCACAAACTTCATTTTTAAGGGGCAAATATGCGTATCACAAGTGCGGGTATCAAGGGTGTATTTTTAGCGGTGTGTATGGGCTTTAGCATTAATGTTTTAGCAGATAATATGATTCTTGATTTTGAGACTATTGAACGCATTGAGCTTAATCTCAAGCCCAATCAAACGCTAATGATTGATCACAAAAGGGGTGTGTTGCTTGGCATTATGGAGATTGCCCCAAATGGCTCAATCAAGCGTCTGCCTATCCCAAAGGAGCTTTTAGGCAAAAGTGAAGCTGATGTAATGGGTGGCAAAAAAGACGAGTATAAAAGCAATACAAGCCATTTTGGTGGTAGCCCCACAACAATTTATCACAAAAATATCAAAGGCAAGGCAAAATCCGCCACAGGCAATGAAAAAGCAGTAGAAACTTCAAGTGGGATTAAAAAACGCGAGGGTAATAGAGAGTGGGATAAAAGCAAGATTATCTACGAGCAAGAAGAGCAGACACTAGATATTTTACGCTAAATTTTAGAAGACTAGAATCTAAATTTACAAAAATTATTTGTCTTATAAATAGTTTTTACGCAAATCGTTTTTAAGGGGTAAAAAATGAGACTATTAAGAATCTTTATATTTAGCATTATGATATGTGGCGGTTTAAGAGCTGGGCAAGAGCCACATATAGTGGGAAATTGGTCTCAAATAGCTTCCTTTCACTATGGCTTTAGCAGAGATTTAAACAAGATAGATTCAGATAAAGTAGCTAAAGATAGATTTGGCGGAATCATTGGTGCAAGTGTAGGGTGGAATTTCTTTGTAAATGATAATTTTGCTTTAAAGCCTTCTGTATCCATTCCTTTTACTGATTATGAAATAGGATTTGGTGCAAGGCTTAAATATCTTTATATGGACACTTATGCCCCCACTCACTCTGTGGGTGGAATGCTGTATATTCACCCTCCAAGAGATTTTGGCGCCCTTAATCTTATAATTGGTGTCGGAGCAAACTTTAGCGAGAAACATAATCTCAAAGCAAATGGAGCATATATTGAAGTAGGTCTAGGCATAGCAAAAATAATTCCGTTTTTAGTCAATACCGATATTACCTATCGTGCAAATATCTACAGCAAATCTAATGATTTAGATTTGGGGACAATCCATAGCTTAAACTTTGTTTGGACTTTTCTCTAAAGATTCTATTTTTATGCTATGGGCTTAAAAAGCAGATTCTTACAACAAGCAGAATCCACACAAGCACAATAGCCACTAGCCAAGCAGCATTATCGCCACATCGCTTCCTATCTGCATTCCTTGCGTAGCATAAATCTCTTTGACTACGCCATCTATGGGGGCTAGCACTTCATTTTCCATTTTCATAGCCTCTACAATCGCCAAAGTATCGCCAAGCTTCACCTTATCACCCACCTGCACCTTAAGCTTTGTAAGTGTGCCGGGCATTGGCGATTTAGCGTGTCCGGGAGCGGTGGCTTGTGGCAATGCCCCTGCCTTTTGCTCTCTATGAATCTTAGATTCTAATGATGTATCTATACTCTCTACAAAAACTTCCTTTAGCTCCCCATCTACGCGGATAAAAAACGGACGCACCTCATCAGTTCTCTCCCCACTGCCCTCAACCTTAATCTCATAATGCTCTCCATTGACAACAATATTAAACTCCTTAGGCAATTTGCTATCGCATTTTTCTTCAAAAGATTCTAATGGTTCAGGCTTTAACGCATTGGCATTCCGCTCTAGCAAAAAAGTCTTAGCAATATTCCCAAAAATCGCAAAAGAAATCACATCTTGCGGACTTTTAGCAAACTCTTTTGAATCTTGCCTTGCCTTTTCTAGCTCTGGCTCTAATAAATCCGCCGGACGCACATCTATGATTTTCTCTCCCTCACCTAGCACCTTTTTGACTAAAGATTCATTTAATGCCGCAGGTGTGCGACCATACAAGCCCTTGATGACATTACGCGTCTCTGTGGTAATAGTCTTATACCGCTCTCCCATCAGCACATTAAGCACCGCTTGTGTCCCTACAATCTGGCTTGAAGGCGTTACCAAAGGCACATAGCCAAAGTCCGCTCTCACCTTTGGAATCTCACTCATCACAGAATCCATTCTATCAAGGGCATTCTGCTCTTTTAGCTGGTTTGCCATATTTGAAATCATACCGCCCGGGATTTGACTAAGCAAAACGCGTGTGTCAATTTGATTATATTGAGATTCAAACTTTTTATATTTTCTGCGGTTTTTACGCAAAATCTCCGCTGCCTTCTCCATTGGCTCTAAATCTAAGCCACTATCCCACTTGCTCCCTTGCAGTGTGGCGACCATTGACTGCGTGCAGGGGTGGCTTGTGCCTTCACTTAAAGCAGAATTTGCTAAATCTAGCACATCTACACCAGCTTCGACTGCCTTTAAATGTGCGCCAAAGGCAAATCCAGCCGTTGAATGCGTATGTAGGCTTAAGCTCACGCTTATCTCTTCTTTCAATGCTTTGATTAAATCATAGGCTACAAAAGGCGTTAAAAGTCCTGCCATATCTTTAATAGCAATAGAATCACAGCCCATTTTCACTAGCTCTTTAGCGTATTCCACAAAGCTTTGTATCGTATGCACCGGCGAAGTCGTGTAGCAAATCGCTCCTTGTGCGTGTTTGCCATATTTTTTGACAGATTCAATAGAAGTTTTAAGATTTCTAGAGTCATTAAACGCATCAAAGATTCTAAAAATATCCATTCCCGCTTGAGAGGATAGCTTGATAAACTCATCTACCACATCATCAGCATAATGCCGATAGCCGATGAGATTCTGCCCCCGTAGCAACATTTGCAAAGGCGTTTTCACACAGACTTTTTTAAACGCATACAAACGCTCAAAAGGATCTTCTTTCAAATACCGCAAACAAGTATCATAAGTCGCCCCACCCCAAACTTCCAAGCTATGAAACCCAATAGAATCAAAAATTTCCGCCGCTTGAAGTAAATCCTCTGTCCGCATACGCGTAGCTAGAAGTGATTGATGTCCATCTCGCAGACTATTTTCTGTGATTTTTATCATTACGCCAAACCTTTAATGTTGAGATTAAAAATTGTATCGCATTTGATATTACAAAAGGTAAAATCCCCTTAGGATACAACTTCATAGGTTAAGATTGTAGCATTTTTGCCGTGTTTTACTTCGCTCAAAACTAGCCCTGCTATCTCTAAATGCTCTAATTCTTTTGTAGAATCTAGCCCCTTTTGAGCCACCGCCCTTGCGTAAATTCCACGATAATGTTTAGCATAATGGCTCACTCTCTTACCATTTTTTAAAAACACCACTTGTGTATAATGCTTACATTTTTCTACCTGATAGACTTTGAGATACGCCTCCGCACGCAAATCTAGCGCTTCACTATTTTCTAAAATCTCATCAATACTTGGCTTAAGATTCTTATATAATGCTTTCAAAGCAAAAGTCCCCTTACCCTTACCCTGATGAAGATTATAATAAGGCAGTGGCGTATCTGCCCTAAGCATTCCAAATAAATTACTAAAAATATAAAGATGTTCTCGCACATAACTCTTTGCTTTAGAATCTAATCTTTCAAAATCTAAAGCCTTATACCCCACGCCATTATATAATCTCACCGCTTCAACACAAGGGGCATTCAAGCAGTTTTGTGCTAAAGCAAGTTCATCTAAATCTAGTTTTTTAGTGCCAAAAAGTGTGGCAATCTCGCTTTCAGCCCCACTTTGCAAAAATGCTATATATTCTTCCACCGCTTCTTTTACCACCAAAGACACGCCATTAGATTCTAGGTCAAACACTCGTAAATCCCCATTTGGGATTATCTTACCTTCACTTGGGCTAAATAGAATCTTCATTTAAGCCCTTGTGGAAATCCCAACACTTCATCAATAATGGGCGTATAAATAGAATCTTTTCTTAGCAATTCCCCCAACTGCCCACGCCCCTTTATACCCAAATCTTCAGCACTCATAACCACGCGTATAAAGCCACTCGCATAAGGGGCAATCTCATAGGGCTGCCATATCATCACAATTCCAGCCCTTGTAATGAAAAACAAACTAGACATCTCCCTTAAGGGCAAAGATTCAGCAAAAAGCTCATTCTTTTGTGGCTCTAGCTTTTGACTTAGCAAAGAGAGAATCTTATCCTTTTTACTCATATCAAACACATCTTCAATCTTGTTTGAAAGCTCCTTGCCACTCTGCAGTGAAAAGCTACGGAATGCAATCTCGGTGTTGCCGTGCGCCCCACCCTCATAGGTATATTCACTTTGCCTAAATGTAATGATTTTATTTCTCGCTACCACTTCTATACTACTATCATACTCGCTATTAAAGAGCAGTCCCCCGCCATCTTGTGTGAGCTGACTAAAGCTATCTTGTAGCTCTTTTTTTAGGCTATTTACAAGGCTTTGCTTATCTTTTGCTCCATTATTTAGGGCAAGATTTAAATTCTCAATCGCCCCTTGTGGAATCTTATTATTCTGCGGGATAAAGGCTTTTGTAATACTTTTTATATATTCCACATTTTGCCCTTCAACATTTTGACTACTCTTAAAACGCTCTGTCAAAAAATCAATCTCATACAGCTCACAGCTCTCACATACCTTAAAGGCAAATTCCTTGCCCTTTAGCTCACTATCCGCATTCCACACGCCTTTTAGTACCAATGCTTGAGATTCTAGCCCAGATTCAAGCTGTGAAAGTGAAAAATGCGAGGTTTCATTATTATCTGTGAGAGTAATGCTTATACCCAACGCTCCATTATCAATTCTGTGAAGCAATATATTCACAGCCTTGCCCTTATTGCCAATAATACCAAAAGCGACATAGAATCTTTGCTCATTTGGTAATAGCCCAAGCATTTGGCTAAACTCACTCTCACTGCGGACTTTTAGCACAAGGGGCTGATTTTGTTTTGCCCCAGATTCTATGCTAGATTCTTCTTTTTTAGAATCCGCATTAGAATCCCCATTATCCCCACAGCCCACAAACATCACTCCACCGAGTAGCAAAGCCACACCACAAGCAAAAAGATAGTTTTTCATTTTCTCCCTTAAATAGATTCTCTCTCCACTAGCATTTCTACCAGCCTCGTGCGATAGCGTGGCAGCTCACACACCCAGAGAGAATCCGCCCATACACATCAGCACTTTTCATCATTTCATTTTGTTTCAAAAACCGCTCCAGCACTTCAATATTTTCAGCACTCCTATCCACAATCCCACTTACGACATTAATATTTCGCCTTTGTGTCGCACCAAGATAAGTATTTGGATCTGTGCATTGCAATTCCTTATTGAGCATCTTAAACTCCGCCAACCCCTCATCAATCCACTCTTTTTTATTATATAAAAAGCCTTTTTCCATTTGATTCATCGCATATTCCATATTTTGCATAATATGCACCAAAGAGCTTTGTGCAAAAGCCCCGCACACCAAAATTCCTAGAATCCACAAAATTTTCATTTATCCACTCCTTTGTTATAGCTTACTCAATGTCCTTCAAACAGCTTTGAGCCGATACGCACGAGATTTGCCCCATAAGCAATGGCAATTTCAAAATCCCCACTCATTCCCATAGAGAGAATCTTAGCCCCCTTATCTTGCAGGGAATGAAAAATATCACTTGTCTTTTGAAAGCTTTGCTCTACTTCAGTGCGATTTGGGCTATTTGCCCCGATACACATCACCCCTTCCATAATGAGATTAGGGCAGGTTTGCAAAATCTCATCATACACTTCTTTAGCAGATTCTACACTCACGCCACTTTTGCTTTTCTCATCTGCTGCATTGATTTGGAGTAACGCCCTAACCTTTGCTTCTCCTAAAAGCGTTTGCAAACGCTTTTGAATCGCTTGAGCGGTTTTGAGTGAATCTACACTATGAATAAGGCTAGGCTTTAATGCCAAAAGAGCATTTATCTTATTTTCCTGCAACTTCCCTATAAAATGCCACTCCAAAGGCACATCATCTAAGATTTGAGCCTTCAAGCGTAAGTCCTGCACCTTATTTTCACCAAATGCCCTTTGTCCGCACTCATACAACGCCCTTATAGAATCTGCATTTTGATACTTACTCACCGCCACAAGTGAGATGATTTGATGTGCGTTATAAGCCAATCTAGCCCTTTCAATCCGCCGCAAGATTCGTTCAAGTTGCAAAGCTAACATTTCTTTCCCCCTTTATGCTAAAAGCCTAAAAATATCATTATACAGCCCAAGCAGCATTAGCCCAAGCAACACCGCCCAACCACAAAGCGTGAGATAATACGCCACATTTTCACTCGGGGCTTTCCGCATAATCACTTCATAGAGATTAAATATAATATGCCCTCCATCAAGGGCGGGAATAGGCAGGAGATTTAAGATTCCAAGATTCACAGAGATTAGGGCTGTAAGCCAAAGCAAATGCGTTAGCCCAGATGACGAAGCTGAACCAATCACAGAGACAATGCTTACCACCCCGCCAACTTCACTGCTAGGCACTACTCCGCTTATAAGCTTTATAATACTTTGAGCGATAAGCGTGCTTGCCTTGATACTCTCGTCTATCCCAAACACAATAGAATCTAGCCCCTTGTAATACACCATTCCAACCGCCCCAGCACTGCTTATGCCAATAATCTTGCGAGTAATATTCTCCCTAAAAATATTTTGAGCTTCCTGCTCCGTGGGTAAAACACGCACACTAAGACTTTCTTTTAATTCCCCTTGCCCTCTTTGAATCTGTAGCTCTAACTCTCCTTGAGATTCTATAATCATAGAATCTAGCTCTTCCCAAGTCTTAATCTCCTTACCATTTATCGCTAGAATCCTATCTCCTGCTTTTATCCCAGCTTTCACCGCAGGATAGTTTGCTTTCACTTCTCCAACCACAGGTAACAAGCTTGCTTTTCCCAAAAGCCCAACAGCCATATACAACAAAAACGCCAAAAAGAGATTAAAAAATGGACCAGCAAGTAAAATCGCTATGCGTTGCCAAGGCGACTTAGAGAGATAAGAATCTACTTCATAATTTTTTAGCTTAGGGTTGCTTTCATCTTGCCCTTTTAGCTTGACATAGCCACCTAGCGGGATCATTGATAAGGCATATTCTGTTTGCCCAAACCGCCACGACACAAGCTTTTTGCCAAAGCCTATGCTAAAGACTTCTACTTTTACACCACAGATTCTAGCGACTATAAAATGCCCCAGCTCGTGGAAAAACACAAGAAATGAAAGGATTAAAAGAGCGATAAAAATACTCATATATCTCTACTCATACATTTATGCTTTTTACATATTTTATCGTGTAATCCGCCCCGGAATACAATGTGAGTGCCACTGCTACCCATAGCAGAACCTCCCCACCCGGAAAAAAATCCGCTAACAAAAAGCCAATAGCCGCAATCTGTGCGCCCGTTTTATACTTCCCACTTGCACTTGCTGCCACACTTGCCCCACTCCCAGCGATAATCACCCTTAAACCGGTAATAAAAAACTCCCTTGAAAGGATTAAAAATACCGCCCAAGGCGAAGCCCTATCTAAAATCAACAATGCAATAAAAGCCGATAGTATAAGCATTTTATCCGCCAATGGATCAAACACCTCTCCAAAACGCGAATGCACCCTGTATTCCCTAGCGATATATCCATCAAAAAAATCTGTCAATGACGCCACACAAAAAATAAGGCAAGTGAGATAATTTACCCAGCTCTTATCCACAAAATCAGGCAAAATCACATCATAATGCAAAGCAACAAAAAGTAATAAAATCGCTAGAAAAATCCTTGAAATGCTTAAGATATTAGGCAAATGCTTCACTCTCAATCCCTTTTCTACTTGTGAATCTTAATCAAAATATGCGGAAAAATTAGGCTAGATTCTACAACGGATTATTTAACTTAGCACAAAACCAAGCAAAAGTTATATAAGAGTTATACAAGAATTATACGAGTTTTTGCTACAATCACAACGTTTTTAAAGCATAATACAGCAAAGGAACAACGATGATTAATATTTTTGTAAGACGCAATGGCTTAATCGTGCGTGAAAGCCTGCTACTCAACGATACAAGTGCCGCCATATTAAAAGAGCAAGATAAGATTCTATGGATTGACCTTTTTCACCCTTCAACTGATGAAGTCAATCATATCTCCAAAACTTACAACCTTGAAATCCCCACAAAAGAAGAGCGAGAAGAGATTGAGCAATCCGCGAGATATTGGGAAGATAGCGGCAGCATTACCATTAATACCTACTTCCTTGTCCGCTCTTTAGAATCTGAACTCCACAACGAAACAATCACCTTCTTGCTGTGTAAAAATATCCTTTTCACTCTGCGTTATAGTGAATTCCGTGTGTTTGATGAGATTCAGCAAATTGTCCTAGCCACGCCTAGAGTGTTTGAAGATGGCTTTGATTTAATCGGTAAAATCTTTGAAATCCGTGTAGAAAAGGACGCCGACTTGCTAGAATCTGCAGCAAAAAACACTCGGGCTTTAAGAAAAAGGGTCTTTAACTCACAAGTGATAAATTATGATGAAATGCTAGAGGAGCTTTCATCTTTGCAAGAGCTGAATATGAGTGTGCGAGATTCCCTTTTTGATAAAAGGCGTGCCATTACTGCTATCCTTAAAAGCGATAAAGCCGATAGCGATATGAAAAAAAATATTACCATTGTGCTAAAAGACTTAAATTCACTTGTAGAATTTACCGCAGTCAATATGCACGCCCTAGATAATATCCAAACCATTCTCACAAACCAAATCAACATTGAGCAAAATAAAACCATTAAGCTATTCACGGTTGTTACCGTGGCGATGATGCCCCCCACACTCATTGGCACAATCTATGGTATGAACTTTGACTATATGCCTGAAACACATTGGGATTTTGCCTATCCTGTGGTGCTTGTGATTATGATTCTCTCCACAATCTTCCCCATTATCTACTTTAAGAAAAAAGGTTGGATTTAATGGATTTTTCTCATCTTTTTCATCAAGCGTTTTTTTGGATTGATGATTTTAATGCGTGGGTAGCCCTAGCTACGCTGATATTTTTAGAAATTGTGCTAGGCATTGATAATCTTATCTTCCTAGCTATTATCATCGCTCGTCTGCCTGAATCTAAGCGTGAAAAAGCTAGAATCTTTGGCTTAGCCCTTGCTATGCTTTCTCGCATTGCCCTGCTTGTCTCACTTTTTTGGGTAATGAAGCTTACAAGGCCCCTTTTCACACTATGGGATTTTGCAGTCAGTGGGCGGGATATTGTGCTATTTGTAGGGGGATTATTCCTTATCTACAAAGCCACGACAGAAATCCACGCTATGACACAGCCCCAAGATTCAAAGCCCCACGCCAAGCAATACGCCGCCTTTGGCATAGTGATTATGCAAATTATGGTGCTAGATATTGTCTTTTCACTAGATTCAGTGATTACCGCGGTGGGTATGGTGGATATTCTCCCGGTGATGATTATTGCCATTATTGTAAGTGTGTGTGTTATGCTCTTTGTCTCGCAAGGCATTTCACGCTTTATAGAATCTAATCCTAGCATTAAGATTCTAGCCCTTGCGTTTTTAATCCTTGTTGGCGTTACGCTTGTGGCAGATAGTATGCACTTCCATATACCAAAGGGCTATATTTATTTTGCTATTGCCTTTTCTTTGGGTGTTGAGATGATTAATATTTATCTTGCTAAAACTCGCACAAAAGATTCTCATTAACTCTTTTATGTTTTAATTCCGCTTTTCAAATTAGTTGCATACGCAACTATTATTTTAAATCATTTAAATCAAATGTAAGGATATTTGATGACAAAGCTACTAAGAGAGAGAGAGAATGCAGTTTGGGGGCGATATGCGATTGATGAGAATCTTTTATCTTATATATCTATGTCTTTTTGGCTCAAATCTTTTAGCTTCAGGTTTCCGCTTAACGGAGCAAAGTTTGAATGGCACAGCGTTAAACTCCGCTTATATCGCTGGGGCGTATGGAGCAGATTCTACATATTATAATCCCGCAAATATGGGGCTAGGCGAATACGGCAATAGACACGAGCTAGAAATAGATGCAAGTATTATCTATATCCCTGCATTTGAGTTTGATGCGGTAAGTATGGATAAGGGTATGAATCTAAGCTGCGATAAAGCTTCTGGCATAAATATGTGTGGTGCTGCTAGAAACACTATAGGTGGCTGGGGACAATATGGTGGTAAAAATGGTGCTATCGTTGATGGCTATGCTAAAAAGACACTTCAGCCCGTCCCAAAGATTTTTTATAAAACCCGCACTTATGAGATTCTAGGCTTAAAAACAAACTTTGGATTAAATTTCACAACCCCTTCAGGCTTATCTATGGACTGGGGCGGGGAAGCTGGAGCATTCCTAGATGATGTAATGATTATGATGATGGAGTTTAATCCCGTAGTAAGCTTTAAGCTTAGCGACCAAGTAGCTATCGGTGGGGGCTTTCGCTTTCTTTACTCGGCTGGGGAGTTTGGCAATACCCTTTTTGTGCCAATCTCACAAGATATGAAGCAAGATGCAGTGCTTGGCAACATTCTTATCCACGCTGAAGGCACAACTAAAGTTACTCAAACTTCAAATGCCGCTGCCAATGGCTATGGATATAATCTCGCTCTTACAATCCGCCCTTTTAAAAGCAGTGATTTACTTGTAGCCGTTACCTACCGCTCAAACATCGCCCTAGAGATGAAAGGCTCTCTGTCTGCAACTTCTTATATAGATATGGGAGCTATGGCAAGTGGCACAATAGGAATGGACGCAGATTTAACCCTTGGAGCCGATTTACCCCCTATTGTCAATATCGCCATTGCTAAAAGATTTGGCAAAGTCCTAGCCGAATTTGTAATGGAGACAACTTACTATGGCAAAGCTAGAATCTTTGAATTTGCCTATGCTAATCAAAAATTTACACAAAATATCACAGGTGTTGATTTGCCACTTAATATGGGTAATACGGCTGATTATGTTAAACCCGATGAAATGCTAGGTGCAGCAGATTATTCCGCTGTGGCGTATGGTAATGGCTGGAAAGACGCAACCGCCTATCGCCTAGGGCTTACCTATCAGCACTCCCCAAAACTCAAAATTATGGGGAGCTTTGCCTATGATAAGACTCCCGCTCCACAAGGGCAGTTTGGGATTCCAGATGCAAACGCCTATGCCTTTGGCTTAGGTGCGAGATATGAGCTATGGGACGGCAAAGCCGATGTAGGTGTCGCCTACTCTCTAGCTTTGAAAGATAATCGCAAAAGCTTTCTTAGAAGTAAAGACGGCTTAGGACAACTCCAACTCCTAACCTTCGGCGCAAAATACCGATTCTAACCCCCCGCAGAATCTCAAGCAGATTCTACAATAGTAAAATGCTGATGAGCTAGTCCTACGCTTAAGCCACGACCTTAAGCGTGCTAAAATCAATGGTGGCAATTCACAAAGTGAATCGCCTACTTTGAAAGCGTCATTGGGTGGGGGATTTTAAGGGGGAGGGGTGATTTCGCAATTCAAGCCCCTCCCCTTTAAAGAAAAAATCCACAAAATTCAAAACAAAAATCTAGTATTCCATTCCACTTGATTTATAGAAAACTAAAATAGAATCCAAGACTTAAAAGCTCTCATTAAAACAAAACAAACTAAAGATTTAACACAACAGCAGAGATTTATAAGATTTTTTACACTTGAGATTCTCCCCAAATATAAGAGAGAATCTCAAAAAAGAAGTTAGATGAGTTTGTAAGGGGCTTGTCCCACTTCATAGTAGTTATTCCCTTGTGAATCAATAGCCACAATCGCTGGGAAATTCTCAATCGTAAGCCTTGCTACCGCTTCAGGTCCAAGCTCTGGGTAAGCTAACACTTCATACTTTGTGATACATTTAGAGATAAGTGCCGCTGCACCACCCACAGCCACCATATACACAACGCCGTGCTTCACCATAGAATCCACCACTTCTTGACTGCGATAGCCCTTGCCTATCATTCCGTGAATACCCTGCTCTATGATTGTAGGCGTGTATTTATCCATTCTCCCGCTTGTTGTGGGACCTGCTGAACCTATCGCATTGCCAGGCTTTGCAGGAGTAGGACCAAGATAGTAAATTGTTTCACCTGCCAAATCCACAGGGAGCTTTTCTCCCCTTGCCAATGCTTCGGTTAATGCCTTATGTGCAGCATCTCGTGCAGCTAGAATCGTTCCGCTTATAAGCACACTCTCCCCAGCTTTTAGGCTTTTTGCCACTTCTTTACTCAAAGGTGCTGTGATTTTCTTTGGCTCTGTCATTTTCTCCTCCTTAAATGCTTATAGCTCAATATCAGCGTGTCGTGCAGCGTGGCAGTTAATATTCACCGCAACAGGAAGCCCGGCAATATGTGTGGGATACCACTCTACATTGACCTTAAATGCCGTTGTCGTGCCACCTAGCCCTTGTGGTCCAACACCTGTTTTATTCGCAATCTCAAGGAGTTCTTCCTCAAGCTTAGCATATCGCTCATCGGCGTTTTTAGAATCTATCTCACGCACTGCGGCTTGTTTGGCTAAAAGAGCAGCCTTTTCCATTGTCCCGCCGATACCTACACCAATCACCATAGGCGGACACGCATTTGGTCCAGCAAGTTTAACCGCTTCTGTGAAAACCTTTTTCACTCCCTCAATACCATCAGCAGGAACAAGCATTTTTAAAATACTCTTATTCTCACTTCCAAAGCCTTTAGGGCAGACTTTTAAATGCAATTTATCGCCCTTTACAATGCGTGTATGTATCACAGCAGGAGCGTTATTTGTGGTATTTTTACGCTCATAGAGTGGCTCGGCTACAACTGACTTTCGCAAATAGCCATTTGTATAGCCCTCTTTAATCCCTTCATTAATCGCATCTTCAAGGTAACCCCCAACGATATGCACATCTTGCCCAATCTCCACAAATACCACGGTCATTCCCGTATCTTGACAGATAGCCATCATATTTGTTTCGGCAATTTTTCCATTTTCCATTAGTGTGTTAAGGATATTTTTCCCAAGCTCGGATTTCTCACTCTCTTTTGCAGCTACAAAGGCACGCTTAATATCCGGCGTTTGGATACAACACGCGTCAATGGCAAGTTTGGCAACAGCAGATTTAATATCTTCAAATCGCACTTCTCTCATTACTTCCTCCTTAAATGTATTTGAAAACAGCAGAATTCTACTACCCAAAATGTAAAAAACGCTTTAAATAAGCTTTTTTTCTTATATGAGATTCAAATACTCAAACCAAAGGTGGCAAAAGCCTTCTTTGTGTTTTTAAAAACACAAAGTCAAATACTTACTTACTTAAAATATTCTTAGCTTAGTTTAAACCCATTGCTTCCTTTAAACTCGCAATATCGCCCTTTCTTTTCCCAAACTCCACAATCTTGCCGTGGAATCTCGCAAAAATCTGCCCCAAACTTATATCATTTATCTCGCCCTTATACAGCTCAAGCACAGAATCTAGATTCTCCCTTATCCCACACTCACAAAACTCCCTTAGCTCCTCATAGTCATCTATCTGCCGCCCCAACGCACATAAAAGCTTGTAAGTATATTTATCTACCACCATATATTCCCGCAAACACGCATAATTCAAAATGCTATATGCACTTTCACACCCTATGCCCTTTTGCTCTAATAACCACTCTAAACTTACAGATTCTACAAACGCCTTAAAACTCCCAAAATCGCGGATAATCGCCCTAGCAAGATTCACAATCCGCACAGACTTTTGCTTTTGGAATCCATTGATATGACTTTCAAGCACATAAGAATCTAGCCCAACCACTCGCATAAGATTAGATTCACTTTTGCTAGGCTCTTCTAAGATTCCAGCCTTTCGCATAGAATCTAGGCTTTTTTCCACCCTACTCCACTGCGTATTTTGCGTTAAAATACTGCCCAACACCACATCAAAAGTGCCATAGCCCTCCCACCACCAGCTAGGCAGTCCGCTTAATAGATTCTGCTTTTTTAACGCCATAAATAAATCAAAACTTGAATCTAGCATTATTTTTCACTCCCTTTTTCTTTTATTTACCAAAAAACGCTTCTATCAAAGCCCTTGCTTCCACACTCTGCGGAGTTTCAAACACATTCTCACTTGTGCCATACTCCACCGCCACACCCTTGTGTAAAATCAACACTTCATCACTCAACTCTCGCAAAATCTCTAAATCGTGCGTGATAAAAATATAGCTCATCTGCATTTTCTCTTGTAGTTCTAATAAAAGCGTGAGTATGAGCTTTTGAGAGCTTTTATCAAGGGCGGTTGTAGGCTCATCAAGCAATAAAATCTTAGGCTCTCTTACAATCGCCCTAGCAATGGCTACGCGTTGCTTCTGCCCCCCGCTTAGTTCAAAGGGATAGGCGTGAGCCAAGCTAGAATCTAGCCCTGTCATTTCCAAAGCCCACGCGATTTTTTCCCTATATGCTTCATTTTTTGCCTTATTTTCTATCTCTTGAGGGAGCTTTCCCAACGCTTCTTTGATAATATCGCCAACACGAAACCGCGGGCAGAGTGAAGAAAAAGGGTCTTGAAACACCATACTGATTTGCCTTCGCAAAAGCTTCACATCTGCCTTTGTGCGTTTAATCTGCCTTTCATTAAGATATAACTCCCCCTTTGTCTCAAGCAAATGCAAAAGCCCTAGGGCAAGGCTAGACTTCCCACCGCCAGATTCCCCAGCGATTCCTAGAATCTGCCCTTTTTTCAGGCAAAAACTTAATGGGGATAGAATCTGCTTATAAGTGCTTGTGAAAAATCCTTGCTTTTTTACCCCCACACTTAAATCCCTAGCCCTTAGCACAATGTCTTGTTGCATAAAATCGTGGCCTGCTTGCTCTAAAGCCTTGCGTTTAGGGAGCTTTAAAGATTCAATTAAAAATCGCGTATAGGAATGCTGCGGGGCGTTAAAAAGCTTCTCACTCAAAGCAGATTCTACAATCTTGCCATCTTTTAGCACCACCACCCTATCGGCAAACTCCCGCACAACGCCCAAATCGTGGCTAATAAACAAAATCGCACTCTGCTTTGCTAGGCTTGAAAGCAGCTCCATAATTTGCCGCTGCACCAGCACATCTAGAGCAGTCGTAGGCTCATCGCAAATAAGCAATTTTGGATTATTCACAATACTCATCGCAATAGCTACGCGTTGCTTCTGCCCCCCGCTTAGTTCAAAGGGATAAGCGTGAGCCAAGCTAGAATCTAGCCCAATTAATGCTAAAAGCTCTGCTAATCGCTCTTTTGCCTTATTTGCTAAAGCCCTGCCTTTAAGATGGGGGTAAAGCTCATTAGCGTGGAGATAAAAGCTCTCCATTATTTGTTTGCCGACTTTATGAAGGGGATTAAGGCTTGAAAGCGGCTCTTGTGGGATATAGGCAATGTCCCTGCCACGCAGAGATTCTAGCTCTTTTTGCGTGAGTGTTGCTAGATTTTTATTCTCAAACTCCACACTACCACTTTGCAAAGCAATATGCGGATTGAGCTTCAAAATAAGTTGAGCCAACATACTCTTGCCCGAGCCAGATTCACCAACTAATGCAACTTTCTCGCCGGGCTTAATGTGTAAGCAAATATCTTGCAAACCAAAACGAGCAGAATGCAGAAAATGAGCATTAAGATGAGAGATGTTTAGCATTACACGCCCTGCTTTGAATCTTTTGGATCTAGGCTAGATTCTCGCCCAGTTTCTTTAATGTGAGCTTTAAGATGTGCTTTAATATGCGGATCAAGTGCATCACGCAACCCCTCGCCGATAAATACAAGGATTGAAAGCAGCACACACAAAGCCAAAAACGCACTAATGCCTAAATGTGGTGAGATGAGATTATTTTTACCTTGGGAAAGTAACTCACCTAAACTCGCACTTCCAACGGGCATACCAAAGCCCAAAAAATCAAGGCTACTTAGCGTTACAATGCTTCCTGCCATAATAAAAGGCGTGAAAGTCAAAGTCGCACTCATCGCATTAGGCAGGATATATGAAAAAATGATTTTTATATCACTTACTCCCATTGCTTGAGCGGCTTTAACATACTCTAAATTCCTAGCCTTTAAAAATTCAGCCCGGACAAGATTCACAAGCAAAATCCACGAAAATGCCCCCACCACACACAGAATCCACCAAAAGCTAGGCTCAAACACACTTGAGATGATAATAATCACAAATAAAATAGGCACAGCATTAAAAATCTCTATCATTCTTTGTCCCATTAAGTCCAACACCCCACCATAATACCCCTGCAATGCTCCCACCACAACGCCTATCACTACACTACACACACTTAAAATAAGAGCAAAAATAATGGAGATTCTATATCCATAAAGTAGCCGACTTGCTACATCTCTTGCCTTATCATCTGTGCCAAGCCAATGCTTAGAATCCGGAGGCGTGGGGGCTTGAGCGTTTAAATCCATAATAATGCTATCATAGCTATAAGGAATCATTGTCCTTAGCACAAAGGCGTCTTTTAATAGCTCATCTCTCACATAGCTATCAAGGTAATCACAAGGCGTTTGAAAATCCCCACCAAACGCACTCTCTGGGTAATCCACAAACACAGGAAAATACATCTTAGAATCTTTATAGATAAAAAGGGGCTTTTCATTAGCAATAAACTCCGCAAACACGCTACACACAAACAGCACAAGAAAGACAATCAAAGAGTAAAATGCGCGTTTATTTTGCTTAAATACTGCCCAACGCAGTTGCAAATTGCTTTGTTTTATAGATTCTCTATGCGTAGATTCTATGCGTTTTTGAATCTTAGACATTTTTACTTCCAAAATGAATCCTAGGATCAATAAAGCAATACAAAATATCGCTAATAATGCCTATCACAAGGGCGATAAAGGTAAAAATATATAATGTCCCAAACACCACAGGATAATCGCGATTAACCACACTCTCATAGCCTAAAAGCCCAAGCCCATCAAGGCTAAAAATAATCTCTATGAGCAAACTCCCGCTTAAAAACGCTCCCACAAACACCGCAGGGAATCCACTCACAATCAAAAGCATCGCATTGCGAAAAATATGCTTATACAAGATATGTCTTTCACTCCCGCCCTTTGCCCTAGCACTCATCACATAGCTTTTATGAATCTCTTCTAAAAAGCAATTTTTACTGAGCATACTCAAAGTCGCAAGCCCACCGATAGAAATACACAGCACCGGCAAAAATAAATGCCACAAATAATCTACAATCTTCCCAACAACGCTTAAAGATTCAAAATTCTCACTCACTAGCCCACGCAAAGGGAATATATCAAAGTAGCTCCCCCCACAAAATAGCACCACAAGCACCACCGCAAACATAAACGCCGGAATCGCATTTAACACCACAATCACAACGCTACTTAGCACATCAAATTTTGAGCCATTCCGCACCGCCTTTGCAATACCCAATGGAATGCTGATAAGATAAATCAGCAGTGTGCTAAACACGCCTAGAGAGATAGACACAGGGAGTTTTTGAGCGATGATTGAAAGCACACTTGATTGTGCGTAAAAGCTCTCGCCAAAGTCAAAACACACAAACCGCCATAGCATTTCAACATACCGCTCACTTAAAGATTTATCAAAACCATAGAGTTTTTTTATCTCTTCAATAAGTTCAGAATCTAGCCCCACAGAGCCTTTGTAAAGCGTATTTGAGCCTGTTGGGGCTTCGGTAATTTGAGAGAGATTTTCCATTTTAGCGATACTTTGCTCCACCGGACCGCCCGGGGAGAGTTGCATAAGCAAGAAGTTAATAGTCATAACCCCCAAAAGCGTGGGGATAAGCAACAACAAACGCTTAAGAATATAGCCTAGCACCGCTTTCCTTTAGAATTTAAGAGTTTAAAACCATATTGTAGCAAAATGAAGATAAGTTTTTGTCATCGCAAACCTTGCGAGTTTATCCTTATCAGCACTTTGTCCTACCCGCTCCGTATTTTGCCTCTAATGCCTCGGCAAAAAACTCTTTTTGCGTTTTTGGAATCTTATCGGGGTGGTGGATTCTCATATGTTCTACATATTTATCATAGCTTGGCATACCCACCAGCAAGTGAAAGAATCTATCACTTCGCCGATAGAGAGCTTTAAGCCTAGCAAATAGTTTTTTCACTTTTTTACACTCTCCTTTTTAGAATCCATAACTATACTGTAAAAGCAATCTATGCGTTGAGTTTTCTGGCTCATAGATTGCTGTGGGATCACCTGTAATACTACTGCTTGTCCGCATAGGATCTGCTGCACCAATATGCCAATACTCATATACTAAGCGGATAGATCGCGATGTAGAATCTTTGCCATAATATGTGCGACCGATAAAGGCATTTAACCCAAAGCCATTTTTTTGCGTTACATAATAATCATCATTGAATCCATACTCCGAGGCGGTGGAGAGATGATTACCAAAAATTAAATACCGATAGCCTAGTCCGTAGTTTAGCACACCTTTATTGCCTATATACACTTCACCCTCAAACTCAAGCGGCACATACAAGTAGCCTTGAAGTCTATCCATTATCATAAATTCTGTGCGGTTGAAAAAATAGCCCAAACCACCTTGGAGATACAAACTCGCCATTTGAGAAGCTTTTAAAAGATTATATCCACCCCTTAGCTCTACATCACCAGCAGACATACCCATCATACTGATAACCCTTTGTCCATTTCTTTGTGTATTATCCGTATCAAGTATGCCGCCTGTGTAGATTCCAAGTGCATACCCAAGCCTTGCACTCCCCTCAAGCTTTATCCCCAAAGGATTTACCAAGCCAAGCTCCCCCATAAGCCCAAAAGTTGCGGTATCTATTCGCATTACCCTAGAGCCATCACGCCCTACTTCACCATAATGATGATAGCCCGTATAAAAGCCCAGAGAGCGATACAAGCCGCTTTTCATAAGGCTTTTTTGACTGCCATAAGCGATATATTCTTCATCTGCTAGGCTTTCTGCCACGCCAAATATGCCAAAACCCACACATAGCATACCTAGCACATAAGCTTTAAATTGAGCTAAGATTCTAGTTTTCATCACAGCACCTCCTAAAACCCAAAGCCCACGCGTAAGCCTACAAAGCTTGTGTGGGATTTAGGATAGTGGATTGTAGCACTCGCACCCGCAATTACACCCGGCGTGGTAGAATCTGCTGGCATACTGACATTAAGGCTTGAAGATGCACCCAAGCTTTCAAACCTTGCATAAAGCTGAGTAAAGAAAAAAGAAGTTTCATTCACATAATACCGAAGCCCCAGCATAAAACGTAGTGCATTTTGCCCTCCATCAAATGACAATGTATGGGATTGGTTGCTACCATTCACGCCCACACCGCCACCTGTGCCTAAAAGCACATCATACGAAGCAAGATATTCTAGCTTTACCTTATGATTTAAGGCTACATTACCGCGTAACTCCAAGGGCAGATAGGTCCCACCAAGTTGTGCTGCAATGGGCATATTGCCATAAGTAATCGCCCCAGTAGATTCACGCAACCCTATGCCAAGATAAAGTGGGTTATCCCTTGTGCGTGTGATGAAGTAATAGCCCAAGCCAAAATTTATATCAATATTTATCCCCAAGCCCCCACGCACGGGTGCTGTGCTTAAAAGTTCAGAACCCACAACAGGAGCAATGCCATTAAGATTCCCAGCACTGCCACCAAGACCTACAAATCCATTATGTGCGAAGCGATTATCATAAATCGTCTCATACTCATAATAGAGCATCGTATGTGCGGCGTTAAACTCACTCTTTCCAGCCTTGTGATTAAACCACGCCTCCTGAATCCCAATCCTATCAATGCTTTCACGCCCCTGCAATAAACACAGAGAAATTCCACACAGCAAAAAAATATACCTTTTCATCTCGCACCTCCGCATAAGTCCTATATACCTTTATTCCACAGATTGCCTTGTATTTTTTGTTGTCGTAACACTTTACAAAAAAAAAAAAAAAAAACATAACAAGCCTTACGCCTACACTATTTCAAAATGATACAGGATTTCACATTTTTTCACTTTACATTGAGCTTAACAGAATCTTTATGGATTTCCGCCCCGTAAGATAAGCCTAAAAGCCACTCCTACAAAGGCGGAGATTCTAAGCAACTAAGCTTAGAATCATAAGCAAGAATCTAAAAGGCAGAATCTAATGCACTTTTAATGCACTCCTGCCATACGCCCTTCAAAATCACTTGCCTTACGATATGGACTTTCAGCCATTGGGAGTTTCTCTCCATTAGCACAACGCCAACAAATCATCACGCATTTAATCAAAATTAAACAAGTAACCACCATAAACAAGCCACAAAGCAAAGCATTGATGAGATTATTATTTGCAATAGTAGCAAATTTCGCCGCTTCAGCTGTAAGATTTGTAATGACACTTTCATCTGTTGTTTCTTGAATCTTTTGCATAGTTGCCGCTGCCTTTTGGCTATTAATCTGCCATAATGCTATGTGGCTTACCGCATCGTGCACCTTTTCACCATTTGCTGGAAGAAGTTTTAAGATTCCAGCATAGAGCGTGCTAATAAGCACCCAAGCTGCCGGGACAATAGCCACCCAAGCTTGTTTTGCTTTACCCATTTTGAAAAGCACTACAATCACGGTGAGTAACGCCATTCCCGCTAACATTTGATTAGAAACACCAAAGAGTGTCCAAAGTGATTTTACCCCACCTTGTGGGTCTGTAACACCTTGATAAAGGATATAACCCCAACCAGCTACACAAATTAATGTCGCCACAACACCCCAAAACATTGAGTGAATGTTACCAATAGGCTTATAGACATTTCCTAGCACATCTTGCACCATAAAGCGTCCTGCTCTAGTCCCCGCATCAACAGCTGTAAGAATAAACAATGCTTCAAACAAAATCGCAAAGTGATACCAAAATGCCATAGAGCCTTGATTGAAAAGTGGCACTTGAGAAATGATGGTCGCTAGTCCAATAGCAAATGTCGGCGCACCACCGGTTTTGCTCAAAATTGTCGGCTCTCCCACTTCTTTTGCCATACCAAGAATGTCTTCAGGCGTGATGACAAAGCCCCAGCTACTAATCGTCTGTGCAGCAATGGCTGCTGCTTCTGCGACATCTTTTACCCCAGCTGTGCCAAGTGCCGCAGGAGCGACATTGATTGAAAAATAAAGCCCGGGTGTGAGAATCACCGCTGCGATAAGTGCCATTACAGCCACTGCAGATTCCATAAGCATAGAGCCATAACCCACCATTCGTGCGTGAGATTCTTTCTCTAGCATTTTTGGCGTTGTCCCACTTGAGATTAAAGCGTGGAATCCGCTAATCGCCCCACAAGCAATGGTGATAAACAAGAATGGGAAAAGCTGTCCGCTAAAGACAGGTCCCGTGCCATCAATGTATTTTGTAACGCTTTCAAATCGCACTTCAGGCATAACGACTAAGATTCCACCAGCCATAAGCACAATAACACCAATCTTTAAGAATGTGCTAAGGTAATCACGCGGAGCAAGTAAGAACCACACCGGCAAAATTGCCGCAATGAAGCCATAAGCTATCATTACATAAGTAAGTGTTACCGGAGTTAGTGTAAAAATCTCTGCCAACTGCGGATTTGCCGCAACATCACGCCCATAATACAAGGCTAAAAGCAAAAGGATAAAGCCAATGATACTTGCCTCGCCAATTTTACCCGGGCGGATAAAACGCATATGAAGCCCCATATAAATGGCAATGGGAATTGTCATAGCGATTGTGAAAAGTCCCCAAGGAGATTCAGCCAAGGCATTGACAACCACAAGAGCTAAAATCGCAATAATCAACATCATAATGCCTAGAATCCCAACCATTGCGATACTTCCCACACCCTTGCCTAGCTCAAGTTTGATAATCTCACCAATAGACTTACCATTTCTACGCATAGAGATAAAAAGCACGGTAAAGTCGTGAACCGCCCCAGCAATCACAACGCCCACAACAATCCAAATCATACTTGGCAAATATCCCATTTGTGCCGCAAGGATAGGACCCACAAGCGGACCAGCTCCAGCAATCGCAGCAAAATGATGTCCAAAAAGCACGATTTTATTTGTCGGCACAAAATCGCGTCCATCATTATTCACAACCGCAGGAGTCGCACGATTATCATCAAGCTCTAACACCTTAAAAGCGATGTATTTAGAGTAATAGCGATACGCTATGGCATAAATACATACCGCCGCTACCACAATCCACACTGCTGAAATGCTTTCACCCGTATGCAACGCCAAGACACCAAAGCAGTAAGCACCAATGAGCGAAACAATCGCCCACAACCCTATACTGAGAATCTTATTCATAATGCTCCTTTGTTAAGTTAGAATGGATTACGGCTCTAAGTCTAAACACTTCAAACTTAAAGCCTATCACGCAATAAAATAAATGTTTAACTTTTTTGAAAAATATGGCAGTTTAGTAACATCATTAATGTGAGAAAATTCTATATGTTTCATTTTGTAATGATTTTTGCGTGATTTTGTGGTTTTTATGCAGTTTGCCTTAAGATATATTGGGATAGAATCCGCGGATTTTTACTTTGAGGGTTGAATGTATTTGAAGCTTAATTTGCCTTTGTGGCGATTATCATCTTTGTATCGCCTTAAGATTCTATGCGTTGTGCTATATGCACCACTTTTTCTCTATGGCATAGACTACACAGGCAAACTACCTAGCCAAATAACCTTGCAAAATGGAGTAAGCCAAAGCCACAATCTCATTGCAAAATGTGGAAATCAATACTGCTACGCAGGATTACCCGGTGATTTTATTAATAATGCTTACGATTTTAGCTGCTCTACAAGTAGCGGGGCTTCTCACTTGTCTATTCACGCTATCACACCACAAAACCCTATCAATCAAACATTATCCATTTTTTATATTGGAAAGCTCAATGTCGGCTCAAATTCAAACCTAGAAATCAACGATTTTCACACAATATCATTTCAAAAAGGTTTGATGCTTGATACTAACGCATCACTTGAAATCATCTTACAAAAAGGTAAAAAAATTAATGCAAGTGAGTTTGGTGCATCTTCAAAAATGATTCTTTCACGCCAAGCAAATCTTTATCTAGGTAATGGAGCAAATCTTTATGCTACCAATATGGATTTTTTCATCTTAGATTCTCAAGCTTTTATAGACAAAAATGCGACAATGAGAGTAGAGGCTGATACCATACGGATTCATAATACTTTACATAATTATGGAACATTGAATCTCCAAGGTGAAGTGTGGAATGTAGGAGCAAGTCCTAATGGTATTAGTCTAGCTACTTCAAATTTTTTAAATACAGAGGGCAAAATAACAATTCAGGGTAATTTTTATAATGGGGGCAAACCAAAAAATGATGGTGGGTTTGATTTTACATCGCCTGGTGGCGGGAATCTTATCAATTATGGAGGAGAAATCCACATTACAGGGCAACTCATTAATCAAAAAGGTGAGGAACTTTCCCGTGTAGAACACTCAAATGTGCAGATTTATGGTGGGAGCATTAAGGTAGATGGCAGTATGACAAATGCCGCGGATAGTAGCCTTATCTTTGGCGCATATAATGGCAAACTAGGGCAGCTTATCGGCAATGTCAATAATCAAGGCAAGATTCAAGTAGATATTGCCGGAGCAGAGCTAGGCTCACATCAGCTTATCACAGGCACATTAAGTAGAAATACAAATATGGAGATTTTAGCCGGTGGGGGCAAAAGTGAGTTCATAAACTCTAGCTCACAAGGCAATGGCTCTATCAAGCTTGAAAAGAACACCCAAGCTATTGATACCTTTCTCCAAAGCCTAGATAAAAATCAAAATAGCATTCTAACAAGCCTTGAAAGCAATCTAGAGCAAGATTCAAAGAGCCTTTATACTTATGGCAATAGGGCGTTTCTCACAAATTTGAGTTCCAATATTGACACTTCTGCAAATATGCTAAGCACACAAGCCCCTAGCTTAAGCCTTTGGAGCATTATGCAAAATACTACTTTGCCCCTTATCTATCAGCCACCGATGAAAAGATTTTCATTTAATCTCGCTCCCTTTGCCTCAAATGCAAATAGTGCAAATCTCTCCACCCCACTTTATGGCACAAGCCTAAGTGCTACTTTGCAACAAGGACTATATTCTTTGAACGCATTTGCTACTTATGGGACTTCTCAAAGCACAAGTGCTTTAGATTCTACACAAACCCACCTTAACTCAACCGCATTGCTTATCGGCACATATAGCAAGCTCACTTTGCCAAAGCTTGAGCTAACACTCCTTGCTTATTATGGCAATACACAGCACACAAACAAACGCGAAGTCCTTTTTAGCTCAAGCACCTTTCAGGGCAAACTCTCCTACAACGAGTTAGGATTGCAAAGCACACTTGGCTATCCCATAAACTATCATAGATTCTATTTTAAGCCATTTTTAGGGCTTTCTTACACACTTGGTATGCAGGGGACATTTGCTGAATCTCAAGCAAATAACGCCAATATACCTACGCTTTCTCTTAAAGCCCAGCAACACCACACGCTAAGTCTCTTGCTAGGCACTCAAATGCGTTATTATTTTGGATCTCGTCATATTCTCTTTGGTGGGCTAAATCTACAATATGTCCCAACTCCCACACAGCAAACAACAGCCTATTTTGGCAATTCACCACTTTATTTTACAAACCCACAAACACTTGGTTACACGCTTCATTTAGGTGGCTCTGTGCCTTTGCATAAGCACATCTCACTTAGTCTTTATGCCCTATACGCTCAATCGCCAATACAGTTTAAGACATATTCAGGCACACTCAATCTTTCATATTATTTTTAATATTGCCTAAGCTGTGCTAGAATACGCCCTATCCACCTATCTCATATCACTTAAGGAACGCATAAGTTTATGGTAGAAGTCCTAGCTAAAATTATCGCCAAACGCTCACAAGATATCGCCACAAAGGGCTTAGACTTTGGACACGCTATCCCACAAAATAGAATCCACCCACTTATCCCACCAAAGCTAGATAAGCCACTCATTATCACCGAGATTAAACGCGCCTCGCCTTCAGCTGGGCATATAGGGGATATACATTCAGTTACACATTTAGCACAGAACTATCTTAATGGCGGAGCTTCAGCTATATCAGTGCTATGTGAAGAGCGACATTTCAATGGGAGTTTGAGAGATTTAATGCAGGTGAAAAACGCTTATCCAAATGCCTGTGTTTTACGCAAAGATTTTATACAAGATTCACAAGAAATTGAGATTAGCTATCGTGCTGGGGCGGATATGGTGCTGCTTATTGCGGCGATGTTTATTGATGAAAAAGATGGCTTTTTGCAACTTCAAAAGATTTATGAAAAATGCTTATCCTTTGGCATTACGCCCTTACTTGAAGTGCATAATCAAAGAGAGATTGACTTTATCGCTCCATTGCAGCCCGCCCTTGTGGGTGTGAATTCACGCAATCTCCATACTTTTGAGATTGATATACCCTCCGCTTGTGTATTAAGACAATCTTTACAAGATTCTCTACCTACAAGCAAAGTCATTTTTGAATCTGGCATAGATTCAGCTTCAAGTGGCTTTATGGTAGGCTCTCTAGGCTTTAATGGATTATTATGTGGCAGCTACCTTGTGGCTCACAAAAACCCAACTCACGCTATTCAATCGCTTAAATCAGCCTTTGAGCTTAGCTTTACACAAAAGCCACGTTTCTACAATGATGTGTTTCACAAATGGCATAAGGGGAAAACTCTTATTAAAATATGCGGTATTACAAGCCTTGATGATGCCCTGCAAATAGGCGAGTTAGGAACTTATGGTGGGTTAGATATGCTAGGCTTTATTTTGGCTAAAAACTCTCCGCGTTTTATAGAATCTAAACAGATTCAAAACATAGCAAAAGCCCTGCAAAAGCTTTATCCGCATATTTTACGCATAGCTGTGGTGAATGATAAACACTCCTTAAACACCGCTAAGATTCTGTATAAAGAGGGTTATATTGATGGGATTCAGCTCCATAGCCTTAATCCACAAACGCCAAAAATGTATGCCAACACTTCGCTTGAAGACGCCCTGTATTGCTACTATGTGGCACAAAATGTAGAGAATCTAACGGATTTTAGCAAGGAATACGCAGGAGCATTCTGCCTTATAGATTCTAAAAGTATTCAGGGGGGAGGCTCTGGCAAAAGTGTAGCAAAAGATGTGCTTTTATCGCTTAAGGAGCGGTATTTGTGCGTTGCTGGGGGCATTAACCCGCAGAATCTAAAAAGCTTTCTAGCACTCAAACCCTCTCTACTTGATATAAACTCTGGCGTAGAAAAATCCGCAGGGCTAAAAGATATAAACGCAATTCAGCAGATTCTTAACACGCTAGAATCTAGCCATAACCCTAAAGCAATATAATCCCAAACACAAAGGAATATCAATGAAAAAACTGCTTTTTGTATTTTGTGTCATTTTAAATCTTTCGCTTTCTGCTTACGCAGATTCTAAACTCACGCTTATTATGGCTGGGGACGCCCTGCTACACGCTTCTGTGTATAATGATGCAAAAAGAGAAAATAACCATTACGACTTTAGCCCTATGCTCAAAGCTCTTGAAGATGTTGTCCCAAAATATGACCTTGCTTTTTACAATCAAGAGACGATTCTAGGCGGCAAAGAGCTTGGCTTAAGCACTTATCCCGCCTTTAACTCTCCACAAGAATTTGGCGATAATATGCTCTCTTTAGGCTTTAATCTTGTCTCTCTAGCTAATAACCACACGCTTGATAGGGGTGAAAAGGCTATACGCTCCTCCCTTGCGTATTGGAAAGATAAACCTGCTCTCACCGCTGGAAGCTATGAATCCTTAAAAATGCGTGATACTCCACAGATTCTAGAAAAAAATGGCATTACATACGCACTTTTAGCCTACACTTACGGCACAAATGGAATCCCTGTTCCAAAGGGCAAGGAATATCTTGTGAATGTCTATACAAAGACAATGCTTGAAAAGGACATTAAGGCTATACGAGACAAGGTGGATTTGCTGATTGTATCAATGCACTGGGGGATTGAGTATGAGTTTGAGCCAAGTGCAGAGCAGAAAAAATATGCCAAGCTTTTAGCGGATTTGGGGGTGGATTTAGTCATCGGCACACATCCGCACGTTGTGCAACCCGCAGAATACATAGGAGATACTTTAGTATTTTACTCACTTGGGAATCTTATCTCCGCACAAAAAGGCACAAATAAACGCATAGGAATGCTAGGAAGCGTGGAGATTGAGAAGCTTGAAAATGGCAAGGTGAAAGTGAAAAATCCTAGTGCAGAGCTGATTTATACCTACTACAATTCACGCTTTAAGGATTTTAAGCTAATGTGGTTTAACGATCTCAACAACGCAATCCTGCCTGATTATAAGAAAATCTATAAGCAATATACAAATATTATCACTCAAGGAAAAAGTGAGATTCAAATTGGATTATAGATTTAAGATGAGCTACTAGAATCTAGCGGTAGGTAAGATTCTAGCCAAAGATTCTAGCGTTGTGCTTTAAAATGAATGCGTTGATGGCATTCTTTGCAATTAATTGGGTGGGTAGAATTACTCACAAAAATATGCATAGATTCTGTGAGCTTATGCTCCTTGCCCGGACACGCACAAGTATAATAGTAGTACTTGACATCTCGCACTTCACAACTCGCATTTTTCTCTAACTGCTCTTTGCGATACTTTTCAATCTGCATATCCTCTTGCAAAATATGTGTCAAAAGCCAATCTTTAGCAATTGTTGAAATCATCTCTTTTAGAATCTCCACAGAATGCACATTTTTCACCATTCCTGCCATATCGGCAACAATTGTGCGGTGAATCTTCCTATGCTCTTCCAAACGCGGATAGCCAATAGCCTGCATATACTGCTCTTCATCTCTAAAGTGCGTTTTCATATAGTCAAAAAACTCAATAAGGATCATCTTTACTTCATTGGCTGAACTAGGGCTATTAGCGATACGATACGCCTTATGAGCCAAAGTAAAAAGCATTTGATGTTGCTGGTCAATAATCTCGTGATGAACGCTAAAATCATCGCTCCAATCTGGTAGCATATCTCCTCCTTAAGCCAAGTGATTTACCCAAGTGCATTTTGAAACTTAATGCTTTGCTGACATTCTTTGCAGCGGATACTTTGTGTGCTGTTTTTCACAAAAATATGCATAGATTCTGTAAGCTTATGCTCCTTGCCCGGACACGCACAAACATAGAGATAAAATTTTTGAGGTTGTTTGGTTGGATTTTTGCTTTGGGCTTCTTTGCGATATTTTTCAATCTGCATATCCTCTTGCAAAATATGTGTCAAAAGCCAATCTTGCGCCATAATCATAATTTTGTCTTTTAGCTCATTTGCCGAGTGAATGCTTTTTACCATAGCTGCCATATCAGCAACGATTTTTCTGTGAATCTTTCTGTGTTCTTCCAAACGCGGATAGCCAATAGCCTGCATATACTGCTCTTCATCTTTAAAATGCGTCTTCATATAATCAAAAAATTGGGTAATCATATCCTTGACTTCATTGCGCGTAGTATGGCTATTGGCAATCTTATACGCCTTATGTGCAAGGTCGAATAATATTTGATGTTGCTGGTCAATAATCTCGTGATGAACGCTAAATTTTTCACTCCAACTCGGCAACATAGCAAACCCCCATTTCCTTATTTTAAACTGAAAGCGACTTAGATTCTATCTCTTTTATATTTAATTTTAAGTTAAAATAAACATTCTTGTATAAGAATCTTAAAACTTTTGCGGTGATGGGGACAATATCCATTTTTGGCGATGGCTTTTTTATGTTGCAATGTCCCATAGCCCTTATTTTTGGCTAAAAAATACTGCGGATACAGCTTATCAAGCTCACGCATTTGCCTATCCTTACTCACTTTTGCCACGATAGACGCACAGGATACAATGGGCAAAACATCATCAGCCTTAATCATAGTTTGCACCCTAACGCCACTTTGCGTAAGGATATGTGGAATTTTAGCGTGAAAGATTGTATTGCCATCTATTGTTATTTCCTGTAAAGCATTCTTTGAATCTGTGAGATTCTGCTCCACATCTTGTTCTAAAAGATTGTGTTTTGCGGTGTTTTGTCTCACATTCTGCCCTATAAGTTTCTGTGAAATAGCAAACTCCGCAATCCCACATAGAATCTGCTCTATGCCATTTTTCATCGCAATACTTAAACCAAGCTTATCAATCTCCCACGCTTCAATCTGTGCCACAAACAGCCCTATTTCACCCTTATGTTGAGATTCTAACAAAGTTTGATAGATACGCTCTCTTTGCTTTGGGGATAGCTTTTTACTATCTTTTGCACCAAAATGTGCAATATTTTCCTCTCTCCCAATCACACCAGCAACAAACAATGCCCCGCAAATACAGCCTCGCCCAGCTTCATCAATCCCCGCTACCCACATAGAATCTGCACCTTTTAACTTCAAATAGTATCTTTATGCCCCACAAGACACACCAAAATTGCCTAGATTCTATACTATTTCGCATAAATCTAGCCAAAAATCACAGCTCAAGGCTTTATTTTAAGCTTAAGACATTACAATTAAGCCCTTTATGTTATAAATCTTAAATTATCTTTAATGGAGACATTCAAATGAAAACATTGATAAAGTTGCTAGAATCTTATAGATCGCTCACGCTATGGGCTAAAAGCCTGGCATTACTTATGGCAACGCTAGGTATATTTACTCTCAATGCGTGTAATGATAATGAACTCATCGTAGCCACTTCGGCAAATTTTGCACCTTTTGAATATATTGATGGCAAGGAATTTAAGGGTATTGATATGGATATTGCTGAAGTCATTGCCAAAAAGCTTAACAAAAAACTTGTAATTAAAGATACGGAGTTTGATTCTGTGGTTACTTCACTTGCAAGTGGTAACGCACACATCGCCCTTTCAGGTTTAACGATTAACGACACTCGCTCCAAAGTTATTGATTTTAGCCAAACTTATTTTAGTGCTTCACAAATGGTGATTGCTAGGGCTAATGATACACGATTTGCAAATATCGCCACAAAAGAAGAGCTTTTAAAAACACTTCAATCTATTCCAAATCTTAAAATCGGTGTGCAGGTAGGCACAACAGGCGAGTTTTACGCTAAAGGTGATAGCGATTGGGGCTTTGAAGGATTCCATAACGCACAGGTAAAAAGCTTCTCAAATGGGGCATTAGCTGCAATTGCTATGAAAAATGAGCAGATTGACATTGTGATTATTGATGAAATGCCAGCGCGTGAGATTATCAAGGCAAATAGTGGCACACAGCTCATTGATATTGCCTTGACGAATGAAAAATACGCTATTGGCATAGCACCTAATGATAAAGAGCTTAAGGATTCTATAAATGCCATTCTCAATGAAATACGGCAAGATGGCACATTAGAATCTATCATCAATAAATATTACGCACAATAGGCTTATATGGAACTCACACAAAAATACGAGCTTTTCTATCATCAGTTTATCACAAATGGCGGCTATAAGCTTATCCTAGAAGGGCTTGGCACGACACTGCTGCTTGCTATTGCAGCTCTCATCATTGGCGTGATTATCGGCACACTTGCAGCCATTGCCATTACGCACAAAACCCCTTCAATCCCGCATAGAATCTTATGTGTGTTTCTAAAAGCCTATGTTGGATTTTTCCGCGGGACACCTATTGTGGTGCAGTTGCTTTTTATCTACTTTGTGATTCTCCCAGCCTTTGGGCTAAAGGGTATGAGTGCGTTGCTTGTGGCGGTGGTGATTTTTGGGCTAAATAGTGGAGCGTATGTGAGTGAGATTATCCGCAGTGGGATTTTAAGCATTGATAAAGGGCAAGATGAAGCCGCAAGGGCGTTGGGACTTAGCTCAAGCTTAAGTATGCGTTATATCATATTCCCCCAAGCGTTGAAAAATTCCCTGCCGACTTTGGGTAATGAGTTTATCGCCTTATTGAAAGAAACTTCCGTGGCAAACTACATCACGGTTCACGATTTAACCTATGCGTTTAAAAGCATAGGCAGTGCGACTTATGAATATATGTTTCCATACTTTTTCCTAGCCCTAGCCTACTTACTGCTTGTAATGTGTGCGAGCTATCTTGTGAAACTCTATGAAAGGAAGTTACGAGCAAGTGATACGCATTAATGGGCTAAAAAAATATTTTGATTCTAAGCTTGTATTAGCAGATATTCATCTCCATATTAAAATGGGCGAAAAGGTCGTCATCATAGGACCAAGTGGGAGTGGTAAATCAACCCTGCTGCGTTGTTTGAATCTATTAGAAACACCAAGTGAAGGCGAGATTTGGCTTGATGATAAGATGATTTTCCCGCAACACAAGCAAGATTCTTGGGATTTAAACAAGGCTAGGACAAAAATGGGTATGGTGTTTCAACATTTTAATCTTTTTAATAATCTTAGCGTTTTGCAAAATCTCACCCTTGCCCCCACACTTTTAAAACTCTTAAATGAAAATGAAGCTAAACAAAAAGCCCAAACACTGCTTAAACGCATAGGACTGCTTGATAAACAAGATGTGTATCCCTCCCGCCTAAGCGGCGGACAAAAGCAACGCGTAGCCATTGCCAGAGCACTTATGAATAAGCCTGAAGTTATGCTTTTTGATGAGCCAACTTCTGCGCTTGATCCTGAAATGGTGGGCGAAGTGCTTGATTTAATGCGGGATTTAGCCAATGAGGGTATGAGTATGGTGTGTGTAACGCACGAAATGCGATTTGCTAGAGAAGTGGGGCGTCGCATTATCTTTATGAGTGAGGGTAAAATCATAGAGCAAGGCACTCCACAAGAGATTTTTGAAAACCCCCAAACCCCAAGACTTAAAGACTTTTTAAGTAAAATTAGAAACTAGTCTTTAGAATCTTTATTTAAGAATCTTTGTCTATCCCAAAAAACTCTTTTAGCACATTGTGATTGCTAGGCAAGATTCTATGATGTGGATACGAGCCAACCACAATGGAATTGCTCGGCACATCTGTGTTAATGATGAACGCATTTGCACCAAAGATGACATTATCGCCAACTTGACATCTCCCAATAACCTTGCTTGACGCACATAGCACCACGCCTTCCCCCAAAGTAGGATAACATATCTCGCCATCTCGTGTATCGCCCCCAATAGTGCAGTTTTGATACACGCAAAGATAATTCCCATATTCTGCTCTGCCAAATACACTTCCCACAGGGTGAGTGAGATAAAACACTTCGGGCAGACATATCTCATAAAACAAATCAACGCCGTGCAAAATTTTATTCAAATAATATGCCTTTGTAGCAAGTTTAGGCTTGTTTGCTTTGTAGAGCGTATGTGAGAGAAAATACAAAAATACCGCATATTTATCAGAATGATAAAAATCTTCAATACTTAATTGAGCTTCATAATACTTAAGGCAAATCCGCCTATTACATTGCTCAAACGCCTCTAACGCCCTTGCCACATCGCTAGATTCTAGCTTTAGAGAATCTAGCCCGAAAAAGAATATATCTATCTGCCCCTGCACCAATGACAAAACTTTAGAGGTTAGCATAGCTCACCCCCAAAAAAGTTTGTGTCAATATTTAAAAAATTAGCATAAACAAAGAAATTATTTATCTGTAAGAAAGCACAAAGGCTTTTTATTTTATTTTTTAGCTTTGAGAGATACCCCCCCCCCCCCGCAATATTATTTTACTTTTCATTGTATTCCTTTGTTTTATTTTGAGTTGAATAAATTGCTAAACTCTTTGCTAAAAGACTTTTTAGCCTATCAATCCGCTGATTTGTCGCACTAGAGATTGTCATAATAAAGCATAAATTTTTAGAATCTTGTGTCTGTTCCACACCACCCTGTGTGTCAAACATAGAATCTAAACTCTCCTGCCTTAAAGTTTCTGCTACAATCTCACATTCCCCCGATAAACCCCACATCGCAGGAAAATGCTTTTTTACAAATGCGTTAAAACTAGATTCTATCTCACTTCCACCCAAAGTATCACTTTTACTTAGCACAATGCCAAAGGGGCGAGTTTGAAGCGTAGGAGAAAACTTTTCTAGCTCACTACACAAGCTTTCAAATTGTAAGGAAATATCCATATCCCTACTCACATCAAGCACAAATAGCAACATTTTAGTGCGTTCAATATGCTTTAAAAACTCTAAGCCTAGCCCCCTGCCTTCACTTGCCCCATCAATAATGCCCGGAATATCCGCCACCACAAACGAGCTATAATCCCCCACATCAACAACACCAAGATTTGGCACAAGCGTGGTAAATTCATAATTAGCAATCTCTGGTTTTGCGTTTGATAGCACGGAAATGAGTGTAGATTTACCCACATTAGGATAGCCCACAAGCCCCACATCGGCAATCAGCTTTAACTCCAAAGCAATATGTCGCTCCTCCCCATTCAAACCGCTTTGAGCGTAAGTTGGTGCTTGATTTGTGGAGTTTTTAAAATGCGAGTTCCCTAGCCCACCCTTGCCACCTTTCAGCAAACGCACACACTTGGGGCATTTATCCATATCAATAATAATCTCTTTTGTGTCAAAATCTAGAATCTGCGTCCCCAAAGGCACTTTAATGGTAATATCCTCCCCCCTCTTGCCACTACACCGCCTAGCCCCACCGGGCTGCCCATTCTTAGCCTTATAATGCCTTGCTCCGCGGAATTTTGAAAGCGTATCCGTATTATTATCCACCTCCACATACACATCGCCGCCATCGCCGCCATCGCCGCCATCAGGTCCCCCTTGAATCGCAAACTTTTCCCTGCGGAAGCTCACAGCCCCAGCCCCGCCCTTACCAGAAGCGATAAAAATATCCACACTATCTACAAACATACACTTTCCTACACTCTAATTTTTGCAAAATCATAACATTAATAAAATAATATGCTATCATTCCAAGCATTCCCCACAATAAACCAACCAAGGAGCGTTACAATGTCAAAAGATACAAGTTCATATCAGCCAAAAGTCGCTATTATCGTGCCAATTTACAATGTGGAAAAGTATTTAAAAGATTGCTTAGATTCTCTTATCCATCAAACATATAAGAATCTAGAGATTATACTTGTAGATGATGGAAGCACAGATAAAAGCACTGATATAGCAAAAGCATATTTTGAAAAAGATTGCAGAATCACACTTATATGCAAAAGCAATGGAGGACAAGGGAGTGCGAGAAATGTGGGGATTGAGTATGTAAGCGATGGATTTTTTATCACTCCACTTTTGCAGCCAAACACCGCTTTGTCGCCAAACCTAGCAGATTCTATAAGCCCAGCATACGACACAAATTATCAATCTATACCTTTTATCTTTCACGCTACGCTTAAGCCAAATGCCCTTAGTGCCAATCATATAGACTATCTTACAGGCAATGTATTTTCTTTTGCTTCTAGCTATGTAGCTATGGGGGGGGGGGGGCATAAGCTAGAATCTAAGTCATATCGCTCCCCAAATTCCACAAACCGCACAAAATCCCTTAAAAATCCCTTAGACTTTCCACATAAGCCCATTGACTACACCCTATCATCTTGTATTATTTTCTCTCACTCTCCCACACCGCCACAACAAATTGAGTATATTCATTTTGTAGATTCTGATGATATGTTAAGCCTTGATTGCATAGAACAATGTATAGCAAACATAGGGGAATGCGATATTATATGGCACGATACGAAGTATATTTATGAAGATGGCATAAGCCCAAGCCCGTATGAACAAAGTCTTTTAGAATGGCTTAAGCTTGATACCAAAGCAATTCAAAAGCCATTAAAAGCAAATGAAGTATGGGCTAATTTAGAAGGCTTCTCGTGTGTGTGGGGGGGAGTTTTTCATATATCTCTATATGAAAAACTCCGATTTGCTCCGCAAATCCAAAGCGAAGATGCCCTTTTTGGTATGCTCCTTTTTGCCAAGGCAAAAGCCATTAGAATCCTGCCAAATCCCCTGTATATCTATCGCTTAAGAGCAGATTCTACAAGCGACCACACGCTTAAGCAAGATTCTACGCCCAAGCCCTATCCACCCTATCTTACAGAGATAGCCTATACATTTGCCAATAGCTATAAAATCAAGCATTATCACTTTGCCTACTCCTGCACTTATATTTGTCTTGGACTTTTAGCGTATATTGAGAGTTTAAATGATTCTCAATTCGCGTTAAAAAATAAACTCATAGAGTTTTTGCAAGTAAGGGCTATATATGCTTTTGGTGCTATGAGTTTTGAATCTGATCCTAAATATGTCCGCCCACTATTGAAGCCCTTAGAACCTTATATGCAAAAGGTAAGTAGAGCTAACAAAATAGCCTATTTTATGCCAAGAGTTTTTAAGATTCTAAAATGGATAAATGGGAAAAGGAAGAAATTAAGAAAGGAAAAAAATTAAAATAGCTAGATTCTGCGGTAATGCAGAATCTAAGGGGGTTAAGAAGCGGGGATAACAGAAACTTTCTTGCGATTTTTGTCTTTTTGTTGGAATTTCACAATTCCATCAATCAACGCATAAATCGTATGATCCTTGCCTAGCCCTACATTATCACCCGGATGCACTTTTGTGCCTCTTTGACGGATAATGATATTCCCCGCACGCACAAATTGAGAACCAAACTTCTTCACACCTAAGCGGCGTCCAGCTGAATCGCGGTTGTTTTGGGTGCTACCCTGACCTTTCTTGTGTGCCATTTCTGCTCCTTTATTTTGCTACGATTTTAAGAATCTTCACACGAGTAAAATCGCGTCTAAAGCCTCTTTTTGTCTTGCTATCTTTTCTTCTGCGTTTTTTGAATGTAACGACCTTTTTGCCTCTGCCCTCATTGATGACTTCCGCTTCAATCTTAGCACCCTTTACAAAAGGATCGCCAATTTGTGCCTTATCATCACTCACAATGGCTAAAACTTCGTTCAATTCAACCTTTGACTTTGGCTCAAGGCTCATCTTATCAAGTAGCACAATGCTCCCTTCAACGACCTTGTATTGTTTGCCTCCATTCTTAAAAATTGCATACATCGCGTATCCTTGTGAATTGAAGTGTTATTTTTGCTTTTAGAAAACAAAAGGGGCGATTTTAACGCAACATTCTTTAATCTAAGCTTTGAATTGCTATAATTCCGCCTTTTTAGATTCTTATAACACAAAGGATTTATATGCTTTTTTTTCACAAGATTCGGTTTAAAGCCGCTTTGTTGGCTCTGCTCGTGCTGTCCCACACTTCAAGTATATATGCTAAATCCCAAAAATCTCAAGCCCCCACAGCCTATAATGGCACAATCTTTATTTACCAAACCTCCACGCCAACCCCGCTTAACTACAATAATGGCAAAAAATCACTGCACTATATGCCCCACCCTAGCAAAAAGGGAGAGTTTATCGCCTTTGTTCCCATAGGCTATTATGACAAGGGCGTTAAAACCCTGCATAGCCCAAAACAAACAGAATCTACTCTGCAAACAATCAAAATTCTCCAAAAAGACTATCCAAAAAAGGAGCAAATCAATGTTGCTAACAACAAAGTCAGCTATTCTAATGAAGTGGCAAAACGCATAGAACAAGAAAAAAATGCCGCTGTGAAAACTTATGCCACCATCACAAAAGGGCGATTGTGGGATAAGCCTTTTATCAAACCTTTAGATTCTGTCATCACCAGCCCTTATGGAAGTGCTAGAATCTTTAATGGCAAGATAAATAGCTACCACGGCGGCACAGATTTACGCGCAAGTATCGGCACACCTATTCTTGCTACAAATGACGGAAAAGTAGCCCTCGTGCAGGATCGCTACCTTTCAGGTAAATCAATCTACATTGATCACGGCTCTGGCGTGTATAGTGTGTATTTTCACCTTGATGAGTTCCTAGTCAAGCAAGGGGATATGATAAAGCAAGGGCAAGTCATTGCCAAAAGCGGCGATACGGGGCGAGTGAGTGGAGCGCATTTGCATTTTGGCATTGTGATAAATGGCACAAATGTTGATGCAATGGACTTTATTGAACAAGTCAATGCATTGTTTTAATAAAAATAAAAGGAGTTTTTATGCAGATTCTAATCACAGGGGCAAATGGCTTTATCGGCTCTCATCTTACACAAGCCCTTTATGAGCAAAGTAAAATACCAGATTCAGTATTTTTTAACGCAAAAATTAAGGTGTTAAGCCTATATAATTCCTTTAACTCGTGGGGTTGGCTTGAGGATATTGATTGTTTGGATTCTATTGAAGTGATAAGTGGCGATATACGCGATCCGCATTTTTGTAAGCATATTTGTAAAGGTGTGGATATGGTATTTCATCTTGCCGCACTCATCGCCATTCCCTATTCTTATGTTGCACCAGATAGCTATGTAGATACCAACATTAAAGGCACGCTTAATATCTGTCAAGCTGCGCTAGATTCAGGTGTCAAACGCATTATCCACACAAGCACAAGCGAAGTCTATGGCACGGCACAATATGTCCCCATTGATGAAAAGCATCCATTACAACCTCAAAGCCCATATTCCGCAAGTAAAATCGGTGCAGATGCCATTGCGATGAGTTTTCATAACGCCTTTTGCCTACCCCTTACCATAGCACGACCCTTCAATACCTATGGACCAAGGCAGAGTGCAAGGGCGGTTATCCCAACGATCATCACACAAATCGCAAATGGTGCAAAGCAGATTAAACTAGGCGACACAACGCCAACGCGGGATTTTAACTATGTCAAAGATACTTGTGCGGGATTCATCGCTCTAGCCTTAGCACAAAACACCATAGGCGAAGTTGTAAATATCGGCTCAAATGCTGAAATAAGCATCCAAGATACGCTAGAGCTTATTAAAGAGCTAATGAAAAGTGATGTGGAATTTATCACAGACAAGCAGAGAATCCGCCCCGAAAAGAGCGAAGTCTTCCGTTTGTGGTGTGATAATACAAAGATTCAATCTCTCACAGGCTTTAGCCCACGATACACGCTCAAAGAAGGCTTACAAGAAACAATTACTTGGTTTTCAAACCCAAATAATCTTGCCAAATACAAAAGTGATATTTACAACATCTAAAGGAGAAAAAATGCCAACAACTTCACAACACACAAACCCCACACAAAATATCAATAGTGGAGAAAAAAATCGCCCAAAAGTGAATCTCGCCACCTTGCTAGATTCTAATAAAATTATTCCACATTATGAAAGCATAAGAGAGAAAATTTTTAACGGGGGGGGGGGATATACTAAACTCTTTACCACCCATTGCTGCGGAATTTCACTGGTGTGCGAGCTGTAATTACAACTGCGTACATTGTAGCTACGGACAAAGACGACAAAACAAATCCCGCCTAAGCCCCGAAGTCATCACCCAAACAATCAAAGATTTAAGCTCCCTTGGCACAAAAGCCGCCTATATCTCCGGTGGTGGAGAGCCAACTACCCTTAGCAAATGGCACAATTATGCTCAAATGATGCTAGATTCACAAATGGAAGTCGCCCTTATCACAAACTCCGTAGCCATTAAGCCCGAGCATTACGAGCTTTTAAGAAAATTTAACTACATTGCCGTGTCGGTGTATTCCACAAAAGAGGAGCAATACAAAGCAATTGTAGGCTCTCATCACTTTGAGGGGCAATTCTCACTGCCTAAAAAGCTAAAAAACGAAGATTCTAAACTCATCGTTGGGGCAAGATGCGTCATCAATGGTATTAATTACCAAGAGATTTTTAATACCTACAAAAAGGCTATGGAAGAGGGCTTTGATTATATTATCTTTATCCCTGCGGTGGATTATGAGAAACGCTCCATTGATTTGAGTGAAGAACAAAAGCAAAGCGTATTAAAGCAGATAGAAAATGGACTTTCACACATAGACCCCGCCACGACAAATCTTATTAATGTCAAAAATAATGGTGTGGGACATTATGGCAGCACATACTTGCCAAAACTCCAAAAAAGCGTGTTATGTAACGCCATTGCTATGCGGAGCAATGTATTTATCAACTATGATGGCGAAGTGTATCTCTGCCAACCCCTTATAGGCAACAAAGAATATAGCCTAGGCAATCTTAACGAGCAGAGATTCTTAGACTTATGGAATGCAAAAAGGCATAATGAAGTGATTGCCAAACTCCACGAGAAATTTGCCAAAGGTGCGTGTGAAAACTGCCGAGCTATATCCTATAATGTAGCGATTGATACATTGCTCCAAGGCAATAAACCTGCTATAATCCCAAGTGATAATTTTCTCTAACAAACTCACAAAAGGAGCATTAAATGCAAAAAAATGTAAAGCAACTAGAGCCAAAAGTCGCTATTATCGTGCCAATTTACAATGTGGAAAAGTATTTAAAAGATTGCTTAGATTCTCTTATCCATCAAACATATAAGAATCTAGAGATTATACTTGTAGATGATGGAAGCACAGATAAAAGCACTGATATAGCAAAAGCATATTTTGAAAAAGATTGCAGAATCACACTTATATGCAAAAGCAATGGAGGACAAGGGAGTGCGAGAAATGTGGGGATTGAATACCTATCAAGTGGATTTGATATTTTGCCTTTATCGTCTCTTAATAATATCTTTATATCAAAAGGCTCACTTAAAGCAACCGCTCTAAGTCACAATGCCTTTATAGATTTAAGAGATTCAAAAGATTCTGCATTTAGCACGGGGGGGGGGCATAAGCTAGAATCTAAGTCATATCGCTCCCCAAATTCCACAAACCGCACAAAATCCCTTAAAAATCCCTTAGACTTTCCACATAAGCCCATTGACTACACCCTATCATCTTGTATTATTTTCTCTCACTCTCCCACACCGCCACAACAAATTGAGTATATTCATTTTGTAGATTCTGATGATATGTTAAGCCTTGATTGCATAGAACAATGTATAGCAAACATAGGGGAATGCGATATTATATGGCACGATACGAAGTATATTTATGAAGATAATATCCCCAAAGAGCAGCACACTCCCCTTTTGCAATCACTTTATCTTACACAAGAACAAGCCCAAAATAGAATCTTCACTGCCCTTGAGCTATGGAAATATACCGATTCCTTTTCTTGGGTCCATCAAGGATTATTTGCATTTTCACTCCTTGACAATTTGCGTTTTTCAACGCCACTTGCTAATGAAGATGCCCTTTTTGGTATGCTCCTTTTTGCCAAGGCAAAAGCTATTAAAGTAACATCATTTTATGGGCTTATTTATCGCTATCACGCCGCTTCAGTATCAGCACACAGAGAATCTCAAAACATCTATCGCAAAACCTATCCCCTCTTTATGAGTAGTATTGTTATGGCATTTCAAAATGGCTATAAGATTAAACACTATTATTTTGCCTACTCCTGCACTTATATTTGTCTTGGACTTTTAGCGTATATTGAGAGTTTAAATGATTCTCAATTCGCGTTAAAAAATAAACTCATAGAGTTTTTGCAAGTAAGGGCTATATATGCTTTTGGTGCTATGAGTTTTGAATCTGATCCTAAATATGTCCGCCCACTATTGAAGCCCTTAGAACCTTATATGCAAAAGGTAAGTAGAGCTAACAAAATAGCCTATTTTATGCCAAGAGTTTTTAAGATTCTAAAATGGATAAATGGGAAAAGGAAGAAATTAAGAAGCCAATCTTAAAGGATTATAAGATACAATGTCGCCCTTTAGCAGAAAACACAAAGGGTGATAATGAGTGATTTTCACACTATTTTTACTTTTATTCGCAATCTTTATGACAGCCCACAAGGCTTTATCCCACTACACGAGCCGCGATTTATGGGGAATGAAAAAAAATATCTCTTAGAGTGTATTGACAGCGGCTTTGTTTCAAGTGTAGGGACATTTGTAGATTCATTTGAAAAGGAAATAGCAAAATTTTGTGGTAGCAAATACGCCATAGCCGCCACAAATGGCACTTCCGCCCTACACGCCGCACTTCACGCCCTTGAAGTCAATACAGAATGCGAAGTCATAACCCAGCCCTTAAGCTTTATCGCCACAAGCAACGCCATTGCCTACACAGGGGCAGCTCCGGTGTATGTTGATGTGGATTTAGATACAATGGGACTATCCCCGCATTCACTCAAAGCCTTTTTAGAATCTTATGCGATAAAAAAGGGGGGTATTACCTACAATAAACAAAGCGGCAAGATTCTTAAAGCCTGTGTGCCAATGCACACCTTTGGACACCCTACAAGAATCCAAGAGATTAAAGCAATATGCGATGAATGGGGAGTTTTACTTGTTGAAGATGCAGCAGAGAGCTTAGGGAGCTATGTATATAACGCAGATTCTCAAAAGAGTAAAGATTCTCAAATCCACACCGGCACCTTTGGAATCTGTGGTATCCTTAGCTTCAATGGTAACAAAACCATAACTTGCGGTGGCGGTGGGGCGATTCTTACCCAAGATGAAGCATTAGCAAAAAAGCTCAAACACCTTACCACCACGGCTAAAATCCCCCATCCTTACGAGTATGAACACGACACACTAGGTTTTAACTATCGTCTTCCAAATATCAACGCAGCCCTAGCCCTAGCTCAAATAGAGCAGCTCCCAGCGTTTTTACGCGATAAGCAAGATATTGCTAAAGAATATGAAGCATTTTTTGCCACACAATCACATTGTAGCTTTATAGGTGCTAGAGTAGGCACACAGCCTAATTTTTGGCTTAATGCTCTGCTATTAGATTCTAAATCATTGCGTGATGAGTTTTTAGAGCAAAGCAACGCTCAAGGCATTATGACACGCCCCATTTGGAAGCTTAATAATGAGCTAAGTATGTATCGCCACTGCCAAAGTGATGAGCTAAAAAATGCCAGATTCTTGCGTGATAGGATTGTCAATATCCCAAGCAGTGCGAGAATCCACAACTTAAAAAGCCTAGCTAATGGCTAAAGTATTCCACATACTTCATCGCATTAAGCCAAAGCTTGTGCTTATCGGCGGTGGCGGACACGCTAGGGCTTGTATTGATGTGATAGAGCAGGAAAATCGCTTTAAGATTTATGGCATTGTAGATTCTTTTGCTTTGCAAAATGGCATTAGCGAAGTGCTAGGCTATCCTATACTTGGCGGTGATGAACTGCTAGAATCTTTATATACTCAAGTCAAAATCGCCTTTATCGCCCTTGGACAGATTAAAACACCCGCCCATAGAATGCGTATTTACCAAAATCTTAAAGCCATAGGCTATAATCTTCCCACTATCATATCCCCACTTGCCTATATCGCAAAGGGAGTGAATCTTAAGGAGGGAAGTATCATTATGCACCACGCTCTTGTGAATGCAAATGCCAAAATCGGCACAGCTTGTATCATTAACTCCAAAGCCCTTGTAGAACACGACTGCGTTGTAGAAGATTTTTGTCATCTCTCCACCGCAAGTGTGATAAATGGCAACTGCCACATCGGCGAAGGAAGCTTTTTAGGGAGCAATATGATTTTAGCTCACAATACCGCCGTAGCCCCAAACTCTGTGCTTTATAACAATCCGCTAGAAGCTTCACAAAATATCTCTCGCATAAGCCCAAGCCTAGCCAACAAAAGCAATTCGCAAGGTAGTTTGCAAGAATCCGCCACGCATTATTCCAATAAGAATCTCTCTTTACAAATAGATAAAAAATTAACGGGGGGGGGGGATAGAGTAAAATATCTCTATCCTTGCAACTCCGGCTTTTCTTTCTTTAGATTCCAAGCAAAATCTTTTTACCCTTTCTCAAAACATATCACTTCATCTTATCCTGTAAAGATTGCCATATGAATGGATTTTACAGCATAAATGAACTCCTAGACTTAGGCATAAAGATTCCAAAAAATCCAAAAAATATTTTTATCTCAAAAAAAGCAAGTCTTTATAATGCAGAACGCATAAGTGTGGGCAATTATGTCCGTATTGATGATTTTGCGATTTTAAGCGGAAATATACAAATAGGTAGCTTTATCCACATAGGAGCGTGGGCTAGTCTCTCTGGCGGGGAGGTTGGCATTGTATTAAAAGATTTTTGCGGACTTTCGCAACGCGTAAGCCTTTTTAGCTCAAGTGATGATTATAGTGGGAAAAGCCTAACCAATCCTATGATACCCTCAAATTTTAAAAGCGTTAGCACCTCTAAGATTGTCCTACAAAAGCATTGTATCGTGGGTGCTGGAAGCGTGATTTTGCCATCAAGTAGTGGCTTAAGCGAGGGGGTAAGTGTGGGGGCTTTAAGTCTTGTTGTTCGCCCCACAAAACCTTTTGGAATCTACTTTGGCAACCCCGCAAAAAGAATCTTAGAGAGAAGCAGAAATATTCTCACACTTGAAAAGGAATTTTTGCAATCTTTAAAAGGTGAATTTTTAACGGGGGGGGGGCATAAGCTAAACTTTTTCTGCTATTCCTTATCCAAGGAATCTGCGTGAAAAATATCATTATTGTTGGAAGCGGAGGTTTGGCAAAAGATATTTATCCCGCCTTAAAATCCAATCTTAAGCCTGATGAAAAAATTAAAGGATTTTTAGTTGATGACAAATCAAAATATACTAAAGCCAATTTTGATGAGCCATATTTAGGCACAATAAATGAATATATCATAGATGAAAATGATTATTTTCTCATCGCATTTGGCAATAACCCCGGAAGAGCTCAAACCTATCAGAATCTTAAAGCCAAAGGGGCAAAATTTTTTACTTTCATTCACCCAAGCACTCTTCTGCCAAAACGATTTTACATTGGAGATTCTGTCCTTATAGGAGCATTTTGCATTATTGGTGAAGATAGTGTAATTAAAGACAATGTGTTTATTAATAAATTTGTCAATGTTGGACACGATAGCACAATCTTTGAACATTCAATTTTATGTCCTTATGTTATGATTTCTGGTGGTTGCACCATAGGACAGCAAAACTTTCTTGCTACACGCTCAACAATTGCTCCAAATATTCATATAGGAGATTTTTGCACAATTTCTGCACACACATTTGTCAAAAGAAATATTTGTCGCAACAAATTTCTATACAACACTTCAATTACCAAATCAAAGGAAAAATAATGTGTGGTTTTGTTGGCACTATGGGGCAAAATAGCCTCGCTTCTTTCTCGCTCTTGGAAAAATCTGTTAATTCTATCGGGCATAGAGGCTCACCCTCTCTTCAACCTCAATTTTATAAAAGCCAAATGTTTTGCTGTGGATTTTCTAGGCTGGATATTTGCGACCTTAATGACAGGGCTAATCAACCTTTCTTCAAGGAAGGATATGAACACATAATGTGTTTTAATGGAGAGATTTATAACTATCAGGAGCTTAAAAATGAGCTTATAAAACTTGGATATACATTTGAGACCACATCTGATACAGAAGTGGTTTATTATGCATATCATCATTTTGGCAAAGAATGCTTCAAAAAACTAAGAGGTATGTTTGCCATTGCTATTTTTCATACCAAAACGCAAGAATTATTGTTGGCACGAGATCATTTTGGAATCAAGCCACTTTATTACTGCATTAAGCACGACAAAGTGTATTTTTCAAGTGAAATTAAAGCGTTTAAGAGTTTTTTGAAGTTTGAGGTTTTAAAAGAGAATATTATAGAATTTTTAAGCCTTGGCATTAACTTGGATAACACAACGCTATTTAAGGATATTTACAGCGTTTTACCCGGGGAGATATTATATTTTGATAGCCCTTTAGCCTGTAAGACAACCCCTTTCTTTTCTCTACTTGACACATTTAACACTTCATCTTCCCTAGATATAGACACAATAGAATCTATACTTCTTAAAAGCATAGAAAAACATATTCCAACTGATGTTAATTACGGCATACAACTTAGTGGTGGTTTAGATTCATCTTTTGTAACAACTATCTGCCACAAATATAATCAAAACCTTCAAACTTTTAGTGTAAATTTTCATATCCCAACACTTGATGAAAGCTATTTTCAAAATATGCTTACTTCGCAACTTGGAATCCACAATCATTCTTTTATTTATGATGATTTTTTTAACATTGAATTTTTAAAACAAAGCATTTATTATGAGGATTTCCCACTTCATCATCCAAATATACTTGCTTCAAATAAACTTAACAATCTAGCTTCAAAATGTGGCTTAAAAGTGCTACTATCAGGAGATGGAGCAGATGAAGTATTTTGCGGTTATCAATGGCACTTATTACAACCCCAAATGATAGATAATCTTAGCTTGGCTTTATTGAATCTTGCTTATGTATCACCTCAACTTCTATCACAAACTCTTAATCTCCCGCTTAAACCCATCAACAAAACCCTTATAGATGAAACACGAAAGATTCAAACTGACAATATGATGACTTTTTTAGGTCAAAAAATATATCTTCAAAAATGGCTAAGACGACAAGATAGAAGTGGTATGCAAAATTCACTAGAAATAAGAGTGCCATTTGTGGATACACACCTTATTCAAGCCCTTAACAGCCTTGATACCAAGACAAAAACACAAAATCTAGCACAAAACAAATTCATTCTCAAACTTATAGCACAAAAATATATGCCTTACAATTTAGTATATCAACAAAAAATCGGCTTTCCTATTCCAATTAGAGAATGGTTTTCCAGTTCGCAATCACATATGCTACTTAGCCTACTGCAAAGCAATAGAGCCAAAGATAGACATATCTATAATAATCAGCAAATATCCCACTTCATCAATGCCCACCAATCAAATCAAGGTGATTATAGTCGTTTGCTATGGCTTTTATGCAACCTTGAGCTGTGGCTACAAGTTTATATTGATTAAAGAGAAAAAACGATAGAATACTCTCTCAAAATCGTCACATTAAGGAATATCTATGTCAAAGGTATTAATCATCGCGGAAGCTGGTGTCAATCACAATGGCGATATAGACATCGCCAAAAAGCTTGTTGATGTCGCTGCTGAATCTGGAGCGGATATAGTGAAGTTTCAAACATTCAAATCAGAAAATTGTGTAAGCAAAAATGCACAAAAAGCCGAATATCAACTCCAAACAACAAATAAGCAAGAAAGCCAACTTGATATGATTAAAAAGCTTGAGCTTGACTTAGAAACACATAATATTCTTATAAGCTATTGTAAGCAAAAAAATATCAAATTTCTCTCCACGCCATTTGACCTTGAAAGTGTGGATTTGCTCCATAATCTTGGGTTAGAGATTTTTAAAATCCCAAGTGGTGAGATTACAAATCTCCCCTACCTACGCAAGATAGGCAAATACAATAAGCAAGTCATACTCTCCACCGGTATGGCAAATCTAGGCGAGATAGAATCCGCCATTGCTGTGCTTGTAGATTCTGGCACAAAGCGGGAGAATATCACGCTTTTGCAGTGCAATACAGAATACCCCACACCTTTTGCTGATGTGAATCTTAAAGCGATGAAAAGCCTTAAAAAAGCCTTCCGTCTGCCTGTTGGCTATTCCGATCATACACCGGGCATTGCCATTCCTTTGGCGGCTGTGGGTATGGGAGCAAAGGTTATTGAAAAGCATTTCACGCTTGATAAAAATATGGAAGGACCTGATCATAAGGCAAGTTTAGAGCCTTGCGAGTTAAAAGCAATGGTGCAAGGCATACGCGAGATAGAATTAGCCTTAGGCGATGGAATTAAACAAACAAGTGCGAGTGAAGCAAAAAACAAACCCATTGCTAGAAAGTCAATCGTGGCAAATTGTGCGATCAAAAAAGGGGAGATTTTGAGTGAAAGCAATCTCTACACAAAGCGTCCAGCAGGGGGAATCTCCCCTATGGAATGGGATAAAGTCATCGGTACAAAGGCAATCCGCGACTTTGAACCTGATGAGATGATAGAACTCTAATGCGTAAAATCTGCATTGTAACAGGTACTCGTGCGGAGTGGGGCTTACTCGCTCCATTGGCACATAAGATTCATAATGATTCTAACTTAGAGCTTCAAATCATCGCCACGGGAATGCACCTTAGCACCGAGTTTGGACTGACTTATCGCGATATTACCCTACCTATCAATAAAAAATGTGAGATTCTATTAAGCTCTGATACGCCCATCGGGCTTTGCAAGGCTATGGGACTAGCTCAAATCTCTATATGTGAGGCTTATAACGAGCTAAAGCCTGATATTATTGTCGTGTTAGGGGATAGATATGAGATTTTTGCCTGTGTGGCAAGTGCTATGATATGTCGCATACCTGTGGCACATTTGCACGGCGGGGAAGCCACAGAAGGGCTCATTGATGAGGCGATACGCCATAGCATTACAAAGATGAGTCATCTTCATTTTGTTGCCACAGAGGCGTATAAAAAGCGTGTGATTCAGCTAGGCGAAAACCCATCGCGTGTGTTTAATGTTGGCGGATTTGGGATTGATAACATCGTATCACTTGATTTTTTAGATAAAGCAAGTCTAGAATCTAGCCTTAACTTTACGCTAAGAGAGAGAAATTTTCTTATCACATTCCACCCTGTAACGCTTGAAAATGCCACCGCACAAGAGCAGTTCCAAGAGCTACTTAAAGCTTTAGAATCTCTATCGACCCGCTATGATATGGGCTATATTTTCACAAAGGCAAATGCCGATACCGATGGACGCATTATAAATGAAATGATTGATGAGTTTGTTCGCACACATAGTAATGCTATCGCCTTTACTTCAATGGGGCAGCTGCGGTATCTTAGCACAATGCGATTTGTAAATGCAGTGGTAGGGAATAGCTCAAGTGGGCTAGGCGAAGCCCCAAGCTTTAAAGTCGCTACAATCAATATCGGCGATAGGCAAAAGGGGCGGATTAAGGCAGATTCTGTGATTGATTGCAAACCAAGCTGCAAGGAGATTTTACAAAGCTGTGAATATGCGATGAGCGGGGAGTTTCAAGCGATTTTACAAAATGTGAAAAATCCCTATGGGGAGGGCGGGGCTAGTCAAAAAGCACTTGAAGTTCTAAAAAGCTACCCACTTGAAGGGATTTTGAAAAAGGCATTTTATGATGTGGATTTTTAGAATCTTAAACTCCCAAATCCACATAAAACAAACTCGCACAAAACAAGCAAGGCAAAATAAGTAAATAAAACTATGTTACAATACTAAAATCTTACACAAAGGCAGTCATTTGAAAATCTTTTTTATCGGTTGCGTTGAGTTTTCATACATTTCACTTCACACACTCATCACAAGATTCCACATTCAAAAGAAGCTTGAAATTGTAGGTGTGGCGACAAAGGAGCATTCCGCATTCAATGCTGATTTTTGTAATCTCGCTCCATTGTGTGAAGAATCTCACATTCCTTTCATATACACAAAAGATATTAACTCCCCTGCCACGCTTGATTTTATTCATTCTTGTAAGCCTGATGTGATTTATTGCTTTGGCTGGAGTTCGCTCATTAAAAAAGAGCTTTTAGATTCTTATCCTATTATTGGCTATCACCCTGCTGCATTGCCGCATAATCGCGGACGCCACCCTATCATTTGGGCTTTAGCTCTTGGATTGACACAAAGTGCAAGCACATTTTTCCTTATGGAAGAAGGGGCAGATAGTGGGGCTATCATCTCACAAGTGCCTTTTAATATCAATTTTAAAGATAATGCTAAAAGCCTGTGTGAAAAGGTAGAATCTATCGCGCAAAAGCAGATTTGCGATTTTACTGCGGCTCTTCTCTCCGCTGTGGAAAATCCAAAAAATATAGCGAAATTTGGGGAAATCACGCCAAAAAATAATTCGCTAGAAAAGAATCAGCCTGAATCTACAAGCCAAGATTCTCTAAATTTAGCTGGGGGGGGGGGCGATACACAATTCTATCTATGCTCAAGCCCTTTTTGCTATGGCTACACCGCAAAATCACTCCATTGCCAATCTCTGGCGGAAAAGGGGTGTGCGTGATGGTGTGATTGATTTTAGAATGAGTGCGGTTGGGATTTATAACCTTATCCGTGCCTTAAGTCAGCCTTATGTTGGAGCGGAAGTAGTTTATAATGGCAAACATTATAAGGTATGGGAAGCAAAGATTGTTAAGGTGGATTTGCCTAATATAGAATCTGGCAAGGTTTTGAGAGTGGATTCACAAGGGGTGCTTATCAAAGCCTATGATGATGCTATCTTACTCACACAGCACGAGTTTGATACCTTGCCAAAGGAGGGCGACTACTTCTAACTCTTTAACTCCCATTGCTTTTTGCTCCTATTTTTTAGCTTTACATTAGTTTATAAGGGAGCAAAAAAAATGCAAACACAAATACAATCATTAATCTTCACATCTCTCAAATCTCTAGCAGATGAGCTAGAAAACGAGAATCTAAAAAATCCAACGCTTGAAACAAAAATCTATGGGATTGAGGGCAATTTAGATTCTCTAGCCCTTGTAAGCTTTATCGCTGACTTAGAGGAAATGTTAGCTGAAACGCTTAACATTAATCTTGTCTTAGCTGATGAAAAGACAATGAGCGGAAGAAATTCACCATTTAGAGATGTCGCTACCCTAAGTGCTTATATCCTAGAAAAGAGCAAAGAAAATGCCTAGAGTTATACTTATCACAGGGACACGCAAGGGCATAGGCAGGGATTTAAGCGAGTATTACTTAAATAAAGGCGATATTGTGTGTGGCTGTTCGCGGACACAAAGCAATTTAGAGCATAAAAATTACAGACATTTTACCCTTGATGTGAGTGATGAAAATGCGGTTGTAAATATGGTAAGGGCTGTGAAAAAGGAATTTGGCACGATTGATGTGTTGCTAAATAATGCCGGAATTGCTTCTATGAATCATATCCTTACTACACCACTAAAAACTATGCAAAATATCTTTAACACAAATGTATTTGGTAGCTTTCTTTTCTTGCGAGAAGTCTCAAAGGTTATGGTGCAAAACTATAAAAAGCGTGTAAAGGATTTAGAATCTAAGGGGCTAGATTCTAAAAATAATGCGAAAAATGCCATTGCGGAAGCGGTTTGTGATGATTTTAAAGAATCTGCAATCTTAGATTCTAACAATAAGGATTCTACTGCGGAAGGATTTTTGAGTGATTTTAGAGAATCTGCAATCTTAGAATCTAGCAATTCTAAGATTGTGAGTGAAAAATGTGGGTTGCAAGGAAAATCACAAGGGAGTTTATTAAACATAAATGACCGCAGTGATTTTTCGCAGCTCCCGCATTTATCGCCACAAGCTGAATTGCCACGCAAAAACACCAAAGAGACAACGCAGAATCTAATGCCCTACCGCATTGTAAATTTCGCCACAGTCGCCACCCCGCTACGCTTAGAGGGAGAAGCCGCCTATGCCGCCTCAAAAGCCGCATTAGTCAATCTCACACAAGTATGTGCTAAGGAATTAAGCGAGTTTGGCATTACCATAAACGCCGTTGGTCCCACACCCGTGCCAACGGATTTAATCAAAAATGTCCCTAAAGCAAAAATGAACGCCCTTTTAAACCAACAAGCCATCAAACGATTTGGTGAGTTTAGCGATGTGCTAAATGCCATTGAGTTTTTCTTAGATGAAAAGAGTGATTTTATCACCGCACAAGTTATTTATCTTGGAGGCGTAAATGCGTAGTGATTCTTATAATTTCACGCACCCATTTTTACGCAAGATTGAGAGTTTTGAGCAAGATTCTATATGTCTTATTGCACAAGATCAAAGCCACACTTATGGGAAGCTTTTAGATTCTACGCGCAATGCCCTAAATTTGCTAAATGACATAAAGGCAAATAGTGTCATTGGCATTATCGGCGATTATGATTTAAAGACTTTAGCCTTTTTCCTAGCGTGTGTAGAAAATGGCTTTATTATAACGCCGCTATCTGCTTCACTTATCCCAAAAGATTCTATATTCTCTCCTATGCTTCAATCCTGCATAAAAGAAGGGCAGATAGACTATCTTTTCTATAATAACACCTTGCATTCTACGCATAACACAGATAAGAAACACAGCATTATCGCTTCCTTGCAGGCAAATCACACAAGCGGATTAATCCTTTTTTCAAGCGGTAGCACAGGCAAACCCAAAGCAATAGTGCATAATCTAAACACCTTGCTTCAAGGCTTTTTAGAGAAAAAGCCAAAGCGTATAAATATCTTATTATTCCTTATGTTTGATCATATAGGTGGGCTAAATACGCTTTTTAATGTGCTAAGTCTTGGGGCGTGTGGCATTACTCTAAAAAATCGCAAAGATATGCAAGAGGTTGCAAAAAGTATTCAAGATTATAAAATCGCCCTTTTACCCGCTAGTCCTAGTTTGCTTCATCTCTTTTTGCTTTCAAACCCAACGCAGCTTTATGACTTAAGCTCACTGAGACTTATTACCTATGGCACGGAAAAAATGTCAGATTCTCTTTTAGCAAAGCTTAAAAATGCTTTTCCAAAAGTGCGATTTCACCAAACATTTGGAGCAAGTGAGATAGGTATCACGCAGACTACAACAAAGGATAATTTTATCCGCCTTGATAATATGGAATATAAGATTGTAAATAATGAGCTTTTTATCAAATCCCACACAAACGCACTGGGCTATCTTAATAGTGATAATAGTGTGTTTGATGATAAAGGTTATTTTGCAACAGGGGATTTAGTAGAAGTAAAAACTATTAATGGGGAAGAGTATATAAAGATTATAGGCAGGGCAAAGGAGGTTATAAATGTAGGTGGAGAAAAAGTTATCCCACAAGAAGTTGAAGGAGTGCTATTACAGATTCCATTTATAAGTGATTGTGTTGTATATGGAGAATCTAATGCTATCACAGGGCAAAGTGTAAGTGTAAAGGTGGTGTTAGATTCTAATCATTACATAAAATCTAGCAAAGCAGAATCTGCAAACTTAGATTCTAAAAACACAGACAGCAACACTGCGGAAGTATTTTTGAGTGATTTTAGAGAATCTGCCAACTTAGAATCTAGCAATTCTAAGATTGTGAGTGAAAAATGTGGGTTGCAAGGAAAATCACAAGGGAGTTACCTAAGCGGTAATGACCGCAGTGATTTTTCGCAGCTCCCGCATTTATCGCCACAAGCTGAATTGCCAAAAGAGACAACGCAGAATCTAGAATTAAAAAAATACATAAGAACTTTCTGCAAAGACAAACTCGCCCCCTTTAAGATTCCAAGTAAAGTAAGCATTGTGGAATCTTTGGAAGTGAGTGAGAGATTTAAGAAATTGCGACTTACTAATGGGGGGGGGGTAACACTCTATGAGTCCTGCTATGCAACCTATCATTATGAATCTTTATCATTTCGCCATATCTCTATATGTGAGAATTTACAATGTGCGTAAGTTTATTTATGCACAAAATGTCGTGCTATGGCGACAAAAATGCCTTAATACTCAACGACACACCCTACACTTATGCGGAGCTTTGCAAGAAAATGTCAGCCTTTAGTCTTTCTCAAACTATGCTTACAATCCCAAATAATGCAGTGATAGCACTTAGGGGAGATTACAGCCTTTCTTATGTCATAGTATTTTTAGCTTTATGCAAAAAGCAGTGCATTATAGCTCCCTTACTTCCACGAAATATTGACATTTCGCTACAAGATTTTGGGGTAGAGTTTGTGCTAGACACACAAGAAAATAAGCTAGATTCTATCAGTCCAAAATCACATAGTTTGCTTGATAGTTTAAAAAAGCAAAATAATGGCGGATTAATCCTTTTTTCAAGTGGTAGCACAGGCAAACCTAAAGCCATAGTGCACAATCTAAACACACTTTTAGAATCTTATTGCAATAAAAGGCAAAATCCATTGCGTATAATGAGTGTGTATTTGCCTGACCATATCGCAGGGATTGATGTAATGCTAAATACCTTTGGGAGCGGTGGAAGCCTTATTATCCCAAAAGAGCGGAGTCCGCAGTGGATTCTAGAATCTTTACAAAAACACAAAGTAGAGATTCTGCCCGCCTCGCCGACATTGTTGCGACTTTTGCTTGTAGCTGGATTAGGCAATTATGATTTAACTCATTTAAAGCTAGTTATTTATGGTAGTGAAAAGATGTCTTCAAAACTTTTAGAATCTCTGCAACAAGCCCTGCCACACACAAGATTCAAACAAAGCTTTGGGACAAGTGAAACAAATGCCATTAAAACCAAACAAGCAGATGAGAGCGACTTTGCAGAGTTTTTTAGAATCATAAATGCAGACTACAAGATAATGGATAATATACTCTATCTTAAATCCCACACAAACGCACTGGGCTATCTTAATAGTGATAATAGTGTGTTTGATGATAAAGGTTATTTTGCAACAGGGGATTTAGTAGAAGTAAAAACTATTAATGGGGAAGAGTATATAAAGATTATAGGCAGGGCAAAGGAGGTTATAAATGTAGGTGGAGAAAAAGTTATCCCACAAGAAGTTGAAGGAGTGCTATTACAGATTCCATTTATAAGTGATTGTGTTGTATATGGAGAATCTAATGCTATCACAGGGCAAAGTGTAAGTGTAAAGGTGGTGTTAGATTCT